>JAFTZQ010000016.1 GCA_017464475.1 Paludibacteraceae bacterium
ATGCCGAACCAAGTCAAGTTGTCTGGGATAGTTTGCTTATTTCTCCAGATAGCACTTATATACTGAAGAGCAGCAGATTCTACGATGTGGGAGGTAAAACTATTAAGAGCATTTCTAAAGGGACATGGAGTAGCCGAGGAGGATATGTTTCTCTTGTTCCATTTGGAGTAAATTATTCGTGCGTTCCCAATATGACAACGGATTCGATAATAGAGATCAATCTCTTTGAAATTGTCCCTGTAACAAGGGATACTATTCCTGTAAAAAGAGGTTTACTATATGTATATTCTGAAGATGGTACTATAATGAAATACCAAACTGATAGTATCGGACATGTGGTAATTAATTATTCATCGGATATACTTGTTGTTTTTATAGAAGGCGGTTTGCATGTGAATATTCCGTTCCCACAAATTGGTAATAGTTATAATGTTGTTACATCAAAGTCTTATGTGAATGTGGAGGCCCAGTTCTATAAAAAACAAGGCTATGATTTGTGGCATTGCTCAATTGATAAAGACAGTATTCAATTAAATGCTTTCTATAAGAAGAATATTAAGATAGAAAAATCTTTATTTAATCCTATTGGTGGAATTAAATAAATATGCTATAGTTGTTGATTATCAAGAATGCCAACTAAAACACAAAATACACATTTCTTGGAAAGATTGTACTATGCAGATAGTCTTTCTTCTTTCGTTGGGGGTACGGCATGTTACAACGGCAACATTGCTGTCTCGCAAATGCTATGGGGAGATACTACGGGTACGTTCGCATATATATATATGATTCTATGAACCGTTTGGTTGAATCAAGAGTATTAAAATACAAATCTATCGTCTATACCGTTCCTGCTACGGCTGTTACATCTTCATATGATTTGGAGCATGCTGCCTTCGAACCGAATTTCATGGAGTACCGCATTACAGAGTATAATGGTAATATCGAGACCTGCTATACGCCGCAGGATACTACATTACGTATCTTCAACACGATAGGCTATTGGGCAGACAGTACGTATTTCTACACGGTGAAAGACCATCTTGGCAATATCTGTGCAGTAGTGAATGCCACGGCTGATACGGTAGTGCAACGCACGATGTATTATGCGAGTGGTGTGCCGATGGCGCAGAGTTGGGGCAGAGATATGCAGCCGTATTTGTATAACGGGAAGGAATTTATCGAGGCGCATGGATGGAATGTTGAACAATAGAATCGCAAAATGGGTTAATGAGTTTTCTCGTGGCTCATTAGAAAAAGACAGTTATCATATAGACGAACTTCTTGAAATAGATTGTCCTAAGAATAATTGGATAGATCATGCGTGGAGATGTTATAGTCAAGCCGTTACTGAATGTTCAAAAATGGGTAATATACACGTTTTGTTAGTTTTTTATCTCAATACAACTCATAGCGCACGTCCTTATCCAAAAGCATTAAACAGGCAATTATTTTGCACGATAGACACTCCGCCGGAAATCTTTTTAATGAAGAATTTTGAATGGGATTTCTTTGCAGACAATGTTTTTCTAAAAGAACTCGGAGAACAATATTCTATGAGCTGCTATTATTTAGAGGACTTTGATGAATCGGATAATACTTTCTGGCATTACTTATATTTTACGGACGGCGGCGAGTAAGAGGTAAGTAAGAGGCAACTCGTGGTTATTTATGCTAAAAATGTAAAAAAAGAATGTTAAATTGAATTTTTTTGTCAGAACATTTGCGTATGTCGAAATTTTACAGTAAATTTGCGACAAATTTCAAACAAAAAGTAAATGCAATCTGTTGAGGATAAGATATTAACATCATTAAAAAAGAGCGGAAGGGGTGTCGCGTTCACTCCTGCCCGTTTCGCCCACTATGGTTCTGCTGCCGCCGTTCAAAAAGCCATTGAAAGGCTTACTGAAAACGGACATATAATCCGGGTGACAAGAGGAGTGTATTGTTATCCAAAGATAGAAACGGAACTCGGATTAGGAGTTATATATCCCACTTTCGATGAAATCGCTACCTGTCTTGCCAATCGTGACAGAACGCTTATCGCCCCTGCCGGTGCCTATGCCATTATCTGCTGCCATTTTAATCTGCAATGGTGAAGCCAAAGAAGCATCAATATCAGATACAAGAATATAAGATGAAATTATCCAGATTAACTATTTATGTAGTAACATTTCTTATGGGATTGCTGTGTGGTTGTAAATCCAATTGCATAACCATCACATACGAAATAGGCGACATATGTATCACTCGGCAGATGTACCCACGTTATTCAATCCTATCGTATAGTAGCGGTACATGTGCTGAGGCAGGACAAATTTATATCGAAGAGAAAAAAGGCGAGTATGAAGCTGTTTTAACGTTTGACACGTGTCAGAATATTGTTTTTGTGGCAAGTAAGAGCACAACAAAATTAATCCCCAAACATATAGATACGACCGTATGGCGCGTACAAGCACCGAATATTTTTGCCTATTCCGAACTCTACGGAGAGCAACAAATCGCATATTTGGATTATAGACTTCGCCTAGAAATTTATAATAATTCCGGATTTAACCATTTTCGCAGAAGCAGACAAAACACTAATTGGCAAATTTGTTATCCAAAACAGTCAAAGTGGAACTTGACTGACTTCGGTTATATCGGTGGGCTTCAACATCCTTCCTCTATAATACCTAATGCAGATGATTCGATACATGTTTTGCGTTTTGTAGAAGATAAGCTCAAAGAAGTGCAATATGTATCATTTTCACATTACAAACATGATTGTTCACTTGCAAATGTTGGTTATCAACTGTTTCATGTATATTACGAATGTTCAACTGGAAATGGTGAAATAGTTCTGGTTAAAGACTCAGCCAATAATATTATAGACCATCTTAATATTGTGTTGCAGTCAACGGATTATCAAAGCCACACGCGCGTTAATAGTAGTGAATACTATCTTATTGTATCAACCGAGGAAACGAAAATACGCTCAGAATGTCATTGTGGGAGAAGCGAAGACACTATTGTCACTCGTACCCAATACGATTTGATCAATGGTCACTACATATCCCATCCTGTGAAAGATATTATGGTGTTTGAAAACAATAAATGAACATTCAAAATAATCTTCGCCTAGTAGTGTTGCGATAATTTTAAGAAAAATCTATGCAGCGCGTAGGTCGGAGTATTGGAATAAACTCATGACAAAAAAGCACGGCAAAAGCCGTTGTGGGGCTATTGTCGTGCCGATGTCGTCCTAAGGTGATCGCGTGATGGTCGGGAGATGATCCCGTGATGATCGCGTCGGCAACCCGAGGGGAGAGGGATCATTTATGGCTACTCAATTCGTCTGCCCAGCACATCAAATACACCTTCCTCGGTCACAAACAACAACTGTCCGTTTCGGAACACGACGGAGTAAGAACTTCTCTCGCTTTCGGTCTCAATACCGGTTGGTGTCTGCGCATCCGGGTTGGACGGGATAATAGGCGGCGTCGGGATCACTTCATCGCCGTCGTACTTCAGATCGCCGTCATACCCCAAGGTCGCGAAATCGCCGACATAGACATGGATCGGTGTGCCTTGCGCATCTAATACGGAGAGCACGTACGTATAGCGCGAGGCTTCATCCAGTCCCGTCACTTTGAACGAAAGGGTGGAGGCATTGACCATTTGTCCATTTACCATTTGCTTATTTTTTCTACCCGGAGCAGAGAAATTGATCCCCAACAACTGACCTCGGCTACCCAGCGTCAGCTTGCAGAAGACCGCTCCATCCTTGTAAATATCGATCTGGTAAGACTGCGCCGCGGAGTCGGTCGGCCATGTGAAATCCGCCGTCGTCTCTGCCGCCTCCACCGTCACTTTCTTCTGTACCACTTCTTCGCCGTCCAGAGCCACGATGCGGAAACGGGACCAGTATTGCGCAGCCTTGTATGCCGCCACGCTGCCGGCAAGCACATGTACCACAGCCGTGTCCGGCACGCCGTCAAACGTAGCGTCGTAGATCAGCGGCGGCTGTGCGGCATAACAGGTGATGTCCTTCACCAGCGAGTCGCCCAAGAAACAGTCCTGACCCAAAATAGACACGTTCTTGCCGATCACAATGGTCTCCAGATCGCTCCAATTAGCAAAAGTACTCATGCCCGTTGCTACCAACTTGTCGTTTAGAACCAGATGTTTCGGACTGGAGGTCAGAAGCAGTTGGTTAAACACACCATTACCCAACACATTAAGCGAAGATGGAAAAACCACCGTATCCAACGGACAATTTCCGAATGCATCATTGCCGATATTGGTCACCGAATTAGGGATTTTGATGGATCGTAACGACGAGCAGCCGTTAAACGCTTTTTGAGGAATGACGGTCAGTCCGGCAGGTAGTTTGACGGAGTCCAAGGTTTCGCATAAGTTGCACAATTGCTCCGGGATCTCCTGCAATCCGGACGGCAGAATGAGTTGTTTCAGCTTCTTGCATCCCGCAAAAGCACTACTCCCTATTTTAGTAACCCCTTCCGGAATATTGATTTTCTGCAAACGGCTGCAGTTGGTAAAAGCACTCGCTCCTATCTCTTTGACCGTCTCCGGCAGGGTGATGGAGTCGTTGTACATAAACTTGCACAACATATTCGGTATGTATTCCACCGAGTCGCCGAAAATGATATGGGTAAAATGGTTCTCTCCCGGCACGTCTGATTCATATCGAATGAAATCATTCGCGTGAATAGCTTCCCACACCATCACTTTGGAGTCGCTGTTGTAATTCTCCGATCCGAAAGCTCCCCAGCCCATCGTCTTGAAGGTCTTCGGGAAGAAGACCGTGTCGCCTATATTCGTGCAGTTGTAGAACGCCATCGCACCGATGGATTCGAGACAATCGGACCATCTTACCTTCCGCAACGCAGAGCAGAAAATGAACGCCTGATCGCCAATACTCTTGATTCCTTTACCCAGATTGACGCTGGTCATCTTGGTACATTCCTGAAAAGCGTACGCTCCGATAGTTGTCACGCTGTCCGGCAGAACGATCGACTGCAGGTTATAGCACCCGTGAAAAGCGTTCGCGCAGATCGAAGTCAGTCCTTCCGGGAAGGAGACGGTCTTCACATACTCCCTCGTCGGATAATTACTCAACGCGTCCGAGGTCATGGCTCCGCGGCCTTCGATCACCAGATGTCCGGTCCCCGAGTCCAACGTGTACGTCAACTCCGGTCCCACACTGCCGGTATAGACCGTCGCATACATGCCGCTTGCCATCATCGTCAGGCAAACAAGAATAACAGATACTTTCGTTTTCATGATCGTATATTATTTGATTTGGTTTCCTTGTACATCGTACATCCGTCCTTTGTACATCAGATAGAGTTTTCCGTCCATAATAATCTTTGTACTTTGTACTTGGTCACTTGGTACAATTCCTGTGCTTTGCTTCGCCTCAGGATTGGACGGAATAACAGGCGGTGTCGGAATAACCTCATCACCTCCGCCTTGCAATTCGCCTTCATAGCCCAGCGTAGCGAAATCACCGATATAGACATGCAGCGGCGTGCCGTTTTCGTCCAAGGCAGAGAGCACGTAGTTATACCGCGAAGCCGCATCCAGACCGGTAACCATGAAACTCAAAGCGTACCCATTGTTTGCCGCAGGTTGTTCCTCGGTATTTCTCCTGCCGGGTGCAAACGAGATGCCGAGCAAGCGGCCATAGGCATCCAGCGTAAGCGAACAGAACTTGTTGCCGTCCTTATAGATGTCTAACTGATAGGTGGTAGCTGCACTATCTGTCGGCCAGGTGAACATCGCGGTTGTAGTCTCCGCCTCCACCGTCACATTCTTCGGCACATACATTGTGTCAGGCAGGTTCGTCAAGCGGAAACGACTCCAATTGGCATCGCTCTGATAGAGACTCTCCGTCCCGGGAATAACGGACAGCCATGCACTATCCGGCACTCCGTTGAACGTGGCGGCAGAGATAACAGGTGGTGTCGCACAAAGCGTCCGGATCTCTTTAATGGCAGAGTCTCCGGCAAAAGTCTGATCGCCAAACAACATGACACCCTTTCCTATTGTCAGTTTTTCCAGATTCTTCCAGTTCTCAAAAGCGTGACCGGAAACAGTAATGACCTTGTCGGGAATAACCAAGTCCTTCTGTGCCGACATATTCGCAAAAGCCGACTCGGAAATAGTGCGCAGGCTTGATGGGAGCACAAGAGAATCCAGTACCGAACAACCGCTAAACGCACTCTCTCCTATAGCAGTCACGCCTTCGGGAATGGTAATCCGCGTCAAATTTTTACATCCGTAGAAAGTAGAGCCATAGATTTCGCTGATGCCTTCCGGCAATTCCAATGACGTCAACGCAGCGCAATTATAGAATGCCGCTTTGCCAATCGTTTGCACATTTTCAGGGATGTTGACATATTGCAGTTTTCTACATCCGTTAAACGCATTTTGTCCGATGGATTCGACACTTTCCGGCAATATAATGGTGTCTATCTTTGTCTGATCCCGGAACAAATTGGCAGGAATAACTTCTACCTCATCCCCCACGATAATCTCATCATAACTATGATAGTAGTTATACAGCGGTCCCATCCCGCTTCCTTGAGGACGACGAGCATTCCAGATAACCACTTTGACGTTGGTATAACAACTGAAGATCTCATCCATAGAACGGAACGTAGCCGGAAAAACCAATGTGTCCTGCAAAGGAATCTTACCGGGTTCAGAAGAAGAACCGGAGCCCCAGGAAATGAAACACCCGCTGCCTATCGTCTCCAAGCAATCCGACCATTTGATGGATTTGAGTGCAGTACAATCCCAGAAACAGTTCTTGCCGATATGCTTTATACCTCGCCCCAAATCACAAGAGGCCAGTTGTTTGCAGTCGATGAACGCTGATTCCTGCACTTCCGTGACACTA
Source organism: Paludibacteraceae bacterium (assembly GCA_017464475.1). Classification (GTDB taxonomy): domain Bacteria; phylum Bacteroidota; class Bacteroidia; order Bacteroidales; family Paludibacteraceae; genus Colicola. The sequence goes on from JAFTZQ010000016.1 coordinate 6,908, forward strand.
TTGGGCAGCACGATGGATGTGAGACCTGAATTGTAGAACGCATTGGCTTCTATCACCGTTATACCATCCGGTAGGCTGATGGTCTTCAGATTTGTACAATTGGCAAAAGCCCAATAACCGATTGAAGTCACTCCGGGTTCTATCACAACCGACTGAAAAGCAGAGTTGAGATTTTGACCATGCCAATGAAGAGCATCGGAAAAGTGACCATCATGGTACATCTCACCCGTTCCTGAGATAGTGAGCACCTTGGTCTCGCTGTCAAGCGTCCAACTCACATGCTCTCCGCACATGCCGGTATATACCGTTGCGTAGGCGCTGCTTGCCATCATCGTCAGGCAAACAAGAATAATAGATACTTTCGTTTTCATGATCGTATATTATTTGATTTGGTTTCCTCGTACATCGTACATCCGTCCTTCGTAAATCAGATAAAGTTTTCCGTTACGGATAATTTTCGTACAAGGTACATGGTCACTTTGTATATTTTCCATTCCTGTCGGTGTTTGATTACCGAGCGTCTTGAACGAACCGGAAGTGGAATAAAGCTCGATTTCATCGGAAGAAAAAGCCGTGAGAGTGAACCAGTAATCGGTGTTTTCATCCAAGCCGTTGTACCGGAAAGAGAAAGAGTCGCTTTCCTTTTCTTGCGGCAGACGCGCAGGTGCGTGCTTGGAGAAGTCGATCTCGACGAGCTGTCCCATGGTATTGAATGTCAGCGTACAAATCTTCTCCGTCCGCTCCTCGTTCGCCCAGATGATAAGCGTGTAGTAACTGGCACCTTCCACGGCCGGCCATGTGAACTGCACGCTGTGTTCTTCCGGTTCTGTGGTCACCTCCTGATCCTGCTGATCTTGCTCCAGCAAAGTATTGTCCACTTGGATGTTAAAGCCCTTCCAGATGCTGTTGGCGCGGTAAATTTCCGCGAGCGAATCACAGGGCACCAAAAGGACTGTTTGCGCTTGATTGAGCAGATTGAAAGGATTGCCCTGCGTCGCAGGAACGGACATCATCGGCGCTACGATCGTGTCAAGCAGCGGTGTGTCATCATTTCCCCAGAAATATCCGCCGAAGACTTCGTTCTCTAACAACGCTGTTTGCCTCGAAAGCACCAGTTTGTCCTTGTCTATTCCTCGCAACGAACCGGAACGTAAGGTCGTCGTCTGCTCCGGTAAAACAATTATATTCCCGTCATGCTTAGGCGGATAAAGAGCCAAAGCCGTCGTGTCTGCCGAAAAGAGCACACCGTCTATCGTACGGAAATAATCATTGGCTTTCGGCATCCGGATGTACCATAGTGCGGGACATTTATGGAAAGCATAAGGGCGGATCTCTTTGAGACTGTCGCCGATCTCGATTGTTTCCAGATTATTGCAGATTCGGAATTGTCCTTTACCGATCATGGTACTTTTGATGACCGCCTTCTTGAGTCTCGGACTGTCGGCAAATACCTGTTCACCCATCTGTTTAAGCGAGGAAGGTATCGTTACCTGATCCATGGAATAAGAGCGGTAGAATGCCTCGTCGCCTATTTCTTCCACCGTTTCCGGTATGACATAATGTCTGTTGCTGTCATACTTTCCAAGGCTGTTGGCCTCGAAAGCGTATTCGCCGATAGAGCGCACGTTGGTCATGGTCAGATCTACAGCGGTAACAGAGAAAGCACTTGCAGCAACATGCACGACACTTTCCGGCAATGTGAAAGAGGCATTTATTGCCGCCGGACAATACACCAAGGTATCCATGTTGATAGTCATAAGCATGTCGTTCCAAGTGGTGTAGTGCGTGTTGCCTTCCGCAACAGAGATTTTTCGCAATGAGCCGCCAAAAATCGCCCCTGGAGTAACATATTCCAACGAAGCCGGTAGATGGAGCGTTTTGATGACAGCGTTGAGACTGAACATTAATCCGTAGTGCTCTACCCGCTTCACGCCTTCCGGGATGGTAAGGGATGTTATATTTGTACAGCCGTAGAATGCACTCTTGTAAATCACTTGAATGCCCGCAGGTATCGTGTACGCTCCGCTGTAACTTCTCGGCATCAGCACAAACAGGCTGTCGTTGTAAATGGGATCTTGAAGTGCAGGTAGGTTGTAGAAAGACCACGAGGTCAGCGACTTCACCGAATTAGCAAGGTGTACGCGCTGCAAGTTGGGCATTTGCTCAAACGAACGCTGCTCAATATACGTCACTCCTTCCGGCACACGGAATTCAATCAGACCTGCCTTCCAGAACGCCTCAAACGGAATCTCCGTAATGGTACTGTCCGGAATGATACACGAGGTCAGATTAGTACATCTGAGGAATGCATTTTTACCTAAGTAACGCAGAGTTTGTGGCAATACAATGGATGTCAGTTGATTGCAATCCTCGAACGCTTCGTCCGCCATGCCGGTTACAGCATAAGACGCGCCTTCATAACTCACAGAGTCGCCGATCACAATGTCGCCAACGGCTGTACTGCTGCTCTGCACAGCTATCTCAGCCGTCATGGACGTTCCGTCCAGCGTATAATACACATTGTTAATGAGAACCTTTTGCGCATACACGCATGTTCCTTCTAATAACATTCCTGCTACCAACAGCAGACCGACTAAATTTTTACTTTTCATATTCACATACATTTTTTTGCTCACCGGTGGGTGGTGAATTATTCATTTTGAAATCCGGTGCAAAATTACTGCTTTTCGCGCACATACGCAAATTTTGCAGTTGTACGAGGAATATTTTCTATATTTATAATCTCTTGTAAATCAGGCGGTTGCAAATTGCACTCCGAAAAATAGTTGTACGACCTTCTTAAAGGGCTCGAAAAACGGCATTTTCTTATACGGAAATCGATCGCTTCGAAGCTCAAATCGTCCAAATTCACCTCTTCTTGCGCCTTCTTCCGCTCGGCTTGGAGTTGGCGGTAGATCGAGACGTAGGTATATTGGTAGAAACGGGCATAGCGCTTCATGCCCTCTTCCGGCTTCGCGCCGCCTTTGACGACAGAAAAATAATGGTTAAAGAACCGCACACGCCATTCCATCGCCTCCAAGGAATGGTCATGCTCGATGGCGTGCGCCTGTTTTTGGGCTTCTTTGATCAACTCGCGGTTGGCGACACATGCATCGGACCAATGGGTCGGAAAATGGTAGGCGTAGAGTTCGAAGAGACCCAAACGGAAGCGAGAATGGCGGACGACTATGCGTTTTTTGTAGTGCCGGCCTTCTTTTCGTGTGTCCATGGCGCCCCATAGAGTTTTCACTTCCACAGGGGGATGGAAATAGTGCACACCCCGTTTGTGAGGCGTGTCTGTCCGCGGAAGTGAGACAAAATTGAATCCGTCCCATTTCAAACGGTTAATCACTATGGTTTTCAAGTGCATTGCCATGGCGCGTAATGTGCTGTGTTTCAGTCTATTGTGTCGTAGTATCAATTAACAAAGTCTAGGATTACCACGAAAGTACCCCGATGCGGGCCTTATTTAGGGTCGATTCGGACTTCATTTCGGGTGCAAAGGTACAAAAAATAATTTGAATATACAAATTTTGGAGGGAGAAAAGCGAATAACCCCACCCCGACCCTCCCCACAAGGGAGGGAATAACCCCACCCCGACCCTCCCCATAAGGGGAGGGGGAATGGTGGGGAGGAGGGGCGCGGAAGGGCGCGGAGGGCGGCATTTCCGATCCGCCATGCATGGCGGATACAAAGGCGGAAATGCCGAATGAGGAGGGGAGGAGGAATAGAGGAGGGGGAGAGGGGCGAATGTAGGGGCGAATTACTGCCAGATGCCGGTGCAACGGCATTTGTATTGGTCGGGGGAGGTGGCGACGGGGAAAAGAAGGGTCAGGCGGACGCCGAAAAAGAGCATGTTGGCACGCGCTTTGGCTGCTTCGTCCGATGCGTAGATGTGGGTCAGACTTACCGAAAGGTATTGCGACCAGTCGGCGGTGGTTCGGGGCGGAAGCCCGGAAGAAGCCGCAGCGGAGGAAAGCGATGAAGAAGCCGCGGAGGAAAGCATATTGATCATTCCGTACTCGGCAAATACTCCCACACGGAGGAGGGGCGACAACTTGAGACCAGAATAAGGCTGAAGACGGAAGGTGTAGCCCAGCTCGGCAGCGAGCCGGAGGTCGAAACGATTGAGCGAGCCGGAGGAGGAGGCGGAGAGGGAGGCGGCGGAGTGGGAGTTGGTAGAGGAAGCGCCGGAGGAGAGGGAGGAGGAGGGTGAGGAGGAGAGGGGAAGATTTTGGGAGGAGCGGACGGGTTCGAAGTCATGGTAGCCATGATTGGGCATGTCTTCAAACCATTCGTAGTAACGTCCGTTATAGTCTCCGGCTGTACGGAGAGCAGCTGTCTCACGCGCTTGGGCAGCCAAGGCGACGGAGAACTTGAGTCCCGCCAGCAGATAGAAACCCGACCACGAACCGCCGACCATAAAGGGGATTGAGAGTTGGTGGAGGAAGAGTTGGTCTGACCTGTTATCCAACAGACCGCGATACGTGACCGCCACTCCCCGGGTGTCGATCATGCTCTTGTTAAGCCACTGACTATCAACCGATTGAACCGGGCATTGGAGCGTATAATTGAGTCCCATGTGGAGCAACAGATGTCCGTGTTGGTATTGGTACGCCACGCCGAGTTCACCTCCGCCGGAGAGTCGGGATTGCGTCTGCCGCAGGTCGTCAAGCGTTTGCACCAATCCGCCGCTGAGAGCAGGTCCCACATAGTGCTGGGCAAGGGAAGGTGAAAAGTGAAAGGTGAAAAGTGAAAGGAGGAAGGGGAAAAGTGAAAGGTGAAAGGTGAAAAGTGAAAGGAGGAACACCTTATGCGTCATATGTCGGAAAGAGGATCTCATCTTACAATCAGTTTATAGGTGTGTTCTTTCTTATTGTTTTTCGTGAGCACGCGTGCTATATAAACGCCTGTAGCTCCGGGCGCGAGGAGGGAGGTGTCTCCGGTGGTCAAGGCGCAACGCAGGATCAGGCGTCCGAGCGCGTCGTAGATCCACATTTCCGCATCTTCAGAGACATGGCATTGGATCACTTGGCGCGCATTGAGGATCGTGGGATAGAGACTGATGTCCGTTTGGAACGTAGCGATCAACGGACAAGTCATCGCTTGCGATCCGTTGGCTTCGGTCAGCAACGCACTGTACTCGCCGCCCATGATCAGCGGACGATAGAGATAAGAGTGATCCTCTCCGGTCAAGGCTACTCCGTTCTCGTACCATTGGAAGGCGGTAAAGTCATAACCTCCGTTGAAATCGTGCGTGAGGATCGCCACCACATCATTCCACGCTTGCTCCATGACAGAAGCCGGATAGAGGAGCGTGAAAGCAAAAGAAGTGGTATAGAGCGTTTGGGTGTCATGAACCAACGCCACCTCGCAGGTATATGAACCTGCATGTACACCGGCATGAGGGATCAAGATGTCTGCCTCTTTGGCATGGATATATACGATGGAATCGCGCAAACCTGCTGCTTTGGCTGTTTCGGAGAAAGTCAAACGCACCGAGTCCACGAGCCGCGAAAGGGAGAGATGGAGCGTGAAGAAATCTCCGTCTCCGCAACCGCCTTCCCATGACTCTTGCTCGACCGTGAGGCTATAGTCGATATGGAGACTCAAGACCCGCAGACTATCGCAGCCGTTGGACGCCACGAATCCGCGGATTTGCTCGATGGAATCGGAGAAATATTCATTCTCCCATTGTAGCGAATCGCCATAATGGATGGTAGCAAAGGTGGTGTCTCTGTAATCCTGTTTCCACCTCAGCCGGACTGAGACAATACTGTCGCAGCCGTTGGCAGCGCGCAGATGTAATGTATAGTTGCCCGGTTCGGAGAGTTTCTCGTTTCCTATCTCGCAATAGTCGCCCTGACAGAGGGCAATCGAGGTGTCTTTCTCCGCCACGGGCATTTTGTTGAGATAGAGGACGACCGCCGTGTCGCACTCGGTGGGCGCGGAATGCCAGAGGGTGTCGTGGTACTCGCCGCTTGCCGTTAGTTCGCGTCCATGCCATTCATAGACTTCTCCCGCGCAGAGCGAGACATGTTCCTCTTGGGGCACAATACAGCGTTCGTTGACGCCAATATACCATGTGACGATCGAGTCGCAGCCTGCGGCGTTGGTATAGACAAAACGGTATGTGCCGGACTCGGTGACATTCCCCACAGGCGGCGGCAAAGGATCTCCGGCAGTGATGATAATAGAGAAATCCCTGAAACTGCGTCCGTCGGAGAGGTTCAGCCGATAGACGGCGTCGATGCCGGTGAGCGAGAAAGCGGTGTCGTTATACACGCCCGGAACGGTATATTCGTGCCCGCGGAAGCGGATCGTGTCCTCGTGGCAGAGGACGGCGGACTCCTCCAAGATCGGGTACGAGAGGACCTTCAGATAGAGAATATACGTCCGCGTACATTCGCACGCCAGAGAGAGGCTGTGGGTATAAGTGCCTTCTTTGCGCAGGGTCTGCCCGAAGAAAGTATAGGTCTCGCCTTGTTGGATCGTGTCATGGATGATGATCTGTTCGCCGTCGGCGGCATTGATGATAGCGAGGTGCATCTTGTAGGTCAGACACTCCACCACATCGCGGTACTCGACCGTGTAGTTATAATACTGCGTCGGGTCCAGTCCGTCCATCGGCGGAATCGGGTAGTCATAGTCCATGAAGCGGTAAGTGGGCTGCCAGCAGATGGTGTCATACATCTCCTGAACGGGTTCGATCAAGAGCAGCGTCAGTTGGATAATACTGTCGCAGCCGGCTTGGGATTGCATGGTGTCGCGGTAGTTGCCGGATTCCCGATACCAACGTCCATGCCATGAGACGGAGGTTCCGGCAAAAGCACGTATCGTGTCATAACGGACTGAGGTGTCGTTGACCTGCAGGTGGAGGGAGACGATGGAGTCGCAGCCTCCGGCGGAAGTGAGGGTCTGGGAATAGGTGCCCGTCTCCGTATAGGCAATGCCGTTCAGTGTGTAGCTCTCGCCTTCACAGAGGACTATGTTAAGCGACTCGTGGAGTATATCCGTCAGATGCAGCGTCGTGCGCGCCGTGTCTTTGTTATCCGGTCCGGTGACATACATCGTCACAAGATAGTCGCCGGGCGAAGCATAGCGGTGGGTCGGTTCGGGCGTGTCGCTCTCGCTGCCATCACCGAAATTCCAATGCACGGCGAGGTAGTCGATATTGGTGTTCGGACGGAAAGCAACGGGCTGCAGATAGCAGTACTCGTCGTTGTAATCGACCTCGCTGCGCGACTGACCATTCACAACGATCAGACCGGTGAGCGGCGTGACCGCCTGACCCATATTATAGGCGTAACTCTCGCAGTAGCCGACGCCGTAAATATGTCCGATGAAACCGTCGGAAGTTGTAGCCAAAGTGTGCGTGCCGTGCGCCACGGGAATCTGTGCAAAACGGAGGGAGGAATTGCCGGTGAGAGGTTCAAAGAAATCCGCTACGCTCTGTCCGTCCATGCGCATCGCCGCAGCTCCTGCAACCGTGGTGACCACATTGGCATAGTGGGTGCGGGACTCGTCGGTCTGGAAGGTAGCAAAAGTCAGTTCCTTGGTCCTCTGCTCCACGGGCGTTATATGCACCATGGAGGGATCGCCGGTCATGTTATTATCCCTCGCTCCCTCCAGATAGAGATAGCAGGCGGCGGCTCGGGATGTCTCGACCCACGCGGAGCGGTCTGTGAGCCGCCATTCGTACGACTCGCCGGTGTTGAGCGTAGCAGCCAGTGCACCGTTGACGCGCACTTGGGTCTGATCCTCCGCCGCCGTGAGCATGACGCGGTCGCCGGACTGACCTGCGGTCTGCGTCACGGCAAACTGTCTGCCCCAGAGAACTACCGGCGTCTGCTGCTCTACTATATGGTCGCACCAAGGGTTACCGGTCGGTACGTTGATACAGACATGTCCGCTGAAGACCGCTACGGGTTTGTCCGACACGATGCGCGAACCGGAGAAATCATTACTGTTGTCCGCAGACATCACCTGGTAAGTCTCGCCGGCGTTGAGAGTGACCGTGAAGGGTACATTCTTCACCTTATTATCACGCGTACGCGCATGAGGCGTGATCGTCAGGTTTGTCCCATCGGCAGTCGCAACAATACCGAACTCTTTGGACATGAGGTTGTTTTCGTATATCTGGATGATATAGTCGTTGCTGAGCGCTTCGAGGGGCAGCACGATCGTGGCGTCGTAGGTGTGCGCCACGTAATTGGAGGCATAGAGTGAGATCGGCGCGCTGCTCGTCACTTTCAGTCCGCGCTTCTCCACTACCCCGTTGCCGTACGTATAACCCTGCTCGTGCGGGATCGTGATCTCGGTTACTTGGTGCGCGAAAACATCCGATGAAACCGACCATCCTGTCTGCGGGTTCGTGATCGTGAGGGAGGCATCCTGACGGGAGGAGGCGATCAGTTTGAGCGTCATCTCCGTCGAACCGACGGGCTGGCTGTAATTATTGAGGAAGGTCACCCAGAACTCCGTTCCCTCGGTGGTCTGCAACGCCATGCAAGGGACGAAGGTACCAAGTACAAAGTACCAAGTGCATATTATTTTCCGGACGTTATTTGACATATTGAATAAGTCGCACGCAGCTTTTACTCGTACGATAGGTGTTATTACGGTTGATATTATAGTAATAGGGGCTGAAGAAAATTTCCACCGCACTCGTCGTAACAGGGGTGTTATTCAAACCCGTTGCCCCTGTAGCCGTCCAGTAGTTGCCAAAGATATCTATATTCGGATTCGCGGGAGCAAAATTCTTTGTCTTGGGGAAGAAGACTGCTCCGTTCGCCTCCATCCGTTCCCATTCCTCCAGAGTATAGACATTCACGTCGTAGTCCTGCGGCAGTCCCGTCCAACTCAGTCCATCCGGCAGTTCCCATTCATCGGGCAGGAAAACATGCCCTTCCACACCATTCACGGTAGCCAGCCCTTGGAGTGAGTTGCTACGGGTAAGGACGTCAAACTGCGCTTTTGTGATCGTGCGCCACGTGCCGGGAGGGTCGTTTCCTATCTGGTTATAGGCTCCCCAGTCGTACCAAGTGGTGTCTATATCGCCATGCACCGCTTCGCCATTCACCAAACCCCATACGAAATCCGCATTGTTGTTGTTTGTCAGCCACGGCGTTTTGCCGTTATAGCCGGAGGTGCCCCAACTGTACTGGTCTATCCAGCCGGTGTAGTTCTCTCCGCGCAAGTTATTATTGCATTTTTGTCCGTTGGAATCGAAGACATTTCCGTTTTCCTCATCGCCCACAAAGTCCCACTGGTGTTCGGCAAAGCGCCATGTGCCGGGTTGGGTCGTGCCGTCCGCACATAGGTGGGTTCCTTCGGCGCTGTATTGCAAGTTCCCCGGCGCAAAGCGGACATAACGTCCTCCGCCGACAGGGAAAGCGACGAGGCGTTCTTTGATTTTGACGAGGCGGACGCTATAACCGAACATACGTGCGTTTGAATAACTTGCATCCTTAACATACGTCTCGTCGAAACTCAGACACCAAGCCGTACTACTAGTGCTGCCATAGGAGGCAGTGCCGGTAGAGCTCCTGTAAACGCCTTGTCCGATTGTAATCCCGCGCACACCCGCCAAAGGAAGGAACACGGCGCCGTTGCCTTCCATCTGCCGCCACTCGCGGACGGTATAAGAATTATCGTCCCATGTTGTCTCACTCCCGCTTTGGAAACTCAACCCTGTCGGCAACTCCCATTCGTCCGGCAACAGGATCATACCCGTTATGCCTGCCACTCTGCCGCGACCGTAGTGTTCCTCGGCATTCATTCTGCCTGTGAACAGGTATTCCCATTCGCTCCGGCTCAGCGTGTACCATGTGCCGGCAGAGTCGGTTGACCATACATTCTTAATATCGTTGTATTGTCCCCAGTCGCAGTATTTATAGTCGCCGCTCATGCCGGTATTGGCGGACCGCCAGGCGCCATCGGTGTACATTTTACTATAAGGATGGTATGCCGACACGCCGCTGCCAGGCCAGTCGCTCGTAGCCCATCCGAAGAGGTCAATCCAGCCCGTATACGTCTCGGAAATATTATAATTGTCATGACCGATGAACTCCCATTGGTTGGGTGCAAAGCGCCATGTGCCCGGATGGATGGTCCCATCCGCACAGCGGTGTGTGCCGAGAGAGGTCCATTGCAGGTTTCCCGGCGAGAACGCCACTTTGCGGGTTCCGCTGACAGAGAACAGACCGATCTCCTCCAAGTCGCCGTCGCAGTATATAACCGGCACCTCATCCTCCAAGGCTGTGGGATAGGCGAGGCGCTCGGGATTGGTCTTCTTGAGACTGTCCGGGACCTCTGTGGTGCCCCAGGTCAGAAGAAGCGGTTCTTTGGGCTGGGCAAAGGACTGCAAAGAGATGCAGCAACAGAAAAATATGTGCAGGAAACGTCTCATGGTCAAATCCGTTGCAAAGGTACTATTATTTTTCGATATATGCAAATTAAAACGCTATCAATCATTGCAATGACACATTTTGTACGCCTGACGGCGAGGGTTATAGGGTGCAAAACGGTACGCTATTTTGACGCCAAAATCGAAGGGATTGCGGGAGGTGACCAGTCTTCGTCCCTGGCGGTAAGCGGAGACGACCGGCGTCATGATCCGATGGAGCGGAAAGCCGTCGCGTGTGTCGGAGAGCATAAGGAGCGATATGCGGTCCGAGGGATCGGCTGTGACGGCAGAGAGCGAATAGTCAAAATAGAGCCCGACGGAGATGTATGACTTGGTGCGCAGACCGGTGTGGACCGGGATGTCGTAACTGATCTCCGCGGCAATCCAATACTGAACAGGAGGCAGTTGGGTTGTGCCGTTTTGCGTCTCTTGGAAAGAAGGCGATGCCGCCAGAGGATAGGAGTTATAAACCCTATTATCTTGCTCCGGATAATAAACCGACAGGGCTGCCTTCTCTGCTTTTTCGGTCCAACGGGACCGGAACGGGAAGACGATCTTGGGTCCCAGATAGAGCGCAAAATGATTTTTGGCAAGCGCCAGTTGCAGCGGAATACCGACCGACCATGTGGTGTATGTCTCGCTCAAAAGCCCGATCGAGTAATCCACCTGCATCGGAGCGTTTTCTACATCAATGACCGAATAGGTATCGGTATAGTTCGCTTGGCGGAAGCCCGCTTGGTGGCGGTCCAGCGTAGCCGCAAAACGAAAACCGATGACATGCGAAGAATGGAACGCATAGCTGAGTTGGATCCCCGCATGGACACTCGGTGCAGGCGAGACATAGCGGCATTGCGCGGCATAGGACGACATGCCTGCCCGGAGACCTGCTTCAAACAAATGCTCCGCAAGGGAAGGTGAAAAGTGAAAGGTGAAAGGAAGAAGGCAGATCATCTTCATTGCAATATGTTTCATGGGATAGATATTTTTCATTGGATCAGTCTTTTTTCAGTCCATATAGCGTCGCCTTGCTCAAAGCGGTAGAGATAGACACCGTGAGTAACTTGCTCCTCAGTAACCTCTTCGCCGCGACTATTAAAAATACGTACATGAAGCGGGGTTTCTTCGATTTCATCGAGTATTTCCAGGATGTTGGACCAGATGATTTGGTCTCCGATTAAGGTGACGCGCAGCTGGAAGATTCCGTGCAGTTCATTCTGCTCCGCATAGTCATCTTCGGTAGCACCCGCAACAGGCGCTTCATCCTTGTACCACTGGAAAGCCAAAGGTATTTGCTCGGGGAAGAGGCGATGCAGCACCGTGTTGTCGCAGAGCAGCTGCCAGTTGTATTTATTGACGATAAGAGGGTACAGGCGCTCGCAATGGACGGTGTCCAAGGTGTAAATATGCAGGATACTGTCGCAGCCGCGGGGACTGAATTCCATCACTTCGAGCACCGAGGGATCGTCGAACACCAAGCCATTCCAAGTGAAAGGCATGAGGGTGTCGCAGACGACGGTGTCCTTCGGCGCATACTGCAAATCGTAGCAACAGACCTCGGTAGCGAGTTTCCATGTCGTCTCCAGACTATCGCAGCCGCGGCGGTCTTGAAGCATTGTTTTTTGCTCACCCGGTGCCGTGAAAAGCAGTCCCCTCCACGTGAAGGGCATGAGTGTGTCGCAGACGATAGTGTCCACTTCGGCGAACTGCAGGTCATAGCAACAGATCTCATTATGCAGCGTGTAAGTGGTCAAAAGGCTGTCGCACCCTTTCGCGCTCTTGTAGAGGATAGAGAAGGAGCGAGGCTCGGTCAGCAGGGTGTCATGCCAGAGGAACGGCATGAGGGTGTCGCAGACGGTAGTATCGACCTCGGCAAACCGCAGATCCGGGCAGCAGATCTCCGTCTGCAGATTGTATGTCACGAGCACACTGTCGCAGCCGTACTTATTATGATAAAGGATAGAGAACGAGCGTGGCTCGGTGAGCAGGGTGTCATGCCAGAGGAACGGCATGAGAGTGTCGCAAACGACGGTATCCACTTCCGCGAACTGCAGTTCCGGGCATGGCGGCGTACAGTCATTCACCGTGAGATGGAACGGTGCGCTCGTCGCGCGGCAGTATCGTTCGGTCTCCACATCCACCCCTTCGGAAGTGACGCAAAGGCGGTACCATCCGGCGTCGGACAGTTTGACGGAATCGAAAGACAGCTCCTGCCCCAAGGTGACATTAGTCCAGCCGTCACTATTGAACTGCAAGCTGTCCGTGGCATACTGCCAGAGGTAGTTATAAGGTGCTTTGAAACCGCCTTCTGCAGTCACTTCCGCCTCGAAAATATACGATGAATCCATGCAAATCTCGTGATCGGAGAGAATGGACACTTCGGGTTTACAGAGCCGGATCTCAATATCGTCCATTGCGAAGTCGTTTCCTCCGGTTTTATGCTCATCATTGAAGATAGAGAGCCGTATGGAGCTGACTCCTTCGGGCACGTGGAACGATGCACCTACAAGGTGCCAAGGGGCAGACATATTCGTTGGAAAACCATACTGCCTATAGTCCGCAGGAGCCGGCTCAATCGCTCCTGTGGATTGTTCCCAGATTGTGTCGTTGGTCAGTTCGTCTTGAATCAAGAAACGTACTTTAGGACGGGCAAAATCATGTCCGGGCTCCAGCACATTCGCCACATAAGCGGAGAAAGAGAGATCCAACTCATGGCAGACCGGGAAGGTAGTAGTATAAAACGCATCATTTCCTCCGATTCCATCGACCTCCAAGAGGTAGCCGCGGCTATAGTCATTCGGATAGGTATGGTCGTCCTGGATGAACCATTGGGAATACATATCAGCGGTAGTACTGGTATTGAGATTGTTCTGCCAGCCATGTTTGGCAACCACACAAAGTCCGCTGCGGACTCGGGAGAGCACGTTAAAGACCTGAGTATAGCGAGTACTCATGGTCGTCAAGCGGACCGGGCTGGTGATCGGATCGGAAGGATCGTTGCCGCCGAAGTCTTCACGGAAAAGAATTGTTCCCCGCGGACAGACTTCATCGGAGATCTCGTCAGGCCAAGGATTCCTGAAGGGCGTACAGCCTCCTTCAATCTTCTCCATGTAAACAGGCTCGCTGGAGATCCATTTGTCGGGTTGTTCCTCTTCTCCCAATCGCGCTGCCGACACACGATACCAACCTTCTTGTAAGTTCGTAGGTCGCTGGGTATAACCCCAATTAACGCTACCGGTGCTATAAAAACTATTCCAATCAATGCCATCCACAGAGAACTCAAAGATATACCTATTGCCGGTTCCGAACGAACCGTCATCCTCAAAGTCGATCATGAACGAAATGAAGGGGTTCGCAGTACAGAGCGCATCGGCAGTCGGCTTGATTTCGATCCGCGGAGAAGCACACAAACGACCATTTATTGTGCCCAAAAAGCACAAAAATACAAGAAGATATGATTTTAATTTGCACATATAAAAAAATTGTGTTAATTTTGCAAGCGAAATACGTTTTAAAATTCGGTGCAAAGGTACTGCTTTTTTTTGAATGCCACAAATTTTGCAGTTGTACGAGCAAGAAAATAGCGATATTATAAGATACTGAAAATCAAATAATTAAAAAATATGCGTAAGGAAATAGTTGTACGGTCAGGAAAAGTAGCCTTTATGAGCTTGTTTTTTTTGATGCCAAGTTGCCGATTTTGGAGTTCGGAGAGCTTAGAACGGCTGCAAGAGGCGGAGCAATATTACGAGTCCGGAACTTCTTCTAACCACGCCAGCCATTATGAGGAATCCACCTATTATCTGAAGCAGGCGGAAGACGCTTTATTACGGATAGACCCGTCTGAACTGCGGCCGGAGGATCTGGCGAGACGAAACCGGCTAATGGGACTAACATGGTTTCATCTGGGAAACACCTCTGAGAGCGAAATGCTATACGACATTGCGCAGGAGTATTACAAGAAATCCATTCCGATGTTAGATCCCGCAAAAGACGCCATGTTCTTAACCTGCGCCTATCGGGACATAGCCCGTACCAATGCGATCATGGGAGGGGACGCAGACACCACACGTCTTTGGTTTCAAAAAGCAGCATATTTTGCCGATTCCATCGGGAATAAAATGCTTGCAGAGGACATTGCTGCATACTACTATCAATATTGCGAACCGGAGAACAAATCCGGGCTACTGAACGCCTGTCGCACCTTGGCGGAAGAATATGGAGTGACGACCCGATACGCCGAAATCATCGGCATGTATCTGGCGAGCGGAGAAATCGATTCGGCTGCCTATTATTTAGAATTTCTACACCCCCAAGACTCGGCATACGCCTATTGGTTCGAGCAGAGTTATGCTTATTTCCAAAGCAAAATCTTATGCCGGCAGGGAAACGCAGAAGAAGCCTATGACGAATTGTTGGATCTGTACGACCGCAAGATAGAGGAGCTGCAGCGGGATGCGGGTGCACGGACTTATGCGCTGTCGCTGCACTATGACGTAGCGCGCGAGCAGCAGTTGGCGGAAGAGGCGCAACGCGAGCGGCAGTGGCAACGAACGGTGTCCGTCATTCTGGTATTATTACTGGCACTTACTATCACCCTCATGATCGTTCTATGGCGGTACTGGCAGCAACGCCGGCGCGAGCAGAATGCCGCCATCAGAGCTCTGCAGGCTAAATATACGCAGCAATTACAATTGGCTCTGGAGCGGTTGCAGCAAAAAGTGAACCTGACGCGCGAGATCGAGTTGCAGAGACTGCGGGGCAACGAACCGGAGTTCCCTAAATGGCTGCAGACCTATCGCGACGAACAATTGACGATGAATAAGGAGAGCATAGACGAGCTGATCCAATCGGTGGACGAAGCACTGGATGGAGCGATCAGCCGTTTGCGCAGCGAGTATCCGCAACTGACCGAGTCGGACATGCAGTTTGCAATCCTTAGTATTATCGGTGCTTCGGACAGCGATATGGGTATTTTGCTGAACGTACAGAAACAGACCATTTACCACCGCCGCCAGATCGTCCGCAAGCATGTACATCCGGAGATAGAAGACATCGATTCCTGGCTTCGGGCGTACGTGTTACGCATAAATTTTCATTAAAAAATGCGCGCGCGCTTGCATATTTTAAAAAAAAGTTGTATCTTTGCACGCTTTTTCATGTTTAAACGAATACAATAACAGCATGAAACCCCGATACAACCACGATAAAACCCCGATGCAGTGGCAGAAAAAAATATAAACAAACGATAAAATATGGGACTTTTTTCTTTTACACAAGAGATTGCGATTGACTTGGGAACGGCGAACACCATCATCATGTGCGATGACAATATTGTGGTGGATGAGCCTTCGGTAGTAGCTATCTCGATGGCGGACAACAAGATGGTTGCCGTCGGTCGCAAGGCACAACAGATGATTGGTAAAGGCGGTAATATGATCCGCACGGTGCGTCCGTTGCGCGATGGTGTGATCGCTGACTTCTACGCTTGCGAGATGATGATTCGCGGAATGATCAAGATGATTCCGAAAAAGGCTCGTTTATTCACTCCGTCTATCCGCATGGTGATTTGTATTCCGTCGGGTTCGACCGAAGTGGAGATCCGTGCCGTGCGCGACAGTTCGGAGCATGCCGGAGGCCGCGATGTATATATGATCTACGAGCCGATGGCAGCGGCTATCGGTATCGGTCTGGACGTTGAGAGCCCGGAGGGATGTATGATCGTAGATATAGGCGGTGGTACAACGGAGATCGCGGTGATCTCGCTCGGCGGTATCGTATCCAACAAGTCCATTAAGATTGCAGGCGACGATTTCAACCAAGATATCATCGAATACATGGGTCGCATGCATAACTTACGCATCGACGAACCGACCGCAGAGCGTATTAAGATCCAGGTGGGTTCCGCCCTGCCGGAATTGGAGGATGCGCCGGAAGATTTCGTCGTTGTAGGTCCTAACAAAGTGACGGCACTGCCGATGTCGGTTCCGGTAAGCTATCAGGAGATAGCTCACTGTCTGGAGAAGAGCGTGAGCAAGATCGAAGGTGCTATTCTTCAGGCACTGGAGTCCACTCCTCCTGAGTTGTATTCGGATATCGTGAAACGCGGTATTTATCTGACCGGTGGCGGTGCGCTGCTGCACGGTTTGGCTAAACGTCTGACGGACAAGATCACTATTCCGTTCCACGTAGCCGACGACCCGCTGCACTCCGTGGCTCACGGCACAGGCGTAGCGCTGAAGAACGTCAATAACTTCGGCTTCCTGCTGCGCTAAGCGATAGCGAAAGATGCAGACTCTGCTGAAAATACTGGTGCGTTATAGCAACTTCCTCGTGTTCATCGCCTTGGAAGTTGCTGCATTTATGCTGCTTAGTTGGAACAACGTCTATCCGCGGAGCAGCATCATGAGTACCGCCAACGACGCCATCGCTTGGCAGCACGAGCAGATCAGCGAAATCAAATCGTATTTCAGTCTGCGGCGTCAGAATGAACAATTAGCGGCAGAAAATGCTGCGCTGCGCAACCAGATTTGCTCGATGGATTCGGCAAAAACAGGTGATACGTTCCATTACGTGCCCGCCAAAGTGGTGCAAATGACGACCGACCGGCTGCATAACTACCTGACTATCAACCGAGGCAGCAAAGACGGTATCTACCGCGGTCAAGGAATCCGAAACGAAGACGGCGCAGTAGGTATTGTGCGGACTGTCGGAAGAAACTACAGCGTAGTGCTGCCTATTATCAACACGCACACCAACCTCAGTTGCCGTTTTGCCAAAAACGACTATATCGGAACGCTGCAATGGGACGGCAAGGACAGCCGTTTCGCCTTGCTGGCAGACGTTGCGGCACACATGGTAGTGAACCCAGGAGACACGATCATAACGAGCGGATTAAGTCCCGTCTTCCCGGAAGGAATACCCGTTGGAATCGTGGAAAACAGCGTCTTAAAGGAGGGAGATTCGTATTATACCATCCGCGTGCGGCTGAACACCAATTTCAAGCGGTTGAAATACGTAGAGGTGGTGCAGAACAGCGCGCAGAACGAATTGGAGGAACTGGAGCATGGATTGGACTAAACAGATAGGACGGTATATTTTGGTAATGGCGCTGCAAGTATTGCTATTCGACCAACTGCAGTTGCTGGGCGCATGCCATCCGTATATCTATGTGCTATGCTTGCTGATGATGCCTATCACGCTACCGCACAGCATTGATATGATCTTAGGCGCTATAGCCGGAATCATTATGGATATTTTCTGCAATTCATTAGGCGTTCATACCGCTGCATGTATCTTGGTTATGTTCATCCGCCCATACCTGATTGGTGCTATCGTGAGCGACAAAGATCGTCTGAACGAGCAGATCAACCTCCATACGATCGGCATGGAGGCGCTGGTGAAATACGTAGTTATCATGGTATTAATTCACCATCTGACGATTTTCCTGTTGGCGGCCTGGAGTTGGCATCATATAGGGTTTGTGGCACTCGAAACGATCGTTAGCAGCACGGTTACAATTCTTATTATAATAGGCTATAATGCCTTGAAATACAGATGATTAATGACCAATTTTATAGACGCCGGTATGTGATCAGCGGCATTGCTGTTGGTGTGGTATTGGTGTATATAATTCGCTTGTTTTATCTCCAGGTCATTGATCAATCAACGAAAGATCAGGCGGATAACAACGCCTTGGTCAAACAGACTATTTATCCTTCCCGCGGCTTGATCTACGACCGCAATGGTGAGTTATTGGTCTTCAATCAACCTATCTACGAGATCACCATGACCATGCGTGACATGGGGAATAATTGGGACACGTTGGGGTTTTGCCAATGTCTGCAGATCAGTCGGGAGGATTTTGACCACCGTCTGGAAGAGATCAAAGACAAACGCAAGAACCGTGGTTACTCCCGCTGGACTCCGCAAGTGTTCATGAGTCAGCTGAAGAAAGAGGATATTGCGACGCTGCAAGAATCCCTATTCCTCTACCCCGGCATTCAGATTCAAAAACGTACGCTGCGCGACTATACCTACAAAGCCGCAGCGCATGTGTTAGGTTCGGTGGGCGAAGTGAACCAAAACGATATTGACCGCGACAATTATTACACCCGTGGCGACTACAGCGGACGCGATGGATTGGAGCGGACCTACGAGAAGCAACTGCGCGGAGAGAAAGGAATGGAGGTGCTCATGCGCGATTCGCGAGGACGTATGCAAGGCAGTTACCAGAACGGCGATCTGGATAAGACGGCTGTAGCCGGAACAGACCTTTATACCACATTGGATATACGATTGCAGATGCTGGCGGAGGAATTATTATGCGGAAAAATCGGCAGTGCAGTAGCCATAGAGCCTAAGACAGGCGAAATTCTGGCATTGGTGTCCAATCCGGCGTGGAACCCCAGGGTATTAGTGGGCAAAGAGCGAAGCAAGAACTACAATGCTTTGCTCAATGACAAGACCAAACCGCTGCTGAACCGCGCCACACAAGCCACCTATCCTCCCGGATCAACGTTCAAGACCATTCAGGCACTCGTCTGTCTGGAGGAAGGCGGTATTACGCCCAACACCCTCTATCCGTGTTCCGGTCCGGGCAGCACACCGATCAAATGCACCCACCACCATGGCTCTCCCGTAGCACTGGACAAAGCGATTGAACAGAGTTGCAACCCCTATTTCTGGTGCGCCTTCCGCGATGTGCTGCAGAAAGACGGATATGGCAAGGAGAATGAGGATTTCCGCAAGCGGTATGAGATATGGCGAAATGATGTTATGACGTTCGGTCTGGGGAAGAAATTTACGGACTCCGATATTGGAGACCAGTCTTCCGGAAGTATCCCGAGCACCAAATATTTCGACCGCTTTTACGGCAAAACGGGATGGAAAGCAATCACCATCCGCTCGCTCAGTATCGGTCAGGGAGAGATCCTGGTGACTCCGTTGCAACTGGCCAACCAAGCTGCGACGATAGCCAACGAGGGGTATTATATATCCCCGCATTTGAATAGAAACGACTCCATGCTGACCCATCGGCACGATCTGAACATTGCGAAAAAGCACTTCGAGACCGTCAAGGACGGTATGCATCGCGTCATGGTATATGGCACCGGAAGACATTATGCCATCGACAGTCTGAACATGGCGGGCAAGACCGGTACGGCGCAGAACTCCCATGGCCGCGACCATGCTATCTTCATCGGTTTTGCGCCGGTGGACGATCCGAAGATCGCCGTAGCGGTGGTGGTAGAAAATGCCGGCTTTGGTGCTACTTGGGCAGCGCCTATTGCCAGCATGATGATGGAGCAATACCTGACGGGCAACATGAAACGCAAAGATTTAAAACAACGTATAGCAGGTAGTGTACTGAATGAGAGCGTCAAGAAATGGTAACATATTGCAGCATGTCGATTGGATAACAATCGGTCTTTTTCTAGCCTTAGTCATCTTTGGCTGGCTGAATATCTATGGCGCCAGCTATACGTTTGACCAAACCAGCATCTTCGATTTCTCCAACCGCGCAGGTAAGCAGTTCGCATGGATCATCGGATCGGTCTTCCTCGGCGCTGTGCTGTTGCTCATTGACTATAAGACATACGATGTGCTGGCATATTTCGCCTATGGCGCGATGCTACTGCTGCTCCTCGCCACGCCATTTTTAGCGCACGATATCAAAGGATCCATGTCCTGGATCTCGCTGGGTCCCGTGAGTTTGCAACCGGCGGAATTCGCCAAATGTATCGTGGCGTTAGCTATCGCCAAATACATGGGTCGGTACGACTACAAAATACGAACTTGGCGCGATCTCATCGTACCTTTTGCGCTTATCGGTGTACCGGCACTCATCATTATGGTACTTCAAAAAGAGACCGGTTCGGCACTCGTTTTTGCTGCATTCCTATTAGTCTTCTATCGCCAAGGCATGAGCGGATACGTGCTATGGATGGGTGTAGCAGCCGTGGCGCTGTTTATCATCAGCATCCGTTGGGGCGGGCTGGCATTGCCTTTAGGCACCGGCAGTGTCGGTATTCTGAGCTGTATGCTGTTGCTGACGGCGGTAGAGATCTATTTCATCTGCAAAGAGCATAAGATGCGCTGGCAGCTACTGATCCTGACCGGTGGTGTCGCTGTCATATATGGCATTTGCCTGATCATCAACATCTGGGTAAACGTACCTTTCGACTGGATCTCTATGGGTGTTGTCATAGCTCTGGCGCTTTACACCGTGTTTGTCAGCATTTATTGGCGCAAGTACATGCTATTGATCGTAGCGGCATTCAGCGTCTTCTGCATCGGCTACACCCAGGCTTGCGATTTCGTTTTCACCCATGTGCTGCAACCCCACCAGCGGATCCGTATCGAGGTCTTGCTGGGTATGAAAGAGGATCCGGCGGGCGCAGGATATAACGTCAACCAAGCACGTATAGCCATCGGCTCAGGGCGTTTCTTCGGCAAAGGATACCTGAACGGAACGCAGACCAAACTGCAGTTTGTGCCGGAGCAAGACACCGATTTCATCTTCTGTACCGTAGGCGAGGAATGGGGATTTGTGGGCTCATTAGGTGTGCTGCTGGTATATCTGTTCTTCATCCTCAGACTGATAGAGATTGCCGAACGGCAGAGGAATGTGTCCACCCAGATCTACGCCTATGCCGTAGCCAGTATATTCCTTTTTCACCTGACGATCAACGTAGGTATGGTATTGGGATTGCTGCCTGTGATCGGTATTCCGCTACCGTTCTTCAGTTATGGAGGTAGTTCGCTGTGGGGATTCACAATGCTGCTTTTCATCCTTCTGAGGCTGGACGCAGCGCGTATGGAGCAATTGAGATAAACGATGTTTGTTACAGACCCGATAGGAATAATAGGAGAAGAGGAAGCGGCACGAATGCTGGAGAAGAAAGGTTTCCGCATTGTGGAGCGCAACTGGCGGATGGGACATCTGGAAGTGGACCTGATTGCCGAGAGCCGGAAGGAGATCGTGTTTGCGGAAGTCAAAGCTCGCACTACCACCTACGGTGGTAAGATGCCGGAGGAGTATGTGGACGAGAATAAGAAACGCAGAATAACGGCTGCCGCCAATGCGTATATCAAATATAGGAAAATCGAAAAAACACCGCGGTTTGATATTATTGGTATATTGGTGAATCCGCGGACCAATGAGATCACGTATTGCAACCATTTGGAGAATGCGTTTCAGCCCGGACTCCGGACGATTAGTTCCGCTAGTTTTAGCGGCATTTGGAGATGGGCGCACAGAGGAAAAACAATAGGGAAGAAATGAATTTTAAATACGACGTCATAGTAGTAGGAGCCGGGCACGCAGGATGCGAAGCAGCGAGTGCAGCGGCACGGATGGGAAGCAAGACGCTACTCATCACAATGGACATGAATAAGATTGCACAGATGAGTTGCAATCCTGCCGTAGGCGGTATCGCCAAAGGTCAGATCGTGCGCGAGATCGATGCGCTTGGCGGACAAATGGGTATTGTGACCGACCGCAGTGCTATCCAGTTCCGGCTGCTAAATCAAAGCAAAGGTCCGGCGATGTGGAGTCCGCGCAGCCAGAGCGACAGAAAGCGGTTTATCGAAGAGTGGGTACATACCCTCTCGCACACCGAAAACCTCTACTTATGGCAAGATATAGTGACCTCTCTTATTATCAAAGATAATAAGGTATGTGGCGTAAAGACAGCTTTAGGTATTGAGATGAGTGCTGAAGCAGTCGTGCTGACCAATGGTACGTTCCTGAACGGACTGATGCATTGCGGCAAGACACAGATCAAAGGCGGACGCACCTCCGAGCCGGCTTCTTATGGTATTACCGAACAGTTAGTCTCGCTGGGCTTTAAAGCAGACCGAATGAAAACAGGCACACCGGCACGTATTGATGCACGGTCCATTCATTTTGATGAGTTGGTGCGTCAGGACGGAGATAACGATTGGCATCAATTTTCCTATCTGGACACCGTCTGGAGGGAACTAAAACAGATGCCATGCTGGATCACTTACACGAACCCGAAGACGCATGAAGCGCTACGCGCCGGATTAGCAGATTCGCCCCTTTTCAACGGACAAATCAAGAGCATCGGACCGCGTTATTGCCCGAGCATAGAGACTAAGATTGTTACCTTTGCGGACAAAGAAGCCCACCAGATCTTCTTGGAGCCCGAAGGAGTGGACAGCAATGAATATTATGTCAATGGTTTCTCCAGCAGCCTTCCATGGCAAGTGCAGTTAGCCGGACTGAAGACGATAAAAGGACTCGAAGACGTAGTGATGTACCGCCCGGGGTATGCGATCGAGTACGACTTCTTCGATCCTACTCAACTGCATCATACTTTGGAGACCAAACAGATTAAAAATCTGTTTTTTGCCGGTCAGATCAATGGCACGACGGGCTATGAAGAGGCGGCAGGTCAAGGATTAGTGGCAGGAGTGAATGCACATATTAACGTGCACGGAGGCGTTCCGTTCACCATGGGAAGAGACGAGAGCTACATCGGAGTACTGATTGACGATTTGGTTAATAAAGGAGTGGATGAACCCTATCGTATGTTCACATCCCGCGCCGAATATCGGATCTTACTGCGCCAGGATAATGCGGACGAACGACTCACCGCTCGCAGTTATGAGATGGGGTTAGCAGATGCTTATCGGTATAACCTACTGAAACAAAAACAAACAAGTTGCGCCGATTTCATCGGGTATATGCAGCAAACAACAGTACGCAAAGGAACTATCGACGGATGGCTAGAGAGCATAGGCAGCAGTGCGCTACATGAAGGGTGCAAAATCAGCGATTTGGTACTTCGTCCGCAGGTAGGGATCAAGGAGTTAGCAGAAGTGTTGCCGGAGTTAAAGACTAAGATCGCAGATTTATCCGATGAAGTCGTGGAGAGTTGCGAGATCCAGATCAAGTATGCAGGTTATATCAAACGCGAGCAACAAGAGGCTGCCAAACTGCAGAGGCTGGAACAGATCCGCATTCCGGAGACTTTCAATTATGAAGAAGTGCAGAGTCTGAGCACCGAAGCGCGCCAGAAACTGAGTCGTATTCGTCCGCGTTCTATAGGTGAAGCCCAACGCATACCGGGTGTAAGTCCTAATGACATTAGCGTATTATTAGTACTAATGGGACGATAAAATAGAGATTTAGTTTGTAAACAAACTAACTTATAATGTTTCACGTGGAACACGCAACAAATAGGAAAATAACTAAATAGTAAATAATTTTATGACAGCAAAAGAAGTAATTGCAGCGATCCGCAATGTGCCTGATTTTCCAATCAAGGGTATTCAATTCAAAGACATTACTACCGCATTGTCTAGACCTGATTGCTTGGTGTGGATGCGGGACGAGATCGTAAAACGCTACAAGGGTCTTGGAATAACCCAGGTAGTAGGTATCGAGTCGAGGGGCTTTATATTAGCTCCGGCAGTAGCGATGGAGTTAGGGGCAGGGTTTGTTCCTATCCGTAAACCCAACAAGCTCCCGGCAGAGACCGTGTCTGTAACTTACCAGAAAGAATACGGAGAAGACTCGATCCAGATGCACAAGGATGCATTGAAGCCGGAGGATGTGGTACTTATTCACGACGACATTCTGGCTACAGGCGGATCTATGGCAGCTGCTATCGAATTAGTAAAGAAGTTGGGCGTAAAGAAGATCTACGTCAACTGCATCATTGAATTAGAGGGATTAAACGGCATGGAGTTCCTCAAAGGCAAGGCAGAAGACATTAACTGCCTGCTGAGTATTGAGGTGGATGAATGAGTGAATGAGGAAGTGAGGGTTTAGAGGATGAGTGCTAAGAATGACCATATAGCTCTGTTATTAAAACGCATACCGGAGAGTCCGGGTGTGTACCAGTACTTTGATAAGGACGGGCAGATCATTTATGTGGGTAAAGCTAAGAACCTGCACAGACGGGTGAATAGTTATTTCAACAAGGACCACCAATCCTCCAAGACGCGCCAGTTAGTAGCCCATATCGCGGACATACGATACGTAGTAGTGGAGAGTGAGCAAGATGCTTTCCTGCTGGAGAACAACTTGATCAAGCAATACCAACCGCACTATAACATCTTACTCAAAGACGGTAAGTCCTACCCTTCTATCTGCATTACGAGAGAACCCTACCCTCGGATCTTCAAGACAAGGACGATCAACAAGAAAGCAGGCGAGTATTATGGTCCGTACAGCTTCGGCAATACAGTGGATCTGGTATTGGAACTAATCCATAAACTATACCCCATTCGAACTTGCAATATACCGCTTACAGCCGATTCCATCGAGAAAAATAAGGTTCGTGTCTGCCTCAAATACCATCTGCATAACTGCTGCGGAATTTGCGAGATGAGACCCGGTAGCGAGCATTACCAAGAATGGATTGACCAGGCACGCAAGCTGATCAAAGGAGACGCGCACGAGATCGGCAGACAATTAGAAGAAGAAATGTCGATGAAAGCGGCAGAAATGAAGTATGAAGAGGCGGCAGAGATCAAACGGAAGATTGAACTATTGGAGCAATTCAAGAGCAAGACCATTATTACAAATACACACGCAGGCGATATTGATGTATTCGGGTATGACGAACAGGACGAGAAAGTATATATCTCCATGCTGCATGTGCACAATGGTTCTATCGTACAGGGTCAGACGATCGAATACAGAAGGAAGATGGAGGAAGAGAAAGAGGAACTTCTTGCGCTCGGTATGATGGAGTTACGGGAGCGACTGGAGAGCCGCACCAAAGAGGTGATTGTTCCGTTCATTCCGGAGGTTTTTGATGAGACGCTACACCTGAATATAGCGGTGAGCGGGGACAAAAAGAAGCTGCTGGATCTGGCAATGCAGAATGTGCGGCAGTACAAGATGGACCGGCTCAAACAGGACGACAAGCTGAACCCCGAGCAGCGAGGAGTGAGGATCCTGACGGAGTTGCAACAGATGATGGGACTCCCTACCCTGCCGCGGTGGATCGATTGTTTCGATAACTCCAATATACAAGGCACGAACGCGGTAGCCGGATGTGTGGTCTTCCGGATGGCGAAGCCAAGCAAAAGCGACTATAAACGGTTTGAGATCAAGACCGTAGAGGGAGCCGACGACTACGGGTCTATGCGCGAGGTAGTAAGGAGAAGGTACCAACACCTGATTGACGAAGGAGGACAGATGCCGGATCTGATCATTGCCGATGGCGGTCTCGGACAGATGCATGCCATCCGCGAAGCGATAGAGGATCAGCTGGGGTTAAGCATCCCCATCGCGGGGCTTAAGAAAAACGACAAGCACCGTACGCAGACGCTGCTTTACGGATTTCCTCCGGTGGAGATCGGCATGCCGGTGACGAGCGAAGTGTTCCGGCTGCTGACCGGCATCCAAGACGAAGTACACCGATTCGCGATCACGTACCATAAATCGAAGCGCAGCAAGGCTCAGATTCACAGCCAACTCGATGATATTCAAGGAGTTGGACCTGCTACAAAGCAAAAGATACTGCGTCATTTCGGGTCTGTGAAACGCGCTAGAACGGCGAAAAAAGAAGAGTGGATTGATTTGCTCAGAACTAACAGAGGTTCAATGCTTTACGAATATTTTCAGGCGCAAATAACGCCCTGAGAATTGAATATTTTTAACGAACATGAGTATTTATACGATAAAAAAGGGGGTAGTACCCCCACCCGACCTCCCCACAAGGGAGGGGAACGGAACACACGAAGAGCGTCTGGTTCTTCTCAATGAGCAGGGGGAGGAAGTGAGTCCCTTGGAGATCTTGAAGACGACGGAGCCACATCGGGTGTATGCGTTCGACGGACAGATGGGGGCAGGCAAGACCACTTTCATCAAATCACTTTGCGAAGCGATGGGCACGATGGACGTGGTGAACAGCCCGACATTCGCCATCGTCAATGTGTATGACGTGGAACAGCCGTACAGAGGCGAGGTCTATCATTTCGACTGCTACCGGCTGAAGGACATCCGCGAAGCGATTGATTTCGGCGCCGAGGAGTACCTCTACTCCGGCAATTACTGTTTCATCGAATGGCCGGAGATGATTGAGGCGTTGCTGCCCGAGGACACGGTATGGGTGAAGATCGTGCCGCAGGAGAATGGCGACCGAAAATTGGAAGTGAATGAATGAGAATATGATAGAAGTACAAGATATACATAAATCGTTCGGTGCGCTGGAGGTGCTGAAGGGCGTGAACCTGCGCGTCAAGAAAGGTGAGATCGTTGCTATCGTCGGCAAGTCCGGCGCGGGCAAGACTACCCTACTCCAAATTATCGGTACGCTGGACCGACCCACCAAGGGCAAAGTGCTCATTGAGGGCAACGATGTCTTTGCGCTCAACGACAGAGACTTGGCGGCTTTTCGCAACCGGCATATCGGCTTTATCTTCCAGTTCCACCAGCTCTTGCCGGAGTTCACGGCGCTGGAGAACGTCTGTATTCCGGCTATGATTGCGCGTGAGAAAGAGTCGGACTACCGTCCGCGGGCGGAGAAACTGCTGCGCGATCTGGGATTAGAGGACCGAATGGGACACAAGCCGAACGCGCTGTCCGGCGGCGAGAAACAGCGTGTTGCTGCAGCGCGGGCGCTCATGATGAACCCCGATATTATCTTGGCGGACGAGCCGACCGGCAGTCTGGACGAGAAGAACAAGAAGGAGTTGAGCGACTTGCTCTTGCAGTTACGCCGGAAATATGGTCAGACGATCCTGCTGGTGACCCACGACAAGGAGTTGGCGGGCATTGCCGACCGCGTGATTGAGATCAAAGACGGAGCGATGACCGACCGATGACCGAGAGAAGACCGAGAGAAGACCGAGACAAAAAATAAATCAAATGAGAAACAAATACCTGCAAACTCTGGTTTTACTATGCACACTTGCCTTTATCTCCTGCGATCGGGGGCGGACGTATTTCCCGAAGGATATCGAGCCTCGAGAGGTGGAGATAGTGCGGTTTGACAAGGCGCTGATGAACGTGCATGAGGCGACGGTAGCGCAAGATATACGTGTCCTGTACGACGAGTATCCGCTCTTCATGCCGCTCTGGGTGGAAGATATATTGGGTATTCCGAGTGCCGACACGGCGTACTTGGAGCAAGCGCTTCCGGCGTTTCTGAACGACACCCTGTACGGTTTCAAAGCGACCAACAAAAGGGAGCAAGCTCTCTTCGCCGACGTGCGCGACATAGAGCGGTCGTTGGGCAAGGCGTTCGGACGCATCCAATGGCTCTATCCGGAGACGGAGATCCCTACCCTATACCTCTTCGTTTCGGGCTTCCAAACGCCTATCTATTTCGGCGACGAGTTGATCGGTATCGGAGCGGACATGTACCTCGGCAGCCACTATGAGTACTACAACCGAGTCGTGTATGAGTACCAGAAACAGACGATGCGAAAGGAGTGTATTCCGGTTGATGTCGTCTCCGCGTTCCTCTTCCGCACACTACCCTATACGAGCACCAAAAGCCGTCTCTTGGACCAGATGCTCTACCGCGGCAAGGTGATGTACCTGACCTCGCTGATCTTCGACGAGTTGCCGGGATATGAGGTCATGGGCTGGACAAAAGAGCAGTGGGAATGGTGCGTCCGGAATGAGCGGGCTATATGGCATTTAGTAATGGACAAAAGGGACCTCTTCAAGACCGAGAATCTGGTCTTGACGGGGTATTTGAACGACGGTCCGTTCACTTCAGAGATCTCCCAGGACGCTCCGGGAAGACTCGGTATATGGCTCGGATGGCGCATCGCCGAGAGCTATATGGAGCATAACGAAGCTGTCTCCTTGACGGACCTGATGGCGGAAGGCGATGCACAGAAGATATTGGAAGAGAGTTATTACAAGCCGTAAGGACAAATGAGAAAACATTGGATTGATAATTTGCGTTGGGTGACCGTACTGCTGGTACTCTTTTACCACGTTATTTACTACTACAACGGCAAAGGGGTAGTAGGCGGAATAGGTGGTTTCGGAGGTCCTCAGTACCAAGATTTTGTGATGTATCTGCTCTATCCTTGGTTCATGCCTCTTTTGTTCTTGCTGGCAGGCATCAGTGCCCGGTACGCATTGGATGCACATTCGGAGAAAGAGTGGTTTCAAAGCCGCACCCGCAAGCTGTTAGTGCCCGCCACCATCGGATTATTTGTTTTTCAATGGATTGCAGGTTATTTCAACACGCATACACTTAGTTATACGAATGGAATAGACATGCTTGCCGATACTCCGGGTATCATCAAGTATATGGCATGGTCGCTGAGCGGAACAGGTCCGTTATGGTTTATACAGGATCTATGGTTGTTCAGTCTGGTTTTGCTGCTCGTTCGGAAGGTGGATGCACAAGATCGGTTCTACGGGTTCTGTGGGAAGATGGGTTTGGCAGGAATTATCCTGTTGGGTGTAGTGTATTGGTTAGGTACCCGAACGCTGATTATGCACCCTCGTCCCGAAAGTTTGGACGGTCTTTACAACGGCTACAAACCGTTCTTTTACCTCATTTTCTTTTTGAGCGGATACTTCGTCTTCTCGCATGAAAATGGGATAGCGGCTTTGAGAAGAGGATGGGTAGCACTGATGGTTTGCGCCGTAGCAAGCGGAATAGTATTGTTAATTACTACTTTCGGCGAAGATAACACTACTCCGGCGTACCTGAGCAGTCCGCTCAACTGCGTGTATGGATGGCTGATGTGCCTTGCTATGATCGGATGGTTCGCAGCCTGTTTTGATGAGCGGAAATCCAAGTTTGCGGATTATATGTGCCGCAACAGTTTTGGTATCTATGTCGTTCACTATATATTTATATCCGGTTTGGGATATAGTATGAAGGTTTATACAACGCTTCCTCCGGTTGCAATGTACGTGCTGCTTACGGTTGCTGTATTTGCGTTGTCGCCGCTGTTAGTGGAACTGATACGCCGTATCCCTGTTGTCAGATGGTGTGTATTGGGAGAAAGAACAAGAACTATCAAGAAATGAGAAACAGCTATGAATAGAGCAGATTTTCCGATATTAAAGGAGACCGTTCACGGACGACCGTTAGTCTATCTCGATAATGCGGCAACGAGCCAGAAGCCGCAAGTTGTGATGGACGCTATCACCGAGGCGTACACCCATTGGAACAGCAATATCCACCGCGGCGTACACCATCTGAGCCAAGTAGCGACCATGAAACATGAGGAAGCGCGTCAAGCCGTGGCGGATTTTATCGGTGCCAAAAGCTCCGACGAGATCGTCTTCACCAAAGGCACGACCGACAGCCTCAACGCGCTGGCTTTCTCCTTCGGAGAAGCTTTTATCCGTGAGGGCGACGAGATCATCGTCTCTGCCGTGGAGCACCATTCCAATATCGTGCCGTGGCAAATGCTCTGTGAGCGCAAGAAAGCCGTCCTCCGGCATATCCCCTTGCACGAAGATCTAACGCTCGATATAGAGGCGTTTAAAGGGCTTCTGAGCGAAAAAACCAAACTCATCTCCGTCGCGCATGTCAGCAATGTGTTGGGAACGATCAATCCCGTCGAGGAGATAATAAGGATTGCGCACGAACGCAATATCCCGGTTTGTATCGACGGAGCGCAGTCTGTGCCGCATAGAGCGATTGACGTGCAGGCACTAGATTGCGATTTCTTGGCTTTCTCGGGACATAAGATGTACGGTCCGACCGGCATCGGTGTGCTCTATGGCAAACGCGAGTGGCTGGAACTACTACCGCCGCACGAGGGTGGGGGAGAAATGATCAACCATGTCCGTTGGTCCGGCACGACCTATAATGAGTTGCCGTATAAGTTCGAAGCCGGCACGCCTAATTTCGTCGGCTCCTACGCGCTGCACCAAGCCATCAACTATATGCAATCGATCGGCATGGACGCTATCGAAGCACATGAGCGCGACCTGACGGAGTACTGCGAGGAAAGGATGAAGGAGGAAAATGAAAGGATGAAGGAAGAGGGCGTGCAGGTGCATGTCTATGCCGCGTCCCAGCCCAAAGCCGGAGTCATCAGCTTTAATGTGTTCAGCCGTCAGGATTTGATTCACCCCTTTGACATTGGGACGCTGTTGGACCAGCAGGGCATCGCAGTCCGAACAGGACACCATTGCGCCGAACCTCTCATCGACGAATTAGGTGTGCCCGGCACGGTACGAGTTTCTTTTGGATTGTATAATGATCGCGCAGATATAGACGCTTTCATCGCCGCTTTGGAGAAGACAATACGCATCCTCTGTTGACTTATTATCGACTTTTTACGCAGAGTTTAGACCACTAATTTGGGACGATACCAAATAAGTGGAGGATTTTTTTTGCATATTTCACGCAAAATGAGTACTTTTGCAGAAAATTTGGAACACCGAATATTGAATCTATTCGGGTAATTAGTCTGAAAGGAAATGAATATCCTATATATTTTTACAGAACACGCGTTCGCTTTTTTCGTGGGCATTGCGGTCGTAAGTTTTGCTTTTGCCGTCTTCTTGGTCTTCAGGTCGCAGCGGTTTAAGAAGAAAAACAAAGCTTTGGAGCAGAAACTGACGGAACTGAACCGCGAAACGCCAAGCCGCGAAGCGCAGAACCGCAACCGGGACGCCGAGACCTACCAACGAATAATAAGAGCGGTCTATGACGATAAACTATATGCCGACCAGCACATGGACAGAGACACGTTTGCCGCACGCATGAACCTCTCACGACACGCGCTCAACCGAATTATTAGCAACAACTCCTCCGGGCAATCGTTTCCGCAATGGATCAATAATATCCGGATTGAGACGGGCTGCGAAATGTTGCTGAACGAACCCGATAAATCGGTAGTTGATATAGCCAAAGAAGTGGGGCTGACCCCGAATAATTTTCACCGGCTGTTCCGTAACCGCTATGGCATGACGCCGATCCGGTATAGAAAGGAAGAAGGACGAAAATGAAAGGACGAAGGACGAAAATGAAAGGACGAAGGACAAAATGAAAGGATGAAGGAAAGTCAAACAAGCCAATTAAATGTTTTCATAGGGTTTTGTAAAGAGCGTTTTCTCCAAATTGGCTTGTTCCTCCCGCAGCATGTGAATGTAGCGGGAGTTTTTTATAATGCAACTCATTATAAATCAAATGTCCGATTATTAAGATTGCCGCCTCGCGGAAGAATAACTGTCACCACCGAGCGACGAGCGGGAGACAAGCGAGAGACAAGCGGCACAAGAAAAAGACAGGAAAATGTACTCTGATTAAGAAATCAGACAAAAGCGTCATAACAATGCGGACGCGACGGCCCGCAACGATCTTTGACATATTGGATTACCGCTCGCGGTCGGCAACATGTGTGCAATTGTCGATACCGCGATGCTAAATCGACTGGCAACATGTGCCTCCGCTCTCCCCACAAATTAAAATTTGCGGGGTCCCCGGATGGCGGTTAGTAGTTCAGACCGAATGCCCACAACGGAACGACATTGTGGTGACCGTACTCGATATCGTCTTTTACGATAAATCCGTTCGGTACATCCTCAATCTGTTGTTTGCCTTTCTTGCGGCCTCCGATTTCAAAGGTATATTCGCTGATCGTGAAATCCGAGACGCGGGAAGCCAGCACATGGTTCTGCACACGCATCTGGTTATAAAAGAACGTCTCCCTCAGGCTGCCTGTATCGGGTTTGCCGAAAGCCAGAACGGTCATCAGACTGGGATTGTCAAGATACACTTTCTCAACTTTCCCCAGCCCGCGCAAGCCGCCTGTGTTGTCGCGCAACAAACCGATCATACCGGCTTTTTCGAGATAGACCAAGTAATCGGAGATGTTGTTTTTGCTTACTCCTACCTCTTGCGACAAACTGTCCGCGTTGGGTTTCATTGGCGCAATACCGGATATGACGCCTAACAGTTGGATCAGCTTGCGTGCCGTGGAAGCTTTGAGGTCTGCGTATTGGGCAATATCGGATTCAATGGTCTGTCGTACTATCTGTTCCATACGCAGCGGGAAATCTTCTGCATCGCTGAACGGGTAATAGCCGCGCTGCAGATAGTCTTTGAAATAAGCAAGCGGGTGCTCCACCGGTTTGGATACTTCATGAGCCAGTATCTGCTCCAACGAGTATGCCGGCGTATGGATGTCATGGAACAGCGCAAGGTACTCGCGGAAACTCAGTCCCTGCATGGTGTATATCACCGCCCGACGGCTCAAATCCGCTTCGCCGTCTATGATGTCCAGAATGGAGGAACCGGTAAAAGTGACTTTCAAATCGGGGTGCGTGTCGTATATCTGTTTCAGTTCGCGCGACCAGTTCTTGTATTTATGCACCTCGTCAATATACAGATGTTTTCCGCCGTACTTGACAAAACTGTCCGTCAGATCAACGAGCGTGTGGGTAGCCAGATACAGCGAGTCTGCAGAGATATACATACTCTGCTCCCTGTCGCTACTCTCTGCCATGTGCTGCAGCAAGAGTGTCGATTTACCAACTCCGCGCGGGCCTACCAATCCCGCCATGCGCCCCTCCCAAGGAAAGCGGTCATACATATACCGGTGAAAAGCCTTCGGGACACGCTGCAGCTGATCGTTTTGATACGCTACTAATGAATCGTCAATCGCTACCATATGCATCTATGTTTTGGAATTTGCGTGCAAAGTTAGTACTTTTTTTGCATATAAACAAATATTTCTTGAGAAAAATCACTCAATGAGGGAGATTTTTACAAAAACGAGCACTTAATAAGGGATATTCTAAGCAAGAAATGCATTTTTTTAGTGCAATTCGGTAATCCAATAAAGCGGATTGCCGCTTTTTTATGCTCGCCTGGTTTATCTGGGATAGCGTAAGCGGTCTATAATAAAAAGCGGGCGCGACGGCCCGCAACGAATCGAATTTCTTGGCAGAAACACGATTTTTTGCGGGGGCCCCGGATAGTTTTGCAAGTTTTTTAACCAAAACGCTTGCATATTTGCAAAATTTGTAGTACCTTTGCGGCGGATTTGTGCTTAATGCAAAAAACACACATTCGCGATTTGTGCTCAATATAAAAAGCACAAAAGAAGGTAGATTGCTCAATATAATAATCACAGACTAACACTATAAGCAATGAAAAACTTGATTGACAAGCATGTAAGCTATTACAAGAAAACGCCGATGAATATCATCCGTCAGTGTAGTAAGGAGATCAACTGGGACACGCCTTTGATGGCATTGCGCGGTTCCAAAGGAGTGGGCAAATCCACCATCATGCGGCAATATATCAAACAGCATTATGCGATCTCCGACCGTTCTGTGTTGTATTGCTCTTGTGACGGGGCCTATTTTGCCTCCCATTCGTTGCTGGATTTGGCGGAACAGTTCTACAAAGTAGGCGGCAAACATCTGTTTTTGGACGAGATACACAAATACCCCAACTGGAGCCGTGAGATAAAGGAGATTTACGATCTCTATGAATCGGATATGCGCATAGTGATCAGCGGAAGTTCACTGCTGAGTCTCCAGCAAGGCGATGCGGACTTGAGCAGGCGATGTGTCAATCATGATATCCAGGGTTTGAGTTTTCGCGAGTTCCTGTATTTCTTCAAAGGAATAGATTTCCCCAAATACACCTTGGAGCAACTGCTCGCAGACCCTTGGACATTAGCCAATGATGTAAACGGGAAATGCAGACCGCTGCAGTTCTTCCGGGAATACCTGCAATATGGTTATTACCCTTATTATTTGCAACTCAAGGACACGGTGGATTATTACTCTACCATCGAGAATACAGTCAGCTATATCATCGATGATGAGTTGCCGCGGATATGCCGGGTGGATGTAGCCAACACTCGCAAAATCAAAGCGTTGGTCAATATCCTGTCCGTCTCTGTTCCGTACGATGTAGATATCAAACGTCTGTCTGTTCAGAGCGCGCTGCAACGGAATACGATTCTGGAGTACCTCAATTATCTGGAGAAAGCGGATATTCTGCATCTGCTCTATTCCGACTATTACAATGCCAAGAAGATGCAGAAACCGGACAAGATTCTGATGGATAACAGTAATATGCTGTACGCTATGGCGTCGCAGCCGGTCAATATCGGTACCGTCCGCGAGACTTTTGCTGTGAACCAACTGGCACAAGCCCATTTGGTGGAATATGGCAAGTCGAAAGGTGATTTTCTGGTCGATGGCAAATATACGATCGAAGTAGGCGGTGCAGACAAAGACTATACCCAGATTGCCGATATACCGGATTCCTACATCCTTGCGGATGATATGGAATACCCGTATGGCAACAAACTGCCTCTCTGGCTGTTCGGCTTCCTATACTAAGGAAAACATACATAACACACTATTTTAAGCGGTAATCCAAAGCGGTTTACCGCTTTTTTATGCTCGCCTGGTTTATCTGGGATAGCGTAAGCGGTCTATAGCGCGACGGAACGGGAGAAAGACCGTGTCCGTTCCGCCTAAGAGGGATAATGCCCAATGGATGGACGAAAAGGAGATCGATTATAATTCTTTCAGTAGAAAAGCCATATAGAACGGAATGGTCAGTAGTGCACCTTGCCGTCCTATATTATAATCACCGCATTTAATTGCATGATTGACATGATACTTCTCCGGATGTTTGAGGATGGTACCGGTTGATTTGGCATTACCGGTCCGGGCTTTGCATTCCACTAACACGCACTCGTTCTTATAGCGCATCAAGAAATCAATCTCCAATCCGCTATCCTTATGGAAATAATAGAGTTTACGCCCCATTTTACCTAAGATATCAGCCATTAAGTTTTCATAGATAGCTCCTTTATATGCTCCCAGATCTCCTTGCATGATGCTCCACGCAGTACCTTCCTCCAACATGCTGATGAGCAGGCCTGTATCGGCCATATAGACTTTGAACTGATCCTTAATAGCTACACCTTCAAGCGGTAATTCGGTTATCTCTGTGTTATAACAGCGGTGAATGATGCCTGCATCTTCAATCCATTGCAAGCTGCCGGCATAATCACGTCCTTTGGCATTGGGGCGGATAACGGAGTATGTAAACTTCTTGTAATCACGTGCCAACTGCTTAGGGATAGACTCAAAACACTCACGAATACGCGGCTTATCGGCAGCCGGTGCATATTTGATCATATCGGATTCGTAACTGTCAATAATACTCAGCTGCACTTTGCGTGTCTCGCCCATATTATGGGTAGTCAGGAATTTCTCCACGACTTCCGGCATGCCGCCAATGAATACATATTGAAGCAATAACTGACGGAAACGATTATGGAAAGTCTCATTGAGGGGTTTCTCGTCTGCTAAATGTTGCCGCAAAATATCTATCTGCTCCGGCCTAATGCCGTTTGCCCACAGCCATTCTTCAAAATCCATGGGATACATATAGACGATTTCTTCGAAACCGACAGGGATAGATGCTTCCTCCTCTTCTTGCTGCTCTTCTTTGGTTTTATAGCCGTTAACGCCAAGCAACGAACCGGTACATAGCACATCATATCTGCCGTCGAGGCAGAAAAACTTGAGCGAAGCACGCGCACGCGGACAATCCTGTATCTCGTCAAAGATCAGGCATGTTTTGCCCGTAACAAACTGCGTGCCTATCATCCCCAGAGCGATATTGGTGGTAATTGTCTCTACATCCAAATCTCCGTTAAAGAAAGCTTTGTAGGACTTTTTCTCATGGAAATTCAGGTAGATGACGTGTTCGTAATTCTTTTGGGCAAATTCCTGTACGGAACTTGTCTTACCGCATTGACGAACGCCATTGATAATAAGTGGCTTACGCTTGGTCTGATTCTTCCATTCTTGAAGAATAGCCTCAATTTTTCGTTTATACATAACACCTTTTTATAGCGACTTTTTAATTGTTTTAACACCTTTTTGGTACGACTTTTTGATAAATGTAACACCTTTTTCAAACGACTTTCGGCTGCAAAGGTACACTTTTTTTTTGATATACGCAAAATAAATCTAACATTTTTTGCCGAATTTTCATCAAATCTTTGCATATGTCAGAAAAAAGCAGTACTTTTGCAAAGTTTTTTTACATACTGCTAAATTAGGATTTGTATGCTTACGCACTGCACATCGGCGCTCATAGCCAACGAAATTATATTGTTACTATTTGACTACTATACATAATGAAGAAAATCTACGTTCAGCCACGCACAGAGACCGTGGCAACCACTCCGCAGCAGATGCTCTGCGCCAGTGGGGGTATCAAAGCGCAAATCTCCGGTTACAAACAAAACAACGGTAGCGGTTTCAGCCAGACTTTTGTATGGCTGGCAGGCATCGTCTGCTCGTCGCTGCTGATGCTCGGCACGGCGTGCAGCACCACCAACAACCCCGACCAGCCCAAACAGCAGACGGAACTCAAGCCCCGCACGCTTATTGTGCAGCAGTCAGCGGTCAGCCATCAGCTATCAGCCGTCAGACGTCTCCCGCAGGCTACTATCACGGAGAACAACGAGGGTGATTTAGATGCCCTGTGGGAGATAAACGATGAGGTCTTCTACCGTAATCTGAGTTATAGCTATGACTACTACGTCAATGACGATGACAGTAAACCTCTCTTCGGCACACTCCGTGCGGACAAAGAGGCATCTATAGCTTCGTTCTCCGGAGACAGGGTTTGGTGCGATGAAACCAACCAGTTAGCGCTTATCTATCCTGCGCTTGATCCGGCGGACTTCACATTCCACGAAAGCCCTCTGTCTTCGGAATATACCATCTCCGTAGCAGGACAGGACGGTTCGTTGGCAACCTTGGCGGAGAAATACCACCATATCTACGGTATCGCGAGCGTGGTGTCCGTCACAGGAACCACCGCCAATGCGGAGCTGGCTGAGATGAAGAGCCTGCTTACGGTTTGTAAGTTCTCTTTCGTGGATGAAAATGACAAGCCGCTCCAGATCAGCACGCTTGAAATCGGTTATTACACCATGAGTGACGGTCCCAATGAAGGAAAGTATCCCCAAAAGGGCACGGTGTCCATCGCGCAGAACACACCGGTAGAGAATGTCCACGTAGAACCCAGCGATGTACCACTAAGCGCCCCGCTCACAATTACCACCCCTACAGGCACTACCCCGACGGAGGTCTATGTAGCGTTGTTCCCGCAAACTGAGCAGTCCTACAAGTTCACCGTCACTAACTCCAACGGCACCTACACCGGCACGGCTCGCGCTACCCTCAACGAAGGCGAGTTCGTGGTAGCAACAGGGCTAAGGCTTACGAAGAATAACTAAAGCCATAAAATCTCAAAGCTGACAGCTGAATGCTGACAGCCCGCTCTACCAAATGGTACATCGTAAATGACCAAATGGTAAATGAATTGATCTTTGACATATTGGATTACCGAAACAGGAGACGCAAGTCCGTTTGCAGGAAATCTGCCAGAGGCATTCCCTCGTTTCCTACGACAAAGGCTTGCAGCGGCTTGTATTTGCTGCTGAAGAGATGCAGTCCGGCGTTGGTGCGGGCGTTGTTGCTTTTCACCTCTATCGCCACCACGGACAGACCGCGCTGGAGGATAAAATCCACCTCGGCGTTATTCTCCCGCCAGTAGTAAACCTGCATGCGGCGTTTCTCCGCCTGGGATAGCAGATAACTGCCTACCGCCGATTCCACTTGCCGTCCCCACAGGGCGGCATCGGTCCGGACGGTAGCAAAAGTGGTCTGGTTATAGACATTCATCAGCGCGTTGTCAAACACCTGCAGTTTCGGTGTGCTGCTGTACTTGCGTGCTTTGTCGCGTGCGTATTTCTGCAACCCCGATACCAGATTGGCTTCCGCGAGCAGTTGCAGATAGTTGGCGAGCGTGGTGGCATTGCCTGCTTCCTGCAGGTTGCCTAACATCTTCCTGAATGACAACTCTTCACCGGAGTAGGCGCAGCACATCGTGAACAACTGGCGCAGCAAAGCGGGTTTGTAGATATTGCTGGTTTGCAGAACGTCTTTGTTGATAGAGGCCTCTAAAATGGCATTCTCGACATACGCCCGCCATCTCTCTTCGTCAGCAATCATCTCTGCCGCACCGGGGTAGCCGCCATAATAGATATAGGTGTCGAGATCCCAACCGAACGCCTCGTGCATCTCGGAGTAGGTCCAGTGCGTCATGCGGATGAGTTCAAACCGTCCGGCTAAGGACTCTGTCAGTCCGTTCATGATCATCAGACGGGACGAACCCAGAAGCACCAGTTTGATGGGCATACGGTTGAATGTATCCAGATCCCATTCCTTCTTGACGCGTTCAGACCAGTTGGGGATTTTCTGTACTTCGTCAATGACCAGAATCAGTTGCTCCGGTTGGCGGGATTGTACCATCAACCGCGCAGACTGCCACTTCTCCGCCAGCCATTCGTCAGAGGCGTAGATATTATCCGCCGAAAAGAACAGATGAGGAATGTCCAGCTGCTCTATAGCTTGGGTCACCATCGTTGTTTTGCCTACCTGACGGGGACCAACGATCACTTGAATGAACTTTCTCGGCTCTTTCAACCTTGCTGTAAGTTCCTTAATTTCAGACCTTTGTATCATATTGAATAAAAATGTTCAAAAGTAAAGTAAAAAATGTTCAGTTGTTGCAACATTTTGCATTTCCGGCTGCAAAGGTACAACAAAAATTGCACATATGCAAGTGTTCAGGTATTTTTTGCCGAATAAAATGAAATTTTATCTGTTGTATGGGGCTATGAGACGTCTATGCTCGCATAAGAACGGCTTATAGACCTATGCAACAGGGAAAGCCGTCAGGCTTGGCAAAAAATGCCCGCGGTGGTATATGTCCGGCAGGACGCGACTGTACTTTCGAAGGGGTCCCCATGTATGGGGGAGGAGGTCGAAGGTACTAAAAATAAATGATATATGCAAGTCATTCTGCAAGAAATGCATCTTTTTAGTGCAGATTTTATATAAATATGCACGTTTTAACGCAGACAGGTAATCCAATAAAGCGGACTACCGCTTTTTTATGCTCGCATGGTGTATCCGGGATAGCGTAAGCGGTCTATAAAAAAAGCGGGCGCGACGGCCTGCTCTACCAAATGGTACATCGTAAATGACCCATACGGCAAAGCAGATCGTATGAACGAAGTGAATAAAGAAATGGTAAATGAATTGTTCTTTGACATATTGGATTACCGTAAAAAGAAAAAAATGTGCAGAATTATTTGCACATGTCAGAATTTTGTTGTACCTTTGCAGCGGATTTAATGAAAAAAAATGCGTGTACCCGCAAAAACTTTCAACAACATAGAGGCAATTCCTTTATAATAAGATGATAACCAGACAGAAATATCTCGACGCACTGATTGCCGCTATGGGCAATGATATGATCAAAGTAGTCACGGGATTACGCCGTGTCGGCAAATCGTATCTGCTGTTTCATATCTTTTATGACTATCTTAAAAGTACCGGCGTAGATGATCAGCACATTATCCGGATTGATCTGGAGCCCCGACGCAACAAGTGGCTGCGGGATCCGGATGCACTACTCAGTCATATTGACTCAAAACTGCTGGATGATGCTCAATACTATGTCCTCATTGACGAAATCCAGCATGTGCCGGAGTTTGAGGATGTACTAAACAGCTATCTGGACATGCCTAACGTCGATGTCTATGTAACGGGTAGTAACGCGAAATTTCTGTCCAGAGACGTGCTGACTATCTTCCGCGGACGAGGTGAGGAAATCCGAGTGCAGCCCCTCTCTTTCGCCGAATACTGCCAAGTATGCGGAATAGAGCCCAATGAAGCATTGTTGCGCGACTATCTCATCTACGGAGGACTGCCGCGTACTGCGCTTTATGAGACTGGAATGCAAAAGAAGAAATATCTCCGCGATTTGTTTAATAACACCTATCTCGTTGATATCAAGGAGCGTAATCATTTGAGTGATGATTCCGACATGAAGGAGTTAGTGGATGTGGTAGCGTCGAATATAGGTTGTCTGACTAATTCCGTCAAACTACAAAACACCTTCAAGACCACCAAGAAAAGCAGTATCTCGTATAATACGATAGACAGCTATCTGGATATGCTGGAGGACGCTTTTCTGATAGAGCATGCATTGCGGTACGATATAAAGGGCAAAAAATACATCAATACCCCAAAGAAATACTATTTCATGGATCTCGGACTGCGCAATGCACGGCTGGGTTTCCGCCAGAACGAATGGACGCATCTGATGGAAAACCTGATTTATCTGGAGTTGGTGCATAGAGGTTATTCGGTGGATGTAGGAAATGTCGAATATAATACCACCATTGACGGCAAGAATGTACGGTTGCAATTAGAAGTGGATTTTGTATGTAACCGCAATGAAGAGCGTCTGTATATTCAATCTGCCTATGCGCTGCCGGACGAAGGGAAGGTAGAGCAAGAACTCCGCCCTTTGCGTCTCGTCAAAGATAATTTCCGGAAGATTGTCATTGTTGGCGGACTGATACCTACTCATCAAACAGAAGATGGGATATTGATGTACAATATCTTTGATTTTCTCTTGGAGAAATAAGCATTCTCCCCTTCCTTTTTTTAAAGCGGTAATCCAATAAAGCGACAACCGCTTTTTGTATATTCGGGGAAATGTACTATTATTAAGATTGCCGCCTCGCGGACGGACACGACCCTCGACCGAGAGACAAACGG
Source organism: Paludibacteraceae bacterium (assembly GCA_017464475.1). Taxonomy (GTDB): domain Bacteria; phylum Bacteroidota; class Bacteroidia; order Bacteroidales; family Paludibacteraceae; genus Colicola. The sequence continues at coordinate 47,927 of JAFTZQ010000016.1, forward strand.
GACACAACCGAGACACAAGCGGCACAAGAAAAAGACAGAAAAATGTACTATTTTTAAGATAACAAAAAGAAAAATTCGTTTAATTAGCTTAATTAGCCGTTTATGATCTGTCCCATCCTGTATGATAAGTAAACAAGTAAACAAATAAATATAAACAAATAAAAAACAATAACATTTATGAAAACAAAATCGACAGTCGGAAGACTGCTTACTCACTTACCGGAGTGGCGCGAGAGTGGCGGCTATGCTGCTCTTACTCTGCACCTCCGCTCTACCCGCATGGGCAGACAACTATGCTAAGACATGGAACGATATGATCACGGATGATGGCGGAGGAGAAGTGCGTTTCAGGGGACATAATTATGACGTTCTCGGTTCCAGTTGGAGTTATTCGTATTACGGTTTCAAAACAAATAAGACCTTCAATCCCGCTAACGACCAATTCTATTGGGAATTCAATATGTTTGTGGATTATGGCTATTACATAGGCGGTGGATTTGAATACTGGTATACAACAGCCTATAAGGGGGAAATCTATGTGATGACTCCTGACAGTCAGGCACATACGATAGCCCATTGGGAGAGAGCAAAAGGTCACCCATGTTGTCCCATAGAAGCTTATACTACATCCTACAACATCACCGACAGCACATGGGGGTACATCTATGTTTCCAATATCTCCGATCATAATATAACCATACAATATATGCCTACTTCGAAAGCCCTTGAAGATGGCGTGATATGTATTATGATGAAAGAGAGCGTAATAAATTATAGTGAAGAAATCGGCTGGGTGCAGTATGAGAAGAGCATCGACTGCTCGGCTCTCAAAGAAGATTCTCCGATGCCGAAGCTCTCTTCCGTGGCATGGGACACGGACGGCTCTTTGCGGGGCGTGGTAAAAGATGTGCCGGACAAACGCTCCGACAGCAAGTTCAAGCAGTACTACCAAGTGTATGAGTATTACTACGATAGCGAAGGGGAAAGCACTTACGAGTACTACACCACCTCCGGCAGCAATGTGAGCATCACCGAAAAGAGCGGGGGCAAGATGGACTGGGAGTGGAAATCCTGGCTCCGCGGCTCCGACGCAGGGCATGCCGAGTACGCCTACACCACGCCTGTCTATCTGAAATACCGAGGCGGTATGCATGTGAACTTGGGCGGGACCTTTGCGCATGACAACGACCTCTACCAGCCGTATGTCACGGGCACCTATATCCAGCCCTACACACGCCCTGTATCGGTAAGCACCGACTACAACAAATGGACCAAGGAGGTGACCGTCAGTTGGGAAAGAAGCAAGATCGAGACCGCCTACGACGGCTCCTCGACCAAGGACGTCGAGTGCCGCACAGACGGCAAATGGTATGTGATCCGCTACGAGCCGGGCAAGCCCAATGACTACACCCTTGTCAATACGCTGAACGGCAATGCCTCCTCCCAGAAAATGACCGACAGCAACATTGAGTACGACAAGAAATATATGTATCGCGTGATCTTCCTGCCGGATATATTGGAGAGCACGTACAAGGACAAGCTGACGCAGCTGCCGGGCTACCAGCGCACCCGCAACGACTACGACCTTTGGATGGAAACAGGCGAGGTGGAGACGAAGATGGAGGTGAAGATCGAACTCTGGCAGGACATGAAATACACCGCAGCGGTGCGTCTGAAATGGAGCTATGGCATCGAGTTGGATGACCTGACGTGGCATATTGACTACCGCGATGCGGGCAGCAACAAGGCATGGCAGACGCGGAGCGAAGCACCTATGGTGGACAAGAATCAGTCCGAAGCGATGCTGGACATTACCGGCAGCTCGGTATGCGACCCGAAGGAGTACCGCGTGCGCGTCTCTATCAACGGACGGGTGCTCTATTCCAATATCGCTTCCACCTCCGTGCCCGACAGCACGTATATCAGCGAGGTGGTTGCCTCGACGGGCACAGAGGAGAGTTCCGTGACCGTCAAATGGAAAGTGGTGAGCCCTGACAGGCAGTATGACATCTGGTACCGCGTGCTCCGCCGCGTGATCGGCGACAGCGAATGGACGCTGCTCACGGACGACAAGCACGGCACCGCCTCCGAATATACGTTTACCGATACGCGCGCCGTGGCAGGCTCGTACTACGAATACTCGGTAGAGGCGTACGGAGCGCAGTGCGAGGCGCAGCTCACGAAGAAGAACGAAGTAATCGCTCCGGGCTTCAGTCAGGCGCGCGGCACGATCACGGGCCACGTCTCCTACGGCACGGGTACGGCGGTGCAGGGCGTGAAGATGCAGCTCTACAACGTGCCTACGGAGGAGAACGAGGTCGTACCGCAGTATTTCTCGCGCCAAATCAGCGGCGCGGGCAAGGGTCTGCAATGGAGAGGCGACTCGACGCGGTACGCCTCGGTGCTGAACGGCGGCAAGGGCGTGACGCTCCAGTTATGGGCACGCCCGAGCAGCTTCGGCGCAGACCAGCAGCAACTGCTGCAACTCACGAACGCGCTCGAATTGGGAATCCGGCGCAGCGAGGGTGTCTTCCACCTCTACGCCATCGACCGCTCGAACGGAGGCACCGACCTCACCGAGTTCCCCGCGCTGACGTTCTCCGCAACCGACTTCACCCATATCACCGCTGTCTATAGCGGCGGCAAGTGGCTTTTCTACACGGGTACGGACAGCCTGCGCACCGACAGTATGCAGGTGGCTAACAGCGGATGGCAAGCCATCCAGACCGCCGGAACGCTGACCTTCAGCATTGGCGGCGACAACCGCGCAGCGGGAAGCGCCTACACCGGCAGCGTGGACGATGTGCGCCTGTGGAGCCGCGCCCTCCCGCGCAAGGAGATAGAGAACAACTACTGCCGTATCCTCGGCGGCACGGAGAAAGGTCTGTTCCTCTACTGGCCGCTCGACGAAGGACTGCGCGTAGTGAAATATGCCTTCGATGTAGCCTGCCAGGACGGTCTTTACCAGCTTAACCACCCCGAGGTAGGTGCGAACGTAACCCCCACTACCGATGTGCCGAAGCGCCTCGGTCTGTACGGACTGACCGACAGCGAGGGCGACTACATCATCCGCGGCATACCCTTCCAGCAAGGCGGTACGAACTACAAGATCGCGCCTGAGTTGGGCATCCACCGGTTCAATCCCGAGAAACGCTCCATGTTCGTCAGCCCCTCGTCCCTCACGGCGAACAATATTGACTTTGAGGACGTCAGCTCCTTCCCCATGCGGGGACATGTCTATTACGCCGGCACGAACATCCCTGCCGAGGGTATCCGTTTCTATATTGACGGCGAGCTGGTGACCGCCAACGGCAAGGTGAAAGAGACCGACGCGGAGGGCTACTACGCCATCAGCGTGCCTATCGGCGAGCACTATGTGGAGGCAAGTCTGGAAGGACACACCATGGTAGCCGGCGGCAGATACCCTCTTACCGGCACCTATAACTTCACCGACGAAGTGCAGTACGACTTCTTCGACTCGACGCTTGTCAATTTCGTAGGTCGTATAGGCGGCGGTACGGTCAATGACACCCTGCCTGTCGGCTTCGGGCTGTCGAAGAACAATATCGGTGTGGCGACCATCACCCTCGGTCTCAATAGTGCCAACCTCTCCTTCAACCGCCAACAGCCCAAGGTGACCGAATATGCTACTACGGACCGCTTCTTCGCTTCCGACACCGCGTCTATCCGGAGCCATGCTTCTACCGGTGTTGGGGAATTGTCCCGCTATATCGTCATCACCACGGACTCGGCGACAGGCGAGTTCTCCGCCCTGCTTCCGCCGCTCAAATATATCACCAAGAGTATTAAGATAGACAAGAACAGCAAAGAAATAGCGTTCACCTCGCTTCCGGAGATCGACCTGACCAACCCGAGAGCAGAGCGGACGGATTCTCTCCGGACGACCAACGCCCAAGGCGACTCCGTCACGCTGAACTACAAGTACAACACCAAGATGGTGCAGACCTATTTCGCCCGTCCGCAAGTGGATGTGGTGCAGGTAGGAAATCCTGCCGGTGCGTTCGGAATGGACTCCATCATCGTGAAGCTGGACGATGTAGTAAGCGACACCCTCCGCCAACTCTATACCGTAAATGGCGACACGGTGGCTTACCGCTTCGGCTATCCGGTCTATCAGATGCTGGATGCTGTAGAGTACGCGATACACGCCTACGAGGCATATACCAACTACGACGGTGCTGCGCCCGTGACGGATACCTTGAACCTCAACGGTCAGGAACTGGTCATCGGCAATGAGATGAGTGCCACCCAGTCCGTCATCTACGATGCACCGGAGGACTCCACGCAATACACCCCCGGCAAGGTCTATCAGATGCAGCACGACCCGATTACGCTCGACAAGAACGGCCGTGCCCGCGTGCAGTGGACAGTAGGTTTCCCGAACATCGTCTCGCCCTTCACGCGTCAGTTCTATATCAACCTCACGCGCGACGACCGCACCTACACGCCTTTCCGCATGGACGCGGTGGTATTGGGCTCGCTCACCACGGGTAACAACTTCGTCACCCAGGGACCGGACAATGTGCAGTTCATCCTGCGTGACCCGTACGGCGCGAACTCCAAGACCACCCTCAAGACAGGTAAAGTATTTACCAAAACGAAATACTATACCTATCAGAGATCGGGAGAGCATTCGCTGATGGTGGATTGGCTCGCCGGAGCGACAGTCATTACCGCAAAAGGATTAGGTGTAGCCCTTATCAGTTCAAGTGAAGTACATACCGATGTTAATACCGGAGTGAAGTCTAACTGGAAATATACGCACAAAAAAGACTCCATGTTCATCGAGACTACGGTGGAATCCATATCCACCAGCGACAAATATCCGTACGTAGGTGCCATGGGCGATGTGTATGTAGGTACGTCCAATAATATCCTCGTCGGCACCTGCCGGAAGGTACATATCAAGAAGAATGTGCAGAGCGGCAAGTACGAAATCGTATTGGAGGACGCATTGGCATTGGGCACACAGATCAAGACTATGTTCGCCTATTCGCAATACGAATTGGAGAAAGTAATGATTCCCAAATGGAAAAGCCAGCGCAAGCAGTTCCTCACGCAAGTAGCGTCGAAGGAGGCAGCCGAGAGCTACGTCAATCACGGCAAGTCCGCCAAATGGTTGACATGGCTTGATCCTTCCGCCTCCAACTACGGCGAAAAGGGCACTTATCTCTTCGTGGGTCCGGAGCATCCCGAGAAGGACGAGCGGGACAGCGTAGAGTGGTGCAACGAGCAGATAGAGGCGTGGGAAAACTGCATCCGGCGAAACGAGGAGGCAAAGATCAAAGTGATGGACAGCCAGACGCCGAAGAACTACTCCATCGACGGCGGTAGCAGCCGCACCTTCACCTACCGCAACGACACCACCGGCCTTGACCAGATTCAGACAGACTATACAATCCAAGCCGTAATAGGCTGGAAAAACAACTGGAACATCAGCGACTTTATAGATGTAGGTGTCATAACAAACCTGCAGAACACAGTAGGCGGCGGTACTATCTCCGGAACGGGTAAAGATTCGACAAACTATACCGAGTGGGATTACGTTCTTGCTGACGGCAACCGCGATGCGGACCTCTCCATCAATATGTACGATGCGGAATCCGGCAACAACAGTAAGATCTTCACCCTCTTCGGCGGTCAGACCTACAACCCCTACGAGCCGGCTGATTCCACCCATTACTACAAGCCCAACGGGCAGTCTCTGCCTTTAGGCAACGGCTCCGTGCGGATGGAGGAGCCGCGTATCAGCATCGGCGACGGCACCGGCAATCCCGCTAAGAGCCTTACCCTGACCGACATTCCCGCCGGGCAGAGCGTGAACGCCGTCCTCTACTGCTCCAACATGAGCAACTCCAACCAAGGCAGGAACTTCTGCTACGACTTCGGTATCTCGGAGGACACGAACCAGAAAGGCTTGCAGATTCTTATGGACGGCACGCCCGTTAACGGACGCTCCATCCTCCTCAACCAGAACGAGACCGCGCAGAAAGTGATTTCCATCCGTCAGACCGATGAGTCGATCCTCGACTACGACAGCATCGAGATATGGTTCATGTCGCAGTACCAGCCGAATGTTATCTACGACAAGGTACTGCTGAGCGTACACTTCCAGCCCTCGTCCTCTCCTGTGACCCTGACGGCGGAGAACCCGGTGCTCAACACCGACGTGACGACGGGCAACGGCAAGCTGCAGCTCCGTCTGTCGGGCTTCAACCGCCATTTCCGCAATCTGAAGGAGATAGGCGTGCAGTACCGCTTCGCGGGCAACACCCAGTGGAGTGACCTCTACGCCTGGGCAACGAGTGTGACGGACACGGCGGGCTCCAACCGCACGCTCCTGCCCACGGAGGGCGACCTGTGGATGACGCTCGACATGCTCCAGGACATCTATTACCCCGAGGGCAAGTATGAGTTCCGCGCGTACACCACCACGCCTTACGGCAAGGACCCGATACGCGCCTACAGCGACGTGGTGACCGTCATCAAAGATATGAAACGTCCGCGTCCGCTCTACACGCCCGCGCCCGCTAACGGTATATTAGGAATAGGCGAGCAGCTCTCGGTAGAGTTCAACGAGGACATCATCCCCGGCTATGTAGGCAGCTCCAATATCGTGATTACCGCCCAACTGAACGGCAAGCCGATTGACCATGAGGTGTCGATGCGGCTCAGACCTTACGGCGAAGAGGTGAGGACGGACAACCCGCTCTTCCTCAGCGGTAACTTCGCTATGGAGTTCTGGCTCAACCCCCACGAAAGCGGCACTATCCTGCACCAAGGGAAAGGGGACGGCAACTTCGGGCTCTCGATAGACCCGAACGGCTATGTGGTAGTCAATATCGCCGGCGCCAAATACACTTCCGAGAAAGCCGTTCCGATGGACGAATGGATCTTCTTTGCCATGAACTACAAGGCGGAGACCATGCTCTTCAATATGGTAGCGCAGTACGACACGACGACCCTTGACCTCTTCGCAGGGCAGACCGTCTCGGAGGTAGAGATAGACAAAGCGGACTACCGCGACGACAACTACCTCTACCTCGGTCCTATTGACGCGAACATCCACGACCTCGCGATCTACAATATCTTCCGCGACCTGAAGGAAGCGAAAACCGACAAGTATGTGTCCAAAGACACCTACACCTACGGTCTGACCAACTACTGGCACATGAACGAGGGTCACGGCTTCGTGGCGGCAGACACACGCCGCACGCATAACTTCACCGGCAAAGACGCATGGGACATCCTCAGCACCAACTACTCCGCCCGTATGGACAGCACCAACGGCATGCAGGCGGACATCTCGCAAATCACTACCGGCTACAACGACAGCTACGCCATCGAGCTATGGTATTATCCGACGATCGAGACAGACACCGTGTTCGAGACCGCCGTGCCTTCCGTGGCAGGCGACCTGCAGGCGAAGGCGGAGAAACTGTGCCTGCGCTACGACACGGCGCAGAACCTCGTGTTGGACTACGGCTTGAAGTCACGGATCGTAGCCTCCCATACTGATTTCCCGGAGATCGTCTATGACTGGCATCATTTCGCCCTCAATGTGGTACGGGGCCAGGCGGCTTCGTTCTACCTCGACGGGTCACGCACAGCCGTCATCGCCGAGGCGGATGTACCGAACCTCAGCGGCTCGGCACTCGTCTTCGCCAAGAACGCGGAGTATGCCTACATCGATGAGGTGCGTATTTGGAAAGCCACGCTCTCCGAAGACAGGCTTCTGAGCAATATGTACAACACCATCGACACCGCCAAGGTCTATTCGCAGGGCTTAGTGGGGTACTATCCGTTCGAGAAAGACAGCACCATCAACGGCGTGGCGACCAAGGGCTTCACGCTGCAGAACATGGCACCCGTCTCCATCTACGGCAATACGGGCGACATGCAGTCCACTCGTCATACGTATGTAGCCAACACCCCGCCGCTCAAGCGCGCACAGTCGGAGACAATCCTCACGGCAATGCCGGTAGCGTCCGAGCGCAAGGTGGTCATCAATCTCGCTGAAACGGAAGTCACCGCGCGTGACTTGGAGGGCACCACGCTCAACATCACCCTGACGGATGTGCACGACCTCAACGGCAACACTTCCAACCCCATCAAGTGGACCGCCTACGTGCAGCAGAACACACTTGTATGGACGAAGGACTCCGTCAATATCACCAAGCAGTACGGCGAGGACTACACCTTCGATGTGAATATCGAGAACAAGTCCGGCCAGACTGAGTACTACACGGTGGAGAACATGCCGTCGTGGCTGAGTCTTGTTGAGAATGACCAAATGGTAAATGCCCAAATGGTAAATGTCTTTGATGTCCAGCCGTTAAAGACGAAGACCTTGCGCTTCGCGGTCAATCCGCTCGTGCCCGTAGGCAACTACGAAGCGACGATAGGCGTGCAGGGCAACAAGGGCATCCTCGAACCGCTCCGTATCGTCATGAAAGTGCGCGGCGAGACGCCTAACTGGACCGTTGACCCGACTAAGTACGACCACTCCATGACCATCATCGGACAGGTTTACCTCAGCGGTATCCTGATGGAGAACCCCGAGAGCATGGTGGCTGCCTTCATCGGCGGCGAGTGCCGCGGCGTGGCTGCACCGAAGAAGATACGCGGCGCGGCGTACGAGACCCTGATCATCTACGGCTCCGACACACCCGACGCCGACCAGAACCAACCCATCTCCTTCCGTATCTGGGATGCCTCCAAAGGCATCGCCTATACGGATGCGAATATACAGCTGCCAAATAACCAAATGGTAAATGACCAAATAAATGACCAAATTGTAAATGACCAAATGGTAAATGAGTTGGTCTTCCGTCAGGACACGATGATCGGTAATTTCAACACACCGGCTATCTGGACCAAGTCCGACCGCGTAGAGCAGCTCATTCCGGTACACGAGAACTGGAACTGGATCGCCTTCGGCGTAGAGCCGCCGTCGGTGTACTGCGACCTCGTCTTCACGCCGCAGTACAAGGGCTGGAACGTGCTTGTCAAGGATCAGGAGACCTTCAGCCAGAGCTCCGGCTCTATCTTCAACGGTCCGCTCAAGCTCGCGGTGAACCAAATGTACAAACTGCGTATCCTGCGTACGACCAAGACGGCTTCCGCCACCCTTGACCCGCAGCTCTCCGTTAGCGGCAAGCGGCTGCCTTCCGACTCGATGGGCGTTATGATAGAGCACGGCTGGAACTGGCTGCCTTATACGCCGCTGTCAACCATGGTGGTGGACGAAGCCCTTGCGGGCGTGCAGCCCAAGTGGGGCGACATCATCAAGTCGCAGACAGGCGTTTCCGTCTATGACATCTACGGCTGGGAAGGCACGCTCACCGCGCTCGAACCCGGACACGGCTACCTCTATTACAGCACCGACAGCACGGCTAAGTCCTTCGTCTATCCGACCCTCTCCGCCTCCGTCAGTCACATGCAACGGAAGTTGATGCACAAAGGGACAATGTACAAAGTACAAAGGGCGTACAGTGCTTATCCGAGCAACATGACGATGACGATCCGTCTGATGGACGGCGAGGCGGTAGTAGATACCTGCGAGATAGCGGCATATATCGGCGGTGAGTGCCGCGGTGCCGTCCGTGCGCATACCGACAGCCTCTATTACCTCGTTATCGCGGGCGACGGTGCAGGCCAGCCGATGGAGCTCCGTACCGTCATCAACGGTAAAGAGAGAGTTATAGACAAGACCCTCACCTTCGTCTCCGACAACCATATCGGTACGCCGTGGGAACCGTATGTGATACAACTCAATCCCGCGCAAGGCGTGGAGGGAGTAAGCATTCAGCCATCAGCAGTCAGCTCTCAGAAGATCCTGCATAACAGCACGCTCTATATCATCCGTCCGGATGGCAAGGTATTCAACATCTTAGGCGCTGAAGTGCGTTAAACCGTTAAAGTGTTAAGCTGTTAAAGCGTTAGTAAACAGGCTCGCGAATGATTTCGCGGGTCTGTTTTATCCAACTAAAAGCAGTAATTTTGTCGCGTCTTTCGAGAAAAAGCATACGGCGCAGCAGATCGTTGAGGCTTAGCCGAAAAAGAAAGGGAATAAAAGAAAAGAAGCAAAAGAAAATTAAAAAAGAAAAAGGTGGTGGTGGTACTAAGTAATAGCGTAGTATAGACATAGTACCAGCACCAGCAATTAAAAATTATTATGGAAGAATTTGAACAAGTATGGGTAAGCCGCCGTTCTCCTATTATGGGGGTATTGTCGTCCTAAGGTGGTCGCGTGATGGTCGCGAGATGATCGCGTGATGGTCGCGTTGGCAACACGAGGGAGAGGGAAAGGGGAGAGGATTGGAAAAAGCGTCCCTCGGGGCGCTTTTTCTGTTTTTTTACTTGCATATATGCCAAAAAAGTACTACCTTTGCGGCGCAATTAAGGAAGACTATTATGACGAAAGAAGAGAAATACCAAGAATTGCTGGCACAAGCGGCTGCCGTGGTTGCCGGAGAGACGGATATGATCGCCAACATGGCGAACGTGGCGGCACTCATCCATGAGACGTTCGGGTTCTGGTGGACGGGGTTTTACAGAGTGGCCCCCTCCGACTCCCCCATTAAGGGGGAGAGAAAAGAGCTGGTCTTGGGTCCGTTTCAAGGACCGCCGGCGTGTATGCGTATCCCTTATGGAAAGGGTGTCTGCGGCACAGCGTGGGAGAAAAACGAGACCGTGATCGTGCCCAATGTGCATGAGTTTGCCGGACACATCGCCTGCTCCAGCGAGTCCAACAGCGAGATCGTTGTGCCTGTCCGCCGCAACGGCGAGGTGATTGCCGTGCTGGATATAGACAGCAAAGAATTCAATACTTTCGATGAAATCGACAAAAAATACTTGGAACAAATCGTTAAATTGCTATGAAACACATTCTTTACTTGGCGGCAATCGTGCTATTAGCCGTCAGCTGTCAGAATTCAGAAGTCAGTAGTCAGAAGTCAGCCGGAACGGTTGTGCGCGACACGATCCACGGCACGCCCTGCTGCGTATATCTGCCTAATGAAGTACCAAGTACCAAATATCCGGTTCTCTATCTGCAGCACGGCATGTACGGCAACGAGAACGACTGGACGAGGCAAGGGCGGTTGGTGGAGATCATGGACTCGTTGCGCCAAGCCGGAGAGGTCAAAGAGATGGTGGTTATCATGCCGGATAACTGTCCTTCTCGTCTCACTTCGGAAGAGGAGCGCGCGAACGCCATGAACGGCGAATGGATCCGCCAATTCCCGGACTTCATGGCGGAAGCCGAAGCCAAATATCCAATCAGCAATGAACCTTCCAAGCGCGCCATTGCAGGTCTATCCATGGGCGGTTTTCACACCCTGCACGTGAGCCACTATCTGCATGGACAATTTGCATACGTGGGGCTCTTCTCCGCGGCAATCCGTCCTGTTGAACCGGTTGCGATCTACGACCATTGGGAAGAGGAAATCCGCGAACAGATGAAGACTACCACGCTCTATTGGATCGGCATCGGAAGGGAGGATTTTCTGTATGATTTCAATACCGATTACCGCCGTTGGTTAGAAGCCAATCACCTCGAATACACCTATTACGAGAGTGCCGGAGGACACACTTGGGATAACTGGCAGGACTACCTCTGCCGATTCCTAAAAAAGTTATATAAATAAAAGACAAAAAGGCATAAGAACTTAGAAAGAAAATGACCTGCATATGCCTCCGAGATTGGCAGGTTTAATACTGACAAAAAAATGCGATTTTGTGCAGTTTAGACTACATAAAACTTGCGATTTTGTGCAGTTTAGACTACCTAAAACTTGCGATTTTGTGCATTTTAGAATAATTTTTCTTGCATATATGAATAAATTTTACTACCTTTGCAGCGGATTTTAGAAAGACATTATTCTCATGAAGAACTTAAAACGTATTTTAGAGTCCCAAAGAGAGGAATTGGAGCATGTGGACACCGGCTTGCTGTGCACGCGCAAGGAGGAGCAAGAAGTGGATCTGAACAGCCATTTGGCACAGGTAGTTATCGGCGTACGACGCAGCGGTAAGTCAACGCTTTGTCAGAAAGTGTTGATTGAGAAGAACGTGCCTTTCGCTTATGTCAATTTCGATGACGAGCGTCTAAGAAATGCCAAAACGGACGACTTGGATGACGTACTACAGATGCTTTATGAGATTTATGGTGATTTCACACACCTGTTTTTAGACGAGGTTCAGAACGTCAAGGATTGGCCTCTATTCGTTAACCGCCTCTTACGCCAGCAAATTCGATTAATAATAACAGGAAGCAATGCCAATTTGTTAAGCGGAGAATTAGCAACGCATCTCACCGGCCGTTACCATAAGATAGAATTGTTCCCATTCTCTTTTGCAGAAGTATGCAAAATGAACCATATAGATACTGTATCCGGTAGCGTTCGCGCAATCGGACTGAGACAGCACGCATTATCGCAGTATATTATGGAAGGAGGCTTCCCGGAATTGATTGCTGTTCCCGAGACGAACAGACACGATTATTTACAATCACTTCTTAAAGCAATCATTGAGAAAGACATTTGCAAGCGATACAAAGTTCGGTACAAAAAAACGCTATCCGATTTGGCAAACAAGATGCTAGATTGGTTCTGTCAAGAAAAATCCTACAACGATATAACAGAGGAATTAGGAATCCAATCGGTACACACCACGAAGAATTATATGGAGTATCTGCAAAATGCGTATCTGCTATATGTGCTACCTAAGTTTTCCTTAAAGAGCAAAGAAAAGACGATGGCGCGTAAAGCCTATGCTATTGATCCGGCATTTATTGACGAGCATGACAACGCCTTACTGACCGAGAGTTACGGTTTGCGACTGGAGAATGTAGTCGCATTGGAGATAGCACGCCGCATTCATAGTGACTATCAGCAACTATATTATTTACGCAAAGAACGTGAATATGAAGTGGACTTTGTGGTGGTAGAAAGGAATCATGTGCAAGAACTGGTACAAGTTACTTATGACTTTAGCAATCCTTCTGAGAAATTATATAAGCGTGAGATTGAAGGATTAACACGAGGATCAGTAGCAACTCATTGTGACAACCTGACGCTGATTGTTATGTATGGTGACACGGGTACCATTGAACATAACGGCAAAAAGATCCGTGTAGTGAATGCTGCCGATTGGCTCTTAGAACATTAAAATGCAGCATAAGTGTTGTAATATTCTCCTTACTCTTGTAATGGTTTTCGCGGGTATAAACGCCATGTCTGCTGAGCCGCTGCGGGTGGTGAGTTATAATGTAGAGAATCTTTTCCATCCGAAGCACAACAGCGTCATGACCGACAGCCTGTGGGTGGAGAAAGACGATTGGGAATGGACGCCGGAGGGTGAGCGGCGGTGGAGCTATTCGCGCTATGAACGGAAGGTCGAATCCATTGCCCGCGTGCTGACCCATATCGGCGAATGGGATGGGGTAGATATAGCGGGTCTGCAGGAGGTGGAGAATGCCAAATGCCTGCGCAAACTATGCTACACGCTACGGCGGGGCGAGTACGATTTTGTGCATTACGAGAGCCCCGACAGGCGGGGAATAGACGTTGCGCTGATCTATAAAAAGAGCAGGGTGGATACCATTCGGACGAGAAACCTCACCCCGACCCTCTCCCAAGGAGAGGGAGAATTAATCACCCGCGACATCCTCTATGTCTGCGCACAGGTGGACAAGAAGGACACTTTGCACCTGTTTGTATGCCATCTGCCTTCCCAGCGCGGCGGAGCGGCAGAGAGCGAATGGAAAAGGACCGCAGTAAAAGCCGTGCTGCAAACCGCCATCGACAGCGTTTATGCCCTGCATCCGAAAGCGAAAATCATCGTCATGGGCGATATGAATAGTGACGCCCCTTCTGTCCCCCTGAATGGAGAGGAACTACGGGGTGTGAGGTATCGGGAACCGGTTAATGGAAAAGAGACCGGCACGCATAAATGGCAAGGACGGTGGAGTTGTCTGGATCAGTTTTACACTTCGCCGGCTCTGGACAGCCTCAGCACGGTCAATATCTATGATGCAGAATGGATCCAAGAACCGGATGAGAAATATCTCGGTCTCAGACCCAAACGCACCTTCAATGGTTTTCGATACCAGAAAGACGGCTTCTCCGACCACCTGCCGATTGTGCTTACAGTTTCGCTTTGATACTCACTTTCGCCCAGGCGCCGGGTTGGAGGATACCGCCGTAGTCGTAATAGCGGGTGTTGGTCATGTTGGTACAATCGGCAGAGACGCGCAGGTACTTGTTTTGCCAGAAGATTGAACCGTCCAAGAGCCATACCGGCTGATAATCCGCCACAGCTCTTTCGGCGTTATTATACTGCCCTTCACGTTTCTGAAAACGGACGGTCCACGACGCTCCGAGACCTTTGTAGATCCCATGCTCCAGATGGATCGAAAGCTTATGGCTGAGGTAGTCCAAGTACCGCGAACCGGACTCCTTCAGATTCAAATCCAGATACGTATAAGCATAGTCCACCGAGATACAAGGCCCCTCTCGCTCCCCCCATGAAGGGGGGAAGAAAGATGGAAAACGATAAGCCACAGACAGTTCCACACCCGTGGCATTCACCTGTTGCTGGTTCTCGGCATGGTAGGGACGCTTGGTGTCGGTCGGCACATACACCCAGTCGATGATATTCTTTCCCCAGCGGTAGTACCAGTCGGCGGACAGAGACAGCTTGCCTGCTTTGCCAAAGTCCGGCGTGTATTTATACCCCACGGATAGCAGCCATGCTTCTTCGGGTTTGAGATTTCTATTGCCAAGTTGGTTTCCGGCATTATAATAGAGGTCCGTGAAGGTCGGCATGCGTAGCGAACGATTCGCATTGGCATAGAGCGTACCGGCTTTCTCAAAGGTATAACCGATGTTCGCACCTCCGCCTAAATGGTGTCCGAACTGCGTGTTATAGGTTCCGTTGATACCGATAGACGCAGCCAGTCCGGCGTAATAGAACGTCTGCTCGGCATAGTAATTGGCATGAAACCGGTTACCGCCTTTGACCAGATCCAGCACACGCACGTCCGCCAGCGGAAAATCCGCCACATTAGGCACTTGACCATTCGGATTGATGGTGTCGCCCAAGTTAGTGGAATGCATGTTCTCGTTCCTTACTCCGACGCCGAAAGAGGTCGTACCAATCCGCGAAGCATAGTGTGCTTCGACAGCAGCAGAAGCAGTCTGGGCGAAATGGAAATTACCGTACAGCCGCTGGCCTCTATGCCACTCATAGCGGTCGTAGTTAGCGCGATATGCCGCTTGTACGTCCAGCCGCCATGCACCCCAACGATGGCCGTACTTGGCAGAAGCAAAAGCCGTACGCGTGGCGTCAAACTGATCCTGGCTGCCAAAACCATAACCCATTCCGAGTCCTGCATCTTTCCATTGCGCACCGGCTTGCACATCCAGTCCTCTCCAGCGGGTCTGGAAATAGAGGTTGGCTAACTTGAAATCGCTGTTCTTGCACGCCGTGGCTTCTTTCTCTGTGGGCGAAGGCGCATAGTACCCATCCGCACGACTGTACTCGGCGGAGAGGTTAATAGTGAGCGGTTTAACCCCTCCCAACCTCCCCTCAAGGGAGGAGGATTTATCAGGAATGGCGAAAGTAGCCGCCACCTCGGGATTGACCAGACCGTTCATACCTGCCGTCAGTTTGAGGCTGACTTCTGACGGCTGACGGCTGACAGCTTGCTTCGTGACGATATTGATCGCACCGGAGAAAGCGCCGTGCAGGTTCGCCGACGTACCTTGCAGCACTTCCACGCGCTCGATCAGTTCCGCCGAAACAGGTATGTTGAGCGCATAGTGCCCGGTATGGAAATCCGAGAGCGGCACACCGTTCAGGAGCACCAGCACTTGGTCGAACGTACCGCCGCGCATGCTGATATCCGCTTGGGCACCGTTCGCGCCGCGCGTTCGCACATCCACCCCGGGCAGATACTGCAAAATATCCGCTACGGTCTGGATCGGCAAGGCTTCGATCTCGGCATGCGAGACCTGCGTGATCAGACGATAGGCTTCCGAATGAACTTCAGCTTTGTGAGAAACGACCAGCACCTCCTGAAGACTAAGTTGCTGGGCGGTTAATGGGACGGAATCCTTGGGAACGCCTTCATCGGCTTCCGCGGAAGCTACTCCGGCAAAGAGCAGTAACGCCGAAACGGCAATACTCTTTCCGCTCTTGAGCATCTCAAGATCCGTCATGTACGCTGCCACGCGCCCGATCGTCACCTCGCGGTGAACAGAACAGAAAGCGGCATACGCCTTGTGGCTGAACCGACGGAAACGGATTCCTTGTTGTTTTAGAAGATTTTTGAACATAAAATTGATAAGCATTCAGCTGTCAGCTATCCGCCTTCAGCAAAAAAGCGTGCAAAATTACTGCTTTTTTTGCATATTTGCAAATATTTTCGTACCTTTGCAGCGAATTTACAAAAATCGGTTTCAATCCGAATCATTCTTCCCTTATTCTCCCGATGACGTCGGCTTAACGACCCACTAATCACCCACTAACCACCCACTAATCACCCACTCGTACATGCATTTAAGATCGTAAATTCCTTTATGCGGAGTGGATGTGTATGGTGCGAAAACATGCGCGAGAATAGAAAAGAATGCAAAGCCGAAAAGATTTTTTATACGGAAAATAGGGAAAAACTTGCATATATCAGAAAAAAGTTGTAACTTTGCGCACTTTTGTGTGCAAAGGTAAAAAACATTTTGTGTGCAAAGGTAAAAGAGAATAGCAAATAAAGACACAATGAACACGATAGAAAACAACGAAATGGAATACTCGCTTACCCCTCAGCAAGAGCGTTTGGACGTACTCAAACGGCTCATGCCAGAGATATTTGACGAAGGGAAGATTGATTTTGAGAAGCTGAAGGCGACTTTGGGCGAAAACATCACTTTCTCCAATGAACGCTATGTGCTCAACTGGGCAGGCAAGTCCGATGCCTTCCGTATCATGCAACGCCCGTCCTCGGCTACGTTGGTGCCATGCAAAGAGGAATCCGTTGATTTTGACAGTACGCAGAATATCTTTATTGAGGGGGAGAACATGGAGGTACTCAAAGTGCTCCAGAAGAGTTATTTTGGCAAAGTCAAAATGATTTACATTGACCCGCCGTACAACACGGGCAATGATTCGTTTATCTATCCGGACAAGTTCTCTGAGTCGAAAGAAGAATACTTAAAGCGCGTAGGCGACAAGGACGAAGAGGGGTATATAACCCGCGAAGGTATGTTCCGCAAGAACAGCAAAGAGAACGGCCAATATCACAGCAACTGGCTGAATATGATGATGCCACGTTTGTATCTCGCCAAGAACTTGTTGCGGGAAGATGGCGTCATATTCATCAGTATTGACGATAACGAAGTCCACAATCTCCGTTTGCTCATGAATGAGATATTCGGAGAGGAGAATTTCTTGTCATCTATTGTTTGGGAAAAGCGATATACTAGGAGCAATAATTCTAAAACTTTTACGACACTTACAGAAAGCATTCTAGTTTATCGTAAATCAGAAATTGTTTATAACATCAAAGAACCACGTAACGAAAAAGCTGATTCTATATATTCAAATCCAGATAATGACCCTCGCGGAGTATGGACTAGCGTTTCTTATGTTAACCCTGCTACAAAAGAGCAAAGACCTAATTTATCCTATCCTTTATGGAATCCTATCCTTGAAAAAGAAGTAATACATCCTACAAATGCTTGGAAATACGAAAAGGCAAATTATGAACGGCATGTAGCGGAAAATAGATTGTATTGGGGTAAGAATGGCGAAAATATATATCCACGTCTTAAAAAATTCTTGTCAGAAATGGATGGTGGTATGGTTCCCGTTGATTTATGGAAACATGAAGACGCTGGTACAACCGACCAAGCCAGTAAAGATTTAGAAGACTTAATGGAAGGTAAATTCTTTGATTTCCCCAAGCCAGTATCATTGATAAAACGTGCTCTATCATTAATTGTCAATGATGAGGATAGAGATGGTATATACCTTGATTTCTTCGCTGGTAGCGGCACAACAGCTCACGCTGTTATGCAATTGAATAAAGAAGATGGAGGGAACCGGCGTTTCATATGTGTCCAATTGCCGGAATTATGTGATCCTAAAAGTGAAGCTTACAAAGCCGGCTACTCCACTATTGCTGAAATCAGCAAAGAGCGTATCCGTCGTGCCGGTAACAAATTACGTGCAGAAGTAGAAGCAGAAAAAGCGGAGAAAGCCGGGGAACTGTCTTTTGATGATGCAGAGGACAGCTCTATGCCTGATTTTGGATTTAAAGTATTTAAACTTTCAGACAGCAATTTCAAGCAATGGCGCGAGATTCACGGTTCCGACCAAACCCAATGGAAACAACAGACCCTTGATTTCCTCAACCCGGTTGCCGCCAATGCCTCTATCGAGAATATGGTGTATGAACTAATGCTGAAGAACGGCAAGAATCTGAACAGCACTATTGAGCACAGCCACAATTGCTACAATATCCATTCCGGCGAACTGCTGTTGCTTCTGGAGTCAGTAGATCAAGATACGATAGACTATGTTTTGTCCCTGCACCCGCAAAAAGTGATTGCCTTGGATAACCTTTTTTCCGGCAATGACCAACTGAAAACCAACACCGCCCTGCAACTCCGCGACGCAGGCATCCATTTCAAAACGATATAAAATTAGGAACAGCATATGAAGACTTATGATTTCAAAGAAGCCTTAGGGCTAAATCGATGCGTTTCGTGTTCTGATGTGTCCTCATTGCCTGATGACCAAAGAATTGTATGCGAACAAGTGAAAGATTTCGGCATAGATGAAATATACTTTTCTACTGACGAAAACAAATCATATCCAGCTATCTTTTTAAAAAAAGTATCTCAATTCGACATAGATACACTAAAAGATATTGCTCGAATTCATAAATACATTTGGAATTACCAAAAGGTATTATTCTTGTATGCCTATAGTGATGTTGAAATAAGAATCTATAATTGCACAGCCAAACCATTCATAGCAAGCAAGGATACTGATTACTGCAAGGAGTTACAGAAAATAGAACTGCAAGATGCAACGAGTCAAGATCAAAAGGCGTTATCAAAACTTATAGCAATATTTTCGTCTATAGCCATTGACACTGGTATTGTTTGGACCTTACCAGAAGCAATAGAAATACGAAAAAAGATAAATCTACAAAAGAGAGTAGATCGATATTTAGTAGATAGTCTAACGAAAGCGACAAAAGATTTGCAGCAATTAGGTCTGACGGATATAACAATCATTCATAAAATAATTTTACGTTCATTGTTCTTGTTATATCTTGAAGACAGAGGAGCGACTGGAAAAGATTTTTATGAGACAATCAAACCGAATGCTAAGACTTATTTTGATATTCTTGAAGATGTAGAAGCGACATATCGGTTATTTGCTAAATTAGAGGAACAATTTAATGGCAATGTATTTTCAGTAGTAGAAGGAGAACAAAAGAATATTGAGCAAAAACATTTAGAGATAATAAGAAAATGCTTTATTAACGGCTACGAAGGAGACGGACAGGCGGAATTATTTTCTGAATGGCGATTGTTTGATTTTAATATTATCCAAATTGAATTAATAAGTGAGATATACGAGCGGTTTTTAGCGGAAACAGATGAGAAAAAGAAAAAGAACGCAGGGGCATTTTATACTCCTCCTTCTTTAGTTTCGCTAATTTTGGATGAAGTTCTGCCAATTGGTAAAAAATACACAAATTATAATGTCAAAATTTTGGATCCTGCTTGCGGATCTGGTATTTTCCTTGTTGAAAGTTACAAACGTCTGTTAAAGCGTTATGAGAATGCTCATAATGAAAAACTTACTGATTTTGAAAAATTGAATAAGATTCTAACGGATAATATTTATGGTATTGAACAAAATGATCAAGCTATTGTTGTAGCTGCATTTAGTTTATATCTGGCATTGGTGGATAATTTGGATCCCAAAACTCTATGGTTATCAACTAAACTACCATGTCTGATTAATGATCCAGATCATGTTCCGGAGAAGAAAAAAGGTAATAATTTATTTTGCAGAGACACTATTGCCCCAAATGACGAAATTGAGTCGATTCAATTTGATTTGGTCGTAGGTAATCCTCCATTTGGAACAGAGAATAAATCAAAAGGAGTTACTCTATCTGCAAATATTAGAAATTATTGCAACAAATATGGCTTTGCAAAAGAAATGGTTCTCCCATTTCTCCATAAGGCGATACAATTTGCTCCCAAAGGGAAAATTGCTCTTATTTTTAATGCAAAGATATTAACCAATATCAATAGGACATACCAACAATTCCGCAAATGGCTATTCAATGAATGCTATGTATCAAAAATTTATAATTTCTCTATTTTGAGAAATGCTCCTGTTGATTTTGGAGGTCAATTGTTTGGTTCTGCTATAGGACCAATATGTATTGGTTTCTATCAGAAAGAACGCCCATCAGATTTCCAAGATAAAATTATATATTATGCACCTAAAACATATATTAAATCAAATATATTAGAAGGGGTTGTAATTGATAGTGCTGATGTAAAATATCTGCCAAGAGAGGAATGCAGAAAGACAGATACTAAAATATGGAAAATTGCGATGTGGGGGGGCTATAAAGATGCTGATTTAATAGCTCGTTTATCAAAAATGCCTATACTTGCAAATTATCTGACAGTTAATAATATCCATTCAGGTCTTGGCTTACAGTTTATAGATTCTTCAACAAGAAATGTGATTATAAACGACGAAGTCCCCAGCGTATATATTAAGCCAGAACATATTAATAGGTATTTATCATACCACTTCAGCAATATAAAAGACGGAATGTCGTTAAAATCCAAGGTGATATACGACCAACATCCTAATTGGGGAAAAAGGCTGACAATTCATGGGTTTAGACGACTAGGTAATACCTGTACATATAAGGCTCCGCATATTTTAATAAAGGAAGGACTTCAGAATAATGATATCTGCGCATCATTTATACACGAGGATTGCTCTTTTAACAGTAAAGTTATCGGGCTACAAATTAATAATGAACAAATACTAAAAGGGTTAACTTGCTTTTTAAATTCATCATTAGTTCAATACTACATATTTTTATGTTCTCCCTCAATTGGAATTGAACGAGAAGAAATCAAAATCAATGAGATAAAATCGTTACCGTTCACGCTACAGACAGATGATCTGTATGCCCTTTCAAGCATGTATGATAGTGCCCTTGCAGGAAAGACAGAATTTGGCGATATAGATATTAAATCTCTTGAAGATGAAGTAAATAAATATATATATGTAAAATACGAAATATCTGATGAAGAAAAGATTTTAATCGATGACTTTTGTTCAACAACAAAACAATTGATGATGAAATCTTATAAAGATGCGATGTGGCCTGTAAATAAACAAGACATATTAACATATACCAATAGATTATGTGATGAGATAAACCAATTTATGTGCGATAACAACATGAAGGTGTCTGGTATCTATTATACCCCGCAATCTAAATCGCCACTAGCAATTATCAAATTGCTCTTTAATGAAAGTACCTCATCTGTTAAACGTTCTATTCAAGATTTTAATTCAGAGTTAAATGTACTTGATAAGTTACTATGGGAAGCAAAAGAAGGTAGTATTTATTTTAGAAAGAAAATCACTTACTACCATGAGAACAATATATACATAATACTTCCTAACCAAAAACGTTTTTGGACAGAATCCATGGCCATGGAAGAAGCTTCAAAAATCATTATGGAAATCTTAAATATGGAGGAGGATTGATATATGGGATTGTATAGTTATATTATCGCCTCCGTCAAAAAATCATTTGAGAATCATTGTATAATATTGCTTATAGAAGCATATAATTCCTCTATAAGTGAAAAAAAATATTCAATAGATTGGGCAGAAAATGATTTTACAGAAACACTTGATCAGTATATAACGAATAATAAGAAACGATTAAAATGGAAAATTAGTAATAATACTGAAAATCACCTCCATGATGAAAGTCGGAAAGAAAAAGGGTTCGCAGACAAAGAGAAACGTATAGATATGAGAATGTCTCATATAAGATTTCAAAAGGATTACCATTTCTATATTGAAGCTAAACGTTTAAAAGAACATGATTATGCACTGAAAAAAAGATATATTGATACAGGTATTGATAATTATATACACTCTATTTATCCCAAAGGGATCCTCATTAGTTATTTGCAGGAAGGCAATGTTGACAATACTATTCAAGGGATAAACAAAATCCTTAAGCAATCTAAAAGAGAGTCAGAATCTCTTTTTAGAAAAGAGCATCCTATACATAACGAGTATTTTGAATCTGACCATATCAATTATGGCATCATACAACATTTTGTCTTGGATTACACGGTATGAAACTATCTTTTGAATCGAATTTAGGGTATCAGCAAGAGGCAATACAATCCGTTGTAAATCTCTTTGAAGGACAAAATGCTGAAGATTCGGGCTTAACCTATAGCCTCAACGAGTCCGGTGCGCTTAATCTGATTGACGGAATAGCGAACCGGTTAATGCTGTCCGAAACACAGATATTAAGCAACTTGCAGAAAATACAAGCGCATAATGAGTTGCCCATTTCCGATGCGTTGGATGGCATGCACTTTTCTGTTGAAATGGAAACAGGTACCGGCAAGACCTACGTGTATCTGAGAACCATATATGAACTAAATTGCAAGTACGGTTTCAAGAAATTCGTTATTGTTGTTCCATCTGTCGCTATTCGTGAAGGTGTATTAAAGAACCTGCAAATAACACACGAGCATTTTCAATCGCTATACGACAACACGCCTGTCCGCTATTATGTGTATGACAGTAGCCATATTTCTGCTTTACGCGGATTTGCAACCGGAGACAATATAGAAATATTAGTCATCAATATAGATGCTTTTGCCAAAGACGAGAACATCATCAACCGTCCGAACGACAAGCTTAACGGACAAGAGCCTATACGGTTCATTCAATCCGTCAATCCGATTGTTATTGTAGATGAGCCGCAAAATATGGAATCGGAGAAGCGAGCGGCTGCCGTTCAAAATTTGAATCCTTTATGCACACTCCGCTACTCCGCTACGCATAGAAACAAATACAATCTCGTGTATAGCCTCAATCCGGTTAAAGCTTATGATCTCGGATTAGTAAAACAAATAGAGGTAGATTCCGTATTGGAAGAAAACTCCTTAAACGGAGCTTTTGTAGCTTTGGAAAGCATCATCCCTGCCAAAACGAAAGTGACTGCTAAACTTACGATAGATCAAAATACAAAAGAAGGAGTAAAGCAAAAAACAATTTCTGTCCGGACCGGAGATGATTTATACCAATTATCTAACGAAAAAGAGATATATCGGAATGGCTATATCATTGAGGAAATCGATGCTTCCAACGGCTGCGTTGTATTTACAAATGGCGAAACATTATTCATCGGAGAACGGCATGATGAATTAAAAGATGATGTGATGCGTTTTCAGATGCGCCGTACGATAGAAGAGCATTTGAGAAAAGAGTTGAAACTGAATAAACTGGGGATAAAAGTACTTTCTCTATTCTTTATTGACCGTGTTGCTAACTATCGTTCATACGACGGACAAGGAAATATAATACAGGGGAAATTTGCAAAGTGGTTTGAGGAAATCTATACTGAACTGATTGCACAACCTCAATTTCAGTCATTGGATATTTTTCCCATTGAACAAATACACAATGGCTATTTCTCGCAAGACAGAAAAGGACACGTAAAAGATACCGACGGTCTCTCAAAAGCAGATGATGACACCTATAACCTCATCATGCGTGATAAAGAAGATTTATTGGACTTAGAGAAACCTTTACGATTTATTTTCTCGCATACGGCACTTCGAGAGGGATGGGATAATCCTAATGTTTTCCAAATATGCACGCTGAACGAGACAAAGTCCGAAATGAAGAAGCGACAAGAAATCGGTCGCGGTTTGCGTCTTGCGGTTAACCAAGAAGGAATGCGTGTCCGGGATAAGAATATCAATCGGCTCACCGTGATTGCCAACGAATCTTATGATGATTTTGCAAAAGCATTACAGACCGAACTACATGATGATTGCGGTGTTGATTTTACAGGACGTATCAAGCCTAAACGTAAACGTGTGACTGTCAAATACCGTAAAGGATTTGAAGCAGATCCCCTATTCTTGGAGATTTGGGACAAACTAAAAGCCAAAACAACTTATCGCGTTAACTATAGTACCGATGATATAATTCAAAAAGCAGCCAAAGCCATTAAGGAAATGCCCCGCATAGTTGCTCCTACTATTCGATCCGTTAAAACAGAGGTCGTAATTAGTTCAGAAGGAGTCACTACCAACTATAAAGGAGATAAAGTAGCAAAAGGAGAGACTGATTATATCATTCCTGATTTTCTGGGATATATTCAAAATCGTACAGAGCTGACGCGTTCCACTATTTGGTCCATTCTCAATCAATCTGGTAGGCTTGATGATGTATCAGTAAATCCTCAGTTATTCATGGACATAGCAGTATCTGCAATCCGCCGTATATTATATGACATGATGATTGACGGTATTGAATATCATCGCGTTGGCTCATCTGAATACGAAATGCGTCTATTTACTGATAGCCAATTGGAAATTTATTTGAATGAGTTTACCTACAAAGTCAATCAACCGGAAAAAACTATTTATGATCAATACGTACCGCTGGATTCCTCCGTCGAAAATCATTTCGCACAAGATTGCGAACAAAGTGAACAAGTTAAATTCTATTTTAAGTTGCCTGAGTGGTTTAAGATACCAACACCTATAGGAAATTACAACCCCGATTGGGCTGTTATATTTGAGGATGACAAACGTATTTATTTTGTAGCCGAAACAAAGGACACCGGAACAGCATCTGTTGATTTGAACAAGTTACACCCAAGCGAAAAGCAAAAAATATTATGTGGTATTGCTCATTATAAAGAATTACAAGATGTAGAATACCGTGTGGTCAGCCGTGTAAGTCAGTTAGTTGAATAATTTTATCTATGCCGGAGATCATACTGCATTACATATGGGAGCATTGCCTGTGGGCTGGAATGGCGCAACAGACGACGGACGGACGGTCTGTGGAAATACTGTCTGTTGGCGAACATAACCGGGACGCGGGTCCGGACTACAGCCATGCGCGGATCCGTATTGACGGCAAAGAGTGGGTCGGAAACATCGAGATACATGTCTCTTCCAGCGACTGGGTCAAACATCGCCACCATCTGGACAAGGCGTATGACTCGGTTATCCTGCATGTCGTCCGGACGGCGGACAAGCCGGTGTATAACTCGCGCGGCGAACTAATCCCGCAATGCGAATTGAACTATCCGAGCGACCAAGACTACCTCTCTGACCTCTTCGTCTCTGCCCAACAGATGGACAGCGCCATCAGCCGCATCGGCTGCGCCGAACAGCTGATCCACGACCCGGAACTGATCACAGCAGGCTGGCGCAAGACCCTGCTGAACAAACGGCTGGAGTGCAAAAAAGCGTCTATAGACCGGCTGTTGGAGATCACCAAAGGCAGTTGGGAACACGCGCTCTATATCTCGCTTGCACGCAATTTCGGATTCCACACCAACAGTCTGCCGTTTGAGCAACTGGCTATCAACACACCCCTCTCGTACCTGCAGAAACACCGCAACAGCCTCTTCCAACTAACCGCCCTGCTGATGGGTCAGGCGGGGCTTATCAAAGAAGAGGAAACGGACCTTAAGAAAGAGTACGAATTTCTGCGCACCAAATTCAACCTGACGCCCATGGATCCAAGTATCTGGAAACATGCCCGAATGCGACCGCAGAACAGCCCGGAGTTGCGAATCAGGCAATTTGCACAACTGATTTATCAGTCCGAGTCGCTACTCAGTAAGATCCTCGACACCAACGACTTAAAAGACCTCATTTCGCTCTTTGAGTTCCGGGAAACGAATGTGCCGCCGCTGGGCAGAAGCAGTATAGACATCTTGCTGATTAACACCGTCATTCCTTACAAATACGCATTTGCCGCACGCCATAACAGCCACTGGGACGCGTTCGCTATGATGGAACAGATTCCGGCGGAGAACAATAGTATCATTCGCCAGTGGCGGGTGTTGGGACAAGAGGTGAAGAACGCCGCAGACACTCAGGCATTGTTGCATCTATACCAAAACTACTGCCAACACCACGAGTGCATCAACTGCGAAGTGGGATACCAGATTTTCCAAGACAAACAACTCAAACTCTTTTGATATGTTCGTTTCCATCACAGACCATATATCTTTGGACCGCGAGCGGCGGATCGTTCGGGTAGGAGAGAGAGAAGTGTCCCTCACGGGCTTGGAGTTCGGGCTGCTGGAGTACCTCGCTACGCACCCCAATAAGATCTGCAGCAAAGAGGAACTGATCGACCATGTCTGGGGCAACCGCTTCCAGTACGATATGGGCACGATTGATGTGCACCTGAATGCCATTCGCCGCAAGACAGGGTGGAGCAAGAACCGCCCTATCGAGACCTTGCGCAGCTTGGGATTGGTCTTTCGTACGGAAGAGAAACCCGTCGTCTATACCATTGACTTACAGTCTTTTGCTGCGCAGTGGGTGCAACGCCATGCCGTGGAGTTAGCCGGAAAAAGTATCATTCCTTCCGTCCACCTCACGCCGTTTGTGAACGATCTGAGTATCGCGCCGGAAGCATTAAGCGGCTTGCTGGACGCCGTGCTCGCAGCACTACTGCCCAATGCCCAACCCGGTGTACTCAAACTCACCAGCAAGCTGACGATCCAGCATTTTGTGCTCTCTATCGACCTGAACGGCACGATTAATGAACTGAAAATACCTATTGCATAGATATGAAACAATCTTTTTTCAAAGCCCTTGCGGCAGTTATTATGATGGTTAATTGGATTGGATGTACCACCTCTTCGGACAAGCAACAAACGCTGTACGAAGGGATCGTTTTTTCGGACGCCCGCATGGAGCGCGGCGTGAAGCAGGCTGCTGCCCTCTGGACTGAACAAGACGGGTCGGCTGCCGATTTCCGCGAGTTTGTAGAGCACAATTATGCGCGAACGGAAGAGGAGCGGAACACGCTTTTTGAGAGCCTCAGCCGGATGATGGAGAAAATGAACGAGAGTGCCGATATGCTGAAGGTCGAACTCCTCAAACCGACCCAGCTCATGAATGCCGGCGAACCGACGGATATAGACTGGATCATGTCCGGTTATGATCCGAGCGCACACATGTTGGACGACCTCTTTGCCAACAAAGTGGCGTTTATCACGATCCTCAATTTCCCTTTTTATACCTTGGAGGAAAAGAATACGCTTGGCGAGCATTGGACGCGCCGCGAATGGGCGGAAGCACGTTTGGGAGATGTCTTCACCAGCCGCATTCCCGCTAAAGTCAAAACAGCCGAGTCGGAAGCACTCGCAGCAGCAGAGAACTATATTGCCGATTATAACATCTGCATGGACCGTCTGCGCACGGAGGACGGACGGCAGATCTTCCCGGATGGTATGAAGCTGTTGAGCCACTGGAACTTACGGGACGAACTGAAGGTCGATTATTCCAACCAGGAGAAGCAGGAGATGATCTACCAAGTTATGCAACGTATTGTGCGTCAAGAGATTCCACTCTCCGTCATCAATAATGCCGGACCGGAATGGTATCCGTATAGCAATCGCGTCGTGAACGGAGAAAGCACCCGCGAACCCGACACACGCTACCAAAAAATACTGGATATTTTTCATACCATGCAGCAGGTGGACGCCTATTGCCCCAATATGCCCACAGCGATCATTCGTAATTTCGAAGGAGACATCGAGATCCCTGCCGCCGAAGTGGACAGCCTTTTCTGCCAACTCTTATCCTCCGAACAGGTTAAGACCGTAGCAGCCGAGATACAAACCCGCTTGGGACGCGAGTTGAGACCATACGACATCTGGTACGACGGTTTTAAGGCACGCAGCAACATGGACGAAGAAGCACTCTCTGCCGAGACACGCAAGCGTTTCCCCGATCCCATCACATACGAAAAGAAAATAGCATCCATGCTCACCATGCTCGGTTTTCAGAAGGAGAACGCGGAAGATATAGCCCGTCATATAGTGGTCGAACCCGCGCGCGGATCGGGTCATGCTTGGCCGTGCGTCGGCAGAAACGAACCGGCACGTCTGCGGACACGTATCGCGCCCGAAGGAATGGATTACAAAGGCTATAACATCGCCGTCCACGAGATGGGACATAATGTAGAGGAAGTGATCAGCCTTTACCGGATGGACGAGTACATGCTTCATGGTATTCCGAACACCGGTTTCACGGAGACAAGCGCCTTCCTCTTTCAGTCGCGCGACCTGCAGTTATTAGGCTACGGCAAGCAGACCATGAACCGGGAAGCCGTCATGGACCAGTTCTGGGGAATGTATGAGATCATGGGCGTCAGCCTGGTGGACATGCGGATGTGGCAGTGGCTGTATGCTCATCCGAAAGCGAATGCCGCCGAACTGAGAGAAGCCGTTCTGGCGATCGCCGCTGAGGTTTGGAACACCTATTACAAACCCGTTCTCGGCGAAAAAGACTGCGTCTTGCTGGCGATCTACTCCCACATGGTCAACAGCCCGATGTACCTGCCTAATTACCCGATCGGACATATTGTCCAGTTCCAGCTGGAGCAAGCGCTGGCGGATAAAGAAGGGCGCGAATGGGCGGAGTCCTACGAGCGTTGGTATCGTTTAGGGCGACTCACACCCCAACAATGGATGAAACAAGCCGTGAACGGAGAACTCTCCGTACAGCCTATATTGCAAAAAATACAGTAATACATATCCCTATTTATGGTGATTTAAGCCTGTCTTAAGCGTTTCTTAAGAAATATATCATTTATTTGTTGTACTTTTGTGGCGAATTTCAAAGCAAAGGTACAATGAAGAAGCGTTTTTTATATCTGATAGCCGCCATTATTTGGGGCATTCCGGGCTTTATTATTGCTCTCAAAGGCATTCGTGCCTATACCGTCATGCCGGCTGACGAACTATGGTGGCTCTTGCTCATCACAGCCGCCGTGTTAGCCGGATTTATCCTCATGTTCCGCCGTATTGTGAACCGTTATTGCGCCCTCATTGACGCCGAACCGGACAAAACAACGATCCTGCACACCTTTCCGCTCCGCGGATGGATCCTTATCGTATTTATGATGTGCTTGGGTATGGCTCTCAAATTCATGCCGTTTATCCCTGCCGAGTTCACCGCATCCTTCTATTCCGGACTTGGACCTGCGCTCATCATTGCCGCTTGTTGGTTCATCCGAAAATTCTTCTGATATGCGAAAAAAGGTATTCCTATGTCTGTTGGTTGCTTCGGTCTATTGCGCCGGAGCACCTGTTGCCACGGAGCAGAATTGGAGCGATTCTGTTTCGCTGCCGGATATAGAAGTGTCGGTCAGTCGCCAGCAGTCGGCTATCAGCCATCAGCCGTCTGCCGTCAGCGTCATTGACAGTCGCTTGATCGAAGAGACACAAGCCCTTTCGCCGAAGGACATCAGTATTCTTGCGCCAAACGTATATATGCCGGATTACGGTTCGGCAATGACCAGCAGCGTCTATATCCGCGGTCTGGGAAGCCGCATCAACGAACCCGTCTTAGGAATGGTCTTGGACGGGATACCTTTGCTGGACAAGAATATGTACGACCACACCATGCAGGATGTCAAACGGATCGAGTTACTCACCGGTCCGCAGGGTTCGCTCTATGGTCGTAACTCGCCCGGCGGAGTGATGGAGATTCGTACAATCCAACCCTTGGACTTGACTACCCAACTCATCCGCGGCGAAGTGGGATACGCCTCTGCTAATCAGATCCTCGCGCAAGCCTCGTATTATAACCGGCTACATAGTATTTCCTCCCTCCCTGCGGGGGAGGGTCGGGGTGAGGCTTTCGGATGGGGTATCGCGGCGCATTACCGGCGCACGGACGGCTTCTATACCAACGCTTTTAACAACAAAAAAATAGACGGCGGACAGCAGGCTGGCGGACGGATTATCTTGGACGGCAAACCCAACGATACGTGGCGCGTAACAGGTACTATATATGCCGATTGGCTCAAACAAGGTGCTTTTCCTTATGCCGCAGCGCAGACCGGGATCATTGCGTACAATGCCCCGGCAGGCTATGAGCGGCTGGTAGTGTTACCTTCTTTGCGCGCGCTGTACGAACAGAACGGATACAAACTATCGCTTGCTGCCAGCTACCAGATGCTGCGCGATAATATGCTGATGGACCAGGACTACACCACGGATGATATCTTCACCCTCAACCAGTCCCAGAAGCAACATAATGCCACCTTCGACGCGCTCCTCACTAACTCACTCAACACTCATTCACTCAACTACGAATGGCAAGTGGGACTCAGCGCGTTTGGCAAAACCAACCAAATGTCCGCTCCGGTCACTTTCATGAGGCAGGGTATAGAGGAACTGATCTTGGGAAACGCCAACCGCGGCATTCAGACCGTCTTTCCCGATGACTCGATCGAGATCAGCAACCGGACCCTCCCTATAAATAGTGATTTCGGGCTGCATAATGCCGGCGTTGCGATCTACCACCAAAGCCATTTGCAGATCAATAAATGGCATATTCGCGCAGGGCTGAGGCTGGATTATGAATACACCCGGATGGACTACCTCAGTACGGCGGATCTAAACTATCGTTTTACGATGATTATGAGTGAGTTAGCGCCTGTTAACACACGTATTCAGGGTACAAAAAATGCCCATTATATCCAGGTCCTTCCGCGGCTTGCTGTCAGCTATGAACACGACTGGGTGACCGCCTATGCCTATGCTGCCAAAGGGTACAAAGCCGGAGGATATAACCCGCAGATCTTCAGTACGATTACCCAGAACCAGGTCATGACGGACATGGCGGCAGACATGGGAATGCACTTGGACATGGCGGACCCGCATTTCTCCGACGTGGCGATCACGCAATACAAACCGGAGAAAGACTGGACTTTCGAAATAGGTGCGCATTTCATGCCGATGGAGGGGCTGAAAATAGACATCAACGCCTTCCATATACAATGTTTTGACCAGCAAGTGACCGTTTTTCCGAATGGCAAGACCACAGGCCGTATGATGGCAAATGCAGCGCGGTCGCGTATATGGGGCGTCGAGACTGCCCTTCATTACCGCTGGAACAAAGGCAACTGGCGGGGCATAGCGGACGCTTCGTACGGCTTTACCGACGCGCGGTTTATTGACTTCAACGACGGAATGGGCAATTATGCCAACCATTATATCCCTTATGCTCCGCAGCACACCTTGCACGCACTTGTCATGGCGCAATATAGGGTGAATAAAAAATGGCTCGAAGCCGTTTCGCTCTCTGCACGCGTTAACATGGTCGGACCCGTTTATTGGAACGAACAGAACGACTGCAAACAAGACCTGTATGCCCTTCTCGGAGCGAATGTGTCGTTCTATTGGAAATATGTCCAACTCCAACTTTGGGCAAGAAACCTGACCGGCACGCAGTATAATGTGTTCTATTTCCGCTCCATGGGAAATGATTTCCTGCAGAAAGGCAAACCCCGCGAATTAGGAGCTACCATAAAATTTGAAATTTAAATTATTAATTGTATGAAAAAATATTCTTTATTCTTTGTCGCAGCCTTGCTGCTCTCTTCCTGCCATATTGTTACGCCGGAAGAGCCGATCGAGGAAAAACAAAAAGCTTATGAAGCCTATGGTCTGTTAACTATCACCAGCTCAGGTTTTACCAAAGACAATTTGCGTGTCAAACTGGTCGAAAAAGACGATGCCACGATGGATCTGTACATGTTTGATGTCAAGTTCGCAGCCGCGATGCCGGTGACGATCGACATGTTGATCAGCGGAGTCGGATATGCCATCAGCGGTGATGAAATCCATTTCTACGGCGACAGTATAGTGCCCACGGCAGGCGGCAAACCGTACGAAAAATATATTATCCGCGATCTGGAAGGAAAGATCACGCCGGATTCTATCATTTTAAGCAATAACTACGGCGCTACGCCCAGCGTTTATCGCGGCTTGCGCTCCTCTAAATAATTGTAAATTATTATATTGTAAATCCCTTTATGAACTGGACAGGAATTATCATCGGAGCAGCTGTCTTTCTGAGTATTGGCATCTGCCATCCTATTACGATCAAACTGGAGTATTATTTCGGGCGCAAAGGCTGGTGGGGATTCTTTATCCCCGGAGTGATCTGTACGGTCATTTCGCTGCTGGTCGATAACTATATCGCCTCTACGATCATAGCCGCTTTTGCTTTCTCGTGCTTCTGGGGCATTCACGAAGTGATGCAGCAGGAAATGCGCGTCTTGCGCGGCTGGTTCCCGGAGAACCCCAAACGCCACGACTATTACGAGCGCAGAAGAAAAGAGCTGGGAGACATCCTAAAGGAAGGTCCCAGCCACAAACATCTGAAAGAAAAAATGGGTAAATAATCCCCTCCCTTCGGCGGAGGGCCAGGGTGGGGCTTTAACTCATTTCGAGCATCCGTTGGATAGAAGAGATAGCTTTTTCGGCTGTCTCTTTTTTTACCTCCATCTCCGGCTGCTCGTCTCTGAGACACGCGTACACTTTCTCCAAGGTATTCATCCGCATGTACTCGCACTCGTTGCAGCTGCAGCCAACCCCTTCTGTCACCTCCGGCGGAACGGGAATAAACTCCTTTTCCGGACATGCACGCTGCATCTCAAACAGAATGCCGCTTTCTGTGGCGATTATAAAGCGTTTGGCGCTCGATCGGATAGTGTGCTCCAGCAATGCCTTGGTCGAACCTATTACGTCGCTCTGGGCCAAAATAGGTGCCTTGCACTCCGGATGAGCCAATACTTCCACACCCGGGTTCTCTTTCTTCAACTGCAGCAACGCCTCCAGCGAAAAACGGCTATGAACATGGCACGCTCCGTTCCACAGCAGCATATTCCGTCCGGTAACCGAATTGATATAACTTCCTAAGTTATGATCCGGACCGAAGATGATCTTGGCGTCATGCGGCAACTGATCTATGATCTTCTTCGCGTTCGAACTCGTCACCACCACATCCGTCAGCGCTTTCACATCCGCGCTTGTGTTCACATAACTCACCACCAAATGATCCGGATGTTGCGCTTTGAATACCGCCAGATCCTCCGCTTTGCAACTGTCCGCCAGCGAACAACCCGCATTCATATCCGGGATCAGCACTTTCTTCTCCGGACAAAGGATCTTCATCGTCTCGCCCATAAAATGCACGCCGCACATTACTAATATATCCGCGTCCACGCGCGTAGCCTGTTGCGCGAGCGCGAGAGAATCTCCGATGAAATCGGCGATTTCTTGTATCTCCGGACGTGTGTAATAGTGCGCGAAAATGACTGCATTCTTCGCCTTCGCCAACTCCCTTATTTTACCCTTCAGCTCCTCCATCTACCTTCTTATTTTATAAATATTTCTTAATTTTAAAAATCCAATGAATATTATATTCTGTTAATTTTGTTAATAACTGCTCTAACCCGTTGATCCACTATTTATTATTTTTAATTTTCACCTTTCCGCAAATGTTATAATTTTTGATAATTGCAACGTGGAACAGGTTTTGAATTGTGGAACGAAGCACTTGTTAACAATATGTTTATAACCATTTTTTCAGTCTGAAAATCAACAAGATAAGTACTACCGAAAGTACCATCAGACCGAGCGCAAAAGCATATCCCAAACGCCAATGCAACTCCGGCATAAAGTCAAAGTTCATGCCGTACAAACTACCGATCAAAGTCGGCGGCAGGAAGATAATATTGATGACCGTAAAGATCTTAATGATTCGGTTCTGCTCGATGTTTACCAAACCGAGGAATGTATCCTGCAGGTAGTCCAGACGGTCAAAACCGAACCGCGTGTAGTCGAAAAGCGAATTTATATCTTTGATGATCATCGTCAACCTCGGATACAGCTCTTCCGGGAAGAAATCGCACTTCAGGAAGTTGGAAATAACGCGCTGTTTATCCATGATATTCTGACGGATAATAGTCACTTTTTCTTGCAAGTCCTTTATCTGAACCAGCAAATCTTCGTCCACGTGATCGCTCTCCGCGTTGATCTGTTGCGATAGTGCGGTAATCATATCCGTCGTGTCCTCGATCATATCCGCATCCTTTTCTACTCGGGTCTCGAAGAGCGCCACCAACACGTGGTATCCGGTCGGAAAATTACGCGTGTTCACAAATAGTTTCTTGAATGTCTCATTGAACGTGTCCAACTCATGATCGCGGATCGATACCAAGATGGAATTCTTCAAAATGAAGTTCACCGCCTCGGTCTCAAAATCCGACTTCAAGAAGTTCGAGTTCGCTACGATCGAATCGTCCGTCTGGATATAACGGCTGGAGAACTCGATCTCCTCCATTTCCTCGTCTTCCTGAATATCAATCTTCAGGAATCCCTCCAATGTGTCCTCGGTCTTGTCGCTCACATCGAGCAGATCGATCCAGATAATATCTTTCTTATCGAGCTCGCGAAGCGCGGAGATAGAACGCGCTACCTTGATCTTCTCCTTATCTTTATAGAATATCTTGATTTCTGACATGGCTTTTCTCTATTAAATTAGTTAATTCAATAAATTCTTCAACACTCAGCTGCTCCGGTCTGCGGGTTAGAAAATACTCTAATCGTTCATTCTCTTCTCCCTCCCTTGAGGGGTGAAGAGCTCTGCTCGATCGAGCGTCCTGTGGACGGTCGTAGAACTCCTCCTGGGTGGGGTTTACTAATCCCTTCAGAGAATTCCGCATCTGTTTGCGCCTTTGGTTGAAAGCGGTCTTCACGACGGTCTTGAACAGTTCTTCGTCGCATTCCAACCGTCGTCGTTTGTTCCGCGTCATGCGGATCACAGCCGACTTCACCTTGGGCGGAGGGTTGAACACATATTCATCTACCGTAAATAGATATTCTATATCATAATACGCTTGTAGTAACACACTCAAAATTCCGTACGCTTTCTTGCCCGGCTTCGACGCAATCCGTTCTGCCACTTCTTTTTGGATCATACCCGAGCACACGGGAATACGGTCCTTGTATTCCAATACCTTAAAGAAAATCTGGCTGGATATATTGTACGGATAATTGCCGATGACGTTAAATTCGCCTTCGGGATAAAGAATATTCAGGTCCAGTTTCAGAAAATCTCCTTCTATCAGATGCAGCTCCGGGTACCATTCTTTGAGGTACGCCACGCTCTCGCGGTCGATCTCAATCGCCGTGAGCTGTATATTCGGATCTTTCAGCAGAAACTGGGTCAAAACCCCCATCCCGGGACCGATCTCCAATACGCGTATAGGATCACTACCTCCCTCCCCCTGAGGGGAGGGTTGGGGTGGGG
The DNA here is from genome assembly GCA_017464475.1 of Paludibacteraceae bacterium. Classification (GTDB taxonomy): domain Bacteria; phylum Bacteroidota; class Bacteroidia; order Bacteroidales; family Paludibacteraceae; genus Colicola. The sequence continues at coordinate 83,428 of JAFTZQ010000016.1, forward strand.
TTATTGGGGTTATTGAGGTTATCGTCTCAGCAATCCTCTGGGCGACATTCAAGTCCTTCAAGAAGTGCTGACCAAGAAATTTTTTGGCATGTACTCGCTGCATTTTCAGGGTGATAGTCGTCCATATTGATTACTAATTTGATTAAACTGAATCCCTATTATGCATAACATAGGGAACCCTTTCGGGCTTTTGCGGCTGCAAAAGTACTACAAAAAATTTAATTACGCAAATAAAATCGCACTTTTTTAAAAAAATTCCGTAAAATATTTGCATAAATGCTACTTTTTTCATACCTTTGCACCGAAAAATAAAATATACTCACCTTTTAAACACATGAAGTATGAAAACACCCGTTACTGACGTCGAGCATTTAGCGATGATTATTGTGCTCATGGACGATTACATGGCAAGCTGGGCGAAATATGAAGTGGATGATGTCGATAAAAACCTTATTCTCCTATTCGGCTTTGTCAAAACCCTGGAACTGATCGGAGAAGAAACTTTAGCCCTGACCGACGAATTTAAGGGAAAATATAGCGTCAATTGGACACAACTGGAGTCCTACAAAGATGCCTTCCATTGGCAAATAAACGCCGAAGAATTACACGACATCAATTGGAATCCGTACTTCTCCATCACGTGGAATAAACTGCTAAATATATACGATGGGGTAAGTGAATAAATAGACCTGCTGATGAACCGTATTGCTCAGACTATAACCAAAATAATAGACTTTTTCTATCGTCCTTTCTCCAACTGGATGTCGGAGCAGCTCTTCCGTTATGCCGCCTGCGGAGGGGGAAACCTCGTCCTCGACTGGGTGCTCTATTTCTTCATCTATAACTTTGTTATAGGACACGATCTGGTTTACTTTCACCTTTCACCTTTCAACTTTCAATTTTGCCTTACTCCCCACATAGCCACCCTCTGTATAGTCTTTCCGATCACGCTCCTCACGGGCTTTTGGCTCCAGAAATACGTCACTTTCTCCCAATCCGAACTCAATAGTTGGCGTCAACTCGGGCGCTATATATTGATCGTAGCCCTCAATCTGGCAATCAACTATTTCGGTCTCAAACTCTGCGTCGAAACGCTCGGCTGGTACCCCACGCCATCAAAGATGGCAATTACCCTCATTACCGTCGCCATCAGCTATATAGGACAAAAATATTTTACTTTCCGAGTCTCCAAATAATTTTCACCTTTCACCTTTCACCTTTCAATTTTCACCTTTCACCAATGTCCGAATACGAAATCATATCAGACCGTCAGGAAAAAGTACTCCGTTTTCTCGAAGAGAACCATATTCCTTTCACCACCTATAACCATCCGGAAGGCAAAACGATTGAAGAAGCCAAACGATGGTGGCATGACGACGGCAGCGTCCATTGCAAAAATATCTTCATGCGGAATCACAAGGGCGACCAGCACTATCTGATCTGTTTTCCCTGCGATGACGACTTGGCGATCCATGATATAGAGCATTGGCTCAAAGACATCTTGGTCTCGCAGGGCAAAAAAGCACCCGGCAAACTCTCGTTCGCTTCGCCCGAACGGATGATGCGATATTTGGGACTCGAACCGGGCAGCGTCAGTCCTTTCGGACTCATCAACGACACGGACCACCATGTGATCCTTTTCTTGGATTCCCGCCTGAAGTCCGCTCCTTCTCTTAGTTTCCATCCCAACGACTGCCGCGGTACAGTCGTCCTCTCCCAATCCGCTTTCCGTCAATACCTCTCCCTCCTCCCCAATCCCGTCGAATATATCCATACCTGCGACTAATCCCGTCACCCCTCCCCCACCTGCGACTAATCCCCTCTTTTCTTTTTTCTTTGTGCATTTCTCGCGCATATTTGCGCGAGCCCTTGATTGTTTCTCTGTGCATTTCTCGCGCATATTTGCGCGAGCCCTTGATTGTCCCTTTCGGTGGCATTTTTGCCGCCGGATTCCTCTACGTCTATTGTGCCGGATTCTCCTTCTTCCTTTCATTTTTCTCCTCAAATAACCCCCGCATAATGGTACCTTCGTGGTAGTTCTAGACTTTGTACTACACACATACGGCACAAAAGGCTGAATATCAGCACATTAAGCGCCACTCCAAAGCACCCGAAAAATAGCCTGAAAACCACTTTCAAACACCCATTTTCCCAACTTTTATTTTAAAATTCTCGCACAAATGTTTGCATATCTCGCAAAAAAGCAGTACTTTTGTACGCCAATTAGTAACCATAGCATTATGTCGCAGCAAGAATCAGAAGCAGGATATGTCGGATCGCGTAGGATACGGGTGTTTCTATCTTCGACCTTCCAGGACATGCAGGCAGAGCGCGATTATCTCGTCAAAAACACTTTTCCGGCAATCATGCAGATTGCCAGACGCCGAAACGTGGAGTTTTCGGTCGTGGATCTGCGTTGGGGCGTAACGGAGGAAGAGGCGCATGAAGGCAAAGTGATTGAGATCTGCCTTAACCAGATAGAAGACACGCGTCCTTTCTTTATCGGTCTGATCGGAGATCGCTACGGCTGGTGTCCGATTGAAGCGGACATAGCCTCCAACCAACGTCTGCTGAACGCGTATCCTTGGGTGAAAGAGAGCATCGCCTCGGGGCTGAGCATGACCGAGATCGAGATGCGGTTTGGTGTCTTCATGGCGGAGAAACAGATCTTCGCTAATTTCTATCTCAAGGACGGCAACGGCGCTTCCGACCAGCCGGAAGCTATTCAAAACAAACTGCGTTCACTCCGTGAAATGGTGGAGAAAAAAGGCGAAGAAGGTGTTTGCAATGTATCGCATTTCGGCTCTCCCAAACAGCTGGGGCAACATGTGTATAGGTCGCTGGTGGCGTTGATGGACGAATTATATCCTGAATCGCAAGCGGATCCGCTTCACGTGACGATGGACAAGCAGGTTTATCTGGTGCGTCAAATGCAGCAGATTTATGCGAATAGGTCTGCCATACAGATGTTGGATAGTTGGCTCAAAGAGTGCAAAGAAACCAAATGGTGTTGGTTCATAGGAGGCGGAAGTGGAGAAGGCAAAACGGCGCTTGTCTGCAACTGGCGGAAGGACGATCCGCATATCATTCGGACTTTGCTGAACGAGGAACTGCACACGTCTGCTGAGGCGATTGCTCATTTTGAGGCGGAGCGTGAGAAACGCGGTCTGCAACCCGGGGAGGTGATCTGGATCATAGACGGCTTGGATTATTTGGAGACGGATGAAGATCGGAGTCTGCAGTGGCTCAAAGATGAGAAATTGCAGGAAGTGAATCTGATTCTGACCTCCCGCAGCAACGAATATGAGAAGATCGCACAAGGCATCGCGCAAATGAAGAACCGCGTTTTCCGTTCTGCTACACCTCCTATTCCTGCTGCAAATGAAATACGGGAGATCACAATTGCTTATCTGCATCATTTTGCGAAAGGTCTCTCAGACGCACAATTGGATCGAATCGCGCGCTTCCCGCTGTTTAAGAATATATTGGTTTTGCAGTATTTCTTGCAGGAATTAGTTCAGTTCGGGGTTTACGAAGAGCTGGATAATTATATAGACACATATCTTCGCGTAAATAACACAGAGGAGTTGATCAGTTTGATCTTGGATCGTTTGGAGAAGGACTATGGCGAAAAGAATGTGCGAACCTATTTCGGTATGTTGTCACTCACGAGTTGTGGCATTCCTGAATTGGAAATGCAGGTTTTCACAGGGTTAAACACGATTGAATGGGCGGCTTTTTCGTCCGCTCTGTCCCTCTATACGAACCGAGCGAATCAAATGCTGACCATTCGTCCGGCATGGAAGGAAATAGCTCAGAAAAGGTATTGCGAAGATGAAGAGAGAGTGAACGATTGGCGGAAGAAATTTATTACGTTATACCAAAGATTGCTGGATAAAGCAAGGAAGGAAAAAGAGGATGATTGGTTCATCAGACTGATATATATATTGTTGAGAATAGCAAAATTTGATAAACTAGTCTCGGAGAACGAAAAAGAGGTCAATATAAGAAATGAGTTGCTCTTGAATAAGATCCATGTAGATGGACTTGAAAGTGCATTTAAGGATGTTTCGTTATTAGAGATATTAACATCCATTAGAGATGCTGATTTGTTCCTGTATTACCGAGAATACATAAACGGTTCTGCTCAGAAATTTTTGTCAGGAACGAACTATTTTGGCTGGATAGTAATTGCTTTATTTGACCTTTCTACCCTCTATGCTTACTTGGTAAAATCCATGCTTCCGTTGAACGAAGAGCGTCAGAAGGTGTATAACCATATTCGAAGAAGGCTTCTTCCCAAGTCTATAAAAAAGACATTACTGAATAGTCTGGATCAGTATATAACTACGAACACGGCTACGAACGTTCCATTTGAAGACAAGTGGGCAGATATCGATATTAAGCATATCGATAGTGTTGAGGTTGTAACATTCTATACTACGGAACTCCCCTATATCCTTTCGGACACACGAATCCGGCATATTGAAGAAGAAACGGACAAGATGATTGAGCGCATCGGAGAAGGAGGTGATAAAACGGATCTAAGTTTATTTCATATAGTGAAGGCCTATTGTCTTTATCGAAAGGGCGAGTATAAAAACGCTTATGACACATTTACCATCGCCACTCAATATAACGACGTGGTGTTTAAAACAGTTCCGCTGCTCGCCTATTTTCTGATTTTGCTGAAAGTCAAGCGATACAAAGAATGTCAAGATATTTTCAAGACGTTTGAAAATTTATCCATGCAAACAGATAAGGGCAGAGCGGTTCGGGATGCCCTGCAAATCTATTATATAGAAAAGCTCTTGTACCATTATACGTTGCAGGAATATGACCAAGCAGAAGCGATTATAAAACAGGTGGTAGAACTATATTCCAAGGAAGATCCCAATGAAGCTTATGATTATTTGCGGAACATGGGATATGTGGCTACAAATCATCAGTTCTATCATCTCGGAGCACAACTATATATTGAGGCGCGCAAAATAAAGAGCGATCCTTCTCCTGAGGATGATTACTCTTTGCTGGATAATATCGTCTCTAATTATCTAAAGACCGATGCCTTGGAGGAGATGCGTCCGTTTATTCAAGAATTGATAGAGGCAGAAAAAGCCCGAAATAATTTCAATAATGAGGTGTGGGCGGAAACAAGATATACGGAAACATTCCTGAAAGAGAAGAACCGATATATTCGCAGAAGCCAAATCAAACAATGTTTTGAGAACTATATTGAGGCGATGAAACCGCTGCTTCAATACGGACCCGAAAAGGTGAGCGAGAGGAGTTATTACGTCTGGCGAGTGAATTATTATAGCGAGTTAGCCCAAGGAGAACTGAATTACCATCTCTGGGGACCGGAATCGGCATTCATTCAGCAATTAGCGGACGACATGGAAACCATTTATGAGAAGGCTAAAGAATATGGAGATGTGGAATGGATATACAATTTGTGTATGCTTGCTGCAGAGCGTGTGGATCGAATCCAAAACGACCATTTCACTACCACCAATTCATACCTGAATCATTATTTTGTTCTGCGTCATCGAAAGGATGAGGATTTCGAGAAAATGATGGAGTATATTGAGACGAGAGATACCAACAACCTCTTCAGTCTTTGGGACAAAATAGAGCCGATTCATCCCTTTGAATGGCGCGCTCGGAATGCCGAAGCACGGATCAAATACATCTATGATGCAGTCTGGAACGACGCGATGGAAATATATCGCTTGCCGTTCCTGCGCAAGATGGCGGAAGAGAAGAATACCAACGCGATTGCGTCTATGATCCTGTATTCGTATTTGACGGATAATAACGAGGAAATGCAGTATTATCTCCAAATGGCAGAACCTTTCGACACTCCACCTTTGAAGGCGCTCCGGCAATGTCTGAAATCACTAAATCGTAAATAAAATAAATCTTCAAATCCTCAAATAGTTATGCGGGTAGTAGTACAACGATGCAGCCGCGCAGAAGTGCGGATTGACGGCGAGTGCGTCGGCAAAATAGGGAAGGGTTTTATGCTCTTGGTGGGCGTCACAGATGGAGACACCCAAGCCGAAGCGGATCTCCTTGCGAAAAAAATTGCCCAACTCCGCGTCTTCGAAGACGAGGCGGGAAAGATGAACCTTGCGCTCCATGACATCGGAGGCGAGATACTTAGTATCTCCCAGTTCACGCTCTATGCCGATTGCCGCAAAGGCAACCGGCCTTCTTTCGTTCGCGCAGCACGTCCCGAGACCGCCGAACCGCTCTACGAATACCTGAATAACACGCTACGCAATACGTACGCTCTCCACGTCGAAACAGGGCGCTTCGGAGCCGATATGAAGGTCGATTTCATCAACGACGGACCCGTCACTATTCTCCTCGATACAGACGACTTATAGAAAAAAAATCGCCAAATATTTGCATATATGCAAAAAAAAGTGTACCTTTGCACGCTGAAATATGACATAACCCCTAAAAATAATACAACCATGCTACACAAATTATGCTCGAAACTCCACACGGAGGTATCAGACATGCCGTTCAAGGTGTCGGATTCTTTTGCAGAAGAAAACCAAGTAGTAGCCGTCCTCTCCGGAGGAACAGAGGCGATGTTTATTGACCTGGTACGTGAGAAAAAGATCGACCTCAAGAGACCTGTTTACCTCATGGTAAGCGGTTTCAGCAACTCTCTTCCGGCTGCCCTGGAGATCCTTAGTTTCATTCGCCAGAGAAACGGTATTGCGAAAATCATGCAACATGCCAAGGATACCGTCTTTGTGGACGACAGCGACACGGCTTCTTTGACCCGTGTGCCGCTGGAGAAAGTGCTGAAGAGCGACAAGAGACTGCGTCTCGGCGTGGTTGGTAAATCCCAAGATTGGTTGATCGCTTCCAATGTGGATTACAAGGCCGTGCTGGACACCATGAACTGCGAACTCATCGACATCCCATTCGAGGAAATATCTTCGCTCGGCGAAGTGGATCCGGGCATGAAGGGAGCAGAAGCTATCTATGCACGCCTCAAAGAGATCATCGCCAAACATAAACTGGATGGTATCACCATTCGTTGCTTCGACCTCTTTACGACCATCAAGAATACCGGCTGTATAGCGGTTTCCAAGCTGAACGACGAAGGTATTCCGGCGGGCTGCGAGAGCGATATTCCTGTACTGCTCACCATGATGGCTTGCAAGCGCCTTACCGGCGAAGTGGCATGGATGGGTTCGCCCGCACGTATCCAGCCGGACGGCAAAGTCCTCCTCGCTAAATGTACGATCGCCCTCTCGATGACCAAGAAGCACGAATATACCACCCATTTCGAATCGGGTATAGGAGTAGCGATCCATGGCGAAGTGGAGCCGGGCGACTACACGCTCGTCAAACTGGGTAATGACATGAAGCGTCTCTTGGCGGTCAATGTACAAGTGACGGGATGTCAGTATGAGAAGAACATGTGTCGCACCCAGATTTGGGTTCAGACCACGCCGATCGTCAGCCAGTATCTGCTGACTTCGCCGCTCTCCGACCACCATGTTTTGATCAAAGGACACCACGCTGCTAAATTCTGGAGAAAATAATGATATTACATATCTTATCATCGGAGATGCATCGTGAGCGGCTGGGGCTTCCGTTCGAGCTGAGTGAGGACTTCTTGCAGACCCACCAAGTGGTCGCGGTTCTCACGGGAGGAACGGAAGGTAAGTTTGTCCAGCTCGTCAAAGAAGGGCTTATTGACCTCCGAAAACCGGTTTATCTCATGGTCAGCGGACATAGCAATTCGCTTGCCGCTTCGCTCGAAATACTGAGTTATATCCGCCAGCATAACGGAACCGGTAAAGTAATGATGAACGCCGACGATACCCTGTTATCGGATGAACCTTCATCACGACCTCTCGTCGAGACGCCGTCGACCTCTGTGCTGCATAGCGACCAGCCGCTGAGGCTCGGTGTCGTCGGTTTCCCTTCCGATTGGCTCATCTCCTCCCGCACGGACTACCAACAAGTGCTGGACACCATGAACTGCGAACTGATCGACATCCCCATCGAAGAGATGACTTCGCTCGGAGAAGTGGATCCCGGCATGAAGGGAGCAGAAGCCATCTACGCACGCCTCAAAGAGATAGTCCTCAAATACGACCTGCAGGGCGTGACGCTCCGGTGCTTTGACCTCCTGACGACCGTCAAGAATACCGGATGTATAGCCCTCTCTAAACTGAACGACGAAGGTATTCCTGCTGCGTGCGAAGGAGACATTCCGACGCTTCTGACCATGATGGTCTGCAAGCGGCTCACAGGCGAACTCTGCTTCCAGGTCAATCCGGCGCGTATCAAACCGGACGGAGAAATGCTCTTCGCCCATTGTACCCTGCCGCTCGGCATGACCGAGAAGCACGAATATACCACCCATTTCGAATCGGGTATAGGCGTAGCCATCCATGGCGATCTGCCCATTGGAGACTACACCCTCGTCAAACTATCCGGAGACCTGAAACGGATGTTGGCGGTCGACGTAGAGCTGGAGCGATGCCAATACGAGCAGAACCTCTGCCGCACACAGGTGTGGATCAAAGCAACGCCCGAAGTAGCGCACTATTTCCTGACCGACCCGATCCACAATCACCATGTCCTCATCCGGGGTCACCACGCAAATGAATTTAGAAACTAGTCTGCTAATCCTCTAGTCAGCTAGTCAACTAGATATTTTTTTAACAAAATAAATTATTAATAACTATGGTAAGTTTCAAAGAATTAGGCTTGGTAAACACCCGTGAGATGTTTGCTAAAGCAATCAAGGGAGGCTATGCAATCCCTGCGTTCAATTTCAACAACATGGAGCAACTCCAGGCAATCATCAAAGCTGCGGCTGAGACCAAATCTCCGGTAATCCTCCAGGTATCCAAAGGTGCGCGTAACTATGCGAACCAAACTCTGCTGCGCTACATGGCTCAAGGAGCTGTTGAGTATGCTAAAGAGCTCGGTTGGGAGCACCCGCAGATCTGTCTCCACTTGGACCACGGAGATAGCTTCGAACTCTGCAAATCTTGCGTGGACTTCGGTTTCTCCAGCGTTATGATCGACGCTTCTTCCCTTCCGTACGAAGAGAACATCGCCCTCACCAAGAAAGTGGTTGACTACGCTCACCAGTTCGATGTAACGGTTGAGGCTGAGCTTGGCGTTCTTGCCGGTGTAGAGGACGAAGTAGCTTCTGAAGTTAGCCACTATACCAAACCGGAAGAGGTGGTTGATTTCGCTACCCGTACGGGATGCGACTCTCTCGCAATCTCAATCGGTACCAGCCACGGTGCATACAAATTCACTCCGGAGCAATGTACCCGTGACCCGCAAACAGGTCGTCTCGTTCCTCCTCCATTGGCTTTCGACGTACTCGACGCTGTGATGGAGAAACTTCCGGGCTTCCCCATCGTGCTCCACGGTTCGTCTTCTGTTCCGCAGGAGTATGTGGACATGATCAACAAATACGGCGGCAAACTGCCTGACGCAGTAGGTATTCCTGAGGAGCAACTCCGCAAGGCTGCTAAATCCGCTGTATGCAAGATCAACATCGACTCTGACTCGCGTCTCGCCTTCACCGCTGCTGTCCGCAAAGTGTTTGCAGAGAAACCGGCTGAGTTCGATCCGCGTAAGTACTGCGGTCCGGCTCGTGACTTGATGACCGAGCTGTACAAACATAAGATCATCAACGTCCTCGGTTCCGACGGCAAAGCAGAATAATTAATTAGTTTGAGCCTTACGGCTTGTTTGAAGGTTTAAATCCTTCGGATTTTGTTTGAAACTCTGTTTGTTCTGTGATGACAATTAAGCACTTTGAAGATATGCAGGTATGGCAGCAAGCCCGTTTGCTATCCAGCGCAATATATCAACTCACACGAACGCCTGAATTTGAAAAAGATATTCGCTTTTGTTCTCAAATCCGAGCCGCTGTAGGTTCTATTATGGATAATATAGCGGAGGGATTTGAGAGAGAAGGAAAGAAAGAATTTGTGCAATTTCTGTATATTTCTAAAGGTTCATGTGGCGAAGTGCGTAGTCAGTTACATAGAGCATATGATGTAGGTTATATTACTGTTGATCAGTATAATTCTCTCATGGAGCAAACAAAAGATTTAGGTAGTAAGATAGCCAATTTGATTCGTTATTTAAAGCGAACCAATATTGAAGGGCAAAAGTACAAGGATTAAACAAGCGAAGCGCAAGGGCTGAAGCCCTGTTTGGGAGTTTGGGGCAAAAGCCCAGTTTGAGAGTTTGAGGCTATCAAACCAGCGGCTCTGCCGCTCAAACAACCTCAAACAAGCGAAGCTCAAACAACTTCAAACAAGCGAAGCTCAAACAACTTCAAACAAAAAAATTATGCTTAATTTTTTAACAGCAGAAGAAGCTGCCGAATTGATACAGAATGGTGACGTCTTAGGCATGGGTGGTTTTACCGCCACCGGAGTGCCTAAGGCGGTTCCTTTTGCTTTGGCGCAACGTGCAGAGCGTCTGCACGCCGAGGGTATTCCGTTCCGCGTGGGACTGGAGACAGGTGCGTCTATGGGTGACAGCTGCGACGGAGCTTTGGCGCGTGCGCACGCAGTAGAGTTCCGTACGCCGTACCAGTCCAATAAATCCATGCGCGAGGAGATCAACGCAGAAGGTACCCACTATTTCGATATGCACTTGAGCCACATGGCGCAAGATCTGCGTTACGGCTTCCTCCCGCGTCCTAAGTTCGCAATCATCGAGGCTTCCTATGTGGGCGAAGATGGTACGATCGTGCCCGCTGCCGGTGTGGGTATTATGCCTACCATCTGCCGCATGGCGGATAAGATCATTGTGGAGCTGAACGAAATGTTCCCCGCTACCATGCGTGGTATGCACGACCTCTACGAGCCGCTCGACCCGCCCGCTCGTCGCGAGATCCCCATCTATAAACCATCCGACCGCTGCGGCTCGGATCATATCAAGGTCGATCCCGCTAAGATTGCGGCTGTTGTGAAGACCAACCGTCCGAACGAGATTGCTGCTTTCACCCCGGTAGATGCTACTACGGCGAAAATCGGTGAGAACGTAGCTATGTTCCTTGAGGCAGAGATGAAAGCCGGACGTATTCCGTCCTCTTTCCTCCCGATCCAATCCGGTGTGGGAAATGTAGCCAACGCTGTACTCGGCGAACTCGGTAAGAACCCGCATATCCCGCCGTTCGAGATGTACTCGGAGGTAGTACAGGATTCCGTGGTGGACCTCATCAAAGCGGGCCACTGTAAGTTCGCTTCCGGCTGCTCCCTGCGTCTCGTGGAGAGCAAGATGGCGGAAGTGCTGGAGAATCTCGATTTCTACCACGACAAGATGTTGCTCCGTCCGCAAGAGACGTCCAATAACCCGGAGGTCATCCGCCGACTCGGTCTGATTGCTATCAACACCGCCCTGGAGGTAGATATCTATGGAAACGTCAACTCGACGCACGTATGTGGTACCAAGATGATGAACGGTATCGGCGGTTCCGGCGACTTCGCGCGCAACGCGTACCTTAGTATATTTACTACGGCTTCCACTGCGAAGAACGGCGCGATCTCGTCTATCGTTCCGATGGTAACCCACCTCGACCACTCCGAGCACTCCGTCAAAGTGATCGTAACGGAAATAGGTGTGGCGGATCTTCGTGGTAAGAGCCCGCGTCAGCGTGCAGAAGAGATCATCAACAACTGCGTAGCTCCGGAGTATCGCGAGATGCTGCGTGACTACCTCAAGATCGCTAAGCACGGCCAGACCCCGCATGAGCTCTCCTGCGCTTTTGCTATGCACGAGGAGTTCATGAAATCCGGCGATATGCGAAACACCAAGTGGGAGAACTACAAACGTTAAACTATTAAAGTGTATTATTTCTTGGTAAGAGGAAAGATTTAAGACAGTTTTTTGATAATTTTGAGGTGCAAAAACTCGCGGAAAAGGGAAAAAAAACCGAGTTTTTGCACCTTTTTGCATGTTATGATAAATTTTTTGCATTTTATGATAACAATTATATGCAAAAAAAGTTGTACCTTTGCAACGGATTTTGAAAAACATATCGGCTTAATTTAAATCTTGTACTCTATGAATCTTTATCGCAGTCTCAAATGGTGTCTTGGCGTGTTGTCTTTTTTGTGGATTGCTATGCCGCTGGGTGCCTCTGATTTCTCCGACCGGATGGACAATTATGCGCTTCGTTATTCCCGGACGAAGCAGCCGGAAGTGCGTTTGGCGAGAGCGAACGATTTTTTCGAGTACCTCTATTCCAAGAGATATATTGATTCCCGGGTGCGTTTCCCTGCCGATGCGCACATGGATTCCGTGGACGTCAATGTATGGTATTATCTCGCCGAGTATTACTATGGCGAGGGAGACTACCGCCGCGCTGTGCAGTATTGCGAAAACGCGGCGGCTTCATGTACGGAGCATGTGGACCCCGACTCGCAAGGGGATGTATATAGCCTCCTCGGTGCCGCTTATTTCCGCCTCAGCGAGTTCGACAAGGCTGCCGAGGCGCTCAACGAGTGCTATCTCATCGACTCCAAGAGTGGCAATTACGACCGCCTCAGCTCTACCCTCAATAATATAGCCGGTGTCTATATCGCTGCGGGTAAACCTGCCGAGGCGGAGAAATACGTCAAGGAAGCCATCGCTGCCAATTCGCTTACTTCCAATCTGGCGCGCAGGGCGGTTATCTTCGGTACCGCCTCCGAGATGTACAAAGCCATGGGGGACCCCAAGCAGTCACTCTCCTATGCGAAGAAAGCGCTTGCTATCGAGCGCCAGAGAAAGGACAGCGCCAGGATAGGAGTCCGCCTCTCCCAGGTCGCCAATGCCGAACTGGCGATGGGAAAGGTGGATGAAGCCAAACGCTCCCTCACGGAGGCGATGCCGCTGCTTGAGAAAGCCGGAAACACGCATTCGCTCGGTATCTGCCAGAACCAGATGGGGGATATCCTCTTGGCGCAGGGAGATGACAAGGAAGCGGCGGAATACTACCGCGAAGCGGCTGCGCTCTTCTTTATTCAGGGAGATTTATATAATGAATCGCACGCGCGTGAGGGACTCGGCAAGGCGCTCAAGACCTCGGCTCCGGACGAAGCGGTGCTCCATCTCGAACGCGTGAAGCAGCTTCAGGACTCTATCCATAGCCGCGAAACGGAGGAAGCTATCAGCCGCTATAACGCTATCTATCATAACGATATCCTCCAGCAGGAGGCGCAGAGGGCGAGAGCCGAGAAACGGCGCGTACTCTGGATAGCCGTAGCGGCTGTACTCGCCCTCGTTCTGATCATGGCGGCGGCGGCTTGTTATACCTACAGGCGACATAAGCGAAACGAACAGGAGTACAACCGCAATATATCATCCATGGAGGACAAATATTCCGAGGCGGACAGACGCTACCGGAATATCATGTCTGACCAGGTCTTCGCCAAAACGGAGATGACCGAGGACGACCGGCTCTTCCTCAACGACCTCGCAGAGGCGATCAGTATCCTCTCCGAGAAGGGGGAACTGGACCTCAAGACACTCGCCAAAACCATGCATGTCTCTGTCTCGGGGATGCGTACCAGACTCGACAAACTCGTCTCCGAGACACCGCAGTCTTATATACTCAAGGTGCGTATGAGCAAAGCCAAATATCTCCTCCATAATTTCCGCGACATGCCTATCTCCGTGGTTGCTGAGAAATGCGGATATATGCAGCTCCCTAATTTCACCAGGGCGGTCACCAAATACTACGGTGTCACCCCTACCCAGATGAGGAATACGGCGCCTGTTGACAGACCTAAACTGAAAGAGTAAAGTTTTTTCATAAATTGGTGGAAAGCGGTGTACAAATGTTGTATATCGCTTTTATTATGTATTTTACCGTAATTTTATGATAAATTTTTGCACGTTATGATAAGCGCGCATAAAATGATAAAACTTTTGCATTTTGTGCTAACAATAGATTCAAAAAAAAGCAGTAATTTTGCCCGCAAAATCAATAATTTTTCTTTTTAACCATGAATAAATGCGTTTGTATTATGGCACTTGCTACACTTTTAACGGGACGAGCAGCCGCAACCCTGACCTTCTCCTGCCACTACTCAATTACGGTGCACGAGTGGGTGATTAGTGGGTGATTAGTGGGTGATTAGTGGGTTGTTAATAGGACAAAAGCGGCACAAAAACACCTCAAACAAGCGGCTCCGCCGCCAAACCATTATAACTAACTTCAAACAACATCAAACAATGAAGAAAATTTATTTTAATCGTGCCCTTGTGGCTAAGAAAAAACTTTTGTTCTTTGCCCTTATGGCAACATTAGGTTTGTTCTTCACCGCCTGCGAACCCAAGCAGCCCGAAGAACCCGCCATCACCTTGCAGGGCATCAAACTCAACCAAACTTCCGTCACGCTCTACGAGAAAGAGGAGGTCAAACTCCGTGTCCGCTACACGCCGGAGGAAGCCGCAGCAACCGCTCCTGCTGTCGTCTGGTATAGCGATAAACAGCGTGTCGCTTCCGTTGACGACAACGGTCGCGTTAAAGCCGACCGCGTCGGTACTGCCGTCATTACCGCCCAATGCGGTCAGTTCGAAGCCAAATGCACGGTCGATGTACTGAAAAACGACCTGCCCGAACCCGACCCGAAGGTTGTTTTCTCCGTTGAACCGAAGAAGATTGATGCACCGGCGGAAGGAGGCTCCTTCCTGATCGAAGTGAAGAGCAACGTGGCTTGGACTGCTGAAATGGAGAACTCCGAATGGGCTGCACTCAGTGCTACTTCCGGGGATGGCGATGCCACCCTCACGCTCACCGTGGCAGGTTCGGAAGATCCCGAAGTGGCTTCACAGGACATCACTTTCAAAGCCGGAAAAGGCTCATACTACGTCCGCGTGACAAGAGCAGGGTTCGTCAAAATTAACAAATTTTCGATAGATAAAACAAGCTCTGAAATAATCCCTGTCAGCGGAGGTTCGGCAACCGTCAATGTGGAGAGCGATCTGGAATGGACGGTAACTTGCAACGACCCGCACGTCTCTATTGCCAAATCTGCCAACTCCGTTACATTCAACGTCCAAAAATTTAATATACCATTATCAAAATGTCAAGAGTATTTTGGTAATAATGCCGCCACAATAGAGGACTTGGGAATATTCTTTTATATAGCGGCAGGGGGCTCGTACCCTATTCCCGTAATCTTCTCCAACGGAGAGAAAGATATTAAATTTTCCCTGAGACAGGAACTTCCTTATATAAAAACAAAAGTAATCAGCGGGTCAGAACCTCATCCCAGCGGAGGATATTTTAATGTGTTACATACCAAGGATTATAACGCCCATAGTTTTACGGTGCAGGTGGAGAGCAATATCCCCTGGGAAATAAAAATCTACTATAACGGATCTGCTTCCTGCGGGGATACGAACTGGGCTTCCGCTTCGCCGTATTCCGGAACGGGTAATGGTACGGTCACGATTTCCTTTGAGGATAATTCCACTTCTGATTGCGAACACCGGGAGGGGGAACTCAAGTTCTACAGTGCAGGAGGTTATGTCGAATTCACAAAGACCTATGATACCTGGCAGGCAGGGCCGAGCTGGAAACCGTTATACTAATAATTAGATGTTTGCAAATAACTGAAAATAACTTATAACAAACAAAATCCACACAACAATGAAAAAAATCCTTTTTTTAGCAGTGGCAGTTATTGCCCTGATCACAACCGGCTGTGAGAACTTGCAGCCGACGCAGGTCTCTTCCAAAGACCTCAAGGACAAAGTGACGGTTAGCGGTTACGCCCGTTACACAGTCAACAACGGCAAAGGCGAAGTCCAGAAACCCCAGCTGCTGACCGACCAGGAACTCGTCCTCTACTACGGTATGAAGGACGCCGAAGGCAAGATGGCTTACACCCATTATGCCCTGAAGACCAACGAAGACGGCTACTTCGCTATCGACCTGCCTCTCCAACCCGGAAAGGTGATCATTGACGAAGTCAAAGTCGTATGTTCTTTCTCGCTCGATCTGGCTACTTATGCTTACAACAATGTCTCCAAGAAATGGGAGATGACCAATGCCGATTTCTTTGGCGAAGTGGCAAAGCAGAACCTCGCTGCAGGTAGTTCGTATTATTATGCTCTCGAGGTGGCAGCCGTGGCTTACACCTCCAGTCCCGATCTGGAGCAACCCAAATAAACTGAAAGTTGAAAATTGAAAATTGAAAGTTATGAAAAAGATTTTATCAACCCTTCTTGCAGCGCTCATAGCTTTTCCGATGCTCTATGCCAAGGACGAGAAAGCGCAACCGCAAGGGTGGAATGAGCCGGGCGTAGGCTCCTGGGCAATAGGTATCACCTTCAACCCCGTCAGCCTCGCTTCGCGACTGACCGTTCAACCGAAAGCCGGTACGGCGGTCAACGGTACTATATCCGGCAGTATGGCTATCGAGAAACAACTCTATGCCCTCTCTCAGGACCCGGTGCTCGCCATCCGTGCCAAATACCGTATCCGGCAGAACTGGAACCTGCGTATGGCGTTGGGCTTCAGCGGGTCGCATATCCATTATTCCGAGTACGTACAGGACGATGCGGCAGTGCTGCTGAATCCCGCTTCCGAGAACAAAGTGACGGACGCCGTCAAGTCCGACCTTACCTCTGGTAACCTCGTCCTCGGTGCAGAGTTTGTCAAAGGTAAGAAAGTGAAATTCACCATGGGCTTCAGCCTCCTCTACGCCATCGGCGGCGGCAAGTTGAATTTCGCGTACGGCAATGCCATAACTTATAGCAATCCCATCCCGTCCTCGATGCCGTATTCCGGTTGGATCAACGGTGCTTCGGCTGCCCTCAACCCCGACCACGGAGCTGCGGCTGCGCAGGGTATCGGCTGGGCGAGACCCCTCAAGACCAATAACTCCGGCGTACACCATGGTATAGGTGTCGCCATGGATATGGGTATCGAGTGGTTCTTCCAGGACCGTATCTCGCTTGGTGCGGCAGTCACTTTCTCACCGGTTATGTTCACCTTCCGTCCCCAGACTTATACCGTCATGGAAGGTCTGAGCACCCTTTCCGGCAAGGTGGAGCAGTATAACCTGCTCGTCAGCCCCGGCAGCTGGTCCTGCCTCTATGGTACGGAGAACATCGGTTTCCAGTTATCGTTAAACTATTATCTATAAGGTAACTTTTCCCCGTGATCTTTGAGGTATTTAATCGAAAATTATTTTTATTATTTTTGTAAGCGAAGCGCATTTTTGTAAGGCGGTAGTACGGCATTTAGCCGGACGATGGATAAGCGGACAAAGGCGGGCGTTGGGCTTGCACAAACGAACGGCTTTGGGCGATTAGACAAAGGCACATCAAGTGCCGAACCGCCGCATTTTCGATTTACTAAAAATACCAACCGGGAAACAATTAATTAAAACATTATGAAAAAGATTTTTTATTTCATGTCCCTGGCAGCAGTAGTCTTTGCCATGGCGTCTTGTAAAGACAAAGAGGAACCTACTCCTCAAAGCGAGAAAGTGATCCCGCAGCAGATCAGGCTGGCGGACGCTTTCCAGGAGTATTTCATGAGCGAAGGAGAGACGGCTCTCATCCAATATACCGTCACCCCCTCCAACGTCAATGTCACCTACACGCTCGCGTGGGCCTCTTCCGACGAGAAAGTAGTCAAAGTGGACAGCAAAGGTAAGGTAACCGCTGTGGCTGAAGGTTCCGCTACGGTCACTGTCTCTATTAACGAGTATCCGGAGGTAAAGCCGGCGGTGGCTAACATCACTATCTTGCCACCCCCTCAAGTAGGAGATTATATCTACGATGACGGTTCCTGGGGTGCAAATCCGAATCTGAATGGACATAAAGTGATTGCGGTGATCTACTGGCTCGGAAACGCTTCTCTCTTCGACCCGATCCTCGAGGTGGATTATCCGAACTGCACCCACGGTCTGGCTATGTCTGTCAAGCAAGGAAAGGCAGGCGAATGGATGAAGGATTTTGGTAATTATTTATATAATAATGACGATCTGAGCGATCAAAAGAATCTGTTCATGAACATGGGCAACAGTCCTCTCTGCGACAATGCCGGTTCGCTGACTGAGTGGGGTATTGAGCATTCTTCTTATGCGGAGCTCATCCGTCCGTATTTTGAGAACAAAGATTTATGGGCTGGTGATGGCTTCTGCGGATTGGGTGGCTACACCTATACTTCCGTGCTGGAGCAATATACGCGCGAGTATGACCCTGAAGGTAGATACCCCTTCGAGTTCTATATCAACGCCATGAATCTCGTAAAAGACATTGAGGCGCCGCTGACTACTTCGCGCTGGTATGTGCCCTCTATCTTTGAGGCGGCACTGATGGTGAATACCGCGCTTACCAAGCCGGGCGATTTCAATAGCAACAAAGTGGATGACGATATGAATCCGCTCATCAACCACAACAATGACAATTTGGCGGTAATGAACGCTGCCCTCAGTAAAGTTCAGGGTGCCGACTTGCTTCCTACCGGCAGCGAGTATGCTATCGCTTCTGCTACAGATGCATATTGTCCGTTCAAAGAGATATGCAGTTCTATGAGCTGCGGCGATTTCTTCGAGTGCTGCTATGTATGCAATACAGGCGAAGGACGCCCGGCCGACGAAGCGGCGGAGATTGAAGCAAGATGGGATAGCTGGCTCAAAGACAATGCCGGCGACAAGTACCAGGAGTACAAGAACTACGCTAAGACTATGGAGGAGCGCTATGAAGTATTCCTGGCTATTAGAGGGTATGATAATCTCACTCCCCAGCAGATAAACGGTGACCGTTTAGGTGTGGGTCTTGCCGTACTGGTTGCTTCGGTATATGCCAACGTAGGTGTTTCGGACGGATTAAGGCACGTTAATATGTCACCGTACTCCGGCTTTAAAGGCGAAGATAACCAATTCGATGTAGTCCGCGCTATCATTGCATTCTAATAAATGCCATTGTACCGGGATGCCGTACGAGCGACATTCCGGTACAGCCTATTTTTAAATTATAAAAAAAAGTTACGTATGAAGAAATTTTTACTTTCAGCTTTGGTGCTTGCAGCAAGCACCTTTGCAGCCAATGCCATCGAAGGCGAACTCTCAGGCAAGTTCATCATCAACACTGACGGAGACAGCGTTCATTTCTCACAGGGACTCCTCCAGTATCATGAAATGACAAGTGAATGGTCGTTTGCGGCCTACCAGTTTAAAGCCGATAATGACGCACTCGCGTATTTCGGTTGGGGGACCAGCGGTTGGAACAGCGGTGCCAATGAGTACCAGCCTACTTCTACCTCTGCCGATCCGGCTGACTATTTTGTAGGCGGTAATGAGAACAACAACTTGACCGGCGACTATGCCTATGCCGACTGGGGAATCTACAACCCCATCAAAAACGGAGGGAACAGATCCGGACTATGGCGCGTGCTCACCCATGAAGAATGGGTATATATCGTAGAGTCGCGTCCGAACGCGGGCAAACTGTTCGGTTTCGCTACGATTGATAACCTGTACAAAGGTGTTATCTTGCTCCCGGACGAGTGGGTTCTCCCCTCTGGCGTAACCTTCAAGCCCGGCACGGATTGCTATATGGAGTATGAGACCGGCAATGGATGGCGGAATCTGAATCTCGATATGCAGACCAACTATAATGACAACAAATATACCCTTGCCCAATGGGAGATAATGGAAGAAGCCGGTGCTGTCTTCTTCCCGGCTATGGGATATCTCACAGGTGGAGAGATCCGTTATCCGAATGACTACGGTTACTACGTTTCCTCCTCCGCGAGAAATGGATACACCGAGTACGCAATGGAGTTTGACAATAAGAGTCTCCTTGCCAGCGACGGCGCTTCCAGAAGGGGAAATGGCGTCTCCGTACGTCTCGTCACCCGTCCCGATAGCGACTATCAAGGCATTGATGAAATATCCTCTTCCCTTCAGGGAGGAGATAGAGGTAGGCTCATTCTTCGTGACGGACAAGTCCTCATCCTGATGGACGGCAAGATAATTAACGTGCTGGGACAGCCAGTACGTTAATGGGGACCCCGCAAATTTTAATTTGTGGGGAGAGCGGAGCCGCTCCGAGTATTTACTACTAAAACGAAGTTTTGGTACATATACGAGGAGTGAGCCCGTGAGCGCCGAGGTGAAGTAAGCCAACTCCGACAGTGGATAAAGTCCTTCCTTTTAGGGAAGGATTTAGGATAGGCTCCTAAGCCATGCAGGGCTGACTCCCCTGCATGGTTACAAAAGCTGAATGCTGACTACTGAAAGCTGAAGGCAAAATGTGACCTTTGACATATTGGATTACCGTTTAAACGTACCGTGGTCGAACGTTACGTAGTGGTAACGAAGTGGTAAGGAAGGCGACAGGGAAATGAGTGCATTTTTGGCAGTGGAAGCCCACTCCTTAGTAGGTCTATCCCTATTATATAGGGGATAGACTACTCTACTAAGGGGTACCGGGCTCCCCCGCCAACGATGATGATGCGGACGCTCCGCACGCTCGAATCCGTCTAAAATCGCCAAAATAATCAAGTTTTAGACGAAATAACTTGCATATATCATTATTTTGTTGTACCTTTGCAGCGGATTTTAATAGCAGAAAGATATGGAAATCATTGGCAGAAGGATGGAAAAACAGCGCTTGGAGAGTTTGTATAACTCCCGTAGAGCGGAATTCTTAGTGGTCTATGGCAGACGCCGCGTCGGAAAAACCTATCTCGTCCGGCAGCATTTCGAGAACCGGTTTGCTTTCGTGACGACGGGTTTGTACAAAAAATCCCAGGATATGCAACTGACGCAGTTTGCGATGGCTTTGAATGAGTCTTTCGGGATAGACATGCCTGCATTCAGTACGTGGCTGGAAGCTTTTGCCATGCTCAAGAAATGCCTGCAGGGCTCCAAGCAGGACCGCAAGGTGGTCTTTATAGATGAAATATCATGGTTTGATACCACCGGCTCGGATTTCATTGGAGCTCTGGAATGGTTCTGGAACGGATGGGCTGCATCGCAAAGTGATATTTTTCTTATTGCTTGCGGCAGTGCCACTTCATGGATCACGGATAAACTGCTGTCTGACAAAGGCGGATTATTCAATCGCGCCACCTGCCAGATGTTTCTTCTTCCTTTTACGCTGAACGAAACGGAGCAGTACCTTGTATCGCGCGGATTCGAATGGAACAGGTATGATATTACGGAGTGCTACATGGTAATGGGAGGCATTCCGTACTACTTGAACCAATTGGATCCTCTGCTTACTTACACAGCGAATGTAGATGAACTGTTTTTCAAGAAGAACGGGCGGTTGAAAGATGAGTTTGACCACTTGTATAAAATGCTATTCGAGAACTCTCCCTACTATATCAAACTGGTGGAAGCCCTGTCGGAGAAGACCATGGGCTTGACCCGGGACGAGATCAGCAAGACCGCCAAAGTAGGCAATAACGGGCAACTGACGAAAGCGCTGCGTGACTTGGTTAACTGCAATATCATCCGCGGCTACAATTATTTTGGCAAAGCCAGGAATGGTATCGTGTACCAGTTGTCCGACTACTTCACGATGTTCTATTTCCGCTTCATCCGCCAGTACTACGGAAGGGATGAGCATTTCTGGACCTTTACCATCGACCAGCCGGCGCGACGCGCATGGGCGGGGTGCACTTTTGAACAAGTATGCAAAGACCATATTGACCAAATCAAACATGCCATAGGTATTTGGGGTGTTATGAGTGAGCAATCGACATGGTATAGCAAGCCGCAGAAAGATTCCTCTGCACGCGGAGCACAGATAGATATGCTCATTGCCCGTCGCGATCATGTCATCAATATCTGCGAAATGAAATTCTCGCAGAGCGAATATACCATCGACAAAGACTATGAATTGCAACTTCGAAACAAAGTAGGTACTTTCCGCGATGCTACAGGCACACATGATGCGCTCCATGTAACGATGATAACCACTTATGGCGTCAAACCGAACAGCCATAGCGGCATTGTACAGTCGCAAGTGACGTTGGATGATTTATTCCTCCCGAATAGAGAATAATACACATCTCTTTTCGGTCTTACTATTAAAGCGGTAATCCAATTAAGCGGTTTACCGCTTTTTGTGTGTCATCGAAGAATTAGAATAACTAGGTGAACTAGTTAGAATAGATAAACCAAACAATTAAAAACAACAAATAGTATGAAAAAAATCTACTTGGTTGCTCTGATGAGCATTACAACTTTCGCTGCTGCTTTTGCAGCTGAATGGGAATCCGGAATCAAGGTGTTTGGTACCCAGATCACCTCGGACAATGTATCCGACCTCATGTCGCTCTTCAAAGACAACGAGGCGGAAGGCACCGTCACGTATGACCACGCCACGCAAACGCTGACCCTGACCAATGTCCAGCTGACGTCTCATGACGTGTGGAACAGTTTCTTCCGCTTCACCAGCACCGCGGCAAACAAACAATTCAAGGTGGTGGTAAACGGAATTTGCGGCTTTTACAACAACGGCAACAAGCATTCCGTCTTTTTCGCAGAGAGCGGCATCACAATTACTTTCGAGGGAGGTTCCTCTGATCCGTACAAGGACGCTATCCAGATCATGGAAGGGAATGGCTTCTGTGCGGAAAACGGCACGATGATCTTCCGCGACGTAGCGCTTGATTTTACCGACGTTACCTTCCCCCTCAGCGGTAATTCCAAGTCCGACCTTCTGGCGCTGACCCTTGACCACTGCACCCTGATGGCGCACCCGACGAGTATCTTCGGCAACCTGAGCGAGTTCAATATGGTCAGCTGCTATTTCAAGCAACCTGCGGACGCAGTCTATAACCCGGAGAAACACCGCGTTGAGATCAACGGAAATGAACTCGCAAATATGGACGTGCAGATATCCGCGAGCGACAAGCAGGGCGTAGACCAAACCCCCTCCGGCTCCCCCTCAAGGGGAGAGAAAGTGCTGCGCGACGGCATGCTCCTCATCGATCGCAACGGCAAGACCTATAACGCGCAAGGCGCGGAAGTACGGTAATGCGCGGTCTTTGAATTATAAATCGAAAATAGTATGATTAAACTGATAAACATATTGATTATGGCACTGACGATAGCTACGGGTAGTGGAGGAGAACCCCAAGCCACCTACCGGATTGATTATGCCGGAAAGAAGTATTGGTTTTGCGCAATGACGAAAAGCGGCAAACAGATTGCTCCGCCGGAGCAGGCGAAAGCGGGGGAAGAGGTGGTCATCTACTATCCCACGATCGCCACTGACACCGATTACACCTTCCTGGTGGACGGCTGCTATTTCCGTCCGGAATACCAGAGGGACAAAGGGTTTATCTTCCGTTTCGTCATGCCGGACCACGACATCACCATCGAGTGTAACGAGCGCAACTTCATGCTCCCGGAAATGGATCCGGACGGCGTGAGACCGCAGTAGCAACAGGTCGGACGGACAGGTAGCCTATATCAACACGGGGGCTTTCGCGAATGGTTACTCGCTGCGATCCGTGACTATCCCCCGCAGCGTGGAGATTGTCGGGGATTCCGTTTTTGGCGGGTGCAGGTCTCTAAAAACGGTCTATAACTATGCCGTCACCCCGCAGCGCATAAACGGTAGTGTTTTCGCGGAGGTAGATCAGTCCCGATGCACCCTCTATGTCCCGAAGGGATCCGTTCCCGCATACCGGGCGGCGGACGTATGGAAGGACTTTGTCATCGAGGAAATGCCCGCGCAGGAAGGCGTAGAAACTCCCTCCGGCTCTCCCCTCAAGGGGAGAGAAGGTGCTCCGCAACGGCATGCTCCTCATCGAGTGCAACGGCAAGACTTACAATGCCCAAGGCGCCGAGCTCCGCTGACATCTGAAAGCTGATAGCTGAAGGCTGACATCTGATAGTCAAACCAAAAAATAACAACATTATGAAAAAAATCTTTTTATTTCTCCTGCCGGCGGTGATGCTGTTTGCGGCGGGATGCAAGGACAAGAACGAGCCTGAGCAAGGACAGAGCCAGGAACAGGGACAAGGTCAAGGTGAGGAACAAGGCGGTGAACAAGGCGGGACACAGACGGACACCCTGCGGGTTTATACCGTCTTTGATGCCGCTTCCGGC
>JAFTZQ010000034.1 GCA_017464475.1 Paludibacteraceae bacterium
CTTTCATCTTTCACCTTTCACCATTCACCTTTCATCTTTCACCTTTCATCATTCACCTTTCACCTTTCACCTTTCACCTTTCCTATAGCCATTTGGAAATATCTATTCGTGTGTATCTGTCTAACCGCTGGTTTCCTATGCGCACCGGTACGTCCAGTCTGCGCGGGGAATAATTGATGACAAGTTCGATCACGTCCATGCCGAAACTATACTGCAGCCGTGCTTTCTCTTCGCCTGTCGGTAACTCACCGGTGCAAACTTGTTGCAGCACATCCCAGTTCAAGGAAGGTGTCAACTTGCGGTTCAGTTCGGCGAACGAAGCAATCGCATACCGTCCGTGTACTTTGTCGATGGCAATAATCTCCATCGGTGTGGCTTCAATGCGCATCATTTCGATGCCCATCATCGGCATGACCGAGATCACAATCATTGAATCGCGCACAGTTTGCATCGTCAAGTTCGCAGAGATCTTGTCCTCGTTGGTGTACACCGTTGCGCGTGCGCCTTGGATCAGACAGGTATGCCAAGCCGGTTCCTCCGGCTCCTGACTCACTTC
Source organism: Paludibacteraceae bacterium (assembly GCA_017464475.1). Taxonomy (GTDB): domain Bacteria; phylum Bacteroidota; class Bacteroidia; order Bacteroidales; family Paludibacteraceae; genus Colicola. Next base: position 557 of record JAFTZQ010000034.1, read on the forward strand.
TGACGGCTGCTCGCTGACGGCTTGTTTCTTCGCCCCGCATCCCGCCAGCAACACCATGCATGGAATCAATATGATATAAATTATCCTTCTTCCTTTCATCTTTCACCTTTCACTTTTCACCTTTCACTTTTCACCTTTCACCTTTCACTTTTCATCTTTCACCTTTCACTTTAATAAGGTGTTCTGTGATCACGTCTCGGTTCTCGTTTGTCGCATTCTGCAGGGCTTTAGAGAGGTAGAACCGCGCCAACTCATTCTGTCCCTGCAAATGCATAATCCAGCCGTACGTGTCCAGAAAAGTGGGGTTGTTGGGCTCTTCGCGGATGGTCAACTGACTCATCTGCTCGGCTTTCTTCAAATCCCCTTTGTGGGTAGCTAAGAGGTACGCGTAGTTATTGAGAACCACCAGGTTATACGGCGCGATCTCCAATATCCGCTCGTACATGACGTAGAGTTCTTTGGGTTTCGCACCCGTGCCTTCCATCAGTTCGAGCCGAAAAATCAGAAACTGCAGGTTCGTCGGGTCGGTCTCCAAGTAACGGTCTATCTCCGCGATGGCTTTTTTGTATTTGCCCCACATGGCATAGATGCGGTACCGGGCGATGGCGCTATAAGCGTCGTAGCCCTCTTTCTCGTCTATCTCGTCCTGCATGGCTAACGCGCTCTTCCATTGTTTGTCCGCTATGTGTTGCACTTTGATACGCTCTAACAGATCCGTCGGCGCGGTACCATAAGGCATGGCTTGGTAAGCACGGTCGAAATACTCCTGCGCTTTGTCCGTCTGCTTCATGCCTTGGTAGAGGATTCCTAAGTAATAGATCGTCTGTCCGTCGGATGGGTCGAGTGCCTGGCAGAACTGCAGCAGCGCATATGCGTCTGCATACCGCTCTTCCTCAATCGCCTGCCGCGCTGCGTACCAGTAGTAACGGAACTGCTGTTGCTGCTCCACGCTCAAACCGGCAGGGGAAAACCTCTCTCCGGCTCTCCCCACAAGGGAGAGGGAAAGGAATGCCACTAACAATAATATGTAGCTTATTTTTATCTTCATTTGTATCTTCTTCTCCCTCCCTTGAGGGGTGAAGGGCTTTGCCCGATTGAATGTCCGGTGGACATTCATAGAACAAATGTCGGGGTGGGGTTGTTCAATTCACTCCGCTATGTCCGAATCCTCCTGCGCCGCGTTCGGTCTCGCTCAGTTCGGTCACTTCCACTACTTCCGGACTCTCGTGCTTGGCAATCACCATCTGGCAGATGCGCTCTCCCGGTTCGATCGTCTGCGCCTCACCACTCAGGTTAATAAGTATGACTCCCACTTCTCCGCGGTAGTCGGCATCAATGGTGCCCGGTGTGTTCAGAACGGTCAACCCGCGTTTGAGTGCCAGACCGCTGCGCGGACGTATCTGTGCCTCGTAACCTGCCGGCAGTTCGATAAACAATCCCGTCGGGATCAATTTCCGCTCCAGCGGCTGCAACGTAATAGCAGCCTCGATGTTGCATCGTATATCCATTCCTGCCGCTTGCGCACTCTCGTACCGCGGCAGCGGATTCTTGCTCTTATTTACAATCTTCAGTTCCATAATTCTCAATTCTCAATTCACAATTCACAAATGGCTTACGGAGTTTGGTACAACGTTTTAAGATCCGTACGGACTTTTTCAGTTTGTACCAAAGCCACTAGGACGCTTTGTTCATTGTAAATTGTACATTGTACATTCTCAAAACCTCTTCTCCACCAGCACGCGCAGTCCGTCTTCAACAATCCGGATATGAATATCTTTCTCCATCTCCACGGGGTCACCGTCTATATGGAACGGCGCTGCGCTCTCGCGCTCCAACGTCACCTCTTTGGCGCGGATGGTGTTCATGAAATGGCTGTCGTCGATACTGCCGGCGAACAGACGAAGCGCCAGACTCGCGCTGCCCAAGATCGCGTGACTCGACATCAGCATAATATCCATCTTGCCGTCCTGCACACTCGCTTTTGGCGCTATCAACGCTTCGTAACCCCATTGGTTCGCGTTCGCAAATGTGATCAAGAATGCCTTGTGCGTCACATCTATACCATCGCCTATCAGGTGGTAGTTCTGCGGCGTGTAACTGAACACATCGTGCAGAATACTTTGCAGATACGTGCTGAACCCGCGTTTGTTGCTGCCCGCAAAATGATCCGCTATCAGCGCATCAAAACCCGTGCCGCATGTACTCACGAATAGACGACCGTTCGCCAGCCCGTAATCTACGCTGATAGGCTCCGAATGGTTTATCATTTCTATCGCTTTCTGTATGCGCACGGGTACGTTTAGATGACGCGCAAACCCGTTTCCGCTACCCATCGGGAGGATTCCTAACGCCGTCTGCGTACTGCTGACTGCTGATTGCTGAAGGCTGACGGCTTTCACTATCCCGCGCGCTACCTCGTTCACCGTGCCGTCGCCGCCGACTGCTACCACTGCGTCGAAACCCATCCGGGCAAACTGGTATGCCATTTCCGTGGCGTGACCCGGGTACTCCGTGAAAGCGATGTTCGGCAACCATTGCGCGCTGTCCAGCGTCTGCATGATCAACTTCGGCAACTTACGCTTCGCGTTCTGTGTATCTTTGCTTCCCGATACGGGATTGATGATAAATGCTATATTCTTCATGTGTCTAATTATTTTCCAATTCTTAAAAATCGCACAAAGGTACAACTTTTTTTTCAAATACGCAAGCGCGCGCGCCTTTTTTTCATAAAAATCCACCTTTTTCTTGCATATGTCCGAAAAAAGCAGTACTTTTGCAGCGTGGTTAATTTGGACTTCAATGAGACAAACGTCATTCATATTCCGATCTTTCTGCATCAGTTTATGTCTGTGCATGCTTTATTCATGTACCTCAAAAAACGATGCGGGAAATCAGTTGCTCCGTGAGTTGGATGAGTGTATCAACATCCGCTCGCAATACCAGTCTGGCCGAGAACATAGAATTGATTCGCTGCGTGCCAGGTTAGCCCTTAGCTGGAATGACAGCGCTTATTTTGAAGAGTGCGGCAAAAATGCAGTAGGGAAAGAAAAAAATAGGTTTTTCTCTTGCATGTTCCAAAAATTTGTTGTACCTTTGCACCCGAAATGGCACTATTTATACGCCCCTTTAATCTGAACCACTTTTTTGGGGAATTTAGCGGACATAGCAGGCAGGGATTTGAGAGCCAAAGAAACAGGCTACAATGAAACACACGGCTGCAATGATCGCAAGCACAATAACATGTTGGAAACAAGTCCAACCGAAAGGCAAATCACGGACCATACGATCACAAAATCGCCAGAAAGCCAGCGAACCGACCACCAGAAACAAGGTGATAAACACCGAAGATAAAAAAGTATAAATCATAAACACCGCCAGTCGGAGGAAATTAGTCACCCCAACGCGGGGCGCTTGTTCCGAAAGGCGGTGCAA
>JAFTZQ010000017.1 GCA_017464475.1 Paludibacteraceae bacterium
CATACACAGAAGATTCTAACACAGAAACAAATAAGGATCAAAAGACATATACCATTCATCTCCAGATTCAACGAACAGAGGACGATGTAACCGTTGAAGGAAATGACTACCATCGGAAAAGAACATGTACAGGTAGTATTATGAATCATTTCGTAACTAAATCTTATAAACATGTTGACGACCAAAAAGTGTGGTATACCACTGGTATAGCGGATTATTCCATTGGATATAGTATTTCTCTTGCCCGTTAGTAGCAATAAAATCGACCTCATACTGCACTTTCTGCTGCTTCCCATCCCTCATCTCACGTGCTTCTACCACACCCACATCTACCAAATACCTTTTTTTCCATAAGCGCTGCAAATAGTTCACTTTCTGCTCCGCTGACTTTTGTACTAAGCTCGCATCCTTGTGCGGAATAATCGTGCCCATTTGGCTAAGAATAACAAGTCTTTCCCGCTAAAATCCCCCGCTAAAATCTTAAATAAATTTAATTTTTATCGTTAAATCCTTGCGTATGTCAAAAAATTGTCGTACCTTTGCACGCAGTTTTAGCATAATATATTAGGCTTTTATTAGGTTATTATTAGGATATTATTTGGTTTTTAATATGCTACTAAGCCGAGACGAGCCTGACGATAGCGAGAAAAAGACATGGCAGAAGTTATTTATCAAGATCCCGTCCAAGAGATTCGCGGCACACTGACCAAGGACGGAACCATCCACCGCCGCAAGTATTACCGTGACGCAAACGGCAAAATCATCGGAGCTTCCAAACCCGAAGCGTACCAGATTCTCTATCCGCGCAACTGGAAGAAGAATCCCGCGAAAGGCAAGGAACTGGAGCATCAGCTTCGGTTCAAAGCCGCGTGTGCCGAGACCAAGCGTATTCTCATGGCTGCCAAATACCTCAAAGCGCAAGCCACCCAATCGACCAACCCTGCGCTTCCGTCGGAATACACGCCTACACCCGAAGACCTTGCTACGCTCCAATACTGGCAGGATCGCTTCAAAGCCCAACTCCAAAAACCCGAACCCGAAGCACCCATCGACCCCGACACCGGCCGTCACAAGACCTATTTCCGCTTCGATGCCTTCATCCGCACCTGCCTGTTGCGAGAGATGCCATGACGTCAAGCGGTTTCTCTTCCGACCAGACCTTCTACCGCGTCTTCAAAGAGATTACCGGCGAGACACCTCTCCAATACCGCCATAACAATCTCCAATAGCGTTTTTCCGTCAATTTTTCCACATGCAGTGATGTAATCCGTCACTTTTGTACGATTTGAGAGTAGATTTGTACGATTTGAGAGTGCTTTTTCATAAAAAAGCAGTACTTTTGCAGGCGCATTCGGAAAAGAACCATATTCAGATTTGTGTGCAATCCAAATTGTATAAAAAACATATATCACAATAACTAAAATTTCAACATTTATGAGACGAAAAATTCTACTCATTTGGCTATTGGGATGGCTGATGGTTATGCCGATAGCGACGATGGCACAGGAGCCGCAGGAGCAGGACGCAAGCTCATTGCAGAATGTGGTAGCTATCTACCCGGTGCAGGGAGAGCGGGTGTTGTTCTCCTTTGCAAGCAACCCCGAACTGAGTTACACGGCTACCGAACTGGTGATCACCACCACCGGAACCTCTGTGCAGTACCCTATCAACCAACTCAGGTCGGTGAAGTTCGAGAAAGCCGAGACAGCCGAAGGAATAGATGAGATTGAGGTGCCCGAGCACTTCCTCTTCCGCGACGGACAGATCGTCATCGAGCATGGCACGCCGGGATCGAAAGTGAATATCTACAACGTGCAAGGCATGTTAGTTTCCCAATACAGCTTAGACGGCGAAGGCAATGCCGCTATCTCGACCCAAGGCATGACGGGCGTCTATATCGTCACCAACGAACGTTTCACCTTTAAATTTGCGCAACAATGAAAGCATTTACACATTTGAACATTTACCATTGGTTCATTTATTTGGTCATTGGAGCATTTGCACTCCATGTAAATGCCGCGGATATTACGCCGGAGGAGGCACTCCAAATAGCCAATACCTTTATACAAAAGGACCAGACGGCGCAGAAAGCCATCCGCAAAGCGCCAAAAGGCACAAAGATTGCGCCGTCTATAGCGCATCGTATGCCCTCACGCGTAGCAACCAACAAAGATAATGTCTATATTGTCAATCTCGGTAACGATCAAGGCTTTGTAGTCGTATCCGGCGAGACGGGAACGACTGCGGAGATTCTCGGCTACTGCGATCACGGCTCGTTCAGTTACGAGGATGCGCCGGTTCAGTTCATCGACCTGCTCAACGAGTACTCTGCCGGCATCGACAGCCTGCGTCAGGATCCGGCATTGCGAAACCCTAAACCGAGGAAGGTAGGAGTCGCTGATGAATGGAATATGCACCCTTCATTCCTTGGCGATCCGGTAGTAGGTCCGCTCATAACCGCCAAATGGAATCAAACGGCACCGTATAACATGTTCACGCCGGACCAATGCTATACAGGGTGTGTGCCGACCGCTGTGGCGCAGGTGATGAACTATTGGAAATGGCCGAAACAGTCTGGAGGACAGATTTGTATAGGATGGTCGCAAGAGAATGGTTTTATCTACGAAGATTTCCCGGTACACACCTACGATTGGGATAATATGTTAGATGACTATGACCATGGCTGCAGTTGGGCGCAAGCTAATGCCGTAGCCCAACTGATGGCGGATGTAGGCAAAGCAATGGGAACAATGTATTGCCAAGAGAATGGCAGTCCGACCCCATGGATTTTCAATGCTTTAATAGAGAACTTCGGTTACGAACTCGGCATCGAAAGCGTAACCGGCACTACTGCAGCGGATGTGATGACGACGCTCAAGAGTGAGTTGAATGACAAGCGTCCGGTACTGTATGCCGGTTATCCGGAAGGAAAGGGAGATGGTCACGCGCTGGTCTGCGACGGCTATACCAAGAATAACTATTTCCATTTTAACTACGGTTGGGGTGGTCAGACGAACGGATGGTACCGATTGTCCGCTGTGCCTGGATATGAATACAATGTCGATATCTGGACCAATGTGCGTCCGTACGATGCGGTGGAGAAAGCGATTGACGGCATTAAGTACGGCTTATTAGCGAACGGTACCGCGGATATATTAGATTATTTGGGTGGTGGTGTGAATGTAGAGAACGGAGTGTTGGTCATTCCGGATTCCGTGACGGACCCCGATTCCGGCAATACATACGCCGTAACGCACATCCGTAAGATGGCATTCTACCGAAAAGGTGATTTTGACAAGATCATCGTCGGCAACAATATCGAGGCCATCGATCCGTTCACGTTCATGTACACTACCATCGACACCGTGGTACTGAGCGACAAGATGGAGGTGGTACCGGAGGAAGCATTCCAATTGACGAACATCAAACATCTCACTATCGGTGCGAATGTCAAGCGCATCGGTAAGAAGGCATTCTATCTGTGCAAATTGTACACCATCATCTGCAAGAGTAATTCGGTGGAATTGGAGACGGAGAGTTTTGCACATACGACACCCGGTCATGGAGATTGGGAGAAAGGCATCGTCAAAATTAACAAAAAAGCGTTCTATGGCGCGACGCTGAGTGCGGACACCTATTTCAAGAATCTGGAGGTGTTGGGCGACTCTGCTACGTATGGAGGCCGTTGGGGCGGTGGTTCGCCGTTCTTCCGTTTTGGTCCCAAAGTGCGGGAGATCGCTATTACGGCGCTGGACGGTTTGTATTCCGGTAGCGGAAAGCCTGTGCTGATTGTGGATTCGCTCAACCCCTATTTCTCGGATGATTTCTATCCTATTATCTACAATAAGAATAAGACTGCTGTTATTATTGCGCTTTCCAATCCTTCTGCCGGCTGGCCGGAGACCATCATTAAGATGGAGCCGGGATGTATCCGCAGTGGTATAGACTATACAATCCCGCAAACGATTGTGGACATGGAGGGTGCGTTCAAAGACTGCACCGGTCCCAAATACAACTATGCAGAACTGACTTGTCCGCTGTTGGTGCCGCCGGTGATTACCGATGCCACCTTCAGCGATGCGATATTTGCAGACGAGAGCAAACATGTTTATTTGCAAGTACCTCCGGGAACGGAAGAACTCTATGCCGAAGCTCCGGGATGGCGCAGGTTCGGTGATTATATCGTGACGATGTATCAGGAGTTTGAACCGCTGCCGCCGCAAGACCTGAACTACCAGATGGTGGTGCATAGCGATTCGCTGAAGACGACCATGCCCGTCGATAAGGTAGGGGCTATCCGTGTGAGCGAGAACGAAGACGGCGAAGCGATGGTGACGATGAGTCTCAACGGACGGGAAGACATTTCTACGAAGGCAACCAACATCGACAGCATCACCTTCAAACCCGGCTTCCTCTATGAGAACGCGGAGATATTCGATATCAACGACTCGAACCTGACCGTCCAAGCACAGAAATGCTCCATCACGTTTGATGCTTCCGTTATTAACGAAAACGCGCAGGTATGTGTGCGCAATTCCGTGCTGCTGCCTCGTCCGTCAGAAGGTGTGACCGGCGGTATCGGTATTGACATCAGCATGCTGGATGAGCAAGGAAACGCGGTGCACGAGCTGAGCGGTGTGGCGAAAATCACTATCCCGTTCCAAGCACCGGCAGACCAAGCTGTCGGAGCTGCGTACTACAACCCGCAGACCGGCGAGTGGGAACCTGTGTATCTGGAGTACAACCGTGAGACGGGTACTGCTACCATCCTCACCGACCACTTGTCGTTCTATTCGCTCGTCACCTTTATCAACGAGCGCACGAAAAGCGAACTTTTCGAGGCGCTGAGGGAGATTCCTGCGCTCTACGCTTGGGACGAAGGAACGAAAATGCTGCTCAAGATTCTTGATTCCGATGATCCAAAAGTGAAAGCAACGATAGAGTTCAAGAACGAGATGGGACTCTGGCAGTCTTTGGGGCTCGACGGATTCTACACCGGCGCCGTAAGCATCTCCGAACCGCTCTTCGGTTTCAAACCCGAGGCGATCGACAATGCGGTCAGCATCATGGGTGAAATAGGCACGGCGATGACGATTCTCGATGTGGTGCGTGCCGATCTGAAGGGCGATAATATCGGCGTGGCATCCGGAACGCTCAAAGTCATTATGGCGAAGACGGCCGGTGCTGCCGCTTCGTGGATTGGCACGCCTGTCATGGCGGCGTCTATGAGTCTCGTCGCCTTCATTGGCGTCGCACTGGAGAAATTCGGCACGACCGTACAAGAGTTTAAAGCAGACTATTTCCGTACCGCCTACCGGTATTATTACAGTATGGAGGGTTATCGTGCACTTAGTCCAGACTCCAGGTACAACAACGATGTCAACGGCAACGCCAAACCGCACGGTTATTTCCGTACTCCCAAAGACTGGTATGACTATTTCTATCCGGCCTTTGTGGAAGCGAACATGAGCGAGCAGCAACTCAATGCGTATATCCAGCAGTCGGTGCGCGTCTATTGTGACCAGTTCTGGACCGAGACTGCCGACCTGCAGACTTGGGCGTTTGTAGAAGCTCGCACACAAGGCTTCCAATCCTTCTGGGACGCTACCGATGCACTCAAGCAGCAGATATCCGACGAGTACTATGCTGACTTGATGAATGGGACACTGACCGCTGTCTTTGCGGCTTTGCGTAACAAGCAGATCGTGCAAGCCAACAACCGCGCTGTCGCGAAAATCAACAGCATGGTGAAATGGATGAATAAGAAAGTGGCTTTCCGTATCGTCGATTCGTCCTGGGAGGAAGGAAAAGTCTCCAAGTTCGCAGGTCGTATGATCGGTTTTGCGGCGGTACCGGACAATGTGGCAGATCAGGATGCATGGCGCAAACCTATTGGCGAGGACGGTAAAGTGCCTCTGGGATGGTTCACGACCTATGCCCTGGTACGCAACATGATGCCGTTCCAAATCACGCTCTTCGACGAGAACGGAGTACCGGAGAAAGTGTTTGATTTCCAACTGGACGGCGTTGCCGACAAGACCATCATCGACATCGACCTCGCTACGCAGGGCGTCAAAGCCGATACGAAGCAGTTGGAAGACCTCAAATTAGACTACACACCTGATTCCGTCCTGTTCCGTACCGGAGGATATGACTATGTAGATCAATACGACCCCGAGATAACGGGCGAGTTGGTATATATGGATGAAAAGATTAATTTCTATCGGAATAAAGTGCGTTGGTGTACGGAGCTGGACCGTTTCTTCAACCGGCATGATTTCATCACGGTGGATTCCCTTTCCGGTAACTTTACCATCGGCGATGACATCGCAGGTAAACTGGTAGGCGACTCCGCAACCGGTACGTTCACTATTAATACAGACTACCGATTCTTCATTCAAACGGCACAACAGTGGTTGGATAACTGGAATAACAAGAATGTCAAATATTATGACAAGCTCCTGAAACTGCTCAACGGCTCTGTCAAGCACCAGCTAACATGCCAATACGTGCTCAAGCGCAAGAAGGTGGACGACCATTACGAGTATGACATCACCTATACCGGAGAAGGTATCTGGGATCTCACGCCCCGATATATTACATATGTCGGCAAAACCATTGATTGGTCGGCTGTTGTTACCGAAGACGATGCGCCGGTTTTGACGATGGATGAGATCGGCATCGGTACCGATTCCAAAGGCGGTGAAGTAACCCTTGAGTATAAAACTACGCTCAAATAACATAACTATGTACGTGCATTAGGGCACCGCCATAGGGTGCATTCAATCAGGGAGATAATTCAGTATCTCCCTTTTTTTGTGTCAAATGATAACAGATATATCGCTACCCACCTTCCGCCGATGGTTACTCTCCGACCAAGAGGAACTGCGGCAAATGGGCGTATCTCCATCGACCAAGATACTGCCACCCGTGGCTGTCAGATACCTTTGCGATAAAAGCATACAGCGAAGCAGATCGTTAGAGGCTTGCTTTGAAAAAGAAAGCCGATAAAAGCATACAGCGAAGCAGATCGTTAGAGGCTTGTTTTGAAAAAGAAAGCGAATAAGAAAAAAGAACCAAAAAAAATAAAGAAAAATTTTTTGTTTTTTCTATTTTTCAATTTTTCAATACGTAATGTAAAAATGTGAAAAGGAAAAAATGTTAAACTTGAAATAAAAATGAAAACTTTTATTGACATTTGGCAATTATTATCTCCCAAAGCGGAGTACGTGAACCGGATGAGAGCGTGCCGCGAGTTGTGGGATTCGTTAACTGAAAATCAACAAGATAACATCTTTGATTTGATCTCAGACAAACTGTCAAAAGGTAAATTTGTTGATTATAATCCTTTGTTTGCGATCAAGAACCACATCGTCCAAAAACATTCGCGTCAGACTCTCTCGTTCAACGACTATTACGCCAAATACGGCACAACGGAAGAGCGCGATGGCTGTGGCTATGAAGCATGGCATCACTCCGAAACGAGTAATTAAAATCCTAAAATGGTTCTATGAGGAAGCAAGAAAAAGAAAAAAATACGATTTTTTGGAAAAATTTTTGCCTCTGGAGGAACACTAAAGTTACTTTCGTATTAATTTTGCAGCGGATTTTGAGAGAAGTCCGCTGTTTTTGATGTCGCTATCGTCTCGTATGTGTCTCGTAAGCCGCTCGTAAATTCCGGCAACGGAGATGCCGGACACAGAACAACGCGGGGCGGAGAACAGCTCGCGCAAATATGCACGAGAAATGCACAGAGAGGAAAAACGGCGGAATACCGCCGAGAACAGAACAATATTTATTAACCAGATCGCCCATATATGGTCGATACGAAAGTAGCGGACATATGGGCGGTCACAAAAACAAATCTTAACTATGAGTAAAATCAATTTGGAATCGCCGTTTACGGCATTTCGAGGCAAGATCTGCAAGCACTCGAAGATCATCTTTGCCCAACGCGGGCAGACCCAGTACACCAGCCAAATCTGCAACCCGCGAACCAAGGCTTATAGCGAGGAAGAGATCGCCCGGCAGGGTAAGTTCAAACAGGCGGTGGCGAACGCTAATGCCGCTTTAGCGGACAGTACGCAGAAAGCGGCTTACGAGGAGGCGTTCGGGAAACAGAGCAAGTACAAGACGCTGCGCGGGTATGTGATCGCTATGGAGTATGAGAAATTGTAAGCCCCCCAAGCCCCCTAAAGGGGGAGAGGATTGGAAAAATCGTCCTTCGGGGCGATTTTTCTTAGCTTACGCACGATTAATCTTCGATTTTTCGATTTTTCTTGCATATATCAAAAAAAAGCAGTACCTTTGCACGCTAATTGAGAATTTGAAGATTTGAAAATTTGAAAATTGATGGGAAAGAAGAAAAATCTACCGATCTTGGAACATATCGAGATCACCGGCGTAGCCGCAGAAGGAAAAGCCATTGCTAAGATACTAAGTGACCAAGTACCAAGTGACCAAGTACAAAGCGACCAAGTACCAAGCGACCAAGTACGAAGTGACAAAGTACCAAGTGACAAAGGGATGGTCGTTTTTGTGCCGAACTGCGTACCGGGTGACATCGTGGATCTGCAGGTGACCAAAAAGAAACACTCGTTCATGGAAGCCCGCGTGCTGCGCATCGTACAACCCTCCCCCATCCGCTGCGAGGCGCGATGCAAGCATTTCAGCGTCTGCGGCGGCTGCAAATGGCAGATCCTGCCGTACGAGGAGCAACTGAGATACAAACAGCAGCAGATAGTCGATAACCTCACGCGGATCGGCAAGATCAACCTGCCGGAGATCAGTCCTATTCTGGGCTCCAAGCATGTCTATGAGTACCGCAACAAACTGGAGTTCAGTTGCTCGGACAGAAGATGGGAAATAACCCCACCCCAACCCTCCCCTCAAGGGAGGGAATTTGAACCCGGCATCGGATTCCATATTCCGGGTGCGTTTGACAAAGTGCTGGACATCGAGGAATGTCACCTCATGCCGGAGATCAACAACCGCATCCGCAATGCCGTGCGGACGTACGCCCAAGAGCACGGACTGACTTTCTATAACGAACACACGCACGAAGGACTGCTGCGGACGCTCATTCTGCGCAATAACCACAAAGGCGAGTTGATGCTGATCGTCTCCTTCGGAGAAGCCGTCAGCCATCAGCCGTCAGCTTTCAGCCTATTGGAATACCTGCACACCGAGTTCCCGGAGATCATTTCCCTACTCTATGTGGAGAACCTCAAATTCAACGACACGATCGGCGACCAAGAGGTGAAAGTATATTTCGGTCAGGATCATATCATGGAGGAGATGGAAGGGCTGCAATTCAAAGTGGGTCCCAAATCGTTCTACCAGACCAACACCGAACAAGCGTACGAGCTCTACAAAGTCGCGCGTGAGTTTGCCGAACTGACCGGAAACGAATTGGTTTACGACCTCTACACGGGCACCGGCACGATCGCTAATTTCGTTGCCCGTCAGGCGCGTCAAGTGATCGGTATTGAGTACGTGCCGGAAGCGATTGAAGACGCAAAAGTCAATTCGAAGATTAACGGAATTGAGAATACCCTCTTCTTCGCAGGCGACATGAAGGATATTTTGAACAACGATTTCATCGCGCAACACGGGCGTCCGGACATCATTATTACCGATCCGCCCAGAGCCGGAATGCATGAAGATGTGGTGAACGTGATCCTGAATGCCGAACCCAAACGGATCGTTTATGTGAGTTGCAATCCCGCGACACAAGCACGCGATCTGGCACTCCTCGACGCCAAATACAAAGTGACCAAAGTGCAACCCGTGGATATGTTCCCCCATACCCAACATGTGGAAAACGTGGTGCAGCTGGAATTGAAAAGTGAAAGGTGAAAAGTGAAAGTTGAAAGGTGAAAGGATGTCTTTGTTGGTAATTTTATATATCTTTTTTGTGTCCTTCTTGGACAAGCCGGAGAAGAGTGCACCGGCTTTATCGCCACGCGCCGTAGAGCAACGCGCCAAATGGCATATTCCGACGGACGAGATGGACTATCCGGTCAGTCCGCTGTACTTGGACAGTTTGCGGAAAATGGGTGCAAAGGTGCACCACACGAGCCGCTGGTTCAACGGCGCCACGGTAGAGATGGAGAGCGAAACAGCAGCCAAAGTGGAGAGTTTAGGTTTCGTCACCTCGGTCGAAATGACAAGGGACGACAGCGAACCTATTTACAGTCTGCGGAAAAGGGCTGTCAGCCGTCAGAAGTCACCCATCACCCCATCCATCAATGTCCGCTACACGGACCAACAATTAGCGCTCTATAACCTCACGCCGCTGCACGATTTAGGATACGAAGGGCAAGGGATTCTGATGACCGTTTGCGACGGCGGGTTTGCCAATGCCAACACGATGGCATGTTTCCGGCAGACACAGGAATTGGGGCACTTCGATTTCACAGACGATATCGATGATTTCTATGGTTATACAGGAGCTCACGGCAGCGAGTGCCTGAGCGCCATCAGCGGCATACAAGACGGCTATTACGGCGCAGCGACAAAAGCCGATTATTACTTGATGCGCTCCGAAGAATACGCCACCGAGAGCCCCAAAGAAATGGACAATCTGGTGGCGGCACTGGAGAAAGCCGATTCATTAGGCGTCAATGTGTTCTCCGTCTCGTTAGGCTACGCCATGTTTGACAACCCGATATGGAATTTGGACAAATGGTATGATTTAGACGGCAAAACGACACGCGCGAGCCGCGCTGCCACTATTGCTGCACGCAAAGGTATGTTGGTCTGCGCCGCCGCCGGCAATGATGGCGATGTGGCATGGCGAACCATCAGCGCTCCCTGCGACGCGGACAGTATTCTGACGGTCGGAGCGGTACAAACCGACAGCGTCGCTGCCTATTTCTCCAGTTACGGTCCTTCGTCGGACGGACGGATAAAACCGGAAGTGTGCGCAGTAGGTGTGCAGTCCGTGCTGATCAATCCGTTCAGCAACGCGATTGTGCAAAGCAACGGAACCAGTTTTGCTACGCCTCTGTTAGCCGGTTTGGCTGCCAGCTTATGGTCCGCACTGCCGGACAAAAACGCAATGCAGATACGCGACCTGATTATCCAATCGGCACATTTATACCCGAGTTATGACCCGTATAACCAGATGGGCTTCGGTATTCCCAATGCTTGGGTTGCCTACACGATGGGCTTGGGAGGGGATACAGACAACCTCACCCCTGCCATTGCACCGGAAGAGGGAGTAAAAATGCTCATAGACGGACAGATCTACATCCTCCGCGGCGGAAAGAGGTATGATCTATTGGGCAGAAAACTATGATAATAGACACAAAAAAGAGCAAGCTTACTACATCGCACCGCTACAACCTCCTACCCTTGCTCCGGTCAAGGCCTGGGGGAGTTCAGAGGGAGCTGGTCGTATAGGACTTGCTCTATAATTCTCAAAAGCGGGTGCAAAGGTACTGCTTTTTTTTGGAATACGCAAATTTATTTGAGAAAAAATATCTTTTTGCCCATAAAAACCTTTCACAACAATGCTGGAGGACTTCATCATAGGACGTATAAAAACGGAATTACCGTTTGAACCCAATGAGGAGAAAGAGGGACTTTTTAAGGCTCTCGGGGCGTTTATTGTGTCCCGCGACGAGCACAAGGTTTTTATCCTCCGCGGCTATGCCGGCACAGGCAAAACAAGCGTCATGAGTGCCTTGGTGCGCGCGTTGATGGGACTTAAGCAACCCTGCGTTCTTCTCGCTCCTACCGGGCGTGCAGCCAAAGTGCTGAGCCGCTATTCGGGTTTTCCGGCATACACCATCCATAAACAGATCTACCGCCAGAACCAACTGGGCGTGGAGGCATTCTCTCTGACCGACAATTTGCACGCCAGAACACTATTTATCGTGGATGAGGCATCTATGTTGTCCGGCGAACGGGACAACAGCACGTTCGGCAGCGGATGTCTCTTGGACGACCTGGTGCGATATGTCTATAACGGCAAAGGTTGCTCTCTACTCCTCTTGGGCGACGATGCCCAGTTACCGCCTGTGGGCAGTAGTCTCAGCCCTGCGCTGGACACGGATTTTATGAGGGGATACGGGCTATCCGTTTTCAGCTATCAGCTATCAGCCGTGGCGCGGCAGGCGCTGGACAGCGGTATTCTGAAAGAAGCAACGAGGATTCGCGGGGAGTTAAGCCCCACCCTGCCTCCCCATGAAGGGGAGGAGATAAGATTACATCCCAATGGACGGGACGTCATTAAAGTGCCGGGAGAGGAAGTGATTGAGCAGCTGGAGGACAGTTGGCGCGCAGTGGGCGCAGAGGAGACTTTGATCATTGCCCGCAGCAACAAAATGACCAACCTTTATAATCAAGGAGTGCGCGCACGCGTGCTATGGAAAGAGGATGATCTGTCCAGCGGCGACCGACTCATGGTCACCAAAAACAACTATTTCTGGGCGCAGGAATACAAAGATCTGGAGTTTCTCGCCAACGGCGATATGTTTGAGATAGAGCGTCTCACTAACCGGCATGAGATGTACGGATTTCAGTTTGCCAACGCCAGCCTGCGGTCAGTAGATTATAATTGGGAGATCGATGCGCTGATATGGATTGACACCCTTATGACCGACAGTCCCGAAGCCAATTACCAACTGCAGCGCGAACTATTCAGCCGGATTGCAGAGGACTATCCGGAGATCCGAAACAAGAAAGAGTTGGTCAAAAAAATCTATGAATCGCCGTACTACAACGCGCTGCAAGTGCGCTTCGCCTATTGCGTTACTTGCCATAAATCACAAGGCGGGCAATGGAAACACGTGTATATCGACACCAGCGGCATTGGCGAAGATCAGGAGCGGATGGCGGATCCTACGGAGAGAAGAGAATTCCTGCGATGGCTATACACCGCCATAACACGCGCTACAGAAAAAATATTCATATTGCGATAAATAAATACCAATTTACTTGCATATATGGATTTTTTTTTGTAATTTTGCACGCAAAATTGTAAATAACAAACAAACTCAATAAAATTTATGAATTTTAGACATCTAAATGCACTTATTGCGATTGTGGTGTTATGCGTGTTCGCAGGCTGCCGTTCGGACATCGACCTGAACAACATTGACACCCGATCGGAGGTTGAGATGGGTCTCGCGCTGCCGGTAGGTAGCATCCATGCGACCCTCGGAGACTTCCTGGGAAACGGTAAAGTACCGTCCCTATTTATTGACTCGGTGAACAACAAGGGTGTGATTACATGGAAGGACACTTTCAAAATCGCCCGCAATTTCCACCAAATCGATCTGTCTCAGTACATCTCGGAGAAAGAACTGAACCTGAATGTGTACGACAAGATCACGGCTGCGGAAATGATCGGTTCCAACAAGAAAGTGGTTGGTAACGGCAACCCCGTGACGCTGACATTCGACATGCCGTTGAAGTTAACCGGCATCAACTCGGCAGAGAACCTCGACAACGAGCGTCTGGACAGCGCACTGATTGACAAAGCCAGTTTCTCCTCTTTTATCCGACAAAATAACCTGCCCCTCCAATGGGAATGGATTGACCGAGTGACGCTGGAGTTAGGCGAGCAGATCCATCGGCAGGCGGGAAACACCATGGTCGTTTATGACAAAGCAAGAGACAGCTATGGCTACAATCGGAATATCCCGACTGAAGTGGACCATTTCACAATCAACCTGATGAAGAAGAACTCAGCAGGGCAGTATGTAGTAGGTCAGGTGGTGGACTCGTGCGATTTCAAGATCAATTTCATGTTCACCATTCCGAATGGCCAAGAGGTTGTTATTCCTGAGAATGCCGGATTCAACTATAAATTAGGCGTGCAATTTATTGACTACCAAGCTATTTGGGGTAAGTTTATGCCTTCCAAAGACATGCATGACGAGGCGGTAATAGACCTGAGCGAGAGCTGGGGATCGCTAAACTTCATCTCCGATTGGAAAGTGCCGTTCGCAGATCCGAAGATCGACCTCTATATCATTACTCAGGTAGCAGGCGCGATGAAAGTGGACGGCGACTACCTCTATTCGCTCGATGCTAACGGAAACAAACATGAGGCTTCCTTCAAATACGGCAACACCACCCGCAAAGATTTCCACAGACAATTCCAAATGGGTGAATACTTGGACCCGACAAACAGCACGATTGGAGACTCGACGACCAACATGATGATCCCGTTCGACAAAGACCCCGAGCGCGGACATATAGACGAGTTATTCGTAAATATGCCCCAGAAATTAGGCTATAAATTCGCTATCGACTTCAGCTACGGAGGTACTTACCCCTCGCAGATTCGTATTACCCCGAACACCAGTATCCGTATCGAGGCGGCTTGCCAACTGCCGTTGATCTTTAACCGCGGTGTCTTTGTGGACTACAAAGATACGATTCGCGATCTGAACCTGCGTAAATACAGCATTGATTCGCTGCTGGCAGAGGTGAAAGAAGTAGATACACTGAAAGCCACCGATGTAGCAATCTATATCCGTGCGCTGAACACCATTCCGCTGGATGTGAAGGCATCAATGCGCTGCCTCGATGAGTTCGGCAATGTGATCATGGATCCGGACACGGCTACCAAACCGCTCCTGCTCTTCCCTGCCGACACCATCACACTCAAAGCACCGGATTTCAAAAGCGAAGGCGGTAACTGGAGTATGAGAGAACCCGGCGAGACCATCATCACAGCCAATCTGAACAAACGTCAGTTGGATCTGATGCCGAAGATCAAATCCATCGTTTATACCGCAATCGTGGACGACAAGTCGCTCCAAGACGCGTATAGCAAAGGTATGAGCAATGTGAAGATTACTGCCGATGAGGGACTGACGCTTAAAATCGGTCTGACCGCTCACGTGGATGCAATCTTGAATTTAAGCGGAAACAAAAAACAATAATAGGAGGGCACAAGAATGAAAACGATGAAAAAATCTATCTTAGCAGCCCTCGTGGCATTATTCGCAATCAGCGCAAGCGCACAGCAAGTAACGACGCTCTATTTCCTGGAGAACGCGCCGATGCGTCATACCATCAACCCTGCTTTCCAGCCGGTGAGCAACGGATTTATCAACTTCTCCCCGCTGGGATGGACTTCGATGAGCGTAGGTAATAACTCGCTCACAGTAAGCGACCTCTTCTTCGTGGACCCGACTACCGGCAAAACAATCACGCCGCTCCACCCGAACGGAAACAAAGTCGCCTTCCTGAACCAACTGAATAACATGACCTATTTCAACGGCGACTTGACCTTCAGCTTCATCAATATGGGTTTCCGTATCAAGGATAACGGCTATCTGATGATTGGTATTAATGAGAAGATCGAGACCGGTACAACGCTGCCGAAATCAATGTTCAACTTCTTCTTGGGCGGCGGCATGACTAATCTGACGAATGGCGCCATCAATACCATCGGTCTGTCGGGACTGGGTATCGGTGCAACGGCTTACACCGAGATCGGCGCAGGATACAGCTACAAGCTGAATGACCAATGGACGATCGGTGGTAAGGTGAAATTGCTGTTAGGTCAGCTATACGGCGGACTGAATGCTAAGAATCTGAATATTGATGCCAATGCCGAGCAATGGCATCTGTACGGAGATCTGGGTATGACGGTTGCAGGACCGATGAACATGGCATATCTGGACAGGTACGTTAACGGCAAAACCGCTCGTGAGATCTATGACGGCTTTGCCGGAAACAATGGCGGAGCTGCCGGAACGGGATTCAACCAAGACAGCCTGATCAACCTCAATAACTGGCAGCAGTTCCTGGTTCCCTCCGGTTACGGAGCTGCAATCGACTTCGGTTTTGCATGGAAACCAATCGAGAACCTGCAGATTAGCGCCGCTCTCACGGATCTTGGCTTTATATACTGGACCAAGAGCAGCCAATATCGCTGCTCGGTGGACACGGTCTTTGACGGCGTAGGTCAAATCAACTACAGCGACCCGCGCTACCACGTGGACCACGATCCGAATAAAGAATTCTCTACGGATAGTTTGATGAGCGCCGTAGGCGAGAACCTGAAAGGTCTGCTCAACGGCGTGCGGATGTCGGGAGCCGGCAAAGGTTTTGCCAAGATGGCTTCGGCTCGTCTGAACATCGGTATTGACGCTAATTTCTGGGACAACCGCGTAGGTGTCGGTATTGTATCTGCAACCCGTCTGTATAACGCACGGCTGTATGAAGAGGTGACGTTTGGTGTGGCTTTCCGACCGGTTAACTGGTTCAACATCGCAGCCACCTACTCGCTCATGAATAACGGTAAATACAGCAATATCGGTGCCGGTCTCGGATTTATGCCGTACGATGGTATCAACCTGACCCTCGCGCTGGATTATATCCCGACGAGTTATGCGGCTCTGCCGAACAAAGACGCTTCTGCTCCGAAGCAGTATTTCCTGCCGGACAAAGCAAAAATGGTGAACCTGGCTCTCGGTTTCTCCATCTGCTGGGGTAGCAACCGTCGCGACAAAGACAAAGACGGCGTATGGGACAAGATCGACATGTGTCCTGAGACCCCGCGTGGCGTAGTTGTGGACAGCGTTGGATGTCCGTTGGACGAAGACCACGACGGTGTACCCGATTATCTGGACCACTGTTTAGGTACATTGCCGGAGGCTATTCCGTATGTTGACTCGCTGGGTTGCGACAAAGATACAGACGGCGACGGCGTAGAGGATTATCGCGATAAATGTCCGGGAACACCGAAAGAGGCTTATGGCAAAGTGGATAGCGTAGGTTGCCCGCTGGATACCGACGGCGACGGAGTGCCCGACTACTTGGACGAGTGCCCGGATACCCCGAAAGAGGCGTATGGCATGGTAGATGAGAAGGGTTGTCCGAAGGATAGCGACGGTGACGGTGTGCCTGATTATCTGGATGAGTGCCCGGATACACCGGAGGCTGCTCGTGCAACCGTAGATAAGAAGGGTTGCCCGAAAGATGGTGACGGCGACGGTGTGCCTGACTACAAAGACGAATGTCCGGATACGCCGGAGAAAGCAATCGGCTTCGTGGATGCCAAGGGTTGCGAACTGGATAGCGACGGTGACGGTGTGCCCGACTACAAAGACGAATGTCCGACTGTTCCGGGCGTGAAGGAGAACAAGGGATGCCCTGAGCTCAAACGCGAAGTTCGCCAGTTGCTGCAAAAAGCAATGCAAGGTATTGAGTTCGAGTCCGGCAAGGCTACTATCAAGAAGAAGTCCTACCCGCTCTTGGATCAGATTGCGCAGATCTTTATCGAGAACAGCAATTATATCATCGAGGTACAGGGTCACACGGATAACACCGGTAGTCCTGAGTTGAACAAGACGCTTTCTGACAAACGTGCTCACGCTGTGATGGACTATATGATCAAGAAAGGCGTAGAGGCTCACCGTCTGTCCGCGGTAGGTTACGGTCAAGACCAGCCGATCGCTGACAACAAGACCAAAGCAGGTCGTCAGAAGAACCGCCGCGTGGAGTTCAAGATCAGTTTCGAGGAAGTACACTACGAGACTATCCTGAACCATGCAGACACGGTTCCGGCGCAAAGCGCTGAATAAGCATTATGGGTGGTGACCTTGATCGGTCGCCACCTAACTAATTTTATTAACAATTTAAAACTATAATTTTATGGGACGCGCATTTGAATACAGAAAAGCGACTAAATTGAAAAGATGGGGACACATGTCCCGCACATTTACGAAACTGGGAAAAGAGATCACTATTGCTGCTCGTGAGGGCGGTCCGGATCCCGACTCCAACCCACGTCTGCGCGCATTGATCCAACAATGCAAGCGTGAGAATATGCCGAAAGATAACATCGACCGCGCCATTAAAAAAGCGACCGATAAATCGTCGGAGGGCTACAAAGAGATCAATTATGAAGGCTACGGACCACATGGTATTGCTATCTTCATTGAGACCGCTACCGACAATCACATGCGTACGGTAGCGAACATCCGCTCCTATTTCACCAAGTTCGGCGGCACGCTCGGTACACAGGGCAGTCTCCAGTTCCTCTTTGACCGCAAGGCTTGCTTCACCGTAACGATGAAAGACGGCATTGATCTGGACGAGTTGGAGCTCGAGTTGATCGACTTCGGTGTAGAAGAACTCGGCGTGGACGAAGAGGAGAACACTATCGTCATCTATTCCGATTTCAACGAGGCGATTAACATGCAGAAATACCTCGAGGAGAACGGATTTGAGATCCAGGCAATGGAGTTTGTTCGTATCCCGAACGACACCAAGCAGTTGACCGACGAGCAACGCGAGTCTGTACAGAAACTGATCGACAAGATCGAGGAAGACGAGGATGTACAGAACGTATTCACCAATATGGCGGAGTAATGGATATTTCAGAATACTTTCTACTAACCGATCGTCAGGCTGAGCAGTTTGCTCAGCTTGACGCGCTTTATCGCGACTGGAACAGCAAGATCAATGTGATCTCGCGCAAAGACATAGATAATCTGTACGAGCACCATGTGCTGCACTCGCTGGCGATCGCTAAATGGCTGCCGTTTCAGCCCTGTACAACTATTCTGGACGTAGGCACAGGAGGCGGTTTTCCGGGTATTCCGCTGGCTATTCTGTTTCCGGAATGTCAGTTCATGCTGATTGATTCGATCGGCAAGAAGATCAAGGTGGCAAGCGAGGTAGCACACGCTTTGGGACTAAACAACGTCGTTTGCAAACAAGAGCGCGCAGAGGAAGAGAAACAGAAATTCGATTTCGTCGTTTCCCGCGCGGTCATGCCCCTACCCGATTTGGTAAAACTGGTGCGTAAAAATATCTCCACCAAGCAGCACAATGCGGTACCAAATGGTATTATTGTGCTCAAAGGCGGAGACCTGAAAGCCGAACTGGCTCCTTATCAAAAAACTGCAGAGGTTACCCCCTGCAGTCAATGGTTTGGTACTAACTGGTTTGATAACAAATACGTTATATACCTACCCTTCTAGGCGGAAGCCGCTCCTCCCGTTTCATCGGGAGGACGCTCCGGGTTCGAGACCAAACAGGTAATTTATTTACCCCTTTAAGCCTCTGTAAATTGGTCTTTTCCTACACCGCAGAGAGGACAAGTCCAATCAGCAGGAAGGTCTTCAAAGGCTGTGCCGGCTGCGATACCGTTCTCCGGATCGCCTACTGCGGGATCGTACTCGTACCCGCATACATCACATACGTACTTTGCCATAATAAATCGAATTTGAGATTAATAATTGGTGCTATTTTAACTCCTGTCCTTGGAGTGTATAGATTTTCTCTCCGCGTTGGATAAACAACTGTCCGTCGCGGAGTATTTTTGTATTTTGCATATTGTATTCCGTATTCCGGATTCCTTCATGCTCCGGCTCCCGGTAGCCGTCATCCATAGGAGCTTTGTACATCGCATCATTGAGATACATCTCCAGCATGGTATAACCGCTTGCATGACGGACATTATTATCCGCTACCTGCGGATCGCAACCGTTCGCACTCTCCCACTCGTCCGGCATTCCGTCCAGATCAGAGTCATAGGAAGCCAGGTCATAATTGAGCGAATCCGGGTATGCGTAGAATCCCTCAGCATCTTCCGGCGTGTCTATGATTCCTTTCTTGTTACTTTTGCTTCCGGTATAAGTGTATGTATTGGCCCGCGTCTCGGCAATGATTCGTTTCTCCACGTGATCACGCGGGAAACAGCCTACTGTATCAAGAACGGTATTATAGGCATCTTCTGCCGTTTGAAAAGCACTGGCAGCATAAGCGTACATATCAAAATCGTAACGGCCATAAACCACAGATGCATCCTCGTTACAATCCCACCATGGCGTTTTGGTACGAATCAAGGTATCTACCCGTGCTTCTTCTTGTGTATATTTCTTGATGGTTACAGCAGACCAGTTATCATCCGTTGCAGACTGTTCACCCTCAAAGATATTTCCGGCTACATACCATTGGCTCGGTCCCTTGCTCGGATCGCCACTGCTACGTTTCTCGTCCGCCACAAAGAAGAGACGGGTATTGGTGGTGTTTGGACCTTTGATATAATAGTTATTGACGAAATTTACTTCGTGTCCGGAGTTCTTGCCGTTATAATACTTGTCATCGCAGGTATTTTCTCCTCCGTGGCAGCCGGAACTACCTCCATAGAAGTTGAAATTCACATTATTGATATAGTCCAGATAGACTACTCTGTCGTTATTTCGCGCCCCATTGAACCGGCACGAACGACCATTGTTGTGCGCTAAGAGATTGTGGTGATAGGACGCCGGCGAGCCTCCCCATTGGCAACCATATCCACGAGAACCTTTCGGGTGACCGGAGTTATAGAGACCTTCGTGCACCAAACAATATTGCACCGTGAAGAAATGGCCGTCAAAAGTATTTATGTTCTCTTCGGCAGACCATCCGAAATCGCAGTGGTCAATGATAAAATCGCTGCTGTTCTCTGCTCCAAAAGCGTTCTCCTTGCAAAATTCTCCTTTTGCGTCTTTGTTGCCAACACGGAAACGGATATTGCGAATGATAAAGTTTTGTGAGCCGCCGCAGTTCACCTTGTTATGGGTAATGACGATACCCATTCCCGGAGCCGTTTGTCCGGCTAAAGTGTAGTTTTTACGGTTGATACGCAAATCTTTGACAAGGCGTATCTCTCCCGAGACGGCGAAACAAACAGTAATCGGTGTGTCCGGGTGCTGTTTCATTGCCCAGCGGAGCGTGCCTTCGGTCGTTCCGTCCGCATCGTCAGCAAGAGAGGTTACATACACCACTTTGCCGCCGCGACCGCCGGAAGTGTATTTACCGAATCCTTCGGCTCCGGGGAACGCAACAATCGTGTCCGGCAGCAAGGAAACCTCTCCCCGTCCCTCTCCCCAAGAGAGGGTGAGATAAGAGGACATAATGGCAATAAAAGAAATCAAGAAAATCTTTTTCATATAATCCATAATTTATATTACACTTCCGGATTCTTCTCTCTCCCTTGAGGGGAGAGTTGGAGAGGGGTTATCAAAGCACTCCATAGTGCGTCGTCGGGCACTGGGGCGGTGATACATATTTCTTCTTTGCTAACCGGATGAACAAACGCTATTTGCCGGGCGTGCAGACATATTCCGCCATCGGGATTAGAGCGCTTTGCGCCGTATTTGAGATCGCCTCTCACGGGGCAACCGATAGCCGCTAACTGGCAACGGATCTGATG
Source organism: Paludibacteraceae bacterium (assembly GCA_017464475.1). GTDB lineage: Bacteria > Bacteroidota > Bacteroidia > Bacteroidales > Paludibacteraceae > Colicola. The sequence goes on from JAFTZQ010000017.1 coordinate 21,179, forward strand.
GTGTCTGCCGGTCTCCAGATTGATCTCCAAAAGCGTATAATTATCGCCTCGGACAAGCGTTTTATAGGTCAAGACGGCAAATTTAGCATCTTTGGCTCCGGGCTTAGCAATATAACTTTTATTCTGTTTCTCATTGCGAATCAACCAATTCTCCAGCCTTGCTTCCGGCATTTTCGGTGCGCCCTGCACGATTGCCCAATAGGTCTTTTGGATCTGCTCATGGCTTTTGAACATCTCGTTCAGCCGCGCGAGAGCTTTACTTGTGCGGGCAAAGAGAACTACCCCACTCGTCGGACGATCTAAACGATGAGTTACACCCAAGAAGACATCTCCGGGTTTGTTGTACTTCTCTTTGATGTACGCCTTTACGGTCTCCGAAAGCGGTGCGTCGCCGGTTTTATCGCCCTGCACGATCTCGTTGCAGGTCTTGTTGACGGCGATAATATGATTGTCTTCGTATAATATGGTCATCAGCTATCAGATTTCAGCTATCAGATTTCTCTGTCTAACGGCTTCGTAGATAAACACACCTGCTGCAACGGATACATTCAAGCTCTCAATGACGCCGGTCATCGGCAGACGCACTTGGTCCGTACAGAGTTTGAGGTTCTCCTCGTAGATACCTTTTTCCTCGCTTCCCATGACAATACAAGTAGGCACCGTCATGTCCACTTCGGTATAGTTACGATCGGTATGTTCGGTGGCGGCAATAATGCGAAGACCACTTTCTTGCAGGTAACGCAGTGCATTCTGTAAGTTTTCTACTTTGCAAATAGGTAATGAATGAAGTGCACCGGCAGAGGCTTTGACAGCATCGCCGTTGATTGCTGCGCTCCCGCGCGTACCTATTATCAACGCGTCCACGCCTGCGCACACGCAGGTACGAGCGATCGCTCCGAAATTGCGCACATCGGTCACGCCATCGAGCATCATCAGCAGCGGCGTCTTGCCTTCGTCGTAGAGGCTCTGAACGAGGTTCTCCAATGGATAGAACTCTATCGGACTCAGAAAAGCGATCACGCCCTGATGGTTCTTATCGGTGAACTGATTCAGTTTCTCCAGCGGTACACGTTGGATCTGCGTGCCGGTTCCCTCCAGTTTGATGAGTAACTCGCGTCCGATAGCAGACGACATATCGCGGCGGATGAGCACTTTATCCAGCACTTTGCCGGCATCGATTGCCTCCATCACTGCCCGAACTCCGAAAATCATCTCTTTCTCTTTCGGACGGCGTGTTTCGTATTGTTTCTTCTGTATCATAAGATTAGTATTTGAGCCAGTTGATAAACTCCATCGGGTCGGTTGTAAAGGCGATCGGATCCGCTATCTGCTTGCCCTGCGCGTCGAGCTGCACATAGAACGGCTGCGCATTGGAGCCGAACTGCTCGCGCTGGAGAGCCGAGTTGCGGTCGCCTATTCCGTCACGCTTATCGTCCACGAAAAGCTCGATGAAGACATAGTTCTGCAACCGTGCTTTGACGGAGTCGTCATCCAAAACATACGCCTCCATCTTTCGGCAGTTGACGCAGCCGTAGCCCGTGAAATCAATAATAACGGGTTTGCCTGTCTGGCGGGCAAACGCCATTCCTTCGTCGTAATCATTGAAGACCACACGTCCCTCAATCTCCATCGGCGGCGCAAACGCACTGATGGCTTTCACCGGCGCGCCCCACAGTCCGGGGAGGAGGTAACAAGCAAAAGCGAAAGAAGGAATGATCACTACCGCACGAACGATCTTACGCGTCGTGGAGACATTCTTTATATTCCAAAGCAGGTATATTCCGATGCCGAGGAAACAAGCAATCCATATCGCGATGAAGAGCCAGCGCGGCAGGATACCCCAGCCGTACGCCATGTCAGCGACGGAGAGGAACTTAAGCGAAAGCGCCAGTTCAAGGAACGCCAGAACGACTTTGAAACTTGTCATCCAGTCGCCGGATTTGGGTGCTTGTTTGAGCCACTGCGGGAACATCGCAAAGAGCGAGAACGGCAGAGCCAAAGCGAGCGAGAAGCCCAACATACCTATTGCCGGAGCTAATAGACTACGTCCCGCGGCTTCAACAAGCAGCGTGCCGATGATCGGTCCGGTGCAAGAGAAAGAGACGATAACCAGCGTAAATGCCATGAGCAGAATACTGAGGAAACCGCCTGTGCTCCGCGCTTTGCTGTCCAATGCCGTGGACCAACTGTCCGGCAAAGTGATCTCAAAGAGACCGAAGAAAGAGAGCGCAAAAACTACCAAAATCAAAAAGAAGATGATATTCACTACCGCGTTGGTACTCAGATCATTAAGAGCCGACGCACCAAAGAGAATCGTCACCAGCAGCCCTAATCCGACATAGAGAATGATGATACTCAGACCATAGAGAATAGCGTCCCGCAGTCCGCCGCCTTTCTTCAAAAAGAAAGAAACGGTCATCGGAATAATCGGCCACACGCAAGGCGTAAAAATCGCCAGCAGACCGCCGAGGAAGCCAAGCAAGAATATCACCCACAACGACCGTGAGCCCTCTCTGCCGCCTCCACTAATGGAAGCCCCCTCTCCTGAGGAGAGGGTTGGGGTGAGGTTTTCTTTCCACTCCCACACCTCCGGCGCGGTACACATCTTGTCGTCGCAGGCATTGAAGCGGATCGGGCATAACTCCGTTTTCGCGACGGTAACCACAAACGAGTCCGCAAACTCTTCGTCAAACTCACGTTTGCCGAAGTCAATAATATTCATGTGCCATCCTTCTTCGATTGTAGCTTTGAGGCGCACGGAGTCGCCTATTTCCACCCCGCTCCATCGAACGGGCTGCACCATCTGCGCCGCTGCTATCAGCGGCATAAATGCCAATAATATTGTCAGTATTCGTTTCATTCGTTATTGTTTTCGTTTTGCTCTATCATTCGTTTAATTTCTCTATCGAAGTCCGAGGTAATGGATTGCGTGCGATTGAAAATATCGTATTCGGTTTCCGCTTTTTCATCGGCTTGTGCTTTGGAAATACGCCCTCTGTCCGGCAGAATATTATAACGCCGGAAGGAAAGAAATTCGTTTACGCTGGCGGCGAACTGCTCCATATTAAACGTATTTTCCCGCTCAATCAAGTCTTCTATATAATCAAAATATCCCGACACAGCCCGTTCCAAGCGACGAATTTGTTTCTCATCCAGATAGTTCTTCGCAACCGTCACATCAGACTTCAGAATTCGTCCATCCGGCGAATTCTTCCATGTCTGGAGTCCCATGTGTTCTTGCGTATGGTCTGCGTGGGTATAAATAATTTCTGCTGCTGTTTGACCGGTTATCGCGTAATGGAAGCGATTTTGCACCATAGCATAAAACTCTCGCGTAGTCGGAGCTTGGGGATCGTAATCAATACTACATTCCGCATAAATATCTGTTATCTGCTGCCAAATACGGCGCTCACTTGCACGGATGGAACGAACGCGCTCCAGGAGTTCACGGAAATAATCCTGTCCGAAGACCGCTTTTCCTTGTTTGAGACGCTCATCATCCAGCACGAAACCCTTGCGGATATATTCATTCAGGATTTTAGTCGCCCATTGACGGAAACGCGTTGCACGTGTAGAATTAACACGATAGCCAACGGAGATAATAGCATCAAGGTTGTAAAAATCTATTTCTTCCGTAACCTCACCTCTAATACCTCTATTTACGACGGTTGCAATTTTTGCAACAGTCGCATCCGTCGACAATTCTCCTGTTTCATATATATTTTTCAGATGCCGACTTATAGACGATTTGTCAACATCAAAAAGCGTTGCCATCGCTTTCTGCGTCATCCATATTGTCTCATCGCGCACAACCACTTGCACCTGAGCCGTATTGTCAGGCGCGTCGTACAAAAGAAATAATGTCTGTTTGTCTAATGGTGTCATATTTTCTCATTCACCTTTGCGGCTGCAAAGGTACTACTTTTTTTTGAGATACGCAAGAGCGGACGGATTTTTAGCAAAAAATGTGCGTTTACAGGCACAAAACATGTGCAAATAAAAAATGCATTTTATAATTTTTTAACATGGCAAAAGTGGCAAAACTGGCAATATGCTCTATCTGTTTTTGCCATTTTTGCCACTTTTGCCACTACAAATAATTCATTTTTTCGAACGCTGTGTTCAAAACTGAACGTTAGTTGTTCTTATTGATTCATAGTGATCTTTAGCCATCATCGGGGGTATTGCCTGACCCGAAGCATACCTTATACTATCAATCCTCTCTTCGGATGCAGGCACCGATGGCGTTCAATCGGTGTTCTATATCTTCGTAACCACGGTCGATCTGGTCGATGTGGTCAATCTTGCTGGTTCCTTCAGCTGACATGGCTGCAATCAGCATAGCAATACCTGCACGGATGTCGGGCGAGGTCATGTTATTGCGTTTGAGTTGGCGGGTGTGGTCATGCCCTATGACGACCGCTCTATGCGGATCGCAGAGGATGATTTGCGCACCCATATCAATCAGTTTATCGACAAAGAAAAGGCGGGATTCGAACATCTTCTGGTGAATAAGAACCGATCCTTTCGCCTGTGTAGCTACCACCAAGAGCACCGAGAGCAAGTCCGGCGTGAGACCGGGCCACGGTGCGTCTGCCACCGTGAGGATCGAGCCGTCCAGAAAGGACTCAATCTGGTAGTGTTCCTGCGCAGGAATGACCAGATCGTCTCCCTCTTCTTCGATACGGATTCCAAGGCGTCTGAAAGCGTCAGGGATGATACCGAGGTCTTTGATACCCGCCTCTTTAATACGCAGTTCAGAACCTGTTATAGCAGCCATGCCGATGAACGAACCGACCTCAATCATGTCCGGCAGCAGTTTATGCTGCGCGCCGTGGAGCGACTTGACACCTTCTATCGTGAGCAGGTTCGACCCCACTCCGCTGATCTTCGCACCCATGTTATTGAGAAGCCGGCAGAGCTGCTGGACGTATGGTTCGCAGGCTGCATTGTAGATCGTGGTGGTACCTTTCGCCATAACCGCTGCCATAATGATATTCGCCGTTCCGGTGACGGACGCTTCGTCGAGCAGCATGTACGCGCCTTTGAGGTGCTTGCCGTCAAAACGGTATGCCAGCAGTTCCTGGTCGTACGTGAACGTAGCGCCGAGGTTGACCATTCCTTGGAAATGGGTGTCCAGCCGACGGCGTCCGATCTTGTCTCCTCCGGGCTTGGCGTACGTCACTTCGCCCAGACGCGCCAAAAGCGGACCGATGAGCATGACCGAACCGCGCAGTTTGTTGCATTTCTTCAGGAAATCCGCACTCCGCAAATACGCCGTGTCGAGGTTCGCAGCCGTGAAAGCGTACTTGCCTTTCGCCAGTTTCTCCACCGTCACACCCATCGAACCCAACAGGTCAATGAGGTTGTTGACATCCAAGATATTCGGGATATTATCAATAACCACGGTTTCGCGGGTCAGGAGTACCGCACAGAGAACCTGCAGGGCTTCGTTTTTTGCGCCCTGCGGGGTGATGGAACCATGGAGCTTATGTCCGCCTTCGATTACAAATGTAGCCATATTGTAGTATTTGAGGATTTGAAGATTAAATATAGTTCACTTCCGGGGAGATGGCAATGCCGAACTTCTCTTTTACGTCCTTGCAGATAGCCGCGGCGAGATTGACAATATCTTCCGGCGTGGCGTTGTTTCGGTTGACGAGCACCAGCGGCTGTTTCTCGTAGCACTGTGCGCCGCCCATCATCTTGCCTTTCCATCCGCATTGCTCTATCAGCCATGCCGCAGGGATTTTGCATAACCCCACCCCTTCCCTCCCCTCGAGGGAGGGAGCATTATAGTGCGGCATGTCAGGATAGAGTTTTAATAGTTCGTCGGCTTTTTCTTTCGGAACAACCGGATTTTTGAAGAACGAACCGGCAGAGCCAAGTTCGGACACTTCGGGCAGTTTCTGTTGACGAATGCGGATTACCGCTTCGCGAACAGACATGGGCGTTGGATTAAAACCGACTTCGCTACTCAGATTGCCGTAATTCAGCTTCGGCTCGAAATGCTTGTTGAGCCGGTACACGACGTGCGTAATGATATATTTCCCGCGGAGGGAGTTCTTGAAAATACTGTCGCGGTAGCCGTACTGACATTCGGCATTGGAGAAGATCCGCTCCGCTCCATCGGCGATGGAAACAGCCCGTACGGACTCAATCACATCTTTCGCTTCCACGCCGTACGCACCGACGTTCTGCACCGCGGACGCTCCCACTTCGCCCGGAATATAACTGAGGTTTTCGAGTCCCGAAATGCCCATATCGCATAGTTGCGCGATCAGTTCGTCCAGGACAAGTCCGTTCTCCGCCTCAATCCACACATAGTCCGCATCCTCGCTTACACACCGTGCGCGACGCATAGCCGAGTGCAGCACCACACCGTCGAAGTCCTTGGTAAACAAGAGGTTAGAGCCTGCTCCTATATGGAGAAGCGGCTCGCCTTTATATTGCTCCAACAACGCACGCAGTTCCTCCACCGAACTGTATTCGGCAAATATCTTCGCCTTCACATCCATTCGGAAAGTGTTGAACGGCAACAACGATATATTCTCTCGAATCAACATTCGTAATTCGTAATTTTTAATTTAAATGCAAGTTGCGTCGGACGGCATTCTCCAGTCGCCGCGGGGCGAAAGGGAGACAGCAACCACTTTCGGTCCGTCCGGCATGGCAGACCGTTTGAACTGCTGCGTGCAGAAACGGCGCATGAAGGTATTAAGCCATTTGTCGATTGTCTCTTCGTCGTATTTGTCTTCGAACGCTTGGATCGCCATGTAGCGAATCTTTTCGCGCGTGAAGCCGTAGCGGAGGAAATAATAGATGAAGAAATCATGCAGTTCGTACGGACCGACCTTGTCTTCGGTCTTTTGCGCGATCTCGCCTTGCTCGTCGGTCGGCAGCAGTTCCGGGGAAACAGGCGTCTCCACCACGTCCATCAGCACTTGGCGCAAGTCTTCTCCGAAGAGGTTTTCCGCCGCATAGCGCACGAGGTAACGCACAAGAGTTTTGGGTATTCCGGCATTGACGCCATACATCGACATCTGGTCGCCGTTGTAAGTACACCAGCCGAGCGCAAGCTCGCTCAGGTCGCCCGTTCCGACCACGATTCCGTTCATCTGGTTCGCTACGTCCATGAGGATCAACGTGCGCACACGCGCTTGCGCGTTCTCATAAGTTATGTCGCGCGTGTCGAGGTCGTGCTCGATGTCCTGCAAGTGCTGGATCGTAGTGTCGCGGATAGAGATCTCGCGGTGGGTAATACCGAGAAGCCGCATCAGATCGAGTGCGTTCTGGTACGTCCGGTCGGACGTTCCGAAACCGGGCATGGTGATTCCCACAACACGCGAACGGTCATAACCCATCTGGTCGGCTGCCATGACGCATACCAACAACGCCAGCGTGCTGTCCAAACCGCCGGAAACGCCGATGATGAGCGTCTCGGAGCGCGTGTGCTCCCAACGGCGCATGAGTGCGCTCGTCTGGATAGAGAACACGTCCATGCAGTAGTTGTCTTCGTCGCCTTTCTTCGGCAGGAACGGAGCGGTAGAGAAATGACGATGGATGGGTTCGGTGAACTCTTCCTCGCGCTCTATCGGCGCTACATTGATGCGGCGGTAATGACCCGCTTTGTCCTTCGTGAAATTGGTATTCCTCTGGCGGTCAGTACGCAAACGCTCGATGTCAATCTCCTGAATGACCATGGTGTTGCTGCGCTGGAAACGCTCGCCTTCCTCCAGCATCGTGCCGTTCTCAGCGATGTACGTGCTACCGGAGAAGACCACATCGGTGGTCGATTCACCCACACCCGAAGAGGTGTAAATATATCCGCAATGGACACGCGCCGACTGCTGGGTGATCATCTGGCGGCGGAAATGATGTTTGCCCACCAGACAATTGGAGCTGGAGAGGTTGAAGATCAGTTCGGCTCCTTGGATCGAGAGCTGGGTGGAAGGCGGCAGCGGCGACCAGAGGTCCTCGCATATCTCAATACCGAAGGTATAATTGCGAGTGGAGAAAAGGAGGTCCGTTCCGAACGGCACGTCCCCACTCCATATCTCTATTTTCGGAATACGCGGTGCAATGCCTCCGGGCGTGAACTCGCGCGCGGCACGACCGGAAGTGAACCAACGTTTCTCGTAGAACTCACCGGTATTCGGCAGGTTGACTTTGGGCACAATGCCCACGACCTCGCCATCGGTCATGACGAATGCGCAGTTGAAGAGGTCATTCTCTACCTGCAGCGGCGCACCCACCAGCACGATGATTGCTTTGCCACGCGTGTAGTCGCAGAGGCTCTCCAGCTCACGCATGGAGCTTTGCTGGAGCTGCTGGGTGAAGAATAAGTCGGCACACGTGTAGCCGGTGAGGCTCAGTTCCGGAAAACAGATCACTTCCACGCCTTCAGCGATCGCTTCGTCTATCTGTTGCTTGATTTGAGCGGCATTGAACGCGCAGTCCGCTACTTTCATGGTCGGTACAGCTGCCGCCACTCGAACGAATCCAAAGTTTGTATTCATATATTTATATATTTTCCGGTGCAAAGGTACAACTTTTTTTGCATATATCAAAATATTTTTGTAATTTTGCAGCCGAATATGTCTAAACAACCTGCAATCATAGTTCCGGAAGGGTGCACAAAAGTGCTGCTGCATGCCTGTTGTGCACCCTGCTCCAGCGCGATCGTGGAATGGCTGCTGGCTCATCAGATTGAGCCGGTGATCTATTATTTCAATCCGAATATTTATCCACAAGAGGAGTATGAGATCCGTAAAAACGAGAGCAAGCGGCATGCCGAGAGCTTGGGGATTGAGTGGATTGACGGGGATCGTTGGGCACATGCGGAATGGCTTCGGGCGGTGACGGGTCTGGAACATGAGCCGGAGCGAGGCAGACGATGCGAGGCATGTTTCTACCACCGGCTGTTCTATACCGCGCGGAAAGCGCAAGAGCTGGATATTCCGTTCTTTGCTACGACCTTGGCTTCCTCACGATGGAAGAATCTGGATCAAGTGAACGCCGCCGGAAAGCGTGCAGAAGAGATGGTGAACAAATATCCGGCGGACAGCGCAGTCCACGAGCCGGTGCATTTCTGGGCACAGAATTGGCGCAAAGACGGACTGCAGGAACGACGGAACGAACTACTGAAAGAATACCAATTCTACAACCAGCTTTACTGCGGTTGCGAATTCTCCCTTTCTCGTCCCGGTGATGTCATGCTAACAACCCACTAATCACCCACTAATCACCCACTAATCACCCACTCATATAAGGTAATTAGAACATAAAAAAGAGTGACATTAAACGTCACTCTTTTTTTGTTTTTGCATATCTATAATCACTTTTTTTACCAACCCATTCCGCCACCGGGTCCGCCTCCGGAGTTACCTCCGGAATAGGAAGAGAGCGTAACGGAGGAGCCTCCGGAAACAGTAGCCGGATAATATCCCACTCCGTCAAAGATGCTTGTTCCCGAGGCTGTTACGCCGGAAACAAGTGTCGGTGTTGATGCGCCGGAAACGACCATTCCGCTTCCTCCGCTACTCGGTGTCTTGAAAGCAAAGGTGGTGCTGCCGACCGTTAGGGCATACCATGTGTTGGTGGACCAGGAGCCGCTACTGCTTCCGCCGGGACCACCTCCTGAATTACCACCGGGACCGCCTCCTGAATTACCGCCGCCGGAAGAGGAGCCTGCGGAATAGCAGCTCTGCGTCAGGCTTGCCCCACTCTCGAGTCCGCCGATAGCAACCAGTGTGCCGCCCTGCACATAGAGTTTATAGCCGCTCTCGGTATTGGCGTCAATCGCCACCTCGGGCGAAGAAGCACCGATAGCATAGACCAGACCGCCCCTGATATAACAGTTGCCGTTTGCGTCAATGCCGTCGTTGTTGGTAGCACGGGCATAGACCATTCCGCCGCTGATAGTCAGATGACTTGCTGCATTAATGGCATCATCATACGCCGAAACAGCCACTTCGCCGCCGGTGATGTCCAGTGTCGATTTGGACTCAATGCCTTCGCCGTTTCTGCCGGAGGTGGTAACATAAATCTTGCCGCCGGAGATAGTGATTGCTCCGGCTACTTTGATACCTTTAGGCGAGGAATAATAGCTGCTGCTGATATTGTCGGTATTGCCGGTATAGTTCGTATTCTCGGTCGAACCGTTGTTGTAATACAGCCCTCCGGTGGTGGTAGCTGTGATGAAAGCGCTGTCGCTGACAGCCAGCGCGCCGTCGCACTTGAGTCCCTTTCCTCCTGAGCCGGTAGCCTTCAGGGTAAGCGTACCGCCACTGATAGCCATATTGGCATCAGCTGAGAGACCAGCCGCCGCTTTCGTTTCGCTATCATCGCTATCCCACTTGCCCGCGCCGGAGGTGGTGACATCGAGCGTACCGCCGGTAATATACATGTCTCCAGCACTCTTGATACCCTTTGCAGCTGCCGCCGAGGCAGTGATAGCTACCGTTCCGCCGGAGATATAGATATTACCGGTATCTTCGTCCTCATGGTCGGTGGTAATACCGGTGGAGGTCGTGCCGCCTAAATCGCATTGGATACCGTCATCGCCGATACCGGATAGGGTAATCGTGCCGCTCTTGATCTCCATGTACTCCTCGCAGTTGATACCGTCGCCTACAGTCGAGGTGATGTTCAACGTCAGATTCTTGACAGAGATATACGACGCAGACTTGATACCATGCTTGGTATTGCCGATTACATTAAGCGTACCGTTACCTTGAATCTGCAGCTGTCCTTTGCTATAGACACACGCTTTCTGCGAGCCGGAGGCGCAGTCGGTCAGAGTGTTTGTTGTACCGTTCTTGGCGGACAACTGAATACGCTTGGAGTTAGTGATGTTAATCGCCGCTCCGTTCGGGTTAGTGAGCGTCACACCCGCCAGCGAAACCGTGCATTTGTACGAGCCGGAGAGGGAGAGCGAACCGTTGGAGGAAGTGCCGCTGAGTTGGTACGTAATCTCATCGTTGCCCACGGCGTCAGTATTGCTTTGGGCAATAGTGACGTGTGCTCCGCTAAAAGTGGGTGTCACATATTGCGCCACATTACCGGCAACTGTAACCGTTGCCGACGAACTGCTGTATGCTATGCTCACAAGATTGTCCGTCACTGCCGTTTCATCCACCCACATACTGTCTATCTCGCTGAGAGTGAATGTTTTGCCCATTGCGGTCAGTGTGGTGCCATCCGAGAAAGGCATTACTCCTGCCTGCGAAGCCGGGAAGAGATAGGTCACATTGCCCACCTGCACGTTGAGAGTCTGTGCGTCAATGTACAAAGGGACAAAGTACAAAGTACAAAGGATTGCTACTAATATCTTTTTCATTGCTGTATTTCTTTACCTGTTATTGAATATGTTTTGCCGTTGCGCTCAATGAGCAATATCCCGTTGCGGAGGATTTTGGCAGCTTGCAGTTGTCCGGTTGGCGTTTGGTCAATTGCTGACGTTGCTGCAACATTCAGAGAAGCCGCATCAGCCACCGACTGCGTGCCAGCCGCTTTGACTGCTTCGCCGGTCGAGCCGGAGGTATTGATATTGATGGTACCGCCGGTCATGGTGAAGTTGCCGGTGTTCTCCGCAGATGTGTCATTGGCCTCCAAATCCACCTGAATACCGTCGTCACCGAAACCTGAGAGGTTGATGACTCCGCTCTCCATCAGGAAATACTGGTTGCAGTTGATGGCATCCTTGACCGCCGAATAGACATTGATCGTGCAGTTCTTCATCTCGATGTACTCTCCAGCTTTGATAGCATGGGCATAGTTGCCATAGACATTGAGCGTACCCTTTCCTTTGAACTGAATATGTCCTTTGCAGTAGAGCGCGCCCTTCCAAGCGTCCGCAGCAGTCGAAGTGCCGTCTTTGAGCGTGCTTTCCGTACCGCTCTTGGCACTAATCTCAATACGCTTTCCGTTCTGGATATCTATCGCCGGTCCGGTGGGGTTGGTGATAGAGACGCCGAAGAGTTCGAGCGTGGCTTTGTATGTGCCGGTAAAAGTGAACGAACCGTCCGTTGTAGTGCCATAGAGACCGTATGAGACCTCGTTGATTGTTGCGGAGGCAGTAGAAGTGATTGCCACATCGGCTCCGCTGATTTCGGCAGTGATATAATCTTTGATATCCGAAGAGACCTCCACCGCAGCCGAAGAGCCGCTATAGGTTACTTTGACATAACAGGTTGTGTCGGAGGTATAAGTCACCTGCGCTGAAAGGGACAAAGGAGCAATGTACAATGTACAAAGGGTCAATGCACAGAGTACAAAGGTTCGCATGAATGTTCTTTTCATTTTAGTACGATAGTTTGGGTGTTATTACCTTGTTTAATCACATACGCGCCCGCGGGAAGAGTCCGGGCGGTTTCGTTGAGGTTTCCGAACGTACCGAGGGATGCGCCGTTGAGCGAGAAGACACTCACAGGCATGTCTGCGTCCAATACATTCTCAATGGCCGTTGCGACACTGCCGTCTTGGGAGAACTGCATGCTCGCCAGATCGGTCAGCGTAAAAGAGGTGGTGCCATCGGTGTTTGTCACTTGGAGCGATGAGCCGCTGACGACAAGCGTCATATCCGAAACGCTCAGTTTCGTTGTTGTTCCTCCTGTGCTGGTGAACACCAGATAGGGATAGTCCGCAGCCTGCGCCGTAATCGCACATAACGCAGCTGCCCAGATAAACAGACTTCGTTTCATAACATATAATTTGGGGTTTTACAATAAATTTAACCGGTTAACAAATTACCACACTTCAGCACCGAGAGCGTTATAGGTCTTGCCGTTTTTCTCAATCAGCACTTGACCGTCACGGATAACTTTTGTGCATTGTACATTGTCACTTTTTACATTCTCCACTCCTGTCCCATCTGCATTGATAGTGCCGCTACCGCTGAGCGAAGTGTATGTTAAGGTGTAGCCGTTCTTGTTGATTGTACCGTTGTTCACCAGCGCACAGATAGAGGTGTTGGCATTCAGCACCCATGTAGCACCGCTGTTGACGGTCACATTTGCCGTGTAGCCTGAGTCGTATTTGACAGTACCGGTATAGGTACCGTTAGCCAAAATCAGGTTCCCCACGGCACCGGATGTGGACCACTGACTGTCTGCCATGACGTACATCAGCACACCGCTTGGAACGGTCACTGTACAGTTGTCCAGCGTGCAGGTAGCTGTTACGCAGGTAGCTACTTCCAGCAGCGGTGCACTGCTGTCCGTCATCGTCAGAGATGTGCCGGTGATGGTCATTACCGGATTGACACCCGATGCGTCGCCGCTGCCGGATTGCATCATCAGCAAACCGCGCTCGGACGAACCGCTGGTCATGGTGCAGTTGGTCATGGTGATACTATTGTCTCCCTCGATCACTGCTATCTCACCCTTGGCAGAAGTGCCGACGAGGTCAGTGGCAGCCATCGTTCCGGTAGAATAAATCACAGCCGATTTGCTGCCGTTGGCGGTAGCTGTACCGCCGTTAACGGTCACGGTTCCGCCGCCACGGTCGGTTGCGATAGTGGATGAGGTGGCTTCATTGGTGGTGATGTCCACATTGGAAGCGGTGATGATACCGCCATAGGTGGCGTGCAAACCACGGCTGACACTATTCGAATTGACAATAGTGATGCCATCTATCTCTACACTCGCTCCGTTGGTGGCAATCACAGCATTGGCACCTTGTGCCGTTCCGTTTACAGTAACGTTCTTGATTACAATCTTCGCGCCGCTGGCTGCCGTGGTGCTCTGATAATTGGACGAACTGGCGGCACCGGCATAAATGGAGGAGTTGTTGCCATAGAATGACGAATTGTCTCCCTGAGAACCGTCGCCGGATTTAGTAATCGTACAACCGTTCATCGTCAGTGTACCGCCCGTACACTGTATCACATTGTAATACTGGGTGGACGATGAGTAGTCACTGGTAATAGTAGCTGTACCGCTGCTGTGGGTGTATGTGGCACCCTGCGGATAAGTGGGAGTACTGTCTGCGGGCGGTTGCGCCTGCATGTTAAGCGCCGTCAGTACGGCTGCAGCAAAGAAGAAAATCTTTTTCATGTTGTTTGCTTTTAAATGTTTTATTTTCAAAACCGGCTGCAAAATTACTGCTTTTTTCTCATATACGTATTATTTTATCCGTCCCAATTATTAAGAAAAAGACACATCGGCATAATAATTCGGAATGGTTACAGGAAGCATAAAGTTAGGTTCTAATGGGGTAAAGGGAGGGATTTATTACGAAAAAGTCGCTTTTTTTTGGAGGAATAAAAAAAAAGCAGTATCTTTGCACACTTGTTTATTAACAAAAACACTCATTTTTTTATTAGTAAGAACACTCATTTAAGGGAGACTACTATGCAAACCATACCAGAAAATAAACACCCGGTCCTGTTTCAGGACCACATCGACCAACAGGGCGTGGTAGTAGTGGAAGTGGGTTCGATGCCGACCGGTGACCGTCCGTTTCAATCGGAGAATCTGGTTATCGGCGTGTGTCTGGAAGGTTCGGCGGACTTCATGTACGATTTGCAGCCGCGCCGTTTTGAACCGTATGACGTAGGCGTGGTGCTTCCAAACCATATCTTCTCCTACAGTTCCGTCTCTCCGGATTACCGCGCCACGCTCATCATCATCTCTCCGTCCATGTACAAGAGTATTATCCACCGCGAGTCATTTATCGACTACCAGAAATACCACCACCGCCCGGCACTCACCCTGACGGATGAGCAATTCATCAAAGTAAAAGACATCATCCAAGTGATCCGCTATATCAGCGAATCAGCCCACCCGCGACGCAAAGAGGCACTGGGCAACCTATTAGACATATTGTTTTACGCGCTAACGCGCTATAGGGGCGAGGAGAAAACGGAGAAAGTAGCCAATACACGAGGCGAACAGCTATTCCGGAATTTCTACGACTTACTGCTTGTTCATTACAACAAGCAGCACACCGCCATCTGGTACGCGGAGCAACTCAACCTGACAGCCAAATATTTCTCCATTACCATCCAGCGCGCCACGGGCAAGACCCCCAGCGAGTGGATTTCCGAGATGCTGGTGGAGCAAGCCAAGCGTCTTCTCTCCAACCGTAGAGACATGACCGTACAGCAGGTTGCATACGAGTTGGGATTCAAAGAGAACGCCACATTCTGCTATTTCTTCAAACAGCAGACCGGATTGCGCCCTTCGGAGTTCAGGAAGAAAAACGGAACAAATTCTTAATATATTTAGCATATTCGTTATGAAAAAGGTATATTTATTTGCTCATTTCGCAAATTAAGTGTACCTTTGCGCGATTTTTGCAAATTGAAAGACAAAAGTAGAAAGTCAAAAGATAAAAGATATATGAAAAAGATTTTATGGGTAGTGCTGATGGCTGTCGGGATGGTAGCCTGCACGGAGTACAATGCGCCTACGAGCAACGGGACGAGCAGCAGTTCCGGCTCGGCAAACGACACCACAGACAATGATGTCAACAATCAGGTATGGTCCGACACTCTGTATATCTCATGGAGTGGCAGCAAAGCAACCGTGACCGGCGAGATAGACAGTATAACGGTAACCAACAGCAACGGCTACGTGACCGTCAACTCCGCCGTGACGCGGCTTGTGACGTATATTTTAAGCGGAAACGGGACAGGACAGATTTCCATTTACGGGAGTATCAAAGAGCAGATTGTGCTGAACGGGCTGACGCTGACTTGTTCGGACGGTCCGGCGATCAACAACCAATGCCACAAGAAATGCTATGTGGTAGTGAACGGCACGAACAGCCTGACGGACGGCAGCAGTTATGCATCTTCTTCAGAAGATCGCAAGGCGGCATTCTTCAGCGAGGGACAGTTGATCTTCTCCGGCAGCGGCAGTCTGACGGTCCAAGGCAATTACAAGCATGCCATCGCCAGCGACGACTATATCCACCTGACGAGCGAAGCAGGTACGTTTGTGCTGAATGCGGCAAGCGACGGTCTGCACGCGAACGACGCGATGTATATCAACGGCGGTAGTACCACCATCACAGCCGGCAGCGACGGCGTACAATGCGACTCGACGATCACTATTGACGGCGGTAAACTGACGATCAGTGCAGATGGCGACGGTATCCAGAGCGACACAACTAATATTGTCATCAACGGCGGCGAGATCACCATCAGCAAAGCCGGCGACAAAGGTATTGTGGCATTTGGAGACATCACCATCACAGACGGCACGATCCGCGTGAACAGCGAATATAAATGTCTCAAAGCGGGCAAGAAAGAGAACAACACCATAGTGAGCGCCGGCAGTATCACTATCTCCGGCGGCGATATACAAGCGATTTGCAGCGGAACTTCGTCGTCCGGCGGCAGAGGAGGTTGGTTTGCTCCTCCGAGTGGCGGCGGTCCCGGTGGTGGCGGTCCCGGTGGCGGCGGCTGGGGAGGCGACAGTTCGTCCGACTCCAGCAGTCCCGAAGCGATCGAAGCCAAAGGTACAATCACGATCTCCGGCGGCTATGTCTATGCGCAGTCTTCGGACGATGCGATCAATGCAGGTGGCGATTTCACGGTCAGCGGCGGTTGCGTATGTGCTTACTCGACCGGCAATGACGGCATGGACGCCAACGGCAATATGTACATCAAAGGCGGTGTGGTCTATGCTATCGGTTCGTCCAGTCCCGAGATGGCGATCGACGCCAATTCGGAAGGCGGCAAGAAACTGTATGTCCAAGGCGGTACTATTGTTGCTATCGGCGGTTTGGAGAGCGGTGCAAGTCTGAGCCAGAGTTGCTATTCCTCCTCATGGAGCAAGAACACATGGTATGCGCTGACCGTTGGGAACGAGGTCTTCGCTTTCAAGACTCCAAGTAGCGGAGGCACAAGTATGGTTGTGTCCGGCGCTTCCACCCCCACCCTCAAATCGGGCGTCACCGCGAGCGGAACGGCTATTTTCAACGGCATGGGATATTATCCGGCTACGTACAGCGGCGGTTCGTCCGTCAGTCTGTCTTCCTATAGCGCTTCGTCCGGCGGCGGAAGATGGTAAGAGAAATGAGTTCTGTCGAGAATATATTAACTCAGTTTGAGCCGATCAGTCTGGCTCAGATGGAGAGCGTCAAGCTAATGAACCGCATAGATACCAAATATGCGGTGCCGCTCTCTTTGCTGCCGGCAATACTGGAAGCGGCGATGGCTGATTACTACGTCCAGGAGATCGACGGCAAGCGGATTGCCACATACGACACGATGTATTACGACACCGAGTCGCTGGATATGTATATCCGCCACCACGACCGGCAATTGGTGCGCCAGAAGATCCGCGTGCGGCAGTATGTGGACAGCAATCTGACCTTTCTGGAGATCAAACGCAAGAACAACAAAGGTCGCACCAAGAAGAAACGGATCGTCGTGCCCGATTTTGCTATCACCGCCGAGACGCCGTCTGTGCTCAAACATAAGAGAAGAGCGGACGAAGAGGTGACCGTAGAGAGTTTCATCAATACCAAAAGCCGCTACCGCTGGAGCGACATCAGCCCTCATCTATGGACTAAATTTCAGCGTATTACGCTGGTCAACAAAGCCAAGACCGAGCGGCTGACCATAGACATGAATCTTGTCTGGGAAAACGTAGTCAGCGGCGAGAGCAAGACTTTTCCTGAGCTGGTGATTATTGAACTGAAAAGGGATGGTAACGTACCCAGCCGAATGACGGATATCATGCTGAATCTGCGGGTTAAACCGCTGAAGATCAGTAAGTATTGTATCGGCACTGCACTCACTACTCCCGGGCTTAAACGGAACCGATTCAAGAAGAAGATACGGAGTATTGTAAAATTGTTAAACTGTTAAATTGTTAGATATGTTATTTCAAGTTGATTTAGCGAACCCCACGTTGGAGTTTCTGGAAAACGATCCTTCTATCGCAGAGCGTTTCGGCAGCAGCGATAGTATCTCGTATGTGATGCATTCCTTCGCCGACTGGCTGGGCGTAAGCGAGAACCTCATTACCATGCCACTCATGTTTCTGTTTAACCTATTGGTTTCATGGATATTGATCTACGGCGTGTATTACCGCTACAGCCGTCGCCGCGACTATTATGTGCAGTTTATGCTTTTCTCGTCCGGCATGTTTCTGCTGCTATGGCTGATGCAGATTTTGGACATCCAGACGGGCTTTGTGCTGGGTCTGTTTGCCATCTTCGGCATGATCCGTTACCGCACGGAGACCGTGCCAATACGCGAAATGAACTATATGTTCCTTATCATCGCCGTTTCAGTCATTAACTCGCTCAGTCTGAAAGCCGACGGGCTGGCATGGTATCTGTTGCTGGTTGCCAACCTCATTATGATCAGCATGGCTTGGTTCTTTGAGTTATGGAACGGACATAAACGCGAATCCACGAAGATCATTTTGTATGAAAAGATAGAGAATATCAAGCCGGAGAACCGCGCTGCGCTCATTGCGGATCTGGAAGAGCGGACGGGTCTCAAAGTAGTAGATGTCGAAATAGGACATATTGACTTTCTGCGCGACGTAGCTTATATCAAAATGACTTACCCGCTGGAGAAAGGCAAAGTGCATAACAGTATTGACCAAATAACGAAATTCAAATAACGAATGAAACGATTTCTCCCGATATTACTCCTTATTATGTTTAGCACAGGCGCACGCGCGTGGAACTACAGCGAGACGATGAACTCGACCTCTCATAGCGCACAGTTGCGTCTGGGAGCGGATGTACATTGGAGATGGAAGAGCGGTTTGGGTTTATCGCTCGATGAGGACCTGCGGTTCGACATGGTTAATTCAACGAGTCTGGAGACTACAGCAGGCACGACCAAGACGCTTTTAGGTCCCGATTTCAACAAGTCGTACACCACCCTCACGCTGAGTTACAAGCACCCGCAGTTCACTTATCTGAAGGCGGACGCAGGCTACGCACTCAAGCTAATGAAAAAAGATACTACGGCGGTGGAGAAGATCATGCGCCACCGTGTGTTCTTCGGTCTTACCGGCAGTTACCGGTATGAGAATTGGTCATTCTCACTTCGTGAGCGCTTCATGACGGAGATCCGGATGGGCGATATAGACTACCATGCCGCAACCGGCTGCTATGAGCACAACCGCGCAGACTGGTATCTGCGGAGCAAGATCGAAGTGGCATACCACGCCGTGAGTAAACCGGTGAAGCCGTATATCTGGTGCGAGTTAGTCAACACACTGAATGCCAATGCATTGCAGCAATATTATGCAGGCAATAATCCTGCCAACGGCGGACATCAGTATATTCGCCGCGTGCGCACTTGCATCGGCGTAGTATGGCGGCTCACCAGACGCAGTTCGCTCGATTTCTACTATCGTTTTAACTACGGCTACGACCGCGATATCAATGTCAAGCCGAAGAAACAGACGATCATTCTGACTGAGGAACGCAGTTTCCAGCACGCCATCGGCATTGCTTATTCGTTTAACGCCAGCCCGGATAGATAATTATGAAAAGGACAATATATTTTTTGGTATGCCTGCTGATAAGCAGTGCAGCCATGGCTCAGAGCCTGTTGACGCCTGAGCAATTAGCCAAACGTGAGAAGCGCAAGAATCTCACCGTCAAAGAATGGAATACCGATTCCAAGACCAAGACGCGCTGGCTGGACCACGTGAAAGTATATGACGCGCAAGGACGCTGCATCGAGGAGATCGAGTATGCCTCGTACGGTCAGCGCAGTCGCGTGACAAGCAAGTATGACGATGTGACCGGCAAGGTAGTGGAAGAGGTTGAATACAACGACCGGAACAAACCAGTCCGTATCCGCAAATACGAATGGAACGCGGACGGCACCAAGGCGAAGCAATACAACTATCTGCCGAACGGCAAACTATTCTCCGTCAAAGTATTCGAATACATCTTCAGCGATAAATAAATCGTTTATTACAGAAAGAGCCGCACATCGCTGTGCGGCTCTTTCCTTTTTCCATTCATTTTCATCCTTCCATTACTCCTCCTCGCTCTGGGTAGCAGCATAAGCAGCGAGCAGTTTCTCCTGTACGTCTGCCGGAACAAGTTGGTATGAATTGAAGCTCATGGTGAAGGTAGCGCGACCTCCGGTGAGAGACGAGAGCGTCGTGGAATAGGAAGCCAGCTCTTTCAGAGGCACTTGCGCTTTGAGGCGGGTGAAGCTCTTCTCTGTCTCCATACCCATTACCATACCGCGACGGCCGTTGATGTCGGACATTACATCACCCATGATCTCCGACGGAACAAATACCTCGAGGTCATAAACCGGCTCCAGCACTTTCGGGTTCGCCTCTTTGAAGGCTTGCGCGAAGGCATTACGTCCGGCGAGACGGAACGAGATTTCGTTGGAGTCAACCGGGTGCATCTTACCGTCATAAATAATGACGCGCACGTCGCGGGCGTACGAACCGGTCAGAGGACCTTGCTCCATACGATCCATGATACCCTTTACGATAGCCGGGATGAAGCGTGCGTCGATAGCACCACCGACGATGGAGTTGATGATGATCAGCTTACCACCCCACTCCAAGTTGATTTCCTGCTGGTCCTTAACGGAAACTTTGTATTCCTGGTTGCCGAACTTGTAGGTCTCTTTTACAGGCACGCCTTCCTCATACGGCTCTACGATGAGGTGCACCTCGCCGAACTGACCGGCTCCACCGGACTGTTTCTTATGGCGATAGTCGGCACGCGCAGCCTTCGTGATCGTCTCGCGGTACGGGATACGCGGTTCGCTGAACTCGATCGGCATCTTGTCGTTGTTCTCCAGACGCCATTTGAGCGTACGGAGGTGGAACTCACCCTGACCGGAAACGATCATCTGGCGGAGCTCTTTGGATTGCTCAACGATCCATGTCGGATCCTCCTCGTGGTAACGGGTCAGAAGTGCTGCCAGTTTCTCTGCGTCGGATTCGGTAACCGGCTTGATAGCACGGCGGTAACGCGGCTGCGGATAGTTGATCGGAGCGTACTGCAGGTCGCAGTCCTTTGCGTTCAGGGTGTTGCCCGTACGAGTGTCTTTCAGTTTCACAGTAGCACCGATATCTCCTGCTGCCAGTTCATCTACCGGCACGCGGATTGAACCTGCCACCTGGTAGAGCTGCGAAATACGCTCTTTCGAACCGCGCTCCATATTCTGCAGGTCGTCGCCGTTGTGAACGGTACCTTGCATTACGCGGAAATAGTTCACTTCGCCAATATGCGGTTCCACGGAAGTCTTGAAGACGTAGAGGCTGGTAGAAGCAGCAGCGTCCGGGCTGATTTTCTTGCCGTCAACGGTAGGATAGCTGAACTGAGAAGGACTCGGAGCCATTCCGTTGAGGAAATCCATCAGACGGCGGACACCCATATCTTTCAGACCCGAGCAGCAGATCACCGGATACATCGACCCGTCTGCATAAACGGATTTGAGTCCCTGCATGATCTCTTCGTCGGTCAGACCTTCACCGAGGAACTTATCCAGCAGCGTCTCATCAGCCTCTGCAGCCGCTTCGGAGAGTTGCGAACGCATCTCCTCAACACGGTCTGCGTACTCAGCAGGAATATCCTTGAGTTCAGGTGCACCACCTTCTGCCTTCCACACCAGCATCTTTCCCTTGAGGACATCAATGACTGCATTGAAGCCTGCTCCGGCGTTCACCGGGAACTGAATCAAAGTACATTTATTGCCAAAGTTCTCTTTCAGTTGGTTAAACGTGCGATCGAAGTCTGCGTCTTGGTGATCGCATTTGTTGATGACGAAAGCCAGCGGCTTTTTAGCATGCTCCACGAGACGGAAGTTATTCTGGGTTCCGACCTCTACTCCGCCGTTAGCGGAGAGAACGATGAGCGCTGAACCGCACATCTGCAGCGCAGCCACGGTACCGCCGCAGAAATCGTCACTACCTGCGCAGTCAATGATGTTCAGTTTCTTGCCCTCAAACTCGATGTTACAAACCGTAGAGAAGACCGAATAGCCGTACTCTTTCTCAACCGGGAAATAATCGCACACGGTGGATTGCGCTTCAATCGTACCGCGGCGTTTGATCACCCCGCTCTCGAACAACATCGACTCCATAAGGGTCGTTTTACCGGATCCCGAACCGCCCAACATAGCGACGTTCTTGATCTCATTTGCTTGATAAACTTTAGCCATAATTGTATTATTTTAAGGTGTTATAATAATGTCTTTCGCTGGTTGCGCTTGCGTTTTGCTAACTCAACTTGGCAAAATCGGGGGCAAAGATAGTACTTTTTTTTGAATTATGCAAGAGTAAGGTGCATTTTTAGCTAAAATTCTTCCGCTATCGTCATACTTAGGGGTGCTGAATAACCTAGGTATAACCTAGGTATCACCTAGGTATCACCTAGGGTTGACCCGAAGGATAGAGGATGAAGGTTAAAGGTTAAAGGTTAAAGGTTAAAGGTTAAAGGAAAAAAAATAATAAAAAAACGAAGAATATTTGCGTATATGCAATTTTTGTAGTATCTTTGCAGCACAAATCGAAAGAAGGGAAATCAAAAGAACAAAAGAAGAAAACCCAAAGAAATCATAAGAAATAATCAAAAAATAAATACTATGAATCGAGACACGGAGATTTTTGACGTCATTCGGCGGGAACGCGAACGTCAGATGAAAGGCATTGAGTTAATCGCCAGCGAGAATTTTGTAAGCGACCAAGTAATGGAAGCGATGGGCAGCGTTCTGACCAACAAGTATGCGGAGGGCTATCCCGGGCACCGCTATTATGGCGGTTGCGAGGTGGTCGATATAGCGGAGAACATCGCGCGCGATCGTCTCAAAAAGCTGTATGACGCCGAATATGTGAACGTGCAGCCGCACAGCGGCGCACAGGCGAACATGGCGGTTTTCATGGCTTGCCTCAAAGCCGGCGACACGTTCATGGGTCTCAACCTGAGCCACGGCGGACACTTGAGCCACGGTTCGGCTGTCAATTTCTCCGGTCTGATGTTCAACGCCATCGGTTATGATCTGAAGGAAGAGACCGGGCTGGTGGATTACGACGATCTGGAGATGAAAGCGCGCACGCATAGACCTAAATTAATAATCGCGGGCGCGAGCGCGTACAGCCGCGAGTGGGACTACGCACGCATCCGTCGCGTAGCGGACGAGATCGGCGCGATCTTCATGGTCGATATGGCTCACCCGGCAGGTCTGATTGCCGCCGGACTGCTGGAGAACCCGCTCAAATATGCGCATATTGTGACCTCGACGACCCATAAGACCCTGCGCGGACCGCGCGGCGGTATTATTCTGATGGGCAAGGATTTCGACAATCCTTGGGGCAAGACAACCCCGAAAGGCGAGATCAAGAAGATGAGTGCTCTACTCGACTCTGCTGTTTTCCCGGGCACACAAGGCGGTCCGCTGGAGCACGTGATCGCCGCGAAAGCCGTTGCTTTCGGCGAAGCGCTGACAGAGGAGTTCAAGACTTACCAGAAGCAAGTGAAGCTGAATGCCGCTGTCATGGCGCAAGCGTTCATGGACAGAGGATACAAAGTGATCTCCGGCGGCACAGACAATCACTCCATGCTCATCGACCTGCGTACCAAATTTCCGGAGTTAACCGGCAAAGTAGCGGAACGAGCACTCGTTTCTGCGGATATTACGACCAACAAGAACATGGTTCCTTTCGACAGCCGTTCCGCGTTCCAGACCTCCGGTCTGCGTTTCGGCACTCCAGCCATCACCACCCGCGGACTGAAAGAAGACCGGATGGAGTGGATCGTAGAGTTAATAGACAAAGTGCTGCAGTCTCCTGCAGACGAGGCGGTGATCAAGATGGTTCGGGAAGAAGTGAACCACGAGATGATGCAACATCCGCTATTCGTGTGCTAACTTGCGATAGTGGTTGGGAGTCATATTCAGATGCTTCTTGACATACTGACTGAAGAAACTGGCATTTGGGAACGCCATCAGTTTCGCAACCTCGCGAATAGGAATCGTGGTATTCTGCAAGTAATGTTTCAGTTCGGATATTGTGATATCTGAAATCCATTCGCTTGCGGTCTTGCCACTCTTAGCTTTGCAAACCTCCGATAGATATTTCGGCGAGATATCCAGCTTCTTGGCAAACCATTGCACTTCGCGCTCATGCGGATGCTCCTGGAGCAAATGGATGAACTCGTGGAAAAGGTAATCGCCTTGGTTGATAGCAAGACGCGGGTTTTCGAAACTGGACGAAACAGCCAACTTATCCATATAATTGAGCAACTCCATCATAGCCCCTTTGGCAATGAGACGCAAGATCTGGCGACGGTAATCGGATAGACGATCCTGCAGCTGAAGCGTCAGCAGATGGAAATAGGTGTCAAAGAACTCCGTGCTGACAGGGTTAATATGGAAAATCGGATTACGCTTGATGTACTCTTGTTTAGCCCACCAATTCGGCTCAACACGCATGTGGTCATACATGATCTGCTCATAAACCGAGGCATCAATGGTTACCTGCTTGAACGTGAAATCATCGGACATCTCATAGGGACCGAGCGGTTGCGTAAAATCCGGAATACGAACGAATAAATCGTTTTTTCCAATACGAATCATCCCGCCCCGATAATAGACATCAATGTATCCGCCCGTGCACAAAATAATGGACATTGTGGCAGATGAAGTGGTGCGTTTTTCCCGACATTCGCGGAAACCTTCTTTCTCGTCGGTAATAAAAATTAAATCTGTAAATAGGGTCATGTGAGTAAGTATTTGTTAATTAATAATGTAACTCATAGGATTATTGTTTGCTATTTTCGGGGCAAAAGTACTATTTTTTTTCGAAATGCACAAATTTTTAGTATTTTTTTTGCAAAATTCAATAAAAAAGAGTAATTTTGCAGCCAAAATGTTAATAAGGATATGAAAAAGAGCTTATTTTTCGCGCTAATAGCGCTGTTAATGATGAGTTGCAGCAAGGGCAACGAACGCCTCTTGACCTCCGCAACGGGAAGTATCTACGAGTGTCTGGTGGTCAGTTCGGGTTCGGTCAAAGCGCCGGTATGCGACCTGATGAGCGCAGACATGTACGGTTTGCCTCAGATGGAGCCGTATTTCACAGTTTCTCACGTAGCCCCGTCTCAGTTTGATGATTTCTTGAAATCATCGCGTAATGTGCTGATTATTGACATCGACGAGCACAAATACACCCAGTCAAAGACCATTCGCACACGCAATGCATACTCCAAACCGCAAGCTCTGGTGCGCATCCAAGCGCCGAGTGACGAAGCGTTTTTGAGTTATTGGAACGAATACGGGGAGGCGATCCGCGAGTGGTTTGTGCAGGAAGAGTTAGCGCGCCAGATCCGTTTCTACCATGCCAACACCTGCAAAGAGGCACGCGCGGCGCTCAACAAACAGGGCTACGACATCCTCATTCCGGAGGACTATATGTTCATTGAAAGTAAAAAGTTGAAAGTGGAGAGTGAAACGGATTCGGTGGAAGTCATTTGGGCT
The DNA here is from genome assembly GCA_017464475.1 of Paludibacteraceae bacterium. Classification (GTDB taxonomy): domain Bacteria; phylum Bacteroidota; class Bacteroidia; order Bacteroidales; family Paludibacteraceae; genus Colicola. Next base: position 46,617 of record JAFTZQ010000017.1, read on the forward strand.
TGCAACAACAAGGGTCCAATGCGCAAAGACATCCTCGTCTATAGTTTTCCGTACACTTCCCAAGAGCAGTTCTCCAACGAAGCCATCATCGCGCTACGCAACGAGGTCATGGGACAACTCGTGAGCGGACAAGTAGAAGGCAGCCACATGGGGACTGAGACCAAACATTTCCCGCCGATGAGCCGCTATGTATCGGCGCTGCGGGACAGTATAGGCGGTTTCTACGCCGTGGAGACACGCGGTCTATGGAGACTCGAAGACGGCGAAGCGATGGGTGGTCCGTTTGTGTCTCTGACGAGGCTGGACCAAGTGAACGGTCGCGTGGTAACTGCCGAAGCTTTCCTGTTCGCCGCGGGTCAGAAGAAACGCAATGCCTTGCGCCAGCAAGAGGCTATCCTTTACACGCTTAAGATGCCGAACGAGCGCTGATGGCTTTCCACCGCCGGAGACCGTAGAGGCAGTTGGCGCACCAGAACAGATATTGCGCCGCCATGCAATAATCGCCGGCTCGCAACCAAAGCGCGACACTCAATACATCGACCGCCAGCCAGATAAACCAGTGCTCGCGGTACACAAGAATCATCAGTACCTGCGCAACCAGCGCGGGTATTGTTGTGAAAGCGTCCAAATACGGCTGAGTGTCGTCCGTCCAAGCGGCTAACCCCCACCCTGCCAGCCAAGAACCGACCAGCGTTGCTGCCGCGATAAGAAGAATCGTTCGAAGCGGCAAAGAGCGCGGCATAACAAGGCGTTTGCCGGAAGAACCGTCTTCCGGTTTTCTAAGCCGCCGTTTCCATACATAGACGCCGTAGATCATGGTGACGAAATAATAACCGTTGATGGCTATCTCGCCGTAGAAACGCTGGGTGTAACAGAGATACGTATAGGTGAAGACTTGCGCGAAACCGAATGCGAAAGTCATAATCTTTCCTTGCGCCGTGAGACAAACGGAACAGACGCCCAGGCATCCGCTCAGCAGCGAGAGCCATGTGTCATGGGGCATGAAGGCATAAGTCAGCACTTGGATCAGCAGACCCAATGCCATGAACGAGTAATCGTACCATTTGCTGTCTAACCGGTGAGTACTCTCCATCACTTTTTCGTTACCACTTTGATCAGTTCTTTCGGCTTCGCCTGCATCTGCTCTACCGCCTGGTAATCCCACTCTTCCTCGAAATCCCAATTGGACTTGGTCTGTATCTTACCGGGGAAATAATAGATGGCTTCCGGCTGGCGATGGTTCTCCCACGATCCGGTGGTCCATTTGCCGTCTCCGTTCTCGTCCAGATAGAGCCGCATATAATAACTGTCAGGCTTGAGGTGTTCAAAGAACGCCCCTTCCTCCGTTGCCGGCAGCTCGCGCACCACCTGGTCCTTGCTGTCCAAGATCTGAATCCGTGCTTGCGGGACAAAAGGCTTCAGTTTGACGCGGAGCGTAGAGTAATCCGCCGGCGTCTTGACCGTCAGAGCATAAGTTCCCGCTATATGGCTTACTCCATACACATCCGTCAACGCCCCGCTGTCGAGACGCAGTTCGTAGTCCTCGCCCGCATTCAGGTCTGCCCTAAAAAGCAATTTCATCGGCAAAGTGTCGTACGGCATAATTTCAAATGGAACAGGTGTATAGACCGTGTCCCGGCGGAGGAAGAGATGGATCGAGTCGATCGCTATATCATGTATCGGCGTTGTGCAACTCAGGCTCAGCGTGTCGTATAACTCAAATCCCTTGCGGGCATTGGATTTCAGCTCCAGACGGCGGTTGCGGTTCTTTCTGTCCAGTTGCTCTTTCGCTTTCGCGGTCATCCTTGGCGCACGCCATACAGCGCGCAAAGTATCGGTGTACCATTCCAGATCAAAGACGCTGTCCGTACGGCGGTAACGCGCTTCGAGGAAAATCGAATCCTGGCGGATAGCAACACTATCCGTGAGCCAGAGCGTCACTGTATCGCGTCGGGCGGTATAGACCATGTGTATATAGGGCGTCGGATCCACCCACGCGGAGTCGTTCTTGGTCGAATCGACCTCCGACGGACGCATCGCGCGCCACGAGAGCACGCTGTCCGGCGAAGAGGAGAAAAGCAATCTAATACGATGCTGCTCATCGCGCAAGGTGCGCTGGAGGTATAGTTTCTCCTGCGCTTCCTTGAAGAGGAACAGCCTGCCTTCCACTATTGCCGCACTATCGGCTGTGTCCCTCGGAGCGATCGTCACCTCCTCGTCCGCAAAACCCATCGCCTCCCCCGGCGTCAGGCGGTTATCGCGGCTGAAATCATCCACGGCATAGAGCCGGTATTTGCCCGGATGGATATTACCGATGCGGAAATACCCCGTTGAGTCCGTCTTGGCGATTCGCAGGAAGGGCTGCTTGGTCAACGCGGAATCCGAGAGGTCGCGGTGAATACCCACCAGAATACCCTGCATGGGGTTCAGCGTCGCTGCATCATAGACCATTCCGGTGTACTCCAGCGTATCGATCTCGTCGCCCGTAGAGAAATAGAACGAGAAGCCATGCAGCGGCACGCGTTCGCGGAAATCGCACACGGCATCGCCGAAATCGATAGTGTACGTCGTGCTGTCGCGCAGCGAGTCTTGGAAATTGATAATCAGTCTCTTACCCCTCGCCCGCACGTCCGGCGCATTCTGCTGGGGCGGCGACATCAACAGGTTGCCGGCTATATTATTGAGTTGGATATATTCGTCGAAAGTAACCTCAATGCGTTTGTCCTTGAAATTCAGCGCACCGATCTCAGGCACCGAACGCAGAGGAACAGGCGGAATAGAATCTTTCGGACCGCCTTGCGGACCGATACCACGGTTGGCACAACCCGCCAAGATCGCGAGCGCCGCCAGACAATACAATAGTTTACGCAGATTTCCTATTCTCATCCTATAATGTGCGCAGGTCATAACCCTGCGACTGCAAAAATTCTATTACTTGCGGTAAAACCGCTAACATCCGTTCGTTCGATTTGAGCGAATCGTGAAAATTGATGATACTTCCCTTCCGTACGTCGCGTTTCACCCGCGCGAACATTTGTTCGGGCGTGACGCGCTTGTCATAATCCCGCGTCAAGATATCCCAATAAATAATCCGATAGCCTTGCTTTGCCAAGGCTCGCCGCTGCCAGATCCAAACCTTGCCGTACGGAGGTCTGAAGAGCTTGGTCTCCTTGGGAAACTTCTCCACATTCGCCAGGTACTCCGTTTGGGAGCATTTCCATCCTTTCAGGTGGTTATACGTGTGGTTGCCGATGGCATGACCGCCCTTCACTACTTGGTCATAGACCTCCGGATGTTTGTCTATGTTCTCGCCCACCATGAAGAACGTCGCCTTCACGCCGTAGCGATCCAGGATCTCCAGCACTTTCGGCGTCACCTCAGGAATAGGTCCATCGTCAAAAGTGAGATAAACCGCCTCCCCCGTACGGAAAACACCGTACGGGAAGAGACGTTGCCATATATCGCGCACTTTTACCACGCGAGCGAAGAAGCGCCCAGGATAGCCGCATCGCTGTCCTTGAGCACCGAGATAGATACAGGTATTTTGCCCTTCCAAATCGGCATGAGGTTCTCGTCCAACGCCTCGCGGATCGGGTCCATGATCCAATGTCCGGACTTGGTCAGACCGCCGAAGAGGATGATTGCCTCCGGCGAAGAGAAATGAACGTAATCCGCCAGTTTCTCGCCCAGCAGATGACCCGTGTAGTCGAAAATCTCTTTGGCTACCAGATCGCCCTTTTCTGCGGCGTCAAACACATCCTTGGACGTGATATGGTCGATGTCCTCCACTTGACGGAGAAGCGTCGGCTGGGTGGTCGAAGTGACGATCTCTTTCGCCGTACGCGCCACACCGGTAGCCGAAGCGTACGCCTCGATACAGCCCTTCTGGCCGCAACCGCAGAGACGTCCGTTGCCGGAATGGTCCACCTTGCAGTGACCGAGTTCACCTGCGAAACCGTCATGTCCGTAGAGCAACTTGCCGTCGATGACGATACCCGATCCGACACCCGTTCCGAGCGTAATGACGATGAAATTCTTCATTCCGCGCGCCGAGCCATAGATCATCTCGCCCTGAGCCGCAGCATTGGCGTCATTAGTGATGGTACATTTGACGCCCATCCGCTCGCTGATGAGTTTAGCCAGCGGCACAACGCCCTTCCACGGCAGGTTCGGAGCCTGCTCAATACAGCCCGAATAGAAATTACCGTTAGGCGCACCGCAACCGATGCCAACCACATCACTCAGTTCAAGACCTTCATCCTTGACGAGTTGGCGCATACGTTCGCACAACTCATCGCAGTATTCGTTGATTTCAGGATACTGCTGTGTGGGGATGGAATTACTGCGAAGCACTTGTCCGTCTTCGCTAACCAAACCGAACTTGGTACCCGTTCCGCCCAAGTCGATACCTAAAGCATACTTTTTCATGGTTAATCAATTTTAATATCTTTGTTTACATTTTTGCTTCCCCAGATTGCGTAGAAGAGGATATAAGCCACGCCGATGATAGGCACTATATAACTGAGCAGGCAATCGTGCGCCGCGATCACACTCTGGATATACGGCACGATACCACCACCGACGACCATCATCATAAAGATTCCCGACGCCTTCGCAGTATATTTACCTAATCCCTCAGTAGCCATATTGAAGATCGAACCCCACATCACAGAGGTGCACAGACCGCAGAAGACAAGCAGCGTAGAAGCCAGCGGTACTGCGATCACTTGTCCCTGAACATACGTCTTCGCCATGATACTGTCGCCGATCAGCATAGCAGCTACCATCAGTGCGATCGCTACCGAAGCAACACACATCACCATCACACGGCTGCTCACTTTACCACCGATGGCAGAACCGATGAAACGACCGATCAGCATCAAAATCCAATACCGTCCGGCAATCAGACCTGCTGCAGCAAAACCAACTCGCGGCGTCAGATACGAAATGAGCGTTGCCGGAATACCGATCTCTACACCCACATAGAAGAAGATCGCAATCACACCCAGCGTCAGATGACGGAAAGACCACGGGCTGCGTTCGTAAGTCACTTGCTGACCTGCTCCTGCAGGCTCGGCAATCGGTGTGACGCGGATTACAAGATAGATTACGGCAAAGACTGCCATCGCGATATACAGCACTACGTTCACATCATCAATCTGCTTGCCGGCGAGGCTCTCACCGATGATTGCACCCACCAACATCGGCGTCAGCGCACCGGAAAGCGAGTTGATCGTACCACCAATGAGGTTCAGCTGGTTTCCGCGGTTGCCTCCGCCTCCCAAGAGGTTCAACATCGGGTTCACCACCGTGTTCAGCATACAAACGCAGAAACCGCCGAGCAATGCGCCGAACAGATAGACATAGAAGCTATCCAGCACACCACTCATCCATTGGAATCCGATGCCGATAAAGCCAAGAGAAATAGCCGCCAAAGCGGTGCTCTTGTATCCGCGTTTCGCCAAAATGTTTCCTGCCGGAATACCCATAATCAGGTACGCCAGGAAATTGAACAGGTTACCCAGCATACCCATTCGCTCAGCCTGAGCCGGGTCTTCAAACGATGCGCCCCAGATCTTACCCACCGGAGCTGCCAAATTGGTGACAAAAGAGATCATTGCGTAGAGAAACATCATCGCAACAATCGTGATAATTGTCAGAGATTTGTTTTGTTGTTTTGTTTCCATAATATTAAATTGTTTTTATTTTGTTGTAAAATCCTTTCAATCGGCTGACGTCGCGCTGACGTCGCGCTGCGACCGCTTACTTTAAAACTCGTTCCAAAAAGCCCAACACGCGCTCATGCATGTGCTTGGCGTTGTTGCCTTTGCGCAGGAAATGATTGTCGTCCGGATAGAGCTGCATCTCGAATTGCTTGTCCGCCTTCACCAGCGCGTCAAAATACTGCATCGCGTGCTGCACATGCACATTGTCATCGCCCGTTCCGTGAATAATAAGCACCTCGCCGCTCATGTCCTCCACATGGTTCATCAGCGAAGCCTCTTCATATCCGCGCGGATTAACCTGCGGACGACGCATATAGCGCTCCGTATAAGCACTGTCGTATAACCTCCAGTCGGTCACCGGCGCGATCGCCACACCTGCTTTGAACGGATGTCCCTTGGTGCTCATCGTCATCAGCGTCTCATAGCCGCCGTAACTCCAGCCGAGGATTGCCATTCTGTCCGCGTCTATCTCCGGACGCTGACCGATATAGTTCGCTGCAGCAATCAGATCCTCCGCTTCCTTGATTCCCAAGCCCATATACGTCTCGTTGCGCCAAGCACGACCACGGCAGTCACCGCCGCGGCTGTCCACAATCAGCACAGCGTAACCTTCTTCTACTAACGCATATTCGAACCGTTTGCGCCAACGGTTCAACACCCGCTGACTCGCAGGACCGCTGTAGTGCATCACTATCAACGGCTTTGGTCCTTGGTCCTTGGTCACTTTGTCGCTTATCATCAGCATCGCTTCCAACTCCTGACCCTTGCCGTTCGGGATCTTCATCAGCTCCGGTTCAGGCAGACCGTTGGATCTCCAAGCCTCAGCCAGAGAATCATTGCTCAGCAGCACTTCCCCACCCTTAAGGGGTGAAGAGCTCTGCTCGATCGAGCGTCCTGTGGACGGTCGTAGAACTCCCGGGGAGGGGTTTTTATACAATGTATATCGGTTCGGTGTGTCGAAACTCTGGTAACAGTCGATCATCTTCTTGCCGTCTGCGCTGAACCGCGCGCTATGTATGCCTTCGCCTTCCGTCAGTTGAACGCTGACAGCTGATTTCTGAAGGCCTACTGCATAAATCTGCCTTGTGCTCGGCGTCGGAGCGGCTTGGAAATACAGCATCTGCGCTTTCTCGTCCACGGCGTACAGCGCGGTCACATCCCGCTCCTCCGGCGTCAGCATTCGCTGCTCGATCCCTTGCGCGTTATAGAGGTACGCACGACGCCAACCGTCTTTCTCGCTCAGCACAATGATCCTTCCGTCGCTCAGCCATTTCCACTCGTCGAACAGGCTGTAATCCACGAAATAGTTCTTGCTTTCCTCTTTGTACAGCAGGTTCGAAACGGTCGATTTGGCATTGCACGCAAAGACCTCCATCTTTGTCTGGTCTCTGTTCACGCGCAGCACAATCAGTTCCCCGCTCTCCGTCCACCGCAACCGCGGGAAATAATAATCTGAATTCTGATGGCTGACTTCTGAAAACTGAATGTTCACAATCCCTTTCGTCGCCACGTCATAGACGCAAACGCTCGCTTTCGCATTGGCACAACCGGCTTTCGGATAGCGCAGGCTCTCCATGTCCGGATACTGCGGATATTTAGTACTTGGTACTTGGTCACTTGGTACTTCACCAAGATAATTCTGCCAACTGAACTCCGGCACGTCCGTCTCGTCCAGCCGTATAAACGCCAGTTGCTTCGAATCCGGACTCCAAGCGAACAACGCCGTGGTGGCAAACTCCTCCTCGTACAGCCAGTCCGCCACACCGTTGATGATCTCCGTGTTCTCGTCCTTCGTCACCGCCACTTCGGTGCCGAAATCGAGTTTGTGGACATAGAGGTTATTGCCTTTCGCAAAAGCCACATAGCGTCCGTTGGGACTCATCACCGCATCGCGCACCTTGACCTCTTCGCCCTTGAACATCCCTTCTCCCAGTCGCTTACGTGTGTGCCGCATTGTGTCATATACAAACCATTCCGCTACCTGCGAATGGCGGAAAATCTGCTCCTCGTTCTCGCGCTCCAGCCGATAGCGCGTACTTGGTACTTTGTCACTTTGTACCTTGTCACCTTGTACCTTCAAAATGCTGTCCTGCTCCGCGATAGAAAGCGTTTTCGCATTGTATTCGCCTGCCAGAATCGCCGGCAAAACCGATAATATCAGTAATAATTTCATCTTTTCACATTTTTTGGCGTGCAAAATTACAAAAAAAACGGCACATACCAAACCGCGAAAAACAATTTGTCAAATAAATTATGCAATTTGCTGTTTTTTTATAAAAAATAAACGCGTGCGCTTGCGTATATGGAAAAGATTTTGTAATTTTGCAGGCTTTTTATTGCGGGCAATCGAGATACCGATTTATCGGAATACCGAAAGAACAAAACAAATCAAACTAAATAACTAACAATTTTATGCAACAAATCAAACTGAAACGTGGTTTGGACATTCCTTTCGAGGGACCTGCGGTGGAGCAGCTGGGTAGCGTGCGCCGTCCGGAGGTCTTTCATATTGTGCCCGACCATTTCGCCGGTGTCACGCCCAAGCTGGACGTGCATGAAGGCGATCTCGTGAAAGCCGGTTCGCCGCTCTTTCACGACAAAGCGTTTGAGCAGATGCAGTTCACGTCCCCTGTGTCGGGCAAAGTCGTGGCTATCGTCCGCGGCGAGCGGCGCAAGGTGATGTCCATCGACATCGAGGCAGACGCTACCGTTCAGTACGAGAAGTTCGACACCGCAGGCGATGTGAAGGAACTCCTTCTCAAGTCCGGTCTCTGGGCGCTCATCAAGCAGCGTCCGTACGACTGCATCGCGCTGCCGAACAAGACTCCTCGTGCTATCTTTATCTCTACGTTCGACACGGCTCCCGTGGCTCCGAACTATGAGTGGGTTCTGAAAGGTCAGCTGCCTACCCTGCAGGCTGCCGTAACCGCCCTGAGCCAACTGGCTCCGGTGTTCGTCGGCATCAAGGGTGGCGCCAAAGCAACCGAGTTCAGAGAGTTGAAGGACTGCACCCTCTATGAAGTGTTTGGTCCCCACCCTGCGGGTAACGTAGGCGTACAGCTCAACAACCTCGCGCCGCTGGCGAAGGGTGAGACGGTCTTTACTGTGAACATCCAGGATCTGGCTATCATCGGCCGCCTCTTCCAGAAAGGTATCGTTGATTACCAGAAGAAAGTGGCGCTGACCGGTCCGTTGGCGTACGGCAAGCAGTACTACAACGTCCTGCCTGGTATGCCGGTTTCGGCTATCCTGACGAGCAACGTACACACCGAGTGCCCCTGCCGTTATGTAGCAGGCAACGTGCTTTCCGGACGTCAGATCAGCCTCGACGACATCATCTCCGTTTATGACAACCAGTTCACGGTGCTGGACGAAGGCTCCGAGAACCACGAGTTCATGGGCTGGATGCTGCCGCGCTTCTCATCGTTCCATTTCGGCAAGACCGACCCGGCTGCCATGCTGGATAACTGCTTCACCCGCTGGCTCTTCGGTCCGAAGAAATACCAGTGGGATGCCCGCCTGAAAGGTGGTCGCCGCGCGATCATCGTATCCGGCGAGTACGACAAGGTCTTCCCGATGGACATCTACCCTGAGTACCTCATCAAAGCTATGATTTCCGGCAACATCGACAAGATGGAAGCCCTCGGCGCGTATGAGGTGGCTCCCGAAGATTTTGCGCTCTGCGAGTATGTCTGCACCTCCAAAATGCCGCTGCAGGCTATCGTTCGCGAAGCGTTGGACAATTTAAGAAAGGAGATTGAGTGATGGAATGGTTATATAAAACATGGAAGAAGTTCGGCAAGAACTTCGAGGAAGGCGGCAAGCTGAACTGGCTCAGTTCGTTCTACGACGCTTTCGATACCTTCCTCTTCACGCCTCAGACTACCGCCAAGCGTCTTGGCACACATATCCATGACGGTTCGGACTCCAAGCGTACGATGATTATTGTCGTGCTGGCTCTCGTTCCCGCGCTGCTCTTCGGTATGTTCAACGTAGGTTACCAGCACTTGCTGGCTACGGGCCAACTGGCAGCCGGCATGACCGCTGCTCTCTGGTGGAAAGCGTTCGGTTTCGGCCTTCTCGCCGTACTGCCGTATATCTTGGTAAGTTACATCGTCGGTCTGGGTATCGAGTTCACCGTAGCGCAGATCAAGCACGAAGAGGTAGCCGAGGGTTTCCTCGTCACGGGATTCATCATTCCGCTCATCGTGCCGATCAACACGCCGCTGTGGCAGGTAGCGATAGCAACGGCTTTCGCGGTCATCTTCGCCAAAGAGGTGTTCGGCGGAACGGGTTATAACATCTTCAACGTAGCGCTGATCACGCGTGCGTTCCTCTTCTTTGCTTATCCGAGCCACATGACGGGTGACGAACCCTTCGTGCGCACAGGAAGTACATGGGGCTGGGACGGCGGTCATGCGCTCGTGGATGGTTTCTCCGGCGCTACTCCGTTGACCCAGATGAGCACCGGTTCGGCTGTAGAACTCGGTTTCTGGGACCTCTTCAACGGTCTGATCCCGGGTTCGGTGGGCGAGACCTGCTGCTGGGCTATCCTGCTCGGTGCATGTCTGCTGCTCTGCACCGGCGTAGCAAGCTGGAAGACGATGCTGTCTGTATTCGTAGGCGGCGCACTCACGGCTTGGCTTTTCAACCAATTCGGCTCCGAGGCTAACCTTGCAGCGCAGTACCCGTGGTACATGCACCTCGTCAGCGGCGGTTTCGCTTTCGGTGCAGTCTTCATGGCTACCGACCCTGTGACTTCCGCCCGTACCGAGTGCGGCAAGTATATCTACGGCTTCCTCATCGGTCTCGTAGCAGTCCTCGTGCGCGTCCTCAACCCGGGTTACCCCGAGGGAATGATGCTCGCTATCCTGCTCATGAACGCCTTTGCACCGCTCATCGACTGGTGTGTCGTACAAGCAAATATTAATAAACGTGCTAAAAGGGAGGCGAAGCTATGAAACTGAATACGAACAGTAATCTTTATACCTTCATCTATTCAGCGGTGATGGTAATCATCGTAGCTGTGCTCTTGGCGGTAGTTAGCCAGGCACTCGCTCCGAAGCAGCAGGCGAACATCCTGCTCGACAAGCAGAAACAGATCCTCGGTGCGCTGAAGGTGGACTACTCCGCCGGCAACCCCGCAGAGATATACATGGTGCTCGTGAACGACACCCTCACTTACGGCGACAAAGAGGTTTACGTAGCCGACCTGAATGGCGAGACCAAATATATCCTGCCGCTTAGCGGAAAAGGTCTTTGGGGCGGCATCGGCGGTTACCTCGCACTCGATGCAGACAAGAACACCATTTATGGTGTCAACTTCAACCACGAGTCCGAGACCCCGGGTCTGGGCGCCAAGATCGTAGAACTGCCGTTCCGTGAGCAGTTTGAGGGCAAGCACATCCGCAATGCGGCTAACGAAGTCGTTTCCGTGGCTGTGCTCAAAGCCGGCAAACATGCCGACGGACAGGAGCAGGTAGATGCCATCTCCGGTGCTACCATCACCTCCTCCGGCGTCAGCACGATGCTCGAAGTGAACCTCGCAGAGTATGCAGAGTTCCTCAAATGTGAAAATGAGAAAATGAGTAAATGTGAAAATGAAGGAAAGGAGGAAGACCATGTTGAGTCAGAAAACTAAGGACACATTGCTTGGTCCTCTGAATGCGAATAACCCTGTCGTTGTGCAGATTCTGGGTATCTGTTCGGCACTCGCCGTAACGGTACAGTTGAAGCCGGCCCTCGTGATGGGTATTGCCGTTACGATCATCGTAGCGATGTCGAATGTCATTGTGTCGCTCCTGCGTAACACCATCCCGATGCGTGTGCGTATCATCGTGCAGCTCGTGGTAGTCGCTGCGCTGGTTACGCTCGTCAGCGAGGTGCTCAAAGCGTTCGCGTACGACGTAGCGATGCAGCTGAGTGTCTATCTCGGTCTGATCATCACCAACTGTATTCTGATGGGTCGCTTGGAAGCGTTCGCCATGACCAATAACGCGTGGGATTCGTTCCTCGACGGTCTGGGCAACGGTTTCGGTTACGCCATCATTCTGGTTATCGTAGCCGTCATCCGCGAACTGCTCGGTTCGGGTCAGCTGCTCGGCTTCCAGGTCATCCCGCAGTGGTGCTATGACCATGGTTACGAGAACTGCGGTATGATGCTCATGCCGGCTATGGCGCTTATCTTGGTAGGTTGTGTAATCTGGGCGCACCGCTCAATAAACGAGGAGAAGAAGTAATATGGAACACGCATTAAGTTTATTTGTCCGCTCGATTTTTGCGGATAACATGATCTTCGCGTACTTCTTGGGAATGTGCTCTTATCTCGCCGTTTCGAAGAACGTGAAGACCTCAGCCGGTCTGGGTGTAGCCGTTACTTTCGTGCTCGTCGTTACCCTGCCGGTTAACTACCTCTTGCAGACGCTCGTGCTTGAGCCGCTGCATCTGGAATACCTGTCGTTCATCCTCTTCATCGCCGTCATTGCCGCTATCGTGCAACTGGTGGAGATGGTTGTGGAGAAATACAGCCCGTCGCTCTATGCGAGCCTCGGTATCTTCCTGCCGCTGATTGCGGTGAACTGCGCTATCATGGGTGGTTCGCTCTTCATGCAGCAGCGTATCGGCCTGCCCGCAGTGGATCCTAAGGCTATCACCTCGCTCGGCGATGCGTTCATGTACGCATTTGGTTCGGGTCTGGGATGGTTCTTGGCCATCGTCTGCCTCGCAGGTATTCGTGAGAAAATGGAGTATAACGATGTTCCCAAACCGCTGCAGGGACTGGGCATCACGTTCATCACCGTGGGACTCATGGCGATGGCGTTCATGTGCTTCAGCGGCATCGAGTTTTAATCACAGGTAACAAAAATTAAATTTTTTAATAGGTCTAAAATTATTAATCTTTTGTTTTTAGTCCAAAATTACCCAAAACACCCCCAAAAAATCCAAAAAGAAAATTTATCATGTTAACTGAACAAAGACAAATACAATTAGCGGATATCGTCTATGACATCATCGGTGCGGCATTGGAAGTTCATCGTGAGTATAGCTACGGCATCTCCGAAGGCATCTACCAAGAAGCGCTTAGCTTGGAATTAGACGACTACGGCTACGAGAAGGAAACAGAATGTGACCTTCCGGTGTATTACAAAGGTCAGTTATTAGAGAAACGTTTTCGTATGGATTTGGTCGTTGAGAATGATGTCGTTGTTGAATTGAAGGCGATAGAAGCTATTCTTCCTGAACACCGTGCACAGTTATATAATTACTTGCGTTTGACTAAGAAACCAATTGGTATCTTGTTGAATTTCGGTAAGGTGCTACGTGCGGAGAAATACATCTACGATCCGGATACCAACGAAGTGTCATACTTCAATGTCAAGAGCACACGTCAACGCAATCTCATGAATGAAGATTTTTAAAGATTTTTAAATAAATATATTTTTAGGAATTTTTTGGATCATTTTGGGACTTTTTGGACTAAAAAGAAAAAAGATAGATTTTTGACGAAAACATTTAGTTTTTGACCATAATTAAAATAAGTATATGAATACATTAGCAATTTTATATGCTGTAGGAGTTTTCTTGATTGTTATTCTCCTGTTAGTGGCTATCCTCTTGGTGGCCAAGAAATACTTGGTGTCTTCGGGTAATGTAAAAGTTACAATTAACGGCGACAAGGTCTATGACGTGGCAGCCGGAGGCTCGCTCCTCAACCAACTCGGCGAAGCCGGTGTTCACCTACCCTCTGCCTGCGGCGGTAAGGGTTCTTGCGGCCAGTGTAAGTGCCAGGTACTCTCCGGAGGCGGCGAGATCCTGCCTACCGAGACCGTGCATTTCTCGCGCAAACAGCAGAAAGAAGGCTGGCGTCTGGGTTGTCAGGTCAAAGTCAAAGAAGACATCACCATGAAAGTCGATGAGGCTGTTCTCGGCGTCAAAGAATGGGAATGCGAAGTTATCTCCAATAAGAACGTCGCTACCTTCATCAAGGAGTTCAAAGTGCAGCTGCCTCCGGGCGAGCACATGCACTTCGAGCCGGGTTCGTACGCTCAGATCATCATCCCCGAGTACGACATCGACTACGACCGCGACATGGACAAGTCCCTCATCGGCGACCTCTATCTGCCGGCTTGGCAGAAGTTCGGGCTCTTCAAACTCAAACAGAAGAACACCCAGGCTACCGTCCGTGCTTATTCGATGGCTAACTACCCCGACGAGGGCGACATCATCACCCTCACCGTCCGTATCGCTACCCCGCCCTTCAAACCGAAAGAGCAGTGCCCCAACGGACCGGAGTTCATGGACGTGCCCTGCGGTATCGCTTCCACGTATATCTTCTCGCTCAAACCGGGTGACAAGGTGCGCATGAGCGGTCCTTATGGTGAGTTCCGTCCTGTTTATGATAGTAAGAAGGAGATGATCTGGGTTGGTGGTGGAGCCGGTATGGCACCGCTGCGTGCACAGATCATGCACATGCTCAAGACCCGCAACTGCCGTGACCGCGAGATGCACTATTTCTACGGCGCACGTGCTATCGACGAAGTCTTCTTCCTCGACGATTTCCTCGCTTTGGAGAAGGAGTTCCCGAACTTCCATTTCCACTTGGCGCTGGACCGTCCGGACCCGAAGGCAGACCAACTGGGTATCAAGTACACCCCGGGCTTCATCGCTCCTGTCATGGGCGACACCTACCTCAAGCTGCATGACGCTCCCGAGGACATCGAGTACTACCTCTGCGGTCCTCCTATGATGGCTAAGACCGTCCTCGACCTGCTCCACTCGCTGGGCGTTGATGACGCTGACATCCGCTTCGATAACTTCGGAGGATGATCCGCTTAACAATAAGGTACGTGCGCATACGCGTGCGTACCTTATTGTAATTTAATCCCTAAGGACCTTAAGGACTTTAACGACCTTAATGACCTTAATAACCTTAAAGACTTTACTTTCTACTATGTCCGAACAATTGATTCCGCATCGCGGCAACTACAAGCAGTTACTCAGCTACCAGAAGACGAACGTCATCTTCTGCATGACGTATTACTTTGTGGAGCACTATATTCAGAAAGGAGACCGGACATATGACCAGATGTTGCAAGCAGCCCGTTCCGGCAAGCAGAACATCATCGAAGGCTGTGCCGCCAGCAGTACTTCTGCCAAGACGGAGATTAAACTGGTCAATGTGGCGAAAGCCAGTTTGCAGGAACTATTGGAAGACTATGAGGATTACCTCAAGACACGCGGTTTGCGTCAATGGGAGGAAGATTCGGACGAGTTGAACGCGATGCGAGACTTGGGCAGAAAACACAACGATGCCGAGTTTTTCATGGCACTGATAGAAACCCGTCCGCCGGAGACTATTGCCAACATGTGTATCGTGCTCATCAAACAAGCGGACTACTTGCTGTACAAGCAGTTGCAACGTCTGAGTGATGATTTCATGAAAGAGGGCGGTTTCTCCGAACGCATGTACCGTCTCCGCTCCCAAAACCGCCCCAACCACCAATAATAAAAGAGTTTAGGGTCTTTAATGACCTTAACGACCTTAGAGACCTTAATAACCTTAAAGACTTTTTTAACTCTTTCCCGCTTGGGTGCAGATCTGCGATATTGTAGCAGTCAATCAGCCACTCTCAAGCAACTCTCGCGACACTTTAAAATGTCAGTTGTTATGATTACTTCACAACGAAAGCAAGTGACTTCTCAGCCACTTGCTCATCATATAGGATTGCTATACCCTTGGTATACCTTTATTTTACCTCTTGGCCTGTAACGGTGTAAGTCTTGTCGCCGCTCAGGATATACACATTCCCGTTCTTGATCAGTTTCTGCGCGGGGTTGGCGGGATTCGTATAAACAGCCGGAGCCTCCGTCGGAGTATTCGCCTCATACACGGCTTGCAGCACAATTCCCTCCGCCAGATCACCGGGTAGCACTTGCCATTTGAGGAACGTGAAACCCTCAATACGCGGAGCGTGAGGAATCTGCCATTTCTGCGCCTCCATATAATGGAGTGTGCTGTCCTCTTTCAGATAACTTACCTGAACCGTCTGTTCCTCAAACTGCAGGTCGGTTGCCACACCTATTATATTCGCGAAATCGCACCAGACCGCTTTGGCTTGATAGAGGTCGATGTAATCCATCGGCACATATAGAATACAGGTCTGTTTGTTGACGTTATTTACCGTGCGTTCGGTAATCGTCTGCGGCGTATAAGCATAGTTCCGAATCGCCTGCAAAGCAGAGCAGTTATAGAACGCGTCCTGATTGATGGTTGTCACAGAGGATGGAATGACCACTTCCTCCAATGCCGTACAGCCTTCTAACACGCTGGTTGCCACGGTCTTAATACCCTGCGGAAACTCAAAATGCTTCAGGTTCGTGCAATACATGAAAGCGCTTTGTCCGATGTTGGTCACGGTAGCCGGAATAGCGATAGTTTCTATCTTCATGTACTTACACAAATACGCCGGAATTACTTGCACGCTGTCGCCGAACGTGAACGACGTCACTTGCGAATTGGTGCTATAGAACGGCGCGCTGTCATCCGAGCCGATTGTGCAGCTCTTCGGTTTCCATACTATCGTAGTCGTCGGATTTTCTTTAAAAGCCGCGTTGCCTATCGATGTAACTGTACTTGGAATAGTGATCTCCGTCAGCTTGCAGTTATAGAACGCACGCAGACCGATGGTCGTCAGACCTTCTTCCAAGTTCACGCTGCCTAATTTTATGCAGCCGTAGAAAGCATCTGCGCTAATGGTGGTCAAAGTCGCAGGTAGTTCAATGGACTCCAACGAGGTACAGCCCTCCAAGAAACTGATAGGCAGTGTCTTTTGCATTACAGGCAAGTTAATGGATTTGAGATTCGTGCAATTCATGAAAGCATACTGACCCAGTCTGTTGACCGAAGCCGGAAGCACAATCGTATCTATCTTGTTCATGTTTTTGCATATATACGAAGGCACTACCTCTACGCCGTCCGCAAAAGTAAACGAGGTCACTTGCGAATTTGTGCTATAGAACGGCGCGCTATCATCCGAACCGATTGAGCAGTCTGCCGGTTTCCACACAATCGTGGTCGTCGGGTTGCCCTTGAAAGCGGAATTACCAATTGATGTAACCGTACTCGGAATAGTGATCTCCGTCAGTGCGCAGTTATAGAACGCACGCAGACCGATACTCGTCAATCCTTCTTCCAAGTTCACGCTGCCTAATTTTGTGCACCCCCAGAAAGCGTCCGTTCCGATAGTGGTGACGGATGTCGGCAGGGTCACGGATTGCAGGTTTGTCAGGCCCTCAAACGCGCTTGTCCCGATACTCGTCACAGGATACGTGTAGTTGTTATAGGTCACGGACGCAGGGATAGTAACCGCCGTGTAGTCTTTATAGACGGATTTGTCCGAACTCTGGTCATTAACCACTTGTGCCGTAGTTGTACCCAACGAATAATACAGACCGTTCAACTTGACGGTTTCGGCATACAGACTTGTTGCGCTTACTATCAGCGCAAGAAGCAGTAATCGTGCCCGTAGGCTAAAAAATAAATAATGTTTCATATGGTGTGTAAATTTACTATTCGGCTTTGAGGGATTGATTGACCAAAGCCTGGATGAACTTGTCTATCTTCTCCTTGGTCACATGCTGCATGACCACTACGTGCGCCAGCTCGCCTCCGAAACGCTCGTCGTAACCCAGCGCCAGCGTGTACTCATAGCAAATCTCCTGCGAGGGGCGTTTGAAAAAGACCGTGTTGCTGTATTCGTTGCACCAGCACGGCCAGCCGATCTTCTCCAGCTGCTGCTTAAGGTACGCCGTGCACGCCATCATCCCGTTCGCTTGTTCCGACCACCGATCGTACCCCACTTTCTGTATCAGCCACCAGAACTTCAGCGGCTGGATGGCGTCGCGCGAGCAGTTGATCATCTTCATGTTACTGTTCAGATAGGTCACGTTGAAATTATTCTGGTTGTCATACACCTCGCGGGTGCAGAGGAACAGCCCGGAAGGCGAATCGATGCCGAAGAACTTGTGCCCGCTGATGGCGATGGCGTCAAAACGCATCTTCTCGTGGCTGACCATCTCTTTGTATTTCGTAAATGGCAGGTATCCGCCGAAAAGAGCCGCATCCACATGCCGGAACACAGGCACCTCCGGATGTCTGTCCAGCACGGCATTCAGCGCCTCCTGGTCGTCTATCGCCCCTTTGAAAGTGGAACCCATGGCAAATATCATAAGGGCTGGACGGGAGGTATCCAGCGCTTTCTCCAACTCTTCGGGGATCATCCGGCCCATGGCGTCGCTTTTGATGAGTTTCACCTCGAGGTTTTGCAGATCGCACAGACGCATATTGGAGTAGTGCGCCTCGTCGGACACATAGACAACCGGCTGCTTTCCGGTCTTGTTGAATAGGTAATTGGCGCCGAAATAAATACCATGGTTGTTGCCGTCCGTACCGCTATGCGTCACTATGCCCCACACGCCGTCCTTGGTAAATCCGTACAGGGGCGCAAAGAACTCTATCACCTCGCGCTCGAATGCATGGGAAGACATCCGCCAAGGCTCATCGGTCATCGGATCGCCGGCGTTATTCAGATTGATCACATCCATGCCGGTGGAGAGATACCACTCGTAGAAATCATGCAGTTCCGACCGCTGGTTAACGGGATACCCGAAATAGGTCTGCTGACCTTCTTTCCACACCTTGGTCCACTCATCCAGTTTCTGAAAACCGGAACTCTGCGCACAACTGCATACGGCTACTATAATCGCCGCAAATAACGTGATTTTTCTTCTCATATTGACTGGTATTAGTGTTGTTTTCTTTTCACGCTACAAAGGTAGTGTTTTTTTTTGATATATGCAAGGTTAAATAGAAAAAAGCGCCCGCAATGGACGCTTTTTCTTGATTTGTTGTTATTCCAGAGAATCAAGATCTATCAACTTATTGACGATCGCGTAGATCGTCAGACCCGCGGTGGAATGGATATTCAGTTTGCGCGTGATATGCTTGCGGTGGGACACAACCGTGTGCATCGAGATACATAGCACATCGGCTATCTCTTTATTACTCAATCCCTTAACGACCTGTATCAGCACATCCCTTTCTCGTTCGGAAAGTGCTTCGCCGGTAGCGGAAGCAGGCAACTGTTTGAGTTTGCCGGTGGTCTTGTGCAGTTTGAGTGCGGGGCGCAAAATCTCATCCTCGATGGCACAATGGTCCGCAAAATCCTGCTCTGTATGCCACAGATCGGACATGACAGTAACGAGGAGATGGGCGTTTAGTGAATTAGTGTTGAGAGACTGCGAGGGATAATACTTGATAATCAGATTCTTAATCTCGGTCAGCTTGTCGGTAATCCGCTGATCGTCATGCTCGTGCTCGTCGTACAAGCCCTCGTTCTCATGCTCGATATGCGTCCGGATCTCCTCTACAAACTCATCATAGCATCGCAAAATCAAGCCCGGGATCTTGGTCGTCGGGTCAACCGGAATGATCGCTTCGATCAGCGCCCTTCTTAACCTCGGTAATCGGAAATCGAGAAAATAGGTATGCGCGTTATGCAGATAGCATTGCAGCGTCTGCAGGTCTATATCCGCCGGAATAGCGCGCTGCTTGAAAACCTTATAATTCACCACCGCCAGAAAAGTCGGCGTATGCACGCCGTGCGCCGCACACGCTTCCTCTATCGTCTGCTCACCCACTCCCATCTCCAGACCAAAACGGCTGATAATCCGGATCGCGTCCTCCTCATGGGACATCAAATCGCATATTTTGTCACTCGCTTTATACATTTTCTTCTCCGAAATCGAGTGCAAAATTACTCATTTTTTCTCATTTGCACAAGCAAATGTTTTAAAATCCCTACAAATTGGGATTTGGCAAATGCAAAAAAAAGAGTACCTTTGTATTGCGAAAAAAGATTCGCATTTAGTGTTTTGATTTTAGTGTATGAAAAAGCAAGCAATTCTATTTATTTCGTTCATTTTGTGCGCATTAGGAGCACAAGCAGAGGATAGTATCAAGGTCAGCGCGGCGGACCTGCAGGCGTTGATTCAGCGTGTCGAGAAGCTCGAACAGCAATCTGCCGTTCAACCGACCGATTCTGCCAAATCCCAACAAATAGTGAATGATGAGGCAAAGCCTCAAAAGAAACGTACGCATGGGCGGTTTGTCATCGGCGGCTATGGTGAAGTGACCGCCAAGCATTGTTTCTATTCCAATAACTACCTCCGTTATGGCCAAAATCCCTCTCGTTTTGCCGGCGACCACTACGGCGAGTTCGATCTCCCGCACGTGGTGATCTATATGGGCTATGACTTCGGCAAAGGCTGGTCCGTCGGCACGGAGATTGAGTTTGAGCACGGAGGAACAGAGAGTGCTATCGAGATTGAGGAAGAAGAGGGCGGAGAATACGAATCCGAGATCGAGCGCGGCGGAGAAGTGGCATTGGAGCAGTTCTGGCTCCAGAAAGCCTTCAACCGGTATGCCGTCATCCGTGCCGGTATGCAGGTCATTCCGGTCGGAGGACTGAACGCACACCACGAATCGACAGAGTATTTCGGCGTCTATCGTAACGAAGGAGATTTCACCATCATTCCTTCCACATGGCATGAGGTGGCGCTCACTTTCATGGGCTCCACCGCCAACGGATGGCACTACCAGGCGATGTTCCTGCCGGGACTGGACAGCGACCGGTTCAACCGGAAAAACTGGATCAAACCCGGTGCTGGAAGTCCGTATGAATTCAAATTAGCGAACGTGTTTGCCGGAGCGGCGCGCGTGGATTACACCGGTGTTAAGGGGTTAAGGTTAAGTTTAAGCGGCTACTGCGGCAACTCGTTTCGCAACACGCTCTCCAAATCCAATGTGGAACTGGACGCCAGTGCGTACAAGGACGTCAAAGGAACCGTCTCCATCGGCGCCTTCGATTTCGCCTACAATGACTTCGGCGTGATCGTCCGCGGCAGTTTCACCTACGGACATCTCTCCGACGCAGCGGCGATCACCCAATACAATATCGCCATGCGCAAAGGATCGGTTTCCTCCAAACAATGGGTGGCTTCCGACGCCCTCGCAGCAGGTATCGAAGCCGGTTACGACTTCTTCTCGTTGAATGCCAAACTGAGAGAGAAGAACCGGAAGTTCTATCTCTTCGCGCGCTACGATTACTACGATTCGATGTTCCGCTACGATGGTCAACCGACGGATGTGTACCCTTGGTGCGGACGCCATCGCGCGGCGGTCGGAATCAACTATTTCCCGATCAAACAAATCGGCGTGAAGGCGGAATTCTCGTACGGTATTTTGAAACAAGGAATACGCGCGGACGGCACGCGCGGGAAATTATATAATGACGAACCCCAGATAGCTGTCGGCATCGTATATGCCGGCTTCTATCAAACCGGAGACGAATAACACCTTTTACCTTTCACCTTTCACCTTTTTTTCCTTCCAAAAGGGGGTGATAAGGGGGTGATTAGGGGGTGATTAGGGGGTGATTAGGGGGATATTCGTATAACGCTACCGACTGGCAACTATGACAAAAACAAACATATTAACAACAAATTAACGTATTATGAAAAAGATTTTCAAATGGGCACTATGTGCCGCATGCGTCATGGGAATGGCTGCATGCAACAACCAGAAGACCGAGGTTAAATCGGACAAAGAAGAGGCGCTTGAGCGTGCGATGGCGCCGTATGTGAACAACACCGTCATTGCGACTTACAGCCACATGGCGGACGAAGGTCTTGTCCTTCTTGACAAATGCGAGCAGATACTCGCTAAGGTAGAGGCAAAAGAGGATTACTCTACCCTCATGGCGGAAGCAGGAACAGCGTGGCGCGCTATGCGCAAACATTGGGAGCAGAGCGAAGCCTTCCTCTATGGTCCCGCAGCAAGCCATACCATCGACCCCCATATCGATTCATGGCCGCTCGATTTCAACGCCATGAATGCCCTCCTCAACAACGAAGCGCAGATGAAGCAGATCGAGGAAGAAGGTGGTGCATACGTAGGAGACAAACTCGGTTATGCCCTCAAGGGTTTCCACGCCGCAGAGTACCTGCTCTTTGAATCGGTGGAGCAAGGCGGACGTGCCGTTGGTACCGGTAAGACGCACGCGGCTAACCTCACACGCCCCCAAGCTATTTATCTGCTGGGTATCGTCGAGGACCTGACGCAGCAATCGATCCTGCTTGAATACGCATGGGCGGGAGAAGTGAGCGACGCGAAAATGAAACTGTTGGAAGAAGCGGAAGTGGATCTCTTTGAGGATAACTACGGCAAACAGATGATCAACGCCGGCAAAGCCGGTTCGATCTATGTCAGCTTCCAGGACGCGGCAGAAGAGATCATCTCCGGAGCTGCGGACATTGCAAGCGAAGTAGCAGACCTGAAGATGGGCAACCCCTACACCGCTGTAGATCCGGACTACTTGGAGAGCCCGTACAGCTGCACTTCGACCACCGACTTTGCAGACAACATCCGTTCCATCCAGCACGCTTACTGCGGCGCACAAGCCGGAGATTACTCCATCTCCAATTATGTCTATCGCCAGGATGCAGAACTCGACGCCAAAGTGCGCAAAGCCATCGAGGAATCCATTGCTGCTATCGAAGCAATCGAAGATTTCGAGCATAACCCCACCGACGCCAAAGTAGGTGCGGCGATTGACAAAGTAAAAGCTTTGGAAGAAGTGCTCGCAAACGAAGTGCTCGCTCTCTTGGCAAAATAAACCCTCGGACGCTTTGTGAATTGTAAATTGTAAATTGTAAATTGAGAAAGATATGAGAAAAGAATTTTTATTCATGGCTCTGGCAGCTCTCGCGCTGGCGGGTTGTAACCCGGGAGGAGGCAGCAACACGCCCGAGACAGACATGCCCGAATGGTATTACACCGGCGGCAAACAGGGTACTGCCATCAACTCTTCATCCATGGCTTTCCGCCAGCCTACTCCGGCTACCGACGAAGCGGGATTAGGTACTATGTTCGCGCAAGGCGATAATATCGCGGAGAAAGATTTCGTGACCAACGGTTCGGGGCGTCAGCATGGTCTGGGACCTGTCTATGTACGCGCGTCATGCCAGCATTGCCACCCCAACTACTCCCACGGTACGTCCGTGCCTGCCGGCACCTACGATGCGGCGCACCAAGGAAACGGAACCCTCCTCGTGGTTATCAATCCTACTACCCAAGCCTACGTGCCTTGGTTAGCCGGTATGCCGCAACTCTTCGGAGCCAAACCGTTTAAAGCTCCGCTTGACCCGGACCAGATCACCGTTACGTGGAAGACCGCAACCGACGAACACGGAAACAAGTTTGCGGATGGCGAGACCTACGAACTGCGCTACCCGGAGGTAACGATGCCGAACACCGCAGTATATGTTTATAACCAAGGCTACCGCGACCCGGACGGATTGCTGGAGAGCGAGGGATACGAAGTGCTGCTGGAGAACACCATCGGCGTCTATGGAACCGGCTTGCTCGATGCCATTACGGATGAGGACATCATCGCCCAGTACGCCAAAGAAGAGGCGGACGGCAAACTCAAGAACGGTCTCAACCCCGCTATTTATGCCGGCGGAATGCAGACTTCCGGTTACTATAAGAACGACCCGCAGTGGGGACCTAAGCGTTTCACCTACGCCCTCTCCCGCGGTCCGCTGCAGGACGCTGCCGGGGCAAACGCTATCTGGAACATCACCAATGTCACACGTTCCGACCGCAGATACCACTATCTGGACCTCAATGGGACGATTTATGCCGAATATGCCTCCAAAGACCCCGAGGTGCAAGCCGGTTTTGCCGACTATATAGCCAAACTGGACCCGAACAACGAGCACCCCGAATGGCGTACGGACAACATGGAGAGCAATATCAAGGAGTTCCTGACCAGCAAGACCCTGCCGGCAGAGATGAGCGATGATGAGTTCACCCAAGTCATGGTTTGGCACCGCGGTCTGGCGGTTCCTGCTGCTCGTAACGTGACCGACAAACAGGTCCTCCGCGGTAAAGAACTCTTCACACAGATCGGCTGCGACTACTGCCACCGTCCTACTTGGACCACCGGTCCGGACGAAGTGCGCGACCCGAACAACTTCCCCGTTACGGCGAAGATGCCGCGTTACCCGAACCAGAAGATCTGGCCGTACACCGACATGGTTCAGCATAAACTGCACATGGAAAATGATATCCGCACCGGCTGGTGCCGCACCACCCCGCTCTGGGGACGCGGTCTGCACCGCAAAGCGACAGGTGACGCATACGACGCGCGTATGCACGACACTCGTGCACGCAACGTGATCGAAGCGATTATGTGGCATGGTTATAGCACCGAATCCGATGCGTATTATCCTACCCAGGAGTTCTATAAACTCGAAAAATCTGACCGCGATGCAATCGTTGCTTTCATCAATGCGATCTAAGCCCGTTACAATGCTGTTGCACCTCGCCCTCGCGATAATTATCGTGGGGGCGTGTGTGACGCATTTCTTCGGCATGCAGGGCGAGATCCATCTCCGAGCCGACAAAGCTCAAACTCTCACCTACAAATCGCCATACTCTGCCTCTTTCTCCTCCCTTGAGGGGAGGTTGGGAGGGGTTTCCTCCCCCACCGTTTCCCTCTTCCTTTGGGATTTTCAGATCGTCTATGCCGAGGATGGCGTGACGCCGGTGGATTACCTCACCGAACTGCGCCTGCTTGATCGTTCCTCCTCCCCTGAGGGGAGGTCGGGTGGGGTTTCACTCTCTTCTGTAGACGAAGGAACCATTCGGATGAACAAACCGCTCAAATACCACGGTTTCCGCTTCTGCCAGTCCGATTACGACAGCGACCTGATGGGCGTGGTGCTTACCTATAACTACGACCCGTGGGGAATTGGAATTACCTATACCGGCTATGCCCTCCTGCTGATCTCCATGATCGCTTTCTTCTTTCGTCGGAACACCATCTTCCGCGCGAAACTGAAGCAGTCGGTCTTTGCTCAGCGCAGCGGCATATACTCGGCTGCCTTCATCGCCCTCATTGCGATCTTGGCGCTGGTAATGACCAAAGTGGTGACACCCAAACCGCCTTTGCAGCCGGTACTACAAACGCCGCTCTTGGGAATCCATGTATCGGTAATCATGCTGGCGTACACTCTCTTTGCTATCATTGCCATCAACGGCATATTAGGGCTGTGCATGGCGCAGAAACGCGAGATGCTCATGACGCTCTCTCAAGTCCTCCTCTACCCTGCTATCTTCTGCCTTGCCGCAGGAATCTTCATCGGCGCCGTATGGGCGAACCTCTCTTGGGGACGGTACTGGGGATGGGATCCGAAAGAGACATGGGCGCTGATTACGATGATCGTCTATGCCTGCCAACTCCATTGGCCCCTGATCATTGGTAAACTGAAACTCACAGACAACAAAGCACAAACCATCTACCACATCATTTCTGTGGTAAACTTCCTCTTTGTGCTCTTCACCTATTTCGGAGTAAATCGACTGTTGGGAGGATTACATTCCTACGCTTAATACAATCCAAGTAGCGATTGTATGAGAAGCGGCACCGAGCACGATGAACACATGCCATATTGCATGATAGTAGTCGTGCTCTTCGTCTTTATTGAAGAAATACGAACCGATGGTGTAGAATACCCCTTCGCCTATGATCCACCAGAACGCGCTATGCGGCATGCCTTTCCACATCGGCACTAAGATCAGCAGCGCTACCCACCCCATGCTCAGATAGAGCGCCAGAGACAGCTTGGGGTGTTTGCCGAGCGCAATGATCTTTCCGATCATGCCGGCGATCACGCATGCCCATAGAAAAATAAACAGCGCCCATCCCATCCATCCGCCTACAACGGAGAGACAGATCAGCGAGTACGAACCGGCTATCATGGCGTAGATAGCAATGTGGTCAAATACCCGCAGCCGGGCTTTCACCTTCGGCTCTACTACAGCGTGATACGCAGTGGACGAACCGAACATCACCAGCATTCCTATTAGGAACAACCCCGTCCCCAATACCTGATATGCCGGTGCCCCCTGCTGACTTCGTATCGCCAGCCTCATCATCGGCGCAGAGATACCTGCCGTCACCATCAGCGGCAAAAGATGAGTGATAGTATTCCACCTCTCCTCACTTGATAATTTCCCTAAATACTCCTTCATCTTTCGTCCTTCCATCACGCACTATGTGTCTTCCTCGTTACGATTGACCGCATCGTCAGGAAGAAATACTTGATATCGGTTCGCACCGGGTGTTCCAGATATTCCGTCAGGTACTTGTCCTCACTCGCGAATAACTCCTCGAAGGTATCAGGATGGTCGATATAGAACGGAGGGATCAAACCGGGCTTGCTTTTCGTTCGTTTGTCTTGCAGCCATTCCGGATAACTCTCAAACATCGTCCGGCTCAGCGGACGAACACCTACTAACTTCACATCACCTTTAAACCAATTGATCAGCATAGGAAGCTCGTCCAGCCAGTACTTCCGCATGAATTTTCCCCAAGTGGTGATCCGCCAGTCGTCATTGCTCTTGTCGGCAATATCCATTCCTCCGCGGGCGTCAAAGACATATTTCTGGATGTACTCGGCATACGGGTGCATCGTGCGCATCTTGTAGAAATAACGGATCTCCTTGTTCTTGCATACGCGCGCCAATTTGATCAGCGGACCATAGACCTTGATCTGCTCCTGAGGATACGGCTGCGATTTACGGTGCGCAAAGACATATTCGATGTGCCCCATTGGCACAACGTCGTCCACCTCAAACCCGCAATAATAGAGCCGTCCTAATACTTCGGTCTTGCTCAGCATTCGCTTTCGTCCCTTGGTGATGTCGTAATAAAGGCGGCTGGTGAGCATGAGCCGCGGCCATACGCGTTTCTGGAAGAAATAAAGCGTGTAGATACACCAGTTAAGTCCACGCGGATATTTGGCTAAGATCTTGCCTTTGATATATTCCTGCGGACGATAGCAACATACATAATGCCCACCGTCCGGCAGTTTCTGGTTCACCATGCAGAACCGTTTGTTGATCCCCCGCATGTCGTTCAGAAGCGTCAGATCAACCAGCGTCTCGTATTGATAATCAGGTATTTGCAGATAAGCAAACCGATTTCGGTCGCATACCACTTTGGTTAACGTGGAATCCAGCCTTGCTTTCTTGCGCAGCATATAGTAATCCGCCTCAGTGGTGACAGAGAGGATCGATTGATGAATGGATTGAATGGATTCCTTGCGCCTTTTCTCGTCCGGATGGGTCGCATGAGCATTCTCGCGCTGCTCTATCTGCATCACCGGCACGGTCATGTTGGTCGCGTATTTCCAGTAATGTTCCATCAGTACCACAACCGTCTCCAGCGCACCTACCAGCAGGATCGTCCACATCGCTACCTTCGGAGACAGATTATAGTGCATCTGCGGCAATATCCACCAGCATAAACCGATCAGTATTCCTGCATCGGCTACCAGCGACACCATGGATTGCCAGAACCATGCCTCTTTGTACGAACGGTATAGTTGTACGGCAAATCCCACGATGATCCACAGCGCAGCTAAGACACCGAATAGTGCCCAATAATGCACGATCTCGCTCTTATTGGCTACCCATCGCCATAACATACATAGCGCCACCGCAATGACCCACACCAGCAGGTCTGCCACGATTCGTTTTCCCCAACCTTCGCGTATCATGATTTATTGTTTAATGTTCACTAAACATTCCACAATCCTCTCCGCAGCATGTCCGTCCCATAACTCAGGAATAGCTCCTTTCTTCCACTCCCCGGCGAAAAGCTTGTCCAGCGCCGGCTTGATAGCCGCCGGATCAGTACCTATTAACTCATTCGTTCCTACCGTGCAAGTCTCCGGCCGTTCGGTGTTGTCGCGCAGCGTGATACAAGGCACGCCCATCACTGTCGTCTCTTCGGTTATTCCTCCGCTGTCGGTCACTACGGCTTTCGCGCGCTCTACCAGATAATTGAACTCCAGATACCCCATCGGCTCTACAATATACAGATTCGGATATCTCTCACTCCCTAACTCATTCACTCCCTCATTCATTAATGCTTTCAGCCTCAAAGCCGTCCTCGGATGAATCGGGAATATAATAGGCAGCCCGTGTACATTGCCGATAATCTGCTCCATCATGGCTTTCAGATGGCCCTCTTCATCTACGTTCGCGGGGCGGTGCATGGTCATCACAATATACTCTTTTTCTTTCAGCCCTAACTCATCCCATATCTGAGGTCTCCTGAATCTTGCACGATTAGCCATCAGCGTATCGATCATCACATTTCCCACGAACCAATAATTCTCATTGAGTTTCGCTCCCAAGCGTGCTAAGTTCGCGTTCGCCACCTCGCTGGTCGTGAACATGTAGTCCGCCAAACTGTCTGTCACCATGCGGTTGATCTCCTCCGGCATGGTCAGATCCCAGCTCCGTATTCCGGCTTCCACATGGCATACTTTGGTATTCAGTTTCTTCGCCACAATAGAGCATGCCATCGTGCTCGTCACATCGCCTACTACCAGCACCACATCCGTCGGATGAGCCATCAGGTCTTTCTCAAACTCCACCATGATATGAGCAGTCTGTTCCGCCTGCGTACCTCCGCCGCAGCCTAAGTTCACATCCGGAGCCGGGATACCCAACTCCTCAAAGAACGTCTCGCTCATGTTCTTGTCATAATGCTGCCCCGTATGCACCAAACGGTAGTGAACATCCGTTCCGGCAGCCTCAGCCTGCTTTATTGCTTTTATGAGGGGCGCTACCTTCATGAAGTTCGGTCTGGCGCCTGCAATCAATGTTATATGCATAGTCCTGTCTATTTACTCATTCTTTCCCGCACGCACTCGGCGATAAACTCCGCAATCTGCTTCGGCTCCAGACCCGCTACGTTCAGCACCAAGTCATAGTTACGCGCATCATAACGGCTCTTGCCGCTGAAAGTATGCGTGAATGTCTCCCGTGCTTCATCTACTTTGTTGATCAGCAGATCCGCACTGCCTTCGTTGATATTCAGCCGCCGTGCTACCTTCTCTCGACGAAATGCTTTGTCGGCTATCAGAAACACTTTGAAGGCATAGGGATTATCTCGGAAGATATGGAAACCCGTACGCCCAAGTATGACGCACGACTCTTTCTCCGCCAGCGACCGAACGATAAACTCCTCATCGTTGTATAGATCCTGCGAAATTGGCTCATACCACCAACTCTTCTTGGTCGCCTTGATCTTATCTATCTCCTCTTGCGTGAGGTTATATCGATCTTCCAACTGACGCAGCAAACCTTTGTCATACAGCTCCACGCCCAATATCTTTGCCAATTCAACGGCGATCTGCCGTCCACCGGTACCAAACTCCCGCCCGATAGTAACTACAAATTTCTGATCCATTTCTTTTATTGTCAATTATTTATAATCTTTTTCTCATCATCATTACACCCGTTTTACCGAGTGCATACAATATCGGTTTGGCGATATATAGAAATCGTCCGTGCTCAACCATCTCTCCGCCGAACTCGGCTTTAAAATCTCGCACGCCATACGGCACACCCGGCACTCCTGCCCCCATCATATCATATCGCCGGCATCCGTTCTCATGCGCATACCGCATTCCGGCGTATGTTGCCATTACGGAAGGATACTGATCCTTGTATTCGATATTCAATCCGCACTCAAACCATTCATAGACACATCTCTCATCCACCACGATCATACTCCCGCCAATGATTTTTCCTTCGTACCGCACCATCATATAGTGTCCTATGCCTTGCCGATACGCCTGCAAAAAGAACTCTATCGGCAATAACGGTGTCCTCACTTTTTTTCGATACAACTTCGCCAAAATCTCATACCACTCTCGTATATCCAGCTCACTTACTCCCTCATTCACTAAACATCCATACACTAAACATTCATTTCCTTCCTCATTCTTAATCTGCCTCTTAATCTGCCGTCTCCTGTTATCGCTCATCCGATTCCACATAGTTTCTGCATCGCTACAATCTACATGGAAATTCAAATGCGCTTGATATTCAAGCCCTGCTGTCTCAAATGCGCCCTTCCATCGGCTATAATCATTAAAATTGCGAGTTTCGACATAGATTGCTTGCGACCGCAATATTTCTCTCACAGCCTTCATCAATGCTTCAACCTCTTCCTCTGTACAATCATCTGTCAACGCCGGTCCTCCAATGATAATCGCTCTCCGCGTAAAGAACTGTTTCACAGGATTTTTCTCTTTCGTCACATACCCAACACATACTCCTCGCAATGTTTGATCTCTGACGGCTGACGGCTGACAACTGATAGCTAATACAAATGGTCTAAACAGCTCCGGCATAGACGCAAAAAACTCATACGCTTTCGGTGTCTGAAACCACGTCCCCGTCGAAGAAGATTGTACCAACCTACTCCATTCGGTTCTGTCTATTTGGTTATATGTCAGGATTTGATGGGTCATTGTTTTATTCTTCTTTCCAGTAACTCTCGTATTTGCTCGCTACTAATCTTATGTATACCTATCTGCTCTATTAACTCATGCTCAGGCGTATCTTTGCGTATAATAAATTTTCTTTGCTTTCCGTCTATTGTCGCAAACAGGTGATAATTACCTTTGTATGCCTGCTCCAAATATACTTTGGCTACCGATTTGCCATCCGTAGTAAGCCATTCTTCGTCATGATAATCGGTACTAAATCCCCACTCCTGCAGGCGCTGATGAATAGTTGCCTCTATTCGCCCTATCCATTCCTGTCGTACACCGTTCTTCTCAGCCAGAGTACGGAACAGAATCAAAGCATCTACTACCTTACGGATGATCTTCTCGGAGTCATTGATGCCATATTTTACAGCAAATTCCTTCACATCCTCTTTGGTCCATCTTTCATACTTTCCGCGCAGCAATAGGCAATGTTCGCTCTCTGGTTGATATCCCCCGCGATTGAAGATATAGGTCATATCGTATGCCGGAGCCAACGACCATTCGCCTTTCTTATTCATAAGGAAGGAGAAATTCTTATGGTGGTCATCCGTATTGTTCGCCAGATAATTGAACACCATTCTGCGGAACACTTCGTCTGCGGCAGCATCAGGTAAATGCAGTTTGCGGCATACCAACAGCAGTTGTTCGTACGTGTTGGCATCCGGATCCATAGCCGCCAGCGTCTGCGTATGCAGTTTTTCACCACCCGCTCTGTCAAATCGCTTTGTTAAAAAATGTTTCTCTCCATCAGCCTCCATCAATCGGCATGGCATCATGTCTATTCCTGCATCAATCGCCATTTCATAATAGGTTTGCTCCAACTCTGCGGTACTACGTTCATGGTCTCCAAACTTCAGGATATAGTAATCATAGCCTTCCAAACCAGCCACTTGCCCGGAACGGATTTCTCCAGTCTCGCGATGGATTGCAATAACCGCTTTGGGTTGGCGTCCTCCGGCAGACGAACCGACTGCAATCAACAATTGCTTAGTCAGCATTTCATCGGGCAGTATATGTGCATTCTCCCTCTCGACAAAAATCTTGTGTGCAAGATTGGCTAATTCGCCTATATTAACCTTTTCCTTGTATGGAATCGGTGCGTTATCCGGTTCAAACTCCAATGCACCCATTCCGCGTTTGCCGATGAATACAAGCTTATCTAATGGCGTTACATCCGCTTCGGATAGTGTCTGATCGGATACCCATTGCTGGAACAACACATTCCCCCAATCATCCGGCAAACTATCAGCTATAAATGCAGGCAGATGTTGATATATGCGTCTTTCTTCTCCCTCGTATGATTTAATTGCTTGATTGCTTTTAGGAGCACCAAAAGGGAAAGGCTCCACGTCCTTACTTAAATACGCAGGATTATACACAAAGTAACTATTCCGTCGCTCTGCACGCCACACCAGCGAACCTATTTCTTCGCCCCATAATATAACATGTACGTAGTTCCTCATTCTTTGCGCCTAACGCGTTTAATAACGGTATCTTTCTCGGGTTTGAGATACGGTGATTCCGGCAATTCTGGCAGGATCGCCTCAATATTATCCAATTGACCTATTACGCGGAGCAAACGTAGCAAAGTGTTAAGAGATATATCATGCGAGTTGCCCGTTTCAAACTTTTGGATCGTCATAATAGATAAGCCTGCTTTTTCAGCCACCTCTTTCTGCGTCAATTGAAGTTGCTGCCTATACACGCGGAATTGCTTGCCTAGACGGGCAATTATCTCAGGACCTGAATATTGGTAGATATCTATCATCTTACATTTGTATAACTATAATTTAAATTATATTAAAGCGTCATTTTCTGTCTTAATACATATTGCAATTATATTTTATTTGCGCTGCAAAGATACTGCTTTTTATTGATATATGCAAATTTTTTTACACTATTTTATAATTTTCAACTCTCCGGCGTCTGAAACCATGTCCCCGTCGAAGAAGATTGTACCAACCTGCTCCATCCCTCGCGGTTTATCTCACTATATGTCAGTATTTGTATCACTTGATTATCTCATCTATGATACTTAATACTTCCGCCAGCACTTTCTTGCTGCGGGAAGTATCACCGAGGCCATTTTTAGTTTTTGCTTCTCCGCTTCGAACCACATATTCTCGTATTTCCCGCGGGTCACGCGATTTGAATTCCTTGCCTTGTTCCTGCAGTACCACATCAACCGCTAAGAATTCCTTTCTCGGAAAGAAAGAAACCGCCGGAACTCCCAATAACGCTGCTTCGCGCGCAAACGTACCTGCTCCTGTCAGCATCGCTTTAGTGTAATAACATACATCCAACCCATTTAGCGGCCCATCCGGATACCAGATATTATCATACCCTTCCGCCATCCTCTTTTCTTCCTCATATCGCGGTAAGAACAAGATATTTTGATCCTTGAAGACCTCAAACAACTCCGGCACTATGGTCATCGCATCTTTAGGCACATAGGCTGCCTTCAGATTCTCAGGGCGAATCGTGATGAATTCACGCCAGGGCAGTTGCTCTAAGAAATGCTCATCTACTGTATAATCTGCGATATAAATATCTTCTTTGAATCCCTCAAATGTTTTAATCTGCTCGTCCCTCAGATGAAATTTCTTCTTTGCTCCCTCATAATGCAGATATGAGGGGAAAATGAAATAACTGCTGAAAAGATAGGTTATAAACTTATGGGTTGTAAAATCATTGTCAGAGAATGTAATACTTTTTTTTCTGCGCAACCAAGCAATCGGGCTTGTATAACTTCCGCCCAACGAAAATGCAACATCGAATTTCGGCACACGTGTCAGTAACTGCCAGTACCTTTCCAATAACCCTATGATCTTACGTACACGGCTCTTACCATGGTGTGAACCGATAACGATCGGCTCTATACCGTTTTGACGCAGCAGAGGTATCGTCTCCGAAAAATCTCTGGCTGTGATAATCAACTCATGACCGTTTGCCCTCAAATGCCTGTATATCGGCATCAGCACATTCACATGCGGCGTATTGGTAACATCTATCCAGATTCTCATGCTTCTTGTTTATCAAAATGTTTTATTACTTTCGCCGGTGCGCCTACAGCCACACAATATGGCGGTATATCCCGCGTAACAACAGATCCTGCACCAATTATGGCACCTTCTCCTATTGTTACCCCGGGCATAATAATCGCACCAATACCGACGTGCGCACCATCTTTGATAACTATCGGTGCATATTTTAGCTCGCAATCCATTACTGGCTTTCCTACCTCATATTGAGTCAAGTCGCGCTGATGACATAGCAGCATCACGCCTCGTGTCACCCATACATTATCGCCAATCGTAATGAGTTCCGGAGCTGAATGGTCTATATCGACTGTCGCACCAATCTTACTTCCCCTCCCTATCTTGACTCCCGCCATTCGGTAGAATGGATTCCGTAGTTGCGCTGGAAAAAGAAAACGCGCTATCCCTAGACAAATCCTATTCCATATGCCCCGACATACATTTCCTATCGTCCGATGATTATTAGCCATATCGTAATTGTAAATTAATCATTTTTAACTTAATTATTCTTGATTAATTGCTAAATTTTCGAGACTACAAATCGCATCTTTCCCGATTGAGGAACATTTATATGCTCTACAATCATAACATTCACTTGGATACCCTCTCCACAATGATACTCTAGCAATTTACGCAAATCTTCCAGCCTTTTATTTGAAATAATTTTCTTTGGAACAATTAATAAAGATACTTTATCTTTAGCCTCTTGTACCACCTGAAATTGGAAAATCTCATCTGTTAATGCCTCTATAG
Organism: Paludibacteraceae bacterium; assembly: GCA_017464475.1. Classification (GTDB taxonomy): domain Bacteria; phylum Bacteroidota; class Bacteroidia; order Bacteroidales; family Paludibacteraceae; genus Colicola. Next base: position 80,614 of record JAFTZQ010000017.1, read on the forward strand.
GCAGAGAAAATGCATTTAATATTTTTCCGTTTGCTAACTTGAAATTGTCAGAAGAACGTCCATTAAGCACTCGGATCATTTTTGTTTCACGTCCACAAGTACATTTCTTTTCCGATTTAACAGCCCTATCTCCGGGAGCATAGCGAATAAATGGGAATCCATAGTTATACAGAGCCGTCAACACAATTTCACCTTCCTCTCCGTCATGCACTTCTTTTCCCCTTTCATCTACAATTTGTAATATGCTACATTCCTCACAAACGTGTAGTTCTCCATGAACCTCACATTCAGTTGCGTGCCCCATTCCATCACCGCAACCATAAGTGTCAAATAACTTGCATTGGAAGGCTTCTTCCATTATTTTTCGTTGATGCGGCAAAAGCATTTCTGCAGTGGTAAACACAGCTTGCATCGGCAATACATTATGATGCTCTCGTATATACTCTGCAAGAGTTGTTAAAGCACTCGGATACCCACGCAAAAATCGTACATGGTTATTTCTTAAATAACTATAGTACTGCTCTAACATCTCTGTTGTTAAGTGAGAAGCCGGCATGGAATAATAATTATTGACGTATCGCCATAACCGATTTTTCCAACCTCCTCGCGCTCCTGGAATCAACGATCCACCTGCCATTACCCCCAACTCATCCTCGCCATAGGTATATCCGCCCCATTCAAAAGTTCTCATCTTCAGTGCCCAATTCAATGCCCAAGAATAACGATCCATGTCGTACGCACATGGGGTACCGGTAGTTCCGCCGGTATGATGATGAATCATCGCGTATTCAGATGCATTTTCTGCTCGAAAATCTGCACCGTGTGCTATCAAATCAGCCTTCCTTACAATGGGTATTTTTATCAAATCATCTACCGTTCGAATATCTTCCGGTTTTATTCCTGCAGCGTCAAACCATTGACGATAAAAAGGAACATTGTTGTATGCTTGTTGGATTAATGCAGGTATATGCTCGTTATGATATATTCTCCACTGTTCAGACGTCCAATGCTGAGTTTGGGTCACAAAACCTTTAAGGGCATTCATATCGAATCCCTCTTTTTTTCCAAGTAAATATAATGTTATTTTATTTTTTATCATAAAGACTAAAGACTTGTGTACACTTCTATTATTCGTTTAGCAATTAACTCGATCGTTAATCGATCTTCTATGATCCGTTTTCTTCCTTCCGTCCGTTTCCCGAACTCCAATGCTTTCTCTATAGCCTCAGCTACGCGTTTCGCTTTTTCTAAACGCGAAGCGTCTGAATGCTCTGCATCTATAGCCCTCGGCTCTTCTACTATATAACATCCTTCGAGATTCACTAATCTCTCCCGCACATCTCCCACATCGGTCGTCACTATCGGACAATTGCATGCCATCGCCTCTTTGATCACGTTCGGGCTTCCCTCCGAATCCGATGTCAGTAACAAACAATCCGCTGCGTTCATATAGGTACACACCTCTTCCGGCGTCTTGTTATATACAGCGACTAACCTCACACTAAAACCTTTAGGCTCTGCACGCGAAGCGTCTGAAATCTTCGATTCTAAAAGACGCACTGCTTCTTCCGCTAACGGCCAATTCTTCTCCACCCGCTCCGGGTTACTGCACCAAATGATGTATTTGCGATTGGCTTCAAACCCCACCTTCGCCCGTGCTTCAGCATGATCCATTAACTGAAAGACATCTAAATTTACTCCATTGGGTATCACGGGCAATTCTAATCCTAACTGGTCTCTGGTCCGCTCGGATTTCGTCAATGCGCTATCCCAAAGATGTTGGATTGCAAATCTCACTCTCCTCCACTTGGCACCCCTTGTCGGGAAAGATCCCAATATAGAAACCAATATCTTCGGTCGCTTTCTCATTCCGAGGCAAGCCAAGGATGCAACAAACCCGCAAGTGGAATAATGCGCATGGATGATATCCGGTCTCTCGCGTTTCACTACTTTTCGTAGTGCAAACACCGCCTTCAGATAGCCCCTCCAGCCTCTGCCTTTTACCGGAAACAGCACCATATCCAGCCCTTCCGCCTTAAGCGAATCGAACTGCGATTGCACGAACGAACTCACCACGCCCGCTCCCTTCTTATTTCCGCTCGCTACAAATAATACTTTTTTTATTTGTGATTTGTTATTTGTCATTTGGGACAAGTTAATAATTTTATTTTTGTTTATTGCTGCATGGACTTTTGGTTGTTTACCTCCTCTGGAGGTGAGGGATCGCTCTGACGAGCTACCGGAAAGTTCTTTACGAGTAGCGCGGCGGGGCGGGCACTCATAGCGCGCTTAGCGCAACAACCAAAATTCAGGCAGGGTTTATCTATGTTTATTTTCGTTATTTTTCTTCAATTTTTGTAAGCGAAGCGCATTTTCGATTTCCTTAAGCACTCAAAGTTTTTTTATGTTTTTTTCTTTTCTAATCACAAACCATAAATATCAAAATCTCGCTAACGAAGATTTTCGTAGTACCACTCACATGCTTGCTCAAAACCCTGTAATGCGCTGAACTTCGGGTTATATCCGAGAATCCGCTGCGCTTTGATGATCGACGCCTGGCTATGCGGGATATCTCCTGCGCGGTTCTCCCGATAAATCGGTTCTACCTCTTTGATTGCCGGGTCGTACTTTGCCAGATTCTCTCGCAGACATTCAAACAACTGGTTCAACGTCGTGTTGCCTCCGTATGCCACATTGAACACTAGATCCACAGGCGCATTCTGCGGCAGGTTCATGTTGTACAACGATGCGCGCTTCACGATCTCGTCATGCGAAACCGTTGCTGCCAAATAATTCGCCTGAATCACATTATCGATATACGTGAAATCGCGCGAGTATGAACCATCTCCGTTGATGTACGGACTCTCATGATTGATCAGTGCCTTCACCCACAATGGTATCACCGCCGCATAAGCTCCGTTCGGATCTTGCCGCCGACCAAACACATTGAAATACCTAAGTCCGATCGTCTCAATGCCATACAGCGAGGTGAACACATTGGCGTACAACTCGTTCACAAATTTCGTAATTGCGTATGGCGATAACGGACGACCGATATTATGCTCTATCTTCGGCAACTCTTTGCTGTCGCCATAAGTAGAACTCGATGCGGCATACACAAACCGTTTCACTTTCTCGTCTCTCGCCGCAACGAGCATATTGAGAAAACCGGTAATGTTATTGGCATTGGTTGTAATCGGGTCATTGATACTGCGCGGCACCGAACCCAATGCAGCCTCATGCAGCACCACATCGCATCCTTTGACCGCCTCACGACAAGTATCCAAATCCCGTATGTCGCCTTCTATGAATCGGAAATTCGCCTTTCCTATCAGCGGTTCAATATTATGCCGAAATCCCGTACTCAGATTATCCAAGCACACTACTTCGAATCCTTCGTTCACAAAGAACTCACATAAGTTACTCCCTATAAACCCGGCTCCTCCGGTAATCAAAAGTTTCATATCTCAACTACAAATTACAAATCACAAACTACAAATTACAAATCACAAACTACAAACCACAAACTACGCCATTCCTCTTCCTGCCAATTTGAACCAGTTCCACGCAAAGCACGTTACGATCGTAAATAGGCACCATGCCAGATACCATGTTCGATGTTTCTTCCGCATATTGGTTATTGCGTACGCAGCAAACATCATCTCAAATGGCATTACCGGTATATGAAACCGCAACGAGTGCGCAAATTGGGTAAACGTCAGCATCACCAGATAACCTAACAGCATCGCCAAAGGCAGGGTATGTTGCCTCCAATCTCCGGTAAATAGCAAAAGAAACATCGCAAAAATCACAAAACCGGACATGATATTCCGCATCCAGTTGCCGCCATGGATCAACCGCATATCCTCTTGCCCTTCTGTAACAACCATTGTAGGAAAAGGTATCGTAAAAATCAGAGGAGCAAATACCGCTGCACCAACTTTATTAGCAAAACGGTTACCGGACAACTTGCCGCCCTTTTCTGATCCATATCGTTTTGTCATACTGATCTGTTGCTGCCCCATTACATCTGTTTCTCGGATTTGATTCACCTCCCGCATGATATTATCTGACACTGAGAACAATATAATTCCTACCAGCACAAGACCCAGCACTACTTTTTTTCCGATACTGGTGACTCTGCTATCTACCATAACCAACGCAAAAAACACCGCCATAAAGGCAATCATTCCCAGTACCGTCCGGAACATAAATAATGATAAACCCACCAATACCGTCGGTGCTATCGTGGCAAACGAATAATGTTTGCTCCGCAGCATTCGGTCAGCCATATCAATAAATAGCACCAACAGGAAAGTCATCAGTACCTCCTTTAGCGTCATACCGGCATAGCATATCAACACCGGATGTAGCATACAAAATATAGCCGCCAATCGCGCCGTAGTCTCTGTCATGGAGCGACTGGCTATGCGATAAATGATGACGGGCGTAAAGGCTCCCAATAGCGCATTGGCTATTAGAATCATAAATATTCCAAATTCCACCCCAAATATATACACAAAAGGAGTTACATACAGAGGAAATCCGGTGTCACTAAATGAATGTTCTAATGACTGACCCAAAACCGGTCCAAATGCATCATTTTCCAAATACCTTACCCAATCTTCTGCTACTTCTATATATCCCATAGAATCTGCAGAACCAAACTCATGCGGCTGACCCGTCATTTTCAAATAGAAGAAATAAATAAAAACCACATAAGCTGCCCTGATCAAAAATCCGGTCTGGAATAGCTTTTTCTCAAAGCTCTTTACCTTGTGCACCTTCAGCACGCTCCATTCGCGGGAGTATTTTACGCTCAGATAGAAAAATCCTGCCACCCATGCGATTCCGAACAACCAGAAATACCATTCCGTCCCACGTCCGGCAAACAATATATTCACGCCCACCAATGCCACTAGGTAGGCAGCGAATGAATAGGTAGCGAACCAATCCGGCAGGCTATTGGTGATCATCGCCGTCCCTGTCAGCATCCGCTGGCCCCATATCGCCCGTCTGCTCATCTTCTTATATGTCCCTGTCGTCTCTGCCACTTTAATTACGTTTTTGCGCTCTCGCGTACCTACTCGTACGCACATACGCAATTCAGCCCGCAAAATTATAAAAAAAAAATCAAATAAGCAAGTTTTTGGTGGAAAATCTATAAAATACTTGTATTTTTAGTGATTTTGAACTAAAACTTGGTATTTGCAGCATCGCTGCTCTGTAATTTCGAGGTGGGATTGCGAAGCAATGTCGGTGCCCTCGAAGTTACTATTTGGTTATATATATGCAAATAAAAAACGCCCGAGTGAACTTTTTTATTAGTATAACTACACTTTCCCTAGTAATTAAAACCCTTTAGTTGCTTTGATCTGCATAGTTTATTTATGTTTATGGCGTTGAGTGCTTTATCTCACCCCAACCTACGCGCTGCATAGATTTTTCTTATTTTCCAATCCCGAAGGGATATTTTTGTAAGCAGCCCATCGGTGCCTATTTAGGCAATCGATGGAGACCAAGGGCATGAATGACGGCAGGAAGCTTGCTTACTGACCGGCATAC
>JAFTZQ010000018.1 GCA_017464475.1 Paludibacteraceae bacterium
CGGAAGTGTACTTCAGTCCGGTGGCTTTCATGTAATTGTAAATCGTGCGAAATTTCTTCGCGATCTTGCCCGAGATGTGATGAATCGGGTCTTCAAATACTACTTTTCCCATAGTTAAGGTTGGTTTAATGGTTTGTTAATAATTAGAGTTTCCTTGTTGCTGATTTTTGAAAATAAACCAAGATAAACCCCTCAGTCGTTTGTAGCCCGATGGGCTTTTGTATCTTTGCTCGCTGTAGCGTCCTTGTGAGCAAGCTCCCATGCCGCTCCATCAACCAAATCTACACTCCTGCGGAGTACAAACGCCAGAGGCAATAAACATAAATAAACTATGCAGCGTGTAGCATAATCATAGTTAAACGAGTTTGGCGTACTCCTGGGCAATCATGTAATTGCGGAGGTAGAAGTACTTGGGGTTGGGGGCTTTGAGTTGCTTCTCGAAAGCGACTTTGTAGGCGGTGATTTGCTCCTCGGTGAGGGCAGCAACGGCTTGAATCGCTTGGCGGAACTTGGCTTGACGAGCCAATTCGGCTTCGGTGAAGGGTTTGGTACGCGGGTTGCAGATACGCCCTGTACAAAGGGTCTTACCACGTTTCTGGAAGTAGGTGTCCGAGTGGGAACAGATCTTTCCGCGGTAGTGGTCCACCATGTCAATGGGTTTGTACTTTGCCATAGTTTTAGAGTTTAGTGTTTAGAGTTTAGAGTTTAGTGATTTCTCGACGAGAGGTCGACGAGGTGTCGTGTATGAAAGCATGCTTTTTCAAATCCGATGCAAAGGTACGATGAACAAATTACCTTTTGCAAATTTTTCTTCAAAAAAAATCAAAAAAATGCATTTTCTCGATTTTTCATTTTTTCAATTCTTAGCCGCAAGGACACGATAAATTCACAGATTCACAGATTCACGCATCCTTGTCTGTTGGAAAAATCTCCATAATAATATAATAATATTATATATTATATATTTATTATGACCATAATCGTCTCTCAAAATTTTGTGTGAATGTGTGAATGTGTGAACGATTCTCACACAAAAATTTGCATATGTAAGAAAAAAGCAGTATCTTTGCGCGAATTTCGCGCAATTATATAATGAAAGAAGAAATTATACATAAGTTTGAGTCCATCTTTGCTAAGGTGATTGACACCGACCAAGGGAATGTAGAATTGGTGCCTTCTCCCCAAGTGGTTCAAGTACCGATGGCGGACGGTTTCGGTTTGCACTATGCTTTTCACTATGCAATACGATATAAAATTGATGGTGAAGACCATTATCTGGCTTTTCGATACCTTCAAAGTGACCATTTGGTTTCTATCAAAGATTGCCGAAATTGGTTGTGGGGCGTAAAGCGACTTGGTTATAATGTCCGTGTATGCTTGGTAACCGATAAAGGTTATGAAGCAGAAGCATTAGAATATGTTCGCAATAATAGTTTCGACATAGATGGTCGTCTCATATTGGCTAAATTCTGCGGCGATGAGGAACAAACTTTAGTTCTAAATCGTCTCTGGACGGATTATTCAGACCCTCGTGGTCGTATGGGGGTGTTGGCTAGTGCCAATCCATGTAGCGGAGCGGTGTTATGTATGAACCACGAATCGTATAACGCTATCGGTATTCTGTCAGAACTTAATATTCCTATCCGACAAGAATATGAATTCAAATGTCCCTATATCGAGGATGATAAGATAGAAGAAAAGGCACTACAGATCCTTAACGCAATGCAATTGACCGCAGAAGATTTGCGCAAAGAACCGGATTACTTGTGGCGGATTGCAGAGAGAGCGAAGTTAAAAATCGAGTTCATGGAAATGGGAGATGAATTTTTCGGAGAATACTCGTATACAGACAAAACGATATATTTGAATTATCGCCAGCGCTTATGGGGTGCTAATGTTCGTGAACGCTTTACTTTGGCTCACGAATTAGGACATCATTTCTTGCATCGCCACATATTGGAACAATACAACTATACCGCTGCCGAAGATCAGGATACGATCAATGTTACAGGTGCTTCCAATACACAGATTCGTTATTTTGAGTCCCAAGCTAATAAGTTTGCGTCTTATATCTTAATGCCGGGTAAAGTGTTTGCGGACTATGCGCAAGAAGTGATGCTCTCCATGAATATTCGCAAGGGATTTGTTTATGATGATAATCAATACTCACAGAGCGAAGGTGCCTTTAATCATAGAACGGCATTGGATTTTATTAGCAAAGTAGCTGACCATTTTTATGTTTCCAAAGATGCAGCTCGTTATCGTCTAAAGAACTTAGGCTTGTTGCGAGAACAATACGATGTGGACACTCAAAAATTGTTCTTTTAATGCAAATCACAGAAAACCTCATATTTTATCCCGAACGCGGATTGTTCTGTCTAACTGACGGAAAGGAAAGTTGTATTGCCGGTACAGGCGGTTATGTAACACCTTTGTTTGTGGCAGCGCTATCCCGCCAGTTAGCAGACAAATATCAGCAACTATTAAAAAGCAAAGAGTGGCAGACACTTCCAGTGAAAACAACTTATGTCTCTTATACGGAGATATGCCATTTTGTATCTCTTTCTGAGAATGAATTGGTACAATCATCTATGCCTGAGGAGCAAAAAGAGGTATTGTACAAATTGATACGTATCTACTTACAATGGGTGATAGATCAAGAGGACGAAATGGTTAGAATCAATCCATCGGTATGGCTCGAACCGGCATTCTATCCGACAGGAGTGTATGCCGAAAGCGAAGATTTTGACCCGTACAATCGTTACGACTCAATCCCCATTGACGGCTTTGCTCGTTCTGCACTCTATTTCTTTATCGCGAACACTGCCAAGAATATCATTAAGTCTGCCATTCAGGAAGATGATTTATTAACAGCCAGCAAGAATGTCATAGAGAAATGCAAAGCTATCTTTGATGATTGGGATAATATCATTTTACAGCGCGGTATGTTCCGAGGACTATTAGATGCGTACTTGAATTGGCGTTTCTATCAGACTGAAACAAAACTTGCGCATGATATTTCATTATCTAATGATGATATTTGGCAACAAATATTTAATGAGGAAATGCGCGCGCATGCATTGTTTGACAAAAATATGGATACTCTCCGTTTATACAGTTTACGACCTTTGTTGGATTTGCAAGGAGAACTGATAAAAAGAATACAGAAGGATCATCCCTATATCTCCACGTCCGCTAAAGCCATAGTTCCAATGAACCTGCCGAGAGAGGGAGATGTTCAAGCACTTATACGTTGGCTAGATGCAGAAGCAAAGGAAGGAAGAGACTATCTTGCCGACCATGATGGCAATGTAGAAGCTCTATGTGATGACGCCATCTTTAGAAAGAAGATAGGTTGGTATAAAATCAAAGCGAATAGTTTGCGCACTGCTTTGAGACGAAAAAATACAAGAAAATAGCACTTTTTGGGCATAAAAATACTAACGGGACAAAAAACGGGACAAGCGTCCTATGATGTCCCGCAAAAAGGCAGTACTTTTGCACCGGATTTCCGAAAACAACGGAAGTTCGGTGTAATTTTTTATAAACAACGCGAAAAGTTTGGCGGGCTTGGGTACCCACGAATGCATTCACCATCAGGCTTCAGCACAAACAATTTTCGCAATGAAAAAGAATTTGAATTTATGCGTGGACTTAATCACGCAGATGAAAGAGGGAGACCTCAAAGTGTTGGACAGCCGTAAAGGAACACTTTTCCGCAATGAGGAAGACAAGTTCACCTTTACCGAACGCGGAGCACGACCGCACGAAGTGCATCCGGAACTGCATTGGCAGACGCTCGATAAGAGCCGTTATGGCAAAGTCTCTGCCAATGCCAACCACATCAAACTGGAGTTGTATATCCCGCATGGCGACTATGCCGATGGACGCGATCTTGCCGACATCCTGGCATCGCAGGTTGACCAGATGGGCGACAACCTCTGTGAGATGGATCTGGCGAAAGTGGTAGAAGCTATCCGAGCACTCAGAAAGGAGGCGTCATGTTAATCATCGCCCTTCGGAAAGGTGGTAGTCCGTGTAGCACGGACTGCCCCTTCTACACCGAGACAGGCAAAGTGACCGGTGTACGCGGTATTCCTCTCAAGACCCATTGCCGCATGACCATGAACCCGTGGATGGTTGACTGCGACATCTACAACGTCCATTGTATTGACAAGCTCGAAGTCTCCGAAGAACAATGGAAAGCGATGCAACGCGCCGTGCACAAACGTGCTATCCGCCAACGCAAACTCTATCCCGAAGACCATGCGGAAATACATCCTGTCGGTTGTGAATGGACTCGCTCCAAAGGCAAATGGAACAGCGCCAAAAGTAAAAACCCCCTCCAACTCCCCCACAAGGGGGAGAGAAAGAAAACGGCGAATTAGGCTAATTAAACGAATTTTTAAGGTCAAAAATTATCAAAAATTAAGGAAAATTATATTATGATTTGTTATCAAGAAAACGTAAGCAAAGGCACGCCCAAGCCTTGCACTCCCGAAATCTGGGATAGCCTCATCGACAGTCCCGAAGTGAAGACTATCTGCAACCGCATTGCAGCACTCGACCCAACTGCTGAGGACTACAACGACCGCAAACAAGCGCTCAAACGTCGTCTGCCTATCATCATTCCGCACGCAGCGTCTTTCCGTAACGGCAAGCGCGTCAGCGCAGATGCTATCCCGTCCGGTCTTGCTATGCTGGATGTGGACCATGTGGACAATCCGAGGGAAATAACCCCTCTCCAACTCTCCCCACAAGGGGAGAGAGACAAATTTCTACGCAAGAACGGGATTGTGCTGGTGGCTATCACGGCGAGCGGACATGGGTTGCGAGTGATCGGGAAGAGAGAGCATGGAGAGAGCATTGAGGCGGCACAGATGCGGATGGCACAGGTACTCGGGATCAAGGAGTACGACGCGGTGACAAAGGATTTGGCGCGTGCGTCCTATGTCGTTCCTCGTGGTTATATCCTTTGGATATACGAAGCCGGTTTGTTCGCAGAGCGAGAAGTTTTGTCTGTTGATTCCGGATTGTATCCGCAGAAAGCATTACCGCCGCATATAGAGGATAGTTCGTCTCCTGCTCAGCGTGATAGCGCTGAGTTATCCTATCGCGGCATCCCATACGCCGACATCATACAGCAGTTGATGCTATCGATTGGAGTTGCAGACGGAGCCGAGCAAGGTGAACGCAACACGGTGTATTTCAGTCTGGCGAACTACATGCGGTATATCTGCGATTTCGATGCGGTGTTGCTGCTGCGCGTGTTGCCGGACTTTGGATTGAGCGAGGCAGAGAGACGGCAGGCAATTTCGTCTGCGATAGGTCGACCGCGAAAGAGTCAAGTGCCGGTTGTTGTACAATCAGCGGTTGCTATTTGCGAGAAGGAAGCACATGTCAACGAGCAATCTCCGCTGGAGAAATCCACCGCACTGCCTCTGCCGGAACTGCCAAGGTTGTTGAAGTTGGTTTGTCGGAGACTGCCTGAAGACTATCGACCTGCGATGGTCATTGCAAGTCTGCCGGTGTTGGGAACATTGGCGACGAAGATTCGCTTCGAGTATCTGGACAGACAGGAGCAATCGCTCTCGTTCTTCTCTTGTATCACTGCTCCGGCTGCTTCCGGTAAGTCGTTCATCCGCAAACCGCTCGATCTTTTGCTCACTCCAATCAACGAGCAAGACGCCATCGAACGGGAGAAAGAACAGGCGTACAAGGACAAACTCCGTGCCTCCAAGAACTCCAAGAACCAACCGGAAGACCCGCACGCTTGTCCGCGAAATAACGGCGTGGCAATCTCAATTGCGAAACTATTGCAACTATTGACCTATGCAGAAGGCAAACACCTAATCGGTATCGGCGAAGAAATGGATACGCTGGTCAAGTCTGAACGAGCCGGTGTTTGGTCGCAGAAAAGCGATATCTACCGTCTGGCCTTTGATAACGCGGAATACGGTCAAGCCTACATGTCCGATGCTTCGTTTAACGCACACATCAAAGTGTATTACAACTTACTTTTAACGGGCACGCCGAACTCCATGAAGCGGTTTTTCAAAGATCTCGAAAACGGTTTGGCAACACGTGTGTGCTTTGCTCAACTGCCGGATACGAGTTTTACTGAGATTCCTATCTTTGCGCCCTACACGGAATCCGAGAAAGCCGAGATCATCCGCTGGGCACGCCAATTGGATGCGGAAAGCGGAACACTCGTTTGTCCGCAACTGGATAAGGTCATCGGGGATTGGCTGGAAAAGAAACGTCAGCAAGCGATGGAAGCGGACTCGCATGCTATGGACACGCTCCGTCGTCGTGCCGGTGTGATGGGATTTCGCGCAGGGATGCTCTGTTACTTGCTCGAAAACCGCAAGTTCACCAAGACCGTTGCATCTTTTGCAGAGTGGGTAGCCGAATATGTATTCCGTAACCAAATGGAACTTTGGGGAGAACAGATGGAACAAGAACTTTCCGGCGCACTCGAAGTGCTATCCGGCGAAAGAGGTTCCGCAGCTTCACTCCTCGCTTTGCTACCTGCCGAGTTCACCACTGCCGACCTCATCAAACTCCGTGCGCGCAAAGGCCAGTCGGTCAAGAACAACGCCATCTGCATGGTTCTCAACCGTTGGAAAACCAACAATAAGATTTCCAAAATTAATGAATCGACTTGGAGGAAACTGTAAAATGAGAGAAGGGCGACCCGAAAGGTCGTCCTTCATTCTTAGCCGCGAGGGCACGATTAATGCAGAGCATTTTTCACACATTCACTGATTCACACAAAATTGTGGCGAATCAGGTAAAAATCATATAATAATTATATTTTCTTTCAAAAACATTTGCATATTCAAAAAAAAAGTATTACTTTTGCACCAGATTTGTTCGGTGATATGTGTTTGTTCGGTTAAACAGAACTCATAATTAAAAGCGAACAACTTTTCTCTAAAAGCGGGTGCTTCGGCACTCGCCTTTTCGTATGTCTATTATCCGGCATTGATACTAACTCTTATACCTAAATCAGCCTACTTCAGCATAAAGTTGAATATTTCCCTTCAAAAATTTGTATATGTCAAAAAATTTTTGTACCTTTGCACCCAAATTTGGTGCAAGGATGACGATAGCAGATATTCAAAACCTCATTAAGAACGGAGAGTCACGCACGTTGGAGCTGAAGAAGACCACAGGAGAGTTGCAAGATGGTATGCACTCCGCTTGCGCTATGCTAAATTCTGACGGCGGCTATCTCATTTTTGGCGTTACACCATCTCTGAAAATCACAGGACAGCAGATTACGGACAATACCAAACAAGAGATTGCGAATGCTCTCACAGGTTTTGAACCGGCTATTGACCTTGTGCCCGAGTATATTGATGTACCGGAGCACGAAGGCAATCAGCTTATTGTCTTCCGTCTTGCTCCTTGGAAATGGGGAGAAGAACCGCATTTGTATCATGGCTGTGCGTACTACAAGCCTGAAAGCATAAAGAAGATTATGCCGAAGGAGATGTATGACGAGCGTCTGAAAGCTGCCAATCCGCAAAAGTTTGAATGGGATATCAAGCCTGCTTTCGAGGTGGAGATTAGCGATTTGGACGAAGACCGAATCCGTGGTGCAGTGCGTGCTGGTGTGCGTGGCAACCGTTTGCATGCTTCCGCTGACACCGATTCCGTGGAAATGCTTTTGCAGAAACTTAATCTACTGACCAAAGACGGTAAGCCGACTAATGCAGCGGCAATGCTTTTTGCCAAGAACACCCGTTATCCGCAGTTCCTTTTGCGTATGTGCCGTTTCCGTGGTACTACCAAGAATGTCTTTGTTGATCCTAAAGAGATTTACGGCAATTTCTTTGATATTCTGGATGCCGGTATTGATTTCTGCTTCAAGCATTTGTTCTTGACAGGAGAAATCGTTGGCTTAAATCGTGTTGAGAAATTGGAAATCCCGTATGAGGCCTTGCGTGAAGCACTTATCAACGCCCTTTGTCACCGCGATTACGAAAAGATTTATGCCAGCGCAAGCCTTGCCATATACGATGACCGTGTAGAGATTATCAACCCTGGCAGATTACCGGTAGAACTTACGCCGGAAACAATCTTCCTCCCGCATAGTTCTTATCCGCATAATCCTCTTATCGCGCAAGTCCTATACCTCACCACTTTCCTTGATAAATGGGGCTCCGGTGTCGGACGTATTATGGAACTATGCAAGGAAGCCAATGCTCCTGAACCATTCTATACGATAGGCACCAACGAAGTAATCTTGACATTCCCGAGACCAGAAGATAGTATTCCCCAGAAAACTGAGGTAAAAACTGAGGTGAAAACTAAGGTAAAAACTAAGGTAAAAACTAAGGTAAAAACTGAGGCGAAAATCCTAAGTATTGTACGTCGTAACCCCCATGTGACTTATGTGGAATTAGCCAATGCAATAGGATTAAGCGAAAGCGGCATTTACTATAGCGTTAAGAAATTGCGCGAAAAAGGTATTTTACGCCATTTGGAAAGTAGCAATGGCGGTTATTGGGAGATAATTGAAAATTAAATTGTGCAGTTACCGTCTGCACAAATACACATATCGTCCGCCATGACGTTAAACTGCCCGCTGAGCTCAGCAGCCTAAAAAAGTGAGTACATGTTGAAATATTAAAAAACAGCGTTTATTGCGCTTTGTTCTTGGCAACACTGAATCTGGTAAATTCAACAATTTCCGTCAAGACATTGCAACAATGAATGTCTGTCGGTGTATGTATATACATACGCCCTCTTTGGGTGTATTGTATCTATACACGGCGGGCTCTTGTTGCTATCCTACGGAATAGTGCTTACCAGAGCCAAGTGTTGCGGGGTAGAAACAAGTTGTCCCGCTTTTTATATGCCATAACTCAGCCTAAACGCACACAATAGTTATGGCAGAAAATCAACCCAATTTATTTGATTCTTCCGAGCAAGTCTCTCCTGCTCCGAAAAAGAAGAAATCGCACAAGCCCCAAGAGACACGCGAGGCGGTCATTCAGCGTATTCTTTCTTCGGCGGACATTAGAGAGGATGATATTGAGCGTCTTGGGCAAGGAGAGAAGTTCGATTCTATCCTCGAATTGTTGCTGCGCGACCAAACGCGCGGACAGCGCGTGGTGCCTATTCATGAGATTGAGGGCAACACTTATACGTTCAAGCATTTCCGCCATTACTACCATATTCTTTGGGCGACAGATGATTACCGCAAACGCGGTGAAGGCTATTATCCCACCGACGAAATTCATCCCCGAACGATCACACGCAAGAACAGCCGTGTCGTGCGTCCTCGTGCCGTAAAAAGCAAAGAGGAACAGCTGCGTCGTATCAAACAGAAAGCCGAAGTCTTCACTCCGTCTTGGGTGTGCAACGCGCAAAACAACCTCATTGACGAAGCATGGTTCGGACGTAAAAATGTCTTCAATAAAGAAAACAAAGACCATACATGGACTACTAACCCTAAACCTATTCGTTTTCCCAAGACCAAAGGTCGCACATGGCTTGATTATGTTACGGAGCGCCGCTTGGAACTCTGTTGTGGCGAAGGACCGTACATCGTGAGTCGATATGATACCACTACCGGCGAACTTATTCCATTGCAAGACCGCATCGGTTTGCTCGATCGTAAACTGCGAGTAGTGGGTGAGAATGCACAAGACTTGGAGCATTGGCGCGAATATGCCTACAAAGCCGTTCGTAGTGTCTATGGCTTTGAATGGCAGGGCGATAATCTGTTGCTTGCCCGTGAAAACGTACTCGTTTCGTTCATGGAGTATTACTATGATTTCTGTGCGCGAAAAGGAATTGATAGTGAGATTAACACATCAAGCCTCGCCCATGTGGCTTATATCATTTCCTGGAACTTATGGCAGATGGACGGAATCCGTTACATCATTCCCTATACCGACCAAGAGGCTTTTGTTGACGCACCCAAATTGGCTTTCGATGAGGAGCCGCCCAAGCCCGACAAACCTACAGGTATCTATGCCAAGATTGCCTATTGGATTGGCGATGGCAGACAGAAATACCTCAAACCCATTGAATTTAGAAACCTTGTAAAAACCAAATAATATGGCAGTAACAACCGCTACACGCAAGTACAATATCATCTATGTGTACAGCGTGCCATACAATGACCACAGAGGTCTGTTAAAAATAGGTAAGGCAGAAGTGGATGTGGAGGAAGACTATTATCCGACTCCCAATGATGAGCCGATGACCAAAGCAGCTGAAAAACGTATTGCAGAGCAACTTGGAACAGGTGGTTTCAAGCACACGCTGGAGTACACCGAAGTGGCGCACTATCGGGATGAGAACGGCAAAGGCAAAGCTTTTGACGATCACGCTGTGCATGATGTGCTCAAACATAGCGGTTATTCCAACCATGATTTTGGAGAAGATATTAGTGGTGGCGAATGGTTTCCTGTTTCGCTTGAGATAGCAAAGCTAGCAATACAGGCGGTTAAAGAGGAGCGGCAGTCTCTTACTTCGCCCAAACATTCCATCCCGGACGAAGAAATCCATTTCCGTGAAGAACAGGAAGATGCTATAGAACGTACCATTACCCATTTCGGATTTGGTGACAAGATGCTATGGAATGCCAAGATGCGTTTTGGTAAGACCCTTTGCGCATTGGAGGTCGTGCGTAAAATGGATAGCAAACGTACTTTGATTCTTACGCACCGCCCTGCCGTTCGCGATGGGTGGTTTGAGGATTTCGAAAAGATCAAGTTTGAGCACTACCAGCGTGGTTGCAAGCCGCGTTCGGATGGTTCAATACCCGAAGGTGGACTTGGACAAAGTTTTGAGTCTATGGAGAAAGACCTTCTGCAAAATGGTACGCACTATATCTATTTCATGTCCATCCAAGACTTGCGCGGTTCTAAAGAAACAGGCGGTAAGTTTGACAAGAATGCAGCCATCTTCTCCACCCAATGGGATTTGGTTATCCTTGACGAAGCGCACGAGGGCACACAGACCAAATTAGGGAAAGCAGTAATCGCTGCCTTACAAAAGCGAAAGCCTAAAATGCTCTATCTATCCGGCACACCATACAATATCTTAGATCAATTTAGCGGTAGCGAAATTTATACTTGGGATTACGTCAAAGAGCAGCAAGCCAAAGAGGAATGGCCGTCCAAACATCCGGGTGTGCCCAATCCATACGAAGGACTTCCGCGTATGAATATCCATACATATAGTATGGGCTCTGCTTTTGAGACTTACAAGCACGCCGAAAATGATTATTTCGACTTTAGAGAATTCTTCCGTGTCTGGACAGGGGATGCAGATATAGATAATGGTGAAATGCCATCCGATGCGAAAATCGGTGATTTTGTACATAAAGGAGATGTGCGGGCATTCCTTGATCTATTGACGAAAGACGATCCCGATAGCAACTATCCGTTTGCCAATGAGCTATTCCGCGGCTATTTCCAACACTCTTTTTGGGTGGTACCCGGTGTAAAGCCGCCGCTGCGCTGACATCAATGATAGAGGAACATCCTGTGTTCCGTTCGTTCAAAGTAGTGAATGTAGCTGGTGATGGAGGCAAATTAGCTGCTTCTGATTTGGAAAGCGCGCCTACCGATGAGACATTAGAGGAGATGGAGAATAGCGAAGCGGAAATCAAAGCGGCACTCGCTAAAGTCAAAGATGCTATCGCGCATAACAAACGTACTATCACTATATCCTGCGGTCGCCTCACAACAGGTGTTACCGTTCCTGAATGGACTGCCGTTCTAATGTTAGCAGGTTCGTACAATACAAAAGCTGCGATTTACATGCAGACCATCTTCCGTGTACAATCTCCCGCTAAGGATGGAACAATCAAGCACGAGTGCTATGCCTTTGATTTTGCGCCGGATCGTACCGTTACCGTGGTCAATGATTACCTGAATGTGGCGCGTAAACTGGAGGAAGAGAAATCAGGAGAAGAAGCACAGAAGAAAGAAAAAGGACATCACGGAGACGCACATGGTAAATATACAGATTCCTTCCTCCATTTCTGCCCGATAATATCATTTGACGGAAGTGAAACAAAACCGCTGGAGACCATTTCGTTTATGACGAAAGTCAATCGGGCAATCGCTGACCAGATTTATCATAAAGGCTTCAATGACCATCGCCTTTTTAAGCGTTTTGACGATGTGACGATGAGCGAATTGGAGTTTCTTAGCGGTGTAGAAAAACTCTTTGGCAGTGCAGCTAAAGGTACGATGTCTAATGAAGGCAAAGTGACCATCAACGATTCCGGATTAACAGGAGAGGATGCGCCCCGTGAAAGCGGAGACACAACCAAACCGAACGACACTTCAAATAAGAAGCCAAAAGATAAAAAGCAAAGTTCTTACAAGGAATCACTCAAACGCTATCAGGAATTAATGGGAGCGGTGGCAAAGCGTTTCCCGTTGTTGCTATTCGGAGCGGTAGATACTTTAGACAAAGAACACTGGTCGTTGCAGCAGTTCGTGTCAGACATGGACAAAGCCGATTGGGAGCAGTTCATGCCGCACGGTTATACCCAAGAGAAATTCCTGGAGATGCAGCACCTGTTCAACAACGATTTCTTTATCACCTCTACGCAACTACTGTTAGAGGACACGCGTGAGGCAGACACACTACCGGTAAGCGAACGTGTCAGCAAGATGGCGCATATTCTTCAGCGGTTCCACTATCCCGATAAAGAGACCGTCTTAACGCCTTGGCGGGTGGTTAATCTTCACATGACGGAGACAATTGGCGGATACTCGTTCTATAAGGATGATAAATTCCTAAAAGAATCTTTCTCACCTCAACTGATTGAACAAGACATCACGCGCGAGGTTTTCGGCAAAGATAGCAAACTCTTAGAGATCAATTCCAAATCAGGTGTTTATCCTTTGTGGCTGGCATATACACTCTTCCGCTTTAGATGTGAGGAGCAAGGAAACAACCTATCTCGCGAACAAGAACAAGCCATATGGGACAAAGTCATACAAGAACAACTGTTCGTGCTTTGCAAAACCGAAATGGCGCAACGAATTACAGAACGTGTTTTGGTTGGTTATCGTACAAACATTAAAGCAAGATGCCAATACGAACCCGACTTGCTCGGAATACTGAAAAATGATGAACGTAAAGAAAAATTTGTAAAACGCTTAAAGAAATATTCCTATTGGGGAATCGAAAATATGGAATCAAACAAATTTGAATTCAAAGCCGTAGTCGGCAATCCTCCGTATCAATTAACAGGAGGATCCGGTGGTAACAATGATGCGCCAATATTTCAGCACTTTAGTATGTTAGCGCATAATGTAACATCTAGTTATGTGTCAATCATTGAGCCTGCCAGATGGTTTGCTGCGGGTAGAGAAAATCTCCTTGGCGACTACAGACAATTCATGTTAAATTGCGGTGAAATTAAACGGATAAAGACTTTTGCGGATGGAAAAAGTGTATTCCCTCGTGTTGAAATAAAAGGTGGTATTTGTTACTATCTCGCAGATAAACGACATGATGGCCCGTGTGAATACACTCTTGTTCAAGGAGATAAAACTACCACAACGGAAATGAACCTCTCCAACTTTGATGTTCTTATTCGTGAACCTAAATTGGTTAACATTATACAGAAAGTCAAGACAAAGGCAGTTGAGGATGACCGAAAATTTGTAGATTCTCTTATTTCAAATGATACTCCATTTGGAATTCCATCCAATCCAAGAACCAGTACGAAAACGCCATTTAGTGTATATGAAACAGCAGACTCAGAGCATGATGTGTTGTTATTCCATATAGAAAACCAAAAGAGACGTGTGGAATATGCAGCGATAGAAGATCTCCATAAAAACAGCCAAGATATTGACCGTCCAAAAGTGTTTATCCCCGGCGCTGGTGGAGGAGGAAACGACCCGTATGTTTTAGGAAGACCTGAAGTCGCACCTGCGCACTCTGTTTGTTCCCAATCTTATTTGTATGCCGCATTTGATACTGATGAAGAAGCGGAAGCTTTTTGTAAATACATTAAGACAAGATTCTTGCGTATTCTGGTATCTGCAATGAAGATAACTCAATCTGCTCCACAACGCGTGTATAAATTCGTTCCTCTCCAAGATTTTACCTCACATAGTGACATAGATTGGAGCTAGTCTATTCCTGAAATAGATCAGCAGTTATACCGCAAGTACAATCTCTCTCAAGACGAAATCTCCTTTATCGAAAAGATGATCAAACCGATGGAGTAAACCCAACCGCCCCTCATAATTAGCGGGGCGGTTTGTGTATCACGTTAGCCACGAGATATGCTAATAAAATTTTGATTTTCAAGTGAAATGAATTGGTTTTTGCGTTGTATTCCGCATTTTCCCTGCATTTCCGTCTAAATCGGAATATTTATTTCTTATCTCGCTTCGTTCGAACGATTATTACTCCGCCACTACGTTCTGTCGATTATTTTTATTGAAAATCTTGCCTATGTCAAAAAAAAGTTGTACCTTTGCAGCCGCAAAGGTCAAATTACGGATGGGAACTACGTAAGTTTTACTGTTAAAGCAACACCTTCTACAGCACAATAAGTATGAAAAAGTTATTTTTGATTTTAGTTGCGGCGATGATGACCGCAAGCGTAATGGAAGCAAAAACCATCGTGGTGTATTATCCAGCCCTACGACATCATCTACGTGGGTTATCCCATCTGGTGGGGCATCTGAAAATCTGATATAAAAAATCAATATGATAGAAAAAGAGTATTTCTCTGCGTTTTTGACTGCGGTTAATGAGTTTGTCAAGGCAGAAGCAGCAAAAAAGGCAAAGGAACGAACTTATATTCGTTTGTTTAGGCCATATAATACGAATCCTCTGAATATCATGGGTTCGTTTAGTGAGGCTATCCAACGAGAAGACGCGGGGCATGGCGAAGAGCATTTTACGGAATTAAGCAGAAATAGTTTCGGACTTATCGCCGCAGAGCAATTTTCTGATTATTGCTTTTTATATTCAAAGCATTTCTCCATTTTCCGGGATAGCGAATCATTTCGTACTTATGTAGACAGTTATTTTTCTCATTTCGTTATAGATCCCGATGAACTGGAGATAGCGTTAGCATATTGTAAATCCCGAAACAATGCTCTTCACAACATTGCAACGGCTTGTGAAAAATCAAATGTGGATATACGCGAGGTGTTGCAGAAATCGCTATATGCCCGGTGTCTGATTACCGCCTATTATGTATGCGGTCTGACTCTAACGGTAGAAAAGAGTGTCGGACAGGAAGATCTTTCCTATTTTAAAGAAATGCTCCGGAACGATTGTATGATACGGTGCACGTATGACCGGGACAAATCTATTCTCTCTTTTCACGGGAAGCCGCAAATGGAAACATTCGGGGCGTTGGAAAAATCGCCACTTCGTATTCTGGTACATGAAAACAAATTAGTCTTAGGCTACATCGGCGTACCGTTGAAAGAAATATTCAATATGTCTGATGAAAATCCGTTAAGCAAGTGTTATAAAAGCAATGCAGGGGCTTTGTACTCCGGTGTCATTCCGCGTCTGTGTCGTGTGGAATATTGTAGCCCGACGATGGACAACTCAAGCCTGGAAGGGTTTAAGTTGCATCTCGGTCGTACATCTTATTTCACGATGAGAGCGATGGGCAGAAATCTGCAGCACGTTTATTTGGACCTTTGTGTGGATTCACGGCTGTCGAATCTGTCGTACCGTGATGTCTTGAAAGCGTTCGATCTGTATGAAATAGCGTGTCAGGATGATTATTATTTAACCATAGATAATTTTCAGAATGAGAGTAATCCGGAGAAAAGGCTGGCATTGGAATTAGAAGCGCTGAACCAATATCTGTCTCATTCTATCGGTCAGCATAATTTAAATGTCTCGGCTAATTTGATTACAAAAGATGATTTGTGTTTATATACGCTGCGCGGAGGGGAGATTGAAGATTCCGGCGATTTCTATTGTTCTGTCAACGGAGGTAGCGAGATTTATGATTCCAATGTGCCGTTTTACCACCATTCGGTAGAGGAAGATATTCCGACGATAACTTACAATAAGGAGAATGTGTATTTCGGCAAAGAATTGACGCGGGAAGCTATTGCGGAGTTGGGAATTACAGATGATTCACATGTTTGGACTTATTATGGTTTGTCTTTAATGGGACAGAAATATAATCCTGCCGATGTGCATAGAATGTCCTTTCATTTTAATGTCCTGGGAGAAAGGCGTTGCACAGATGAATTCGAACATATCAGAGAACAGAAACAGAATGCTCCGGAAAACTTTGAGAGCACCAATTTGTATGGGTATAAACTCGCTGTTTTCCAGACACGCAGAGAAAAATGGAGCTATATAAGCAAAGATTTCTTCCTCCCGAAACTATTGGAATACAAGGATACCATCATGTGGATGATTATTCTTTTGTCCCAAATCCTTTTGTCCAATTATAGCGCTATACGGGACTTGACATTTATCTTAACCTGTATTTTTGCCTTGTTCTCGTTATGCATGATTATTCTCAATATACGTTATATCATTAGGAGAAATAAGGTCATCAGCCATATTATGCTTATTGTCAACCAGGATAATATTATGGACATTAGTACGCTATGTGAATCCATACTAAAAAAGATGAAATTTAAAGAACCGATTAGAATGGATAATATCTTCAGATTACTAACAGTAATGCGCTTGCAGCATCATTTTACGTAGGTTTCTGCCTCTTTATGCTGAAAATGGCATATTCTGGCATTTCTCCTGTCTTGTCCTGAAATAAGTTGACACTAAAAAAAGGTGTCCTTATGTATAAAAAAGTCAATATGAGTACAAATTAACATAAAACAAAAACAATACAATTATGACAGATTTATTGATTCTTTTTGCGGTGGCGATGGCAGTGTCCGCAATAGGGTGGAAGTACTTTGTGTATTTCTTCAGTCTCGGTTATGGTTACGGGATTGCTGCTTTGGCAATCACGATGGGCGTGCTATACCATGCGAATCTGAGTGTTCCGACCGTGGCGATGTTAGTGCTACTGTTGATCTTCGGAATCCGATTGGGTACGTATCTGTTAGTGCGTGAGCGCAAGGCGGTCGGGTACCGTAAGATCCTCTACGGCGAGGGTCATTCGGACAAGAAACCGGCAGGCGTGATGATCATGATCTGGCTTTTCTGCGCGTTGCTGTATGTGGCGCAAGTGAGCCCGGTGGCATTCCGTCTGGCGAACGGTCCGCATGACAGCGAGTTATGGGCGTGGATCGGCGCAGCGGTCATGGCGTGCGGAATATTATTAGAGAGTATCAGCGACGCGCAGAAGAGTGCCGCGAAGAAAAAGAACCCGAAGCGGTTTGTCGATACCGGTTTGTACCGCATTGTGCGCTGCCCGAACTACTTAGGCGAAGTGACCATCTGGACAGGTGCGCTGCTGAGCGGAATCGGCGCAGGGCTGAACTGGTGGCAATGGCTGATTGTAGCGATTGGGTATGCAGGTATCGTATTTGTGATGTTCAGCGGTGCGCGCCGTCTGGAGCTGCGTCAGAACGCCGCCTATGGCAATGACCCCGAATATCAGGCGTACGTGAAGAAGACACCGATCCTGATTCCGTTCCTGCCGATTTACTCCGTAGCCAAATACGAATGGCTCAAGGCATGAGTGTTATGAAAAGAGAATTATTTTTCGTAGTGGCAACACTATGCACGGTGTGCATGGTGTCCTGTCAGCCGACGCCGAAAAGCGAGATGGCGTATCCGCAGGCGGAATGGAGCGAAGCAGGAGATATTTTGATGCACACCCCCGGTGCGGAACTGTTTAATGGCGTGATACACCCTTCGGCAGGACTGTTTGAACACTATTTTGATGTGGAACAAGCCGCTGCGGAGCACCGCGAGTATATCCGTCTGTTGGAGAAGAATGGTATCCGCGTACATACCGTAGAGGAGATTCTGAATGAGACGGGGATAGATACGCTGCGGGCACTGGCAGCCAAGGTGTTGCGGTACGATATATCCGCCATTCCGGATGAGGACGCTGAGGCGTCAGAGGCATATCGGCTACAGACGATAGAAGCGATGAGTCGGGGCGATCTGATCCGCTGTATTTTATTACAACCGACAGTCAAGTTGAGCCGCACAGACAATAACACCGGTTATGAGGCGCAGTATATCCAGAACCCGCTGATGAACCTCTATTTCACGCGAGATCAGAGTATCACGACTCCGCGCGGACATATTATTTGTAAGATGAACTCCTCGCAGCGTGCGCCGGAGACGGAAATCATTGAGGTCTGCTACCATCATTTAGGAGTGGATCCGGTGCTGCGTATAGAAGGTGAGGGACGATTAGAAGGCGGCGATTATTTGCCTGCGGGCACGATCTCGCTCATCGGCTGCGGCATGCGGACGAACCGAGAGGGCATTCGCCAAGTGATGGAGGCGGACGCGTTCGGACATGACACGGTGGTAGTGGTGCGCGACCATAAGTTCTGGCAGATGCAGATGCACCTCGATACGTATTTCAATATCATTGACAGAGACCTGTGTACGATGGTACGCAGCCGTCTGGAAGCGCAGCCCGGTGAACCGGAATACGTCACCTGCGACATATACGCCCGTGCAGAGGGAGAGCAGGAATACCGCCTGATAAAAGAAGATATGCCGTTTGTGGCTCTATTGCGCGAGCGGGGGATGCAGATTATTCCGATTGACCCTGAGGATGAGATGCACTATGCCAATAACTTTCTGACCATAGCGCCGCGACATATCATGGCGGTGGGCGGTCAGAGCGAGGCGCTGCAACAGCATCTGGCTAAAGCGGGCGTTACGGTAGAATGGGTGCCATTAGAGAGCCTGATAGACGGCTACGGAGCTGCGCATTGTATGACGCAAGTGCTGAAAAGGGCTCAATAAGTCACTTCAAACCAATCGACATCCATCCATCCGGCAGTATTGTCCGGACGCTTGTAAGGAGAAGAGGGTTCTACGACCGACCGCACGGCGTAGAGCCCTATTTTTGCGCCGATCCATTCGCCTGCGACGGCTTGGAAAGGTTCGCCTATTTCTTGCCATTCCTCGCCGTCATCGCAGAGGAAGAAACGGCATTGCTGCGTCGCGGACACTTCGATCCGTGCGTACCACCACTCGCCATCCGCCGGAACAGGTAATGTGCGGCTTTTTCTGCCATGGACGATCAGACCTGCCTCCTCTGTGAATTTAGGCTTCTTGCCCTGCGGGTGAGGAGTGAAACGCACTCGTGCCGTAGCGGTGAAAGCGGTGTTGGCAGGGATCTTACGGAGCAATAAGTTCGACGCGGTCTGCACGTCTGCGGCAGGGTACGTGAAGAGACGAATATAATCGTTCGTCATGTGCGCGGCGGAATCGGTCTCGACGGCGAGGTAGTAATACTGCGCTTTGCGGTTTCCGCTCCATTGCCAATCGGGCGAGAGGGTGCGCGTCCAGAAACCATCCATAATACGGTGCGAAGCAGGTTCTTGGTTTTCTCCCATGGAGAGAACGGGTTCGCCGTTATTGCCTATTACGGGCCAGTTGTCCTGCCATTTGAGCGGCTGGAGATGCACAATACGTCCTGCAGTTCCGACATCCTGGAAATGGTAGAATTTATCATCCACCCATGCTCCCTGATGCGGCGCATTGATTGCTGTCGAACCTTGCTCCAGCACGCGCCGCCATTCATACGGACCATAGACGGATTTGCTGCGGAGGCAGAGTTGCCAGCCCGTTTTGACGCCTCCGGCGGGGCAGAGGATATAGTAATAGCCGTTGCGTTTATGGAACTTCGGTCCCTCGCAGGTCGGGTTTTCCTGGTGTCCGTCAAAGACCAGTTGGTCTTCATGCAGCACGGAAAGTCCGTCGGGATTTAATTCACATACCGCCAGCGCGGATTTGAAACCTGCGCGGCTTCCGGCAAACGCGTGGACGAGATAACACCGTCCGTCTTCATCCCACAGCGGGCAAGGATCGATCAGACCTTTGCCGCGTTTGACCAGCACAGCCGGTTCCCAACGACAAGGGATCGTTTTCGTTTTCTCGGAGCGGATACAGAAGATACCAATGTCCGGATCTCCGTAATAGATATAGAACCGTCCGGCATGATGGCGGATCGAAGGTGCCCAGACACCGCAACCGGCAGGGCACGCGTCCAGATGTCCGTAGCCCGGAACCGTGTCCGGCAAAGCTTCATCAACAATCGTCCATTCCACGCCGTCGCGGGATTGCAGGATCTGCAGACCAGGTACGCAAGCAAACGTGCTATAGGTCATGTAATAGTTCTTCCCCACACGAATCACATCCGGATCGGAGTAATCGTACGGCAAGATAGGGTTGGTGTAACCCGGAGCAGTTGCTTTCGCCTGGCATGTGAGTGCTGCGAAGCATGCAATAAGGAAGTAAATAGATCGTTTCATTTGATATTTGAGATTTGATATTTATTATTTATTGCTTTTGAAGACTACGGTCTCGTTGAGCACGAAATTCAGGATTCCCGATATACAGAGAGCTAAAATATTACAAATCAGCACGTCCCATCCTCCGGAGAAACGCTCGATGAGGAGCAGGGCGCACATTTTCAGAAGGAACGTGCCCGTGCAGGAGAGATTATATCCCGCATAGTGGCGGCAGAACGAGCGAAACGTGTGTGCCGAGACGCGATCCTTCCAAACCGAGAAATAAGCGATGGTGAAATTCACCAAGACCGCACATTCGAAAGAGATAAACGGCGAGAGCAGATACTCGCCCCAGTAGTTGCCTTTGAACAGATAATCCGAACAAAGCCATAGGACGAGCATGTCAACAGCCGTTCCCGCCAGCGTGGAGGCTGCAAAACGCAGGTAACGGACAGTAAGTTCTATTACCTTACTTTTGCTCATCTTTCGGATGTTTGATCAGCGGATCTTGCTTGGCGAACCAATGCAGATCCTTGAAGAAACTGACGAAATAGAAGATGGTCAGAATACAGAGAATACCCATTCCGATGATGTCCAGCGTGCCATAATGGATCGTTTCGCCGAAGTACTCAAACGAGCCATGGTAGGCAGTGAGGGCAGGGATGTACATCAACAGGATGTTGGCAATAATGATCACCACGCGGAACTCCGTCGGACCCATATATCCGTACGTCAGTTTGAATTCCGATTTGAGGTGTGCATTGATGCTGACATAGACCGTGAGAGCGAGATACGCGGCATAGCAGAGCAAAGCGACACTCATGTTCACCAGCGGAGAGAGACCTGCTCCGATGAACATAAACGCTTCGGTGACGGTATCGATATTATGATCCAGATAATAGCCGTAGAGCGGTCTCTGGGCATGCCGAACGCGGGCAACCGTTCCGTCGAGCGAATCGCCAAACCAGTTAATCACAAGACCGAGGCAGGAGAGCCACAGCCAGTAGATACTATAGTGGGTCAGGAAGAAACCGAGACCACCGAGAAACGAGCCAAAGAGACCTAACCAAGTCAGCATATCGCTTGTGACCCATTGCGGCATACGTGAACCTATCCAGACTAAAACTTTTTTCTCCACTCCGTTGAGAAGCGAAGTTTGAATACGTGTAGATTGTTTGTGTTCCATTAATTTATTAAAATTAAACTGTCTTTTAATCAAAATTTAACAGTCTTTTCCTTGACAAAAATTATGCCAAATGTTCCATTTGTCAGTAAATAACATGCAGAAAAAATATTTCGAAAAGCGCAAATGAAAATGCAAAAATGGCTATTTTCGGTGATTTTTGGTGTTGCTGTAAGTCGCTGATTTCGAGTAGGTTAGTCGTAGTTTTTAGGAACAAAGTCTAGAACTACCACGAAAGTACCTTTATAGGCATATTATTTGACAAAAATGCAGGTGGGTATTGTGTATGTCAGAAAAAAGTAGTAAATTTGCAGCGCGATTTATTTAGAATTGAGAATTCTTAGCCCGGAGGGCACGATTATTTGACAAGTCAAATTTTGAGAATTTAGAATTGAGAATTTATAAATTATTATACTTACTGAAATGAAAAAAACACAGGTACTTTTTTATTCCTTGTTGGTATGTGTGTTGGCGGGCTGCGTGAAAGAGCCGGAGGAACAACACACGAGTTTTGAAACCGTAACGCTGAAACGCGAAAATGTGACCGCTCCGGTTAGTTGGAGCGCCGCTATTCGCGGAACAGGCGATGTGTCAATCGTATCGCGTTGCACCGGCACGCTGAACGCTATCAAAGTGAAAGACGGTCAGCGGGTGAAGAAAGGCGATGTGCTGTTTTTGATCGACAGTCGGAGTGCTGAGAACGCGCTGGTACACGCACGTGCGGATTTGCAGACCGCTATCGCCAACCGCGATAACATGCGTCTGGAGGCAGAGAGCAACAAAGAATTAGCAGAGCAGGGTATTATCGGCGAATACTTGCTGCGCAAGAGTTTGAACACGTTGCAATCCGCCGAAGCGCAAGTGGCGCAAGCCAATGCGGCTGTGCGTGATGCGGAGCTGCGGCTGGATTATTGCACGATCAAAAGCCCGGTTGACGGTTTGGTAGGAACCATTCTTCCGCGCGTAGGCGATGTGATTTCCGAAGGAATGATGCTGACCCGCGTGGCGGGCGTGAGCGAGATGGAAGCCAGTTTTTCGTTGACAGAGAGCCAGATTCACGCGCTGGTAAGCGAGTTCGGCAATCTGGACGAGGTGATCAAGATCGCTCCGAAAGTGCTGCTGCGATTCAAGGACGGAAGCGAATATTCCGAAAAAGGCCGTATTACTTCATTCTCCGGAATGGTGGATCAACGAACGGGTAGCGTGAGCTGCTTTGTGACGTTCCCGAATCCGAAAGGCGAGCTGTTCTCGGGTATGCAAGGAACGATCGTTATGCCGTTTGAATGGCAAGACGCGATGCTGGTTCCTCTGACTGCTGTTGTGCGCATCCAAGACAAGGCATTGGTTTACAAAGTGGGAGCAGACAGCCTGGCTCACAGCGCGATCGTGGAGATCGAGGAATTAGGCGACGGCGTGCGTGCCGCTATTCTCTCGGGAGCCGAAGTGGGCGAGACGATCGTAGCCAAAGGAGCGGCTAACGTCAATGAAAATGACCGTGTAATATGGTAAATTTTTAAGAAAAAACATTTTTATGGCAAAGGGAAATATATTCGTAGATCGGAAAGTGATGGCGGTGTGTATCTCGCTGCTGATCGCTTTGGTGGGCTTTATATGCCTGAAGACGCTTCCTATTGAGCAATATCCGGATATCGCACCTCCGACGGTAATGATCACCACTTCGTATTCCGGAGCGGACGCAAACACGGTGATGAAATCCGTTGTGATGCCTATAGAGGAGGCGGTAAACGGTGTGGAGAACATGGCGTATATGACTTCGGAGGCTTCGGCAACGGGTGATGTCAATATCAATGTCTTTTTCAAGCAAGGAACAGATCCGGACATGGCTGCGGTCAATGTGCAAAACCGTGTGTCGGCTGCGCTGGGTCTGCTGCCTCAGGAAGTGACGCGCGTGGGTGTGAAAGTAGAAAAGAGACAGAATAATATTCTGCAGATCGCAGCGCTGGTGAGCCGCGATGGTAAGTTTGACAACGATTTCGTAGCTAACTACGTGGATATCAACGTCAAACCGCGTTTGCTGCGTGTCACGGGCGTGGGATCGGTTCAGTTGCTTGGAAACACTTATTCGCTGCGCATCTGGATGAAGCCGGATGTGATGGCTCGTTACGGCATCGCTCCGGAGGATATTTTTGCTGCGATCGGCAACCAGAATATGGTGGCAGCTACCGGTTCGTTGGGTGAACAGAGCGGCAATACGTATCAATACAATCTCGAATACAAAGGCCGTTTGCAATCGATCGAAGAGTTCAATGACATTGTGTTGCGCAGTTCGGGCGGTAATGTGTTGCACTTGCGCGATGTGGCGGAAGTGGAATTAGGCGCGCTGAACTACAGTTTCTCCTCGCGAATCGACGGTCAGCCCGGTGTGGCATACATTATTTATCAAGCTCCGGGTGCGAACGCGACGCAGGTCAACGCTGCGATCAATGAGATCTATTCGGATCTGCAAAAGTCGATGCCAGCGGGCATGGAGTTCACGATTCTGCAGACTTCCGACGACTTCCTCTATGCTGCGATCCATAACGTGGTAGAGACCCTGATTATCGCTATTCTGCTGGTGATTCTGGTCGTTTATTTCTTCCTGCAAGATTTCAAGGCAACCTTGGTTCCGTCGATCTCGATCATCGTGTCGCTTTTGGGTACTTTCGCGGTGGTGAAAATAGCGGGCTTCTCGCTTAATATATTGACGCTGTTTGCGTTAGTGCTGGCGATCGGAACGGTGGTCGATGACGCGATCGTCGTCGTCGAAGCCGTGATGGCGAAGATGGAGCATGGTTACACCTCGGCATACAAGGCTACGAAAGACGCGATGAGCGAAGTGACGGTAGCTGTAATCAGCTGTACGCTGGTGTTCATGGCGGTGTTTATTCCGGTCACTTTCATGCCCGGAACGAGCGGAACATTCTTCACCCAATTCGGTATCACGATTGCCAGCTCGGTCGGATTGAGTTGTATTTCGGCTTTGACGCTTTGTCCGGCGTTGACGGCGATTCTGTTCCGTCCGAAGAAAGAGGAAAAGAACGGCAAGAAGAGTTTCAATCAATGGGTGAAAGAGGCATACGAGGCAGGTTACAATGCGATCTTAGGCAAATACAAAAACGGCGTTTCCAAATTCTTACAGAAACCCGGTCGCGCATGGATCTGGCTGATTGCGGCTGTTGTGGCGATGGTGTTTGCGATGCGCGCTCTGCCGGCAGGTCTTGTGCCGCAAGAGGACCAAGGTGTGATCCTGGTCGATGTGACGGCTCCCGCGGGTTCGCCGCTGGTGGAGACCGACAAGATTATGGCGCAAGTGGAGGAACATGTGCTGCGGCTGGAGGAAGTGGAGAGTTACGCCAAGATTTCCGGTTTCGGTATCGTCTCCGGAACAGGCGTCAACTACGGTACGCTCGTTGTGCGTCTCAAACCTTGGGACCAACGTAAAGGATTGGAACACTATATCGATATGGTGATGGCGAAACTGTATTATTCGTGCGAAGATATCAAGGACGCCAAGATTTTCCCGA
Source organism: Paludibacteraceae bacterium (assembly GCA_017464475.1). Lineage (GTDB taxonomy): Bacteria > Bacteroidota > Bacteroidia > Bacteroidales > Paludibacteraceae > Colicola. Next base: position 25,098 of record JAFTZQ010000018.1, read on the forward strand.
CTCAGATGCCTCAGATTCCGGGCTACGGAAACAACAACGGTATCGACCTTCAGATGGAGGATTTGCAAGGCGGCGACATGTCGAAATTCAACGAGGTAGTCAATGCGTTCCTTGCGGAGTTGCAGAAACACCAGGAGGTTCAAATTGCGCAATCGCTCTACAGCGAGTCTTTCCCGAAATACAAAGTGGATGTGAATGCGACGCAATGCGACCGTGCAGGCATCTCTCCGGACGTGGTGCTCAACACGTTGGGCGCATTCTGCGGTAGCGCCTATATCAGCAATTTCAACCAATACGGCAAGGTCTATCGCGTGATGGCTGGAGCTGCTCCTGAATACCGATTGGATCCCGCATCTCTCAATAATATCTTCGTGCGCATAGGCGACGAGATGGCTCCTATTTCGCAGTTTGTCACGCTGACACCAGCGATCGGTTCTGCTACGCAGAAGCGTTTCAACCTGTATCAGTCGATCGCTTGCTATATTCAGCCCAATGCGGGTTACAGCGAGGGCGATGTGCAGCGCGTGATTGAGGAAGTGGCACAAGAACATCTGCCGAGCGGTTACAGCTATGAATACGGTGGTATGAGCCGCGAGTTGCAGGCAAACAGCAAGTCCAACATGACCGTGCTGATTTACCTCGTCTGCGTGCTGTTGATCTACATGATTCTGGCTTCTCTCTACGAGTCGTATTTCATTCCGCTGGCGGTGCTGCTGTCTGTTCCTTTCGGACTGATGGGTTCGTTCGCGTTCTCATGGCTTTGCGGTCAGGAGAACAATATCTACCTGCAGACGGGTGTGATCATGTTGATCGGTTTGCTGGCAAAAACGGCTATTCTGATCACCGAGTTCGCGGTTGAGAAACGCAAGCAGGGCATGCCGATCATTGAGGCGGCGTTGGGTGCATGCGAGGATCGTCTGCGTCCTATTCTGATGACTGTTGTGACCATGATCGCCGGTATGATTCCTCTGATCATCGAGGGTGGAGCCGGTGCGAACGGAAACCGTGCATTGGCAATCGGCGTGACCGGAGGAATGGCGGTCGGCACATTGGCGCTCGTCTTTGTTGTGCCGGCGTTCTATATCATCTTCCAGAAGCTGCACGAACGCTTCCAAGGTGAAAGTGAAGAACAACCCCTCCCTGACCCTCCCCACAAGGGAGGGAAATCATCCGCGGCAAATCAAATTGCAGTGGTGATTGTTCTTTGTACATTCGTATTCTCTTCCTGCGGTATTTTCAAGAAATATGAGCCGGCAGCCAAGCCGGAAGCGGATTCGCTGGTGACTGCGGTCAGCGACGAGAGTTGGCAGACCTATATCACCGATCCTGTGCTGCAGGGACATGTGCGCAAAGCGCTGTCGAATAACGTCGATTATCGTTCCCGCCAACTGGCAGTTCAGGAAGCCGATGCGCGTCTTCGTGCAGCCAAATTAGGCTTCCTGCCGACGCTGGCAATCACTCCGGCTAATGTGGGTGTGATGGGCACTTATTCGCCGGACGGCGGTATGTCGGGTGCTACGCTGACGTACCAAGTGCCGCTGTCGCTCAACTGGGGTGGAGAAGGGTTTGGTACGATCACCAATCGCAAAAGGCAGGCACAAGCGCTGCGCGAACAAGCGGAAGACAACCGCGCGGCAGCTCATGCCAACTTGGTTGCTACCATCGCCCGGACTTATACGCAACTGCAGTTGCTTGATTACCAGGCAATTATCATGGATAGCACCGAGGTAATCTGGCAACGCGTGCTGGAGATTCAAAAAGTGTTGGTGAAGAACGGACACGCTTATTCGCCGTCAATCGGACAGATGGAAGCGTCGCTCATCAACGTGCAGATCCAACGCAAGCAACTCATGGAGCAGATCCATTCGCTGGAGTTGTCCATGTGCATGCTGCTCAACGAAGAGCCGCACGAGATCGCCCGTTCGCCGTGGACGAGCTATGAGTTCGAAGTGTGGAATATAGAGCCTGTTCCGGCAGCCCAACTCAGCAACCGCGCAGATGTGCGTGCTGCTGAGCGCAATGTGGCGGCAGCGTTCTATCAGACCAACATGGCGAAAGCGGCTTTCTGCCCTGCGCTGTCTCTGTCCGGACTCATCGGATGGACCAACAACGGCGGCGTGGTGGTGAATCCCGGACAGCTACTGATGAATGCTGTGCTCGGTTTGACGCAACCGATCTTTGCCGGCGGTAAGCTGAAAGCGAACCTCAAGATCGCCAAGCTACAACAAGAAGATGCGGCAAACCGCTATGTGGAGACGATGCTGCGCGCCGGAAACGAAGTCAACGACGCGATTTTCCGTTGCAAGAACGCACAAGAGCAAGACACGCTTTACCAACGCCTGCTGACCACTCAGAGCGAATCGTACCAAGGTACGTGCGAGCTGATGAAAAAAGGCAAAGCATCATATCTGGAGGTCCTCACGGCGCAAGAGAATTATCTCAAAGCGCAACTCTCGGATGTGACAAACCGGTATAACGGTCTGATCAGTCTGATTGACCTCTACGTTGCGCTCGGAGGCGGAACCAAGTGATTTTTTTCTTGCATATGTCAAAAAAAAGCAGTACCTTTGCAGCCGCAAATTAGTTTAATATGGATATTTCAGTTATAGTGCCTCTATTTAATGAGGCGGAGTCGCTGCCGAAACTCTATGAGTGGATCGCACGCGTGATGAAAGAAAACAAGTTTTCCTATGAGGTCATTTTCGTCAATGACGGCTCAACAGACGAGTCGTGGAGCGTCATAGAGAAGTTACAAAGTGACCAAGAACCAAGTACAAAGGAGCGAGGGGAGGTTCATGGGATCTGTTTCCGGCGGAATTATGGCAAGAGCGCGGCGTTGTATTGCGGATTCAAGGCTGCGAAAGGCGATGTGGTGATCACCATGGATGCCGACCTGCAGGACAGCCCGGACGAGATCCCCGAACTCTACCGGATGATCACGGAAGAGGGGTACGACCTCGTGAGCGGTTGGAAACAGAAACGGTATGACAATAAGTTGACCAAGAATCTGCCGTCCAAACTGTTCAACGCTACGGCGCGCCGCGTGACCGGAATCCAGCTGCATGACATGAACTGCGGACTGAAAGCATACCGGCTGGAGGTGGTGAAGAACATCGAGGTTTTCAGCGAAATGCACCGGTACATCCCGTATCTGGCGAAGAACGCCGGATTCACCAAGATCGGCGAGAAAGTGGTGCAACACCGCAAACGCGAGTTCGGCGTCTCCAAATTCGGTCTGAACCGGTTCGTGAACGGCTATCTGGATCTGATGACCCTTTGGTTCCTCAACAAATTCGGCAAGCAGCCGATGCACTTCTTCGGGCTGGTAGGAAGCCTGATGTTCCTGATCGGATTTATCGCTGTGATCGTTGTGGGAGGCATGAAATGGTACGCGCTGGCGCACCATGTGCCGGCAATGTTGGTGGGCGTGAATCCGTATTTCCATATTGCTATTCTGATGATGATCTTGGGTTGTATGTTGTTCCTCGCGGGCTTCTTAGCCGAGCTGGTAATCCGCAATTCGCCTTCGCGGAACGATTACCTGATCAAATATAAAATATGAAATTTCTTATCTCGGCAAAGCCTCGAACGATCGGCTGAAGCCGTATGGACATTTGAGAATTGGAAGACGATAAGACAAAAGAATTAGGTAGCCAAGTGAATACGATAGAGCGTGCGCTGGGCGAATGTATGGTGGAGACCGCTGCGACGGTCGTTCGCGTGTGGCTGAACGAGTTGGGAGAAATAAATCCGTACGAGCAAGCGTTGCACTCCATCCGAACCCGATACCATGAGGTGTTCGTCAAATGGCTGAATATAGACGATCCGGAAGCGGAGAGTGAACTGGACAAAATCACAGGCGAGATGTACCAGTTATGCGACGCCGTGTATGCTGATATTCGTCTCAAACGCGGTCTCTCGCCGGAGATGCACGGTTTTAATCCGAAGACCGTTTCGTCTGTGCTGAACTATTTCCAGAATTGCATCCAGTTGACGGAAAAGGACTTTAAGTGGTTAGACGATGCGATGCATGATCCGAAGCAGACCGGAGTGGCGTTGATTGCTATTACGGCGCTGACAAGGAACCTGCGCGAGTGTTTCTCCATTGACGGCATGTATGCGCTGATAGGGGGCATAGACAGCGAGGTGGAGGTGGTTGCCAACCACTGTCTGGTCAATGTGATCTCGCTGCTGATTCATTACGACGTGCGGATCGATTTCTTCCCGTCCATCCAAGAGGAGTTTGCCCTTCAGATCTCGGAACCGGAGAAAGAGGACAAAGCGTTTGAGATGCTCTGTACGCTGGTGGAATACTCCAAGAAATCGCTTCTGGAAGAGTTCGCAACCGGCATGATGCCGCTGAACTGGCTGCCGGAGAGCATGCAGAAGCTGGTTCAGGCGTCCGGCATTCAGAATGACCACAAGACGTTCTATTCCTGGGTACCCAAAGCCGAAGTGGAGTACATGACGGAGCTGGTGAACAACCTGCCCGGGACGTGGGTCTATCAAGAGCTCATCGGAAATGATATTGAGAAAGAGAAGTTCCTCGTGAAGATCGCGGTCGAGTGCGGTTACAGGGATTACTTGTGGCTCAAGCCGCGCGCTGCCGGACAAGTCTATCGTGATAAGTTGCGCGAAGGAGCGAATGAGCCGATTGATTACATCAATTATGCTCATTGCCTGATGGTTTTAGGCGACCGGATGATGGCGTTTGAGAACTACAAATTAGCGCGTCAAGCCTGCGGTTCGCTCAAGGACTTCTATGCGCTTTTCCGTCCGGACAGACGTGCGCTCGTGGACCACGGCGTGCCGATGGACTTCGTCTATTTCATCGAAGACAATTTGGTGAAGGGTTAGAAGGCGACGCCGAGTCCGGCATCGATGAACTCGGCACGGACACCGTGGGTTTTGAGACCCAGCTGGACGAAGAGATGGTCCAGCACGTGGTATTTGAGCACAAACTGCATATAGCACCATCCGTCCTGATAATTGCTGGCGTCCGTAAAGTCATATTGGTAGAAAATACTGCGATTGAGCGGTGTGCCGGCTTCGTCCATCTCCTTTGCGCCTTGACCTTTATCCCATGATTTTTTGCCGACAAACGGCTCTAAGTTCTTGATCGGGTCATAGACATAGAACCCGACATGGATGCCGGCGGTCAGATGCCCGATGATGAACTCCGGCTGGATAGAAACACCTGCGCGGAAACAATTCGCTAATTTACTCTCCTTCAGATACGTTTTGCCAAAATAGGTAACCGGTGCATCGGGATAAGCGGCCTTGTATTCTTCCCGGTTGCTGACACTCCGATAGTAGCCGTCGTAGAAGGCATCGATACCTGCTCCGATACGGAAGATGGAGACTGGCACCCAATACGCCGCCACTTTGACCGTAGCTGCTCCGAAAAACTGCATCTTGGGATAATTGTCGCGGTAATAATTCTGCTTCACGCCTCCGGTCGCACTGATCTCCACCGCCCAAGGTTTGTCCACGCCGTCATATAGTTTGCGCGGCACGTCGGGATCGGGTTTTTCGTATTGTTTAGCCCCCGGCTGGTAACGCACCCCTAATTCGCCGCCGAACATGTTATAACCCGCGTTCGGGTGCATGATCGAACCGTTCGATATATGATGCCAGCCGCCGTTGAGGGTGATCTCCCAGCCGTCCTTGATCGGGAAATCCATATACATCTCCAATGCCAGATACGCGTTCAGAATAGAACCGATGGACCAGTTGGCGTCCTTGTGATCCTGGTAGAGGTGTTCGCCTTTGTATGTATTGGCGTATGTCTTCGTGACCGCCGCGAGACCGACCGTCGGACGCGCGCCGATGCGGAAATGCGTACCATTATAAAACGGCATATTGATGTACCCATAGGCGGCGAAGGCGGAACCCAGAATCGTGTCATTCCCCAGATTCAGATAGCGTGCTCCGACGCCGATGGAAGCATTGTTCCATTGCTGAAGGCAATGCCACCTGCCGGTGGGCAGAAACTCCACCGTGAACGCCGCTCCCGGCACGACCGGAGTGGGGCGAAGCCAAGGCGACACTTTCTCGTCCGGCAGCATGAATAAACCTGTTCCGGAGAGACGGTACGCCAACTCATAACGGGGGAGCGCAAAAGCCTGCAAAGAGGCTAAGAGCAATATGATAGAAAGTGTTTTTTTCATTTTTCCGCTGCAAAGGTACGTTTTTTTTTGCATATATCAAAATTTTTTTGTACTTTTGTGCCCAAATTGCGTGATAAGAAATCATGATTTCGTCTCAAGACATACAAAATTTCTTTTTTCTGGGTATAGGCGGCATAGGGATGAGTGCCCTTGCGCGCTATTTTCACCACCATGGCTACCCCGTGAGCGGTTATGACCGCACGCCTTCTGCGCTGACCCGCGAGATGGAGGCGGAGGGGATTCGGATCACGTATGTGGACGATCCTGCAATTCTCCATTCTCAATTCTCTGATAATCGTGCCCCTTCGGGGCTAAGAACTCTCAATTCCCGCAACACGCTCATTGTGCGTACGCCGGCAGTTCCGGAGGATAGCGCGATATACACGTATTTGCGAGAGCAGGGATTCGACATCCGCAAGCGTTCGGAAGTGCTGGGAATGGTGACGCGGGAGAAGAAAGCGCTTTGCGTAGCGGGCACGCACGGCAAGACGACCACCAGCACGATGTTGGCTCATCTGCTGAATCCCGTGAATGCGTTCCTCGGTGGAATCAGCATGAACTACGGCACGAATGTGCTGATGGACAAGGAGAGCGAATATGTGGTGGTGGAGGCGGATGAATACGACCGCTCGTTCCATCGGCTGACGCCGTATATATCCGTTGTGACGGCGGTCGATGCCGACCATCTGGATATTTATGGAACGGCAGAGGCGTACCGCGAGGCGTTTGCTCATTACACGAGCCTCATCACCGGTGCGCTGGTGATGAAACACGGCATTGCGTTGAAACCGAGGCTGCAACCCGGCGTGAAATGCTACACGTATGGAGAAGGCGGCGATTTCTATGCCGAGAATATCCGCGTGAGCGAAGGACAGATCGTCTTTGATTTCCACACGCCGGAGGACGTGGTGCATGATATCGAATTAGGTGTGCCGGTGTGGGTGAATATAGAGAATGCCGTGGCAGCGATGAGTGTTGCGTGGCTGGTGAATAAGGAGAAAAATATTCATTATTCATTATTCATTAATCATTTAAAAGAAGCGGTGGCATCCTTCAAAGGCGTGCAGCGGCGCTTCAATATCCATCTCAACACGCCGAAGGTGGCGTATATAGACGACTATGCGCACCATCCGCAAGAGATAGCAACGGCGATAGATTCGATCCGAAAGGTGTTTCCCTCTCGCAGGCTGATCGGTGTGTTCCAGCCGCACCTATATACTCGTACGCGCGACTTTGCGGACGGGTTTAGAAAAGTGCTGGCTACCTTGGACGAATGTGTCCTGCTGCCGATCTATCCGGCGCGCGAAGAACCGATCCCCGGTGTCACAAGTGAAATGCTCGGCGGCAAAGTGGTGCAAAAGAGCGAACTGGTGGATGAGTTGAAACGCAGAGTAGCGGCGTCCCAAGAGCCGGTGGTCGTGCTGACCGTTGGAGCCGGAGACATAGACCGGCTGGTGCCTGCTGTAGCAAAAGGCTTGAGTGAATGAGTGTCGGACGGATAATATGGAGTTGTGTGGGAATCGCGGTCATGGCGGGACTTATGGCGGCGGCAATCGCTTGGGGGTATATATCCCGTCCGGCGGAAGAGCCGTGTGCCGCATTGGAATATATCATTGAGGACCGCGCGGAGCGAATGTATCTCTCGGAGAGCGAGTTGACGGCATTGCTGGTGGGGCAGGATATTTACCCGGTGGGTAAAAATCTGAACACCGTGGCGCTTCACCGCATAGAGAATGCGATCCAACATCACCCGATGGTGCGCAAGGCGGAGTGCTATCTGACGCCGAGGCATATTGTCCGCGTCCGTTTGACCCAGCGAGTGCCTCTTCTGCGCGTACAGACGCCGGTGGACACGTATCTGATTGACACGGATCGCAAGGTGATGCAGGCGCGAAACAGCGTGCGAGACGAAGTGCCGCTGGTTACCGGCAATGTGGGAACACAGATGGCTTCGGGGCAACTGGCGGATTTTGCAGAATGGCTGCAGGACGAGCCTTATTGGCAAGAACGAATCCACCACCTCTATGTCCAAACGCCGATCATGGTCTATCTCTATATGCGCGGAGAAAACCAGCCGCGCGCAGTATTAGGTGCTATGCGCGGGCACGCGCAGAAACTCAAGAAACTAAGGACTTTTTACCAGAACAGTCCGGAAGAAGTGAAAGCAAAAAACTATACCGAACTGGACTTGCGCTTTCGCGGTCAGGTAATCGGCAGATATTAACATAAACCTTTAACTATTTACACAAATGGCAAAGAAACAACCTCAAACAGCGGATTCTCTTCCCCTTGTGGCATTGGACTTGGGAAGCGATAGCGTGCGCGCCATGGCGGCGCGGCGTATTGCGCAGGACTTGTTCCAGATCTTGGGCGTAGAGGAACGACCGCAAAAACAAGGCAATGTGTGTGTGGAGCAGGGTGTGATCACGCAATCCAGCAATGCGGGATACGTGATCGCCGAGATCCTGAAACTGCTCGCAAACCGTATCGGAGTGGAAGAACTCCCGATGGCGTTTATCTCCGTCGGCGGTCAGTCGATGCAGATCGCTGCGGTGCACTCGCGTCGCGACCAGGCGCGCAAGAAAGAAATCAGTCAGTCGCTCTTGGACGAGATGGAGCGGGAATGTAAGGAGAAGATTGAACTCCGAAACCCCGACGTAGCCGTATTGGGTCTTGTACCCAGTTATTTCAAACTCGACGGAGTGGAGCAGGACGATCTGCCGCATCCAGAGCAACGCGCAGCGTTGGTGGAAGCGCACTATACCGCTTTCTGCGGACGTAAAGTGATCGACACCCAGTTGCAGAAGTCTTTCTCGCAGGCCGGTCGTATGATCGAACACTCGTTTGTCCGTCCGGAGACGCTGCTGTCCGCTTTCGCGACCTGCGACGGCAATCATGTGTTGATGAACGGTTGCGCCGTACTGGATCTCGGCGCGCAGACCACCACTTTCACCGCGTACAAAGGCGGGCAGTATCTGATCAACAAAGTGGTACCCAAAGGTGGATACCATATCACCCGAATGCTGGAGCAGCAGGGTTTGGATTTCGCTACGGCGGAAGTGCTGAAGCGTAAGTTTGGCTGCGCTTCGCCGGAGTGTCTGGAGAAGAACGTGCGCCTTCGTATCCCCGCTTCGGCGGAGATCGGCGGCGATTTCGTGATCTCCACCCAAGAACTGGCAGAGGCGATCGAACTCAAACTTCAGGAGATTCTGACGCCGGTTTTGGAGGAGTTGAAGAAAGTGGAAAATCGCATCTCGACGCTCTATATCACCGGCGGCGGCAGTATGCTGCAAGGCTTGGCGGAGTATATCCAGAGCAAAACGTCCGTGAATGTGCAGTATGGCGCACACAACCTCTTGCTCCATCGCGACACGGACGAGAAATACCTCTCGCCGGAATACACTTCGCTCGTCGGCACGATCCTGCTGGGACAAGATTTCCGCGATAGTCACAAGAATCAGCTGGTGCAAAAACCCGGCTTCTTCGATCGGATGAAAGAAAGTACATTGGATATGTTTATTGACCAAAACTAAACACTACGAATATGAATGAAGATTTAATTACTCTGCCTTTGGAAGGCTTGACAGAAGATAGTATTATTAAAGTGATCGGCGTTGGTGGCGGTGGCTGCAATGCCGTCAATTACATGCATCGCCAGGGATTGAAAGATGTCTCTTTCTTGGTATGTAACACCGACCGCCAAGTGCTTATCAAGTCCTCTGTTCCGAATAAGTTACAACTCGGTCCCGGTTTGGGAGCCGGAGGCGATCCTGAGACCGCGCGCCAGTATGCCGAGGAGAGCAGGGATCATATCCGCGAGGCGCTCAATGATGGCACCCAGATGCTGTTTATCACTGCCGGAATGGGTGGTGGAACAGGAACCGGTGCGTCTGCCGTAGTAGCCGAAGTGGCGCAAGAGATGGGTATTCTGACCGTCGGTATTGTGACCATTCCGTTTGCTTTCGAGGGCAAGAAGAAGATCGAAAAAGCAATGACCGGCGTAGCGCGTCTGGCAAAACATGTGGACGCACTCCTTATTATTAATAATGAGAAACTGAAACAGATCTATCCGGAGTTGAACTTGCTCAATGCGTTCTCCAAATCGGACGACGTGGTAGCCAATGCGGCGCGCGCGATCGCGGAGATCATTACGGTTCCTGGATATATAAACACCGACTTTGCCGACGTGCGCAATACGCTCAAGAAAGGCGGCGTGGCAATCATGAATATCGGTCGCGCTTCCGGCGAGAAACGTATTACCAACGCCATCAACGATGCGCTGAACTCACCGCTGGTCAACACCAACGATGTGCATGGAGCGGAGCGCATCCTGCTGCAATTCTATTGCTCCACCGAGCATGCCATCGTCATGGAGGAGATCGACCAGATCAACGATTTTGTCCAAGAAGTGGGCGACAATATCGAGGTGCAATGGGGTGCTTCGATCGACGAGACGCTAGGCGAAGAAGTGCGCGTGACTGTCATCGCTACTGGATACAAAGTGGACGGTCTGCCTTCTGAGGACGAAGAAGAGGGCAAGAAGACCATCGCGGAAGCCATCGATGCCAATTATCCTCCGCAGACACCGAAACCGATGGAGGACGAGCCGGCGCAACTGATCGACCTGAGTGACACACTTCGCGCTGAGGGTGTAGAACCGCCGGCGCAACCCCGTGAGCGCGCGACTTCGGCTTCGGCGGAAGAGATCGTAATTAAGGTGGAGGAAGAGGCTGCTCCTGAAGAAAAACCCAAAGAGACCTCTCATCGGCCCTTTGGATGGATTAGAAGAAATAAAAATTAAACTATATGGAAAGAGAAATGAATTTTTGGGACCTCTGTGTCGCTTGTTGTCGCGCAATAGGTCGTGGCTGCGTAGCATTCTGGAACATCTTGTCGCGCATGATCCGCCTGACGTACCGTTACTGGTACATCGTTGTGACCTTGGTCGTTCTGGCAATCGCGCTGGCAATCTATCATACCCGGCCGAAGAACATCAAATACCGCGTGAATGCCATCGCTATGGTCAATGGGGCTTCGATGCAGCAGTTTGAGAAAGCGTTTGCGCCCCTTCAGTCCGGTCAGTTACTGCCTCCGGACGCCAAGATCGCGCCGTATATGCGCTGGAAACAAGCGGGGCGTTTTGATGTCTTCCGTGTAGTGGACGTGCACCATGACGGAGTGGCAGATTACATTGATTTTAAGCGCAAATCGTCGCCCAAGGATACTACGGAGGTGCAGATGCAGGATCGCGTTTGTATCCAGTTCCAGACACCGGCTTATGCTTTGCCGATGGTGCCGGAGATAGAGGAAGCTGTCCTGGAGCTGCTCAACGGCAATGAGGCGTTGCAGCAGGCTCATGAACTCTATCTGGAGAACCTGCGCGAAGAGGTAGCCTTTAACCACCGCCAGGCGGTCAAACTGGACAGCCTCACCAGCGCGTATTATTACAATGCCGGTTCGCCTGCCGCGATGATGAATAACGATGGCAACGGTGTCAATTTCTACGGAGATCGTAAGATTCGTCTCTTTCTGAATGATATATACCGGCAGCAACTTCACACCCGGAACGGCGACCTGCGTCTGCAGCTGGCTTCGGCTCCGGTAGTGCTGGAGAACCATTTTGCCGTTGATCCGACGCCGGTCATGACCCGTACGAAATGCGTCATCCTGTTTTTCCTGCTTTCGTGGATAATAGGATGCCTGATTGCCGAAATGATCGACCGCCACAAAGCGATCGCGGAATGGCTGAAAAAATAACAGACAATAAAAACTAAATAAAACGCGTGGGGGCTAAGCCTTCACGCGTTTTATCATCCATCGGATGAGGTAGTAGAGTACTACTGCCCCAAGCAGTACGAGTATCGCCACGGATAGTTCGTGGCTGTATTGGTTGATCAGGTCTGCCTGACCGTGCGCCACATAGCCCAGAATAGCAAGCACTGTGTTCCAAAGTCCCGCTCCCAAGAAGGTGTAAAAAAGGAACCAGCCGAAATGCATCTTGCTCAACCCCGCCGGAATAGAGATCAGTTGACGGATACCGGGGATAAAACGCCCGACAAACGTGCTGACCTTGCCGTGGTCGTTGAAATACGCTTCCGCTTTCTCTACTTTCTCGCGGCTCAAGAGACACAAATGTCCTAATTTGCTGTCCGCAAAAGCGTAAATGATCGCGCGTCCCAGCCAAAGAGAGAGCAGGTAATTGATGATAGCACCCAGCATGGCGCCTATTGTGCCGAAAAGGACGATCAGCGCTACGTTCACGAAATAGCTGTCGCTCACATAGACCGCGCTGCTCGGGTCTGCTGCCACATAGGCTGCCGGCGGAATGACGACCTCGCTCGGGAATGGGATGAACGAACTCTCCACGGTCATGAGTGCCGTGATAGAAGCGTAGTTCATGTTCGCAGAGTACCAGTCTGTAACGACCGACACCCAATTAGTGCCGGTCGCTAACAGAATGATCAGAAAGGCTCGTTTCATTGGGCTAAGAGCTCACGCACTTTGAGGTTGATAGCTTTGCCTTCTGCCTTGCCGGCGAGTTGTTTGGTAGCCACGCCCATTACTTTGCCCATGTCCTGCGGACCCGTAGCGCCCACTTGCGCGATGATCTCTTTGAGCGCAGCGGCGAGTTCCTCCTCGCTCAGCATAGCCGGCAGATATTGTTCAATGATCTTGCATTGCGCCAACTCGTCCTCTGCCAACTCCGGACGTCCGGCATCGATGTACATTTGCGCCGACTCCTTGCGTTGCTTCACCATCTTCTGGAGAATCTGCAATGCCTTCTCGTCGTGCAGTTCGCCGTCGCTACCTTTAGCGGTCTTTGCCTCCAGGAACTCTTTCTTTATTCCGCGCAGCGCGTCCAGCGCCGTTTTATCTTTTGCGAGCATCGCTTTTTTGATGTCCTCGCTTACTTGATCGAATAAACTCATAAATGAAAATCCTTTCTCCCTCCCTTGAGGGGTGAAGAGCTCCGCTCGATCGAGCGTCCAGTGGACGGTCGTAGAACTCTCCCGGGGTGGGGTTATTAAATAAACAATAATTGCACTATTACATAAACCGGCAGCAGGATGATCAAGCTGAACTTAATCATATAGCCGAAGAAACTCGGCATCTCGATTCCTTCCTGCTCTGCGATCGACTTCACCATGAAGTTCGGTCCATTGCCGATATAGGTCAGGGCGCCAAAGAAGACTGCACCCATTGAGATTGCTTTCATGAACTCCGGAGCGATGCCGGCTACAGCCGTAGCAGCGTCAACGGGCAGGGTAGTAGCTGTGGCGTGGAACACCATCGCCGTCGGGGCATTGTCAAGGAATGCACTCAGCGCGCCGGTGCAATAAACGAACTGCCAGGGAGCATGAACCGGCAGCGGGTTTTGCTGAAGGAACATCAAAGCCGGCGTCATGGTCGCAAAGATACCTAAGAACACGCAGGCCACCTCCATGATCGGAGTCCAGCTGTAGTTGTTCTTCACGCGAACCTCTTTCTTGGTCGTCACCCACGAACCCATAATGATGAGGATGAATGCCCACTCGCGCAGCAGTTTCAGGTACCACGGAGCGTCGTGTGCGCCCATCGCAGGAATATACGTCGAGTTGATGAACATCGTCGAGCAGATCACACACAGCAGCCAGAAGATGTTGATCAGTCCGCTTACTTGCAGTTTCTTCGCCTCGCGCACGTCCGCCATGACGTTCTCCAGCGGCTCTTTCTTATAATAATAGGTGTCGATCACGAAATAAATAATGAGCAGCAGAGCGCCGGTTACAAACCATTCGCCTACCATATTCTGCATCCACCACATGAACGGCGTTCCTTTCTGGAACAGCAGGAACAAAGGAGGATCGCCGAGCGGCGAAAGCAGACCGCCGCAGTTAGCAACAATCGCGATGAAGAATAGTACCGTGTGTACGCGGTGTTTACGTTGTTGAATGGTACTCAGCAACAGACGAATCAGCAGCATCGCTGCTCCCGTTGTTCCCATGAACGAAGCTAACACCCAGCCCAACGCCAGAATAATAGTGTTGGTCGTCGGAGTGGCTTTGAGGTCACCACGAATACAGATTCCGCCGGTGGTGACAAAGAGCGCCATCAGCAGCAAAATGAACGGCACATAGTCGTAGATCATCTGATGAATCAGCTCGTGGTCCATACCGTTGAGACACAACCATATACCCACCGGGGTACCGAGCAACAGAGACACATACAACTTGTGCAAATTGTGCTCCCACCATTCGCCCACATGAGGAATGAGCGGCAGCACGGCGATGCACAGCAGCATCACCACAAACGGGATTAACATCCACGCCGGAATCAAATGCTCAATCATGATTTTATAATTTATTTGGTTTATCTAATATACTGGGATCCTGGGACCCTAGTCTAATTTCAATACCGCGAGGAACGCTTTCTGCGGTACTTCGACATTGCCGATCTGCTTCATTCGTTTCTTGCCGCGCTTCTGTTTCTCCAGCAGCTTCCGCTTACGGCTCACGTCGCCTCCGTAACATTTTGCGAGCACATCCTTGCGAACCTGCTTCACGGTCTCGCGGGCAATGATCTTCGCACCGATGGCTGCCTGTATCGCAATATCAAACTGTTGTCTCGGCAGTAACTCTTTCAGCTTCTCGCACATCCGTCGTCCGAAATCCACGGCGTTGTCCCGGTGCGTCAGCGTGCTCAGCGCATCCACCTGTTCGCCGTTCAGCAATATATCCAACTTCACAAGGTTCGACGGTCTGAAACCGTTCATGTGCCAGTCGAAAGAAGCATAGCCTTTGGAAATGCTCTTCAACTTGTCGTAGAAATCAATGACAATCTCGCCCAACGGCATGTCGAACAGCAGCTCCATTCGGTTGCCGGATATATATTCTTGTTTGACAAGTTCGCCGCGTTTGCCCAGACACAGCGTCATGATCGGACCGATGTAATCGGCTGTGGTTATGACACTTGCGCGGATATACGGCTCCTCGATACGGTCTATTTCGGTCAAATCCGGCATGCCGGCTGGGTTATGCACCTCAACCATACCGCCGTCCTTCGTATAGACGTTGTAACTTACGTTCGGAACGGTCGTGATCACGTCCATGTCGAACTCGCGATCCAGACGTTCCTGCACGATCTCCATGTGCAGCAAACCCAGGAATCCGCAGCGGAAACCGAAACCCAAAGCCATCGAACTCTCCGGCTGGAAAGTCAGACTTGCGTCATTCAGTTGCAACTTCTCCAGACTTGCGCGCAGATCCTCATAGTCCTCACTCTCAATAGGATACACACCGGCGAACACCATCGGTTTGGCTTCCTCAAAGCCGTCTATCGCTTTATCGCAAGGTCTGTCCACATGCGTGATCGTGTCGCCCACTTTGACCTCGGTCGAAGTCTTGATTCCGGAAATAATATATCCCACGTTTCCGGCAGAGATCTCTTTGCGCGGACTCATGTCCAGTTTGAGAATACCGATCTCGTCTGCGTCGTATTCCTTGCCCGTGTTCACGAACCGCACTTTCTCGCCCGTTTTCATCGTCCCGTTCACCACTTTGAAATAAGCGATGATTCCGCGGAAACTATTGAAAACACTATCGAAAACAAGACATTGCAACGGCGCTTTCGGATCACCTTTTGGAGCCGGAATACGTTCTACGATCGCGTCCAAAATCTCCGGCACGCCTTCGCCTGTCTTGGCGGAGCAACGCAAAATCTCCTCGCGTTTGCAGCCCAACAGCTCTACAATCTCGTCCTCCACACGTTCCGGCATGGCGTTTTCCATGTCGCATTTGTTGAGCACAGGAATGATCTCCAGATCATGCTCAATCGCCATATAAAGGTTGCTGATCGTCTGTGCCTGAACACCTTGCGTAGCATCGACCACCAGCACAGCTCCCTCGCAAGCCGCAATCGAACGGCTCACCTCATAACTGAAGTCCACGTGCCCCGGAGTGTCAATCAGATTCAGGGTGTATGTGCCATCATCCTTCAGCTTTGAGCCTTCATCTGAATTCTGATGGCTGACAGCTGACGGCTTGTACGCCATCTGAATGGCATGGCTCTTGATCGTGATACCGCGTTCTTTCTCAAGATCCATGTCGTCCAGCACTTGGTTCTCCATCTGCCGCACATCCACAGTCTGCGTGATCTCAAGCATTCGATCTGCCAATGTACTTTTGCCATGATCGATATGCGCAATTATACAAAAATTCCGTATCTTATCCAAATCCATTTAATCCTATTTATCCAAATTAAAATCGGGTGCAAAGTTACTAAAAAAAAATAATATATGCAAGTCCTTGTGCATTTTTTGCGTTTTATCTTTCTATCCTCCTTTCACTTTTCACCTTTCACTTTTCACCTTTTTCCTCTCAAAAGGGGGTGATAAGGGGGTGATAAGGGGGTGATTAGGGGGTTATTACGGGGTGATTAGGGGGATATTCGTATAACGCTACCGACCTGCAAACGACGAAATAAATAGATTTTTTTGACCAAAAGCGCCACCACTCTTGCACAATTCAGAAAAAAGCAGTATCTTTGCAGCAAATTTAATACCAAACACAATAAAAGTGAAAAACATTGTAGTTCGATTTTGCGGAGATTCGGGCGACGGAATGCAGCTGACGGGCAATATGTTTGCCCAGTTGGCGGCAGAGATGGGGCACGAGATCTCCACCTTGCCGGACTTTCCGGCTGAAATTCGTGCGCCGCAAGGTACATTGGGCGGCGTGAGTGCTTTCCAAGTGGAGCTGGGGCAGGAGGTTTATACCTCGGGCGACAAAGCGGATGTAGTGGTAGCAATGAATGCTGCTGCGCTCAAAGTGTGTACATTAGGTTCGCATTTCAACCACCCGCAGGCGCATTTCGATGAGGAGTTTTCTCTGTTCCACAGGCACGCGATTTTAATTGTAGATACGGATTCGCTGACCGACAAAGACCTTGAGAAAGCACAGTATCACACGCCTAATCCCTTTGAGGAACTGGGAATCCCGGAGAGCGTGCAGATTGTGCCGGTAGCCCTTACCACGCTGACCAAAGAGGCACTCAAAGACTCCGGAATGGACAATAAGTCCGTGCTCAAATGCCGGAATATGTTTGCGCTCGGTCTGATCTACTGGCTGTTCGACGAACCGATGGAGAAAGCGATTCATCTTCTCGAAGAGAAGTTCAAGAAGAAACCTGCGCTCGTGGCTCCGAACACCAAAGTGATGGTCGATGGTTACAACTACGGTCAAAACCTCGCCCTCAACGTGCAGCAAGTACACTTGGAGCCGTCAGAAGGGTCAGACCTGCGTCAGAATTCAGCTGATGGCTCAAAGCTGAATGCTGAAAGCTCATACACTTCCATCGCGGGCAACAAAGCCACGGCATGGGGACTGATTGCGGCGGCAGAGAAAGCGGGCAAACGGCTCTTCCTCGGTTCGTATCCTATTACGCCGGCAACGGATATTCTGCACGAACTGGCTGCGCGCAAGGATATGAACGTCATGGCTATTCAGGCTGAGGACGAGATAGCAGGTGTATGCACGGCTATCGGAGCTGCTTTTGCCGGCGATCTGGCATGTACCAGCACTTCGGGGCCCGGTCTGAGTCTCAAATCCGAAGCCATCGGTCTGGCTGTCATGGCGGAACTGCCATTAGTAGTGATTGACGTACAGCGCGGCGGTCCTTCAACCGGACTTCCGACCAAAACCGAACAGACGGATCTCCTGCAAGCCTTGTATGGCAGAAACGGCGAGTGTCCGGCGGTCGTAATTGCGGCTTCTTCGTCCGCGAACTGTTTTGACTACGCGTACGAGGCATGCAAGATAGCCTTGGAGAACATGACGCCCGTTATTCTGATGACCGATACGTATCTGGCGAACGGAACGGCGCTTTGGAGGATTCCGAAGTTGGCTGAACTGCCGGAGATTCATCCGCAAGGTGTGCCCGAAGAGTTGAAAGGACAGTATAATCCCGCGTTGCGTGACGCGCGCGGCGTGCGTTATTGGGCGTACCCCGGAATGGAAGGATACGAGCATCGCAACATCGGTTTGGAGCGCGACGCGGAAAAAGGTACGATCTCCACTAATCCGGAGAACCACGAACAGATGGTCCTTGCCCGCAAACACAAGATCGAACAGATTGCCAACTCCATTCCAAACCTTCAAACTCTCAAACCTTCAAACCTTCAAACTCTCAAACCTTCAAACCTTCAAACGAGCGATACGCTCCTCGTGGGTTGGGGTAGTACGGAAGGGCATCTGCACGCCGCGGCGAACGAATTAGGATGCGATTTGGCGCACTTCAATTATATCTGTCCGTTGCCGAAGAATACCCGTGAAATACTGAGCCAATATAAGCGAATTGTTGTTTGCGAACTGAATACAGGACAATTCGCAACATATCTCCGCGCGCAGTTCCCGGATATCAAGTTCGAGCAATACAATGAAATTCAAGGACAGCCGTTCGCGGTAGAAAGAATCGTTAACTTTGTTAAAAAATCTGAATGCTGATAGCTGAAAGCTGAATTCTTATTTATTATGGAAGCATCACAATTCAAATCCGATCAATATGTACGTTTCTGCCCGGGTTGCGGCGACCACGCTATCTGCATGGCGCTTCAGAAAGCCATGGCGCAAATAGGAATCCCGACCCACCAGGTGGCAGTCATCTCCGGTATTGGTTGTTCCAGCCGAATGCCGCACTATCTCAATACCTACGGTTTCAATACCATTCACGGTCGTGGCGGTGCGATCGCTACCGGCGTGAAGACAAGCCATCCCGAACTGACCGTTTGGCAGATGTCCGGCGACGGCGACTGCCTCGCTATCGGAGGAAACCATTTCATCCACGAGATACGCAGAAACGTCGATCTCAATATCTGTCTCTTCAATAACCGCATCTACGGTCTGACCAAAGGTCAGTATTCGCCGACCAGCCCTAAAGGATTTGTCTCCAAATCCTCTCCTTTCGGAACGGTAGAGCGTCCGTTTATTCCTGCAGAACTGGTGCTCGGCGCACGTGGTACGTTCTTTGCCCGCACGCTCGATGTCGATGTGCCGACGACGGTCGATTGCCTTGTAGCCGCGCAGCAGCACAAAGGTGCGTCTGTTGTTGAATGTCTCGTTAACTGTGTGATTTTCAATAACGGAACGCATTCGTGGATCGCCGATCGCGAACAGCGAGAGGAGCACAGCATCATTCTCCGCCATGGCGAGAAAATGATCTTCGGCAAGAACAAAGACAAAGGTTTGGCTGTAGAGATCGACCCGCAGACCTTTGTTCCGCGGCTGATTGTAGTGCCTGCTGACGATGAGCGCGTGCTCGTTCATGACGCGCACCAGCAAGATCCGACACTCCATCGTCTCCTTGCCCTCATGGGACAGGAGCGAAATCTGGAAGTCAATGCTCCCTCCCTTCTCCCTATTGCCCTCGGCGTCATCCGCGATGTGGAGGCGGAGACGTACGACCAAGCTGTAAACGAGCAGATACAAAAAGTGCGCGCCTCATCCCAGGCACACACTTTTGATGAACTGACTGCTACTTTGGACCAGTGGTCTTAAGCTACTTGTGCAGCTTGCTTGGCTTCGTATTCGGCTTTGACATCCTCGTAGAAATGCGCGTACGTCATGGCTATGTACGGCTCCAACCATAGTAAACCAATACCGAAGGTGAAGATTGCCAAAAAAATCCAGCCGATGAAGGTCAGTTCGAGCACGAACAGTTGCCATTTATGACCACGCATCATCAGACGGCTTGTACGGAGCACTTCGCGCGCACTCATTTCGGGGTTGTCGTGGATAACAAAGGGTATCATGCCATAAGCCAGACCAAGAATAATCGTACCGATCATTAAGGTCGGAATGAGTACGACGACTAAAACCAAGGTCATTAATAGACCTGCAACGAAGTACTTGCTCCAGTTCGCAGCGAAATCTTTGAAGCAAAAAGAGATATAACTGCCCTCTAATTCTTCGCGACGCGCATAGCGCAGAAGCAGATTGTAGAACGCAAACTGCAGCGGAACTGCGATAAGGAGCGACAGTACTAGCATGGTACACGATCCGAAAAGGGAATACATCTCTTCTCCAAAACTATTGGACAACATAGTCGGTGAGGAGCACAACATAACGATGGCAGACACAATCAAGGTGACAAGAGCCATTTCGTTCCAACGACCTTTCAAGGTCTCTCGCGCCTGAGCGCGATACTCAGAATACATTTTCATAACAGTGAAATTTAAATTGTTTGTTATTAGTGTTTTATCTGTATTTTGCTTCGTCGCAGTCGCCTAAGAGCGAGAGGTACGATTCATAGCGGCTGAGAGCAATCTCGCCGTGCTCCACGGCTTCAATAACTGCGCAACCGGGTTCGTTGGTATGCGTGCAGTTATTAAATCGGCAGTCCGTACTTGTGCGGAAGATCTCGCGGAAATAATGGGAGACCTCTTCCTTCTCCATATCGACCGATCCGAAACCTTTGATCCCCGGGGTGTCTATCACCGCCGAAACCCCCTCCGGCTCCCCCTCAAGGGGAGAGAGAAAATACATCTCCGAGAAGGTGGTGGTGTGCATGCCTTTGTCGTGGGCGTCGGAGATCTTACCTGTGCGGGTGAGTTCCTTGCCGAAGAGGGCATTCAGAAGCGTGCTTTTGCCGACTCCTGAATTGCCGGAGAGCAGGGTAGTCTTACCTGCCAGAAGAGGCAAAATGTCTGACGGCTGAACGCTGATGGCTGACATCTCTATTGTTTCATAACCGATTGATTCATATAGCGATCGCAGTTCAGCGAGTTGAGCTAATTCGTCCTCGTTCAGCAAATCTACCTTATTAAATATAAGGAGCGCGCGCACGCGATACGCTTCGCAGGTAGCGAGAAAACGGTCAATAAACGTAGTGGAAGTAACCGGATGGTTTACGGTCACGATGAGCGCCACTTGGTCGATATTGGCTGCCAGAATATGGCTCTCTTTGCTGAGGTTGGTAGAGCGGCGGATAATATAATTACGCCGCGGCTCCACCTCTGTAATCCAAGCTGTTTGATCGCTTTCTGCTGTCAGAGTGACTTGAACAAAGTCTCCCACTGCTACGGGGTTGGTCGTACGAATGCCGCGAATGCGGAAATTGCCTTTAATATGACATTCCACACTCGTACCATCGTCCATGCGGATGATGTAACTGCTACCCGTTGACTTAATGACTAATCCGCGCACTTTGTAGTCCAACGCGACTATACCGTCATGATCTCTTTTTCCTTGGCTGCGTAGAGCGCATCGACCTTAGCGATATATTTATCGTGGGTCTTCTGCATCTCTTCCTCTGCGTCTTTCTCGATGTCCTCGCTCAGACCGTTCTTGACGAGTTTCTTAAACTCCTCAATCGCGTCGCGGCGAGCATTTCGGATCGACATCTTGGCGTTCTCTGCTTCGGCTTTACATTGCTTGCAGAGCTCGCGGCGGCGTTCCTCTGTCAGCGGCGGAAGGATCAGACGGATCGTTTCTCCGTTGTTGGAGGGCGCGAGACCGATGTTGGAATTGATGATAGCGCGCTCGATCTCACTGATGAGTTTCTTCTCCCACGGCGTGATGGCGATAGTGCGTGCGTCCGGCGTGGTGACCGTTGCGCAAGAACTCAGCGGCGACATCGTGCCGTAGTACTCGATCTTGATCGGGTCCAAGATACGCGGGTTGGCTTTACCTGCACGGATGTGCTGGAGCGTGTCGTCCAAGTGAGCGACAGCAGACTGCATTTGCTCTTCGGCTGCAGATTCTAATAATTCGAGTTCTTCTTCCATATTGTTAGATTTTTACGAGAGTTCCAATGGGCTCTCCGTTGATTACTTTTTCGAGGTTGCCGTTGACGTCCATGTTAAAGACATAGATCGGCAGCCCGTTTTCTTTCGCCATGGCGGTAGCGGTGAGATCCATCACTTTCAGTCCGCGGCGGATCACTTCGTCGTACGTGATCTCGTCGAACTTGGTAGCGGTGGGATCTTTCTCCGGGTCAGCGGTGTAGATTCCGTCCACGCGGGTTCCTTTGAGCATCACATCGGCTTTGATCTCCAGCGCGCGGAGTGACGAACCGGTGTCGGTGGTGAAATAGGGTGCACCTGTTCCGCCGGCGAGGATCACTACATTGCCTTTCTCCAGCAAGCGGATTGCTTTGGCAGGGCTGTAGAAATCGCCTATAGGCTCCATGCGGATGGAGGTCAGTACGCGTACGGGCTGACCGATCGCTTCAAGTGCCGAAGCCAATGCTAAAGCATTGATGACGGTAGCTAACATGCCCATCTGGTCGCCTTTGACACGGTCGAAACCTTTCTGCGCACCGCTTAAGCCGCGGAAGATATTTCCTCCGCCGATGACAATACCCACTTGCACACCTTTCGCCGCGATCGCTTTCACTTGCTCGGCGTATTCCGCCAGATGAGCGGTGTCAATTCCTTGTTTGCTTGCACCCGCCAGGCTCTCGCCGGAGAGTTTCAATAAAATACGTTTAAACATAGTTTTATTCTTTATACCAACTTGCGTACATGGCGTAATTGTTGGCAATGGTTTTGTTGATCTCTTCGGTCTGCGCAGGGTCGGCTTTCTTGATAAACTTCGCCGGAACGCCTCCCCATATCTCGTGAGGACCGATCTGCGTTCCTTTGAGCACCAACGCACCTGCAGCCACGATCGCTCCTTCTCCCACATGCGCGCCGTCGAGCAGGGTAGAACCCATTCCGATGAGCGCGTAGTCATCTACGTCTGCGCCATGGATGGTGACGTTATGTCCGACAGAGACGTAGTCGCCGAGGGTGATGGTTGATTTCTTGTAGAGCGTGTGGAGCACAGCTCCGTCCTGGATGTTGCAATGCTTGCCGATGGTGATCGTGTTGACGTCTCCGCGCAGCACGGAGTTGAACCACAGGCTCGTTCCTTCACCCACCGTCACATCGCCAACGACCGTGGCATTCTCTGCCATGAACACGTCGTCAGCAATGTGCGGGGTGAGAATCTCACCGTTTCGATTTATGGTCTTTACGAGTGCCATAGTTAATCTAGTTTATCGAGCAGCGATGATCGCGAGGAATTTCTCTGCTACGAGAGCCGCTCCGCCGATCAGACCGCCGTCGATATCCGGGCAAGCAAAGAGCTCTGCTGCGTTCTTCTCGTTGCAGCTTCCGCCGTAGAGGATCGTGGTGTCTTCAGCTGCCTCTTTGCCGTATTTCTCAGCTACGCGGCTACGGATGTATGCGTGGATCTCCTCTGCTTGTGCAGGAGTAGCGGTTAGACCTGTTCCGATCGCCCATACCGGTTCATAAGCGAGGGTGATATTCTTCCACTCCTCAGCGGAAAGACCGAATACAGACCCTTCGAGTTGTGCTTTTACCACCTCGTTCTGCTTGCCTGCTTCGCGCTCCTCTTTCACCTCACCGATGCAGAAGATCACTTTCAGACCGTTAGCGAGCGCGAGACGCACTTTCTCAGCCAGCATCTCATAGCTCTCTGCGTAGTACTGACGACGCTCGGAATGACCGAGAATAACGTACTCTGCTCCGGTCGATTTCACCATCTCTGCGGAAACCTCTCCGGTGTATGCACCCTTCTCATGGTCTGCGCAGTTCTCTGCAGCCACCTTGATCGGCGAACCTTTGAGCAACTCCGCTACGGTAGCCAGATGGATAAACGGCGTGCCGATGACTACGGCGCATGAGGGGTTCTTTACTGCTTCTTTCAACTCGGTAGCCAACGCTACTCCTTCCTGCAGGTTCTTGTTCATTTTCCAGTTACCTGCAACCATTTTAATTCTTGCCATATTATAATTGTTTTAAGTTATGCTTTTCTGTAATTATTCCGTTTTGCACGACGATCAGCCCCGGATTTGCGCGGACGATGGTTTTGAGCGTCACGGGGTCGGTATAGCAGAAAACGCGCTCTGCGGTCTCTTCGTCCCAACCCATTTGCTGCGCAAAATCATATATGTCTTCTTCGCCGGAACCGGTTAAGCAATGCACCGACGAGATACCGACGAGATACCGTGCTATCTTTTGCGCTTGCTCTATGTTGGTCTTTTTGAGGTCGTACATAATAATCAGGGTGACGGGTTCTTCGCTCTCCAAGATATCATAGGTGATGTCCTCAAAGTCCATGGTCATGATCTCGAAGTCATGGATCGGCGCTTCGAAGCCTTTCTTGACGAGCACGGATTTCTGATCGACAAAAGTCCAAGTGCTGTCGCCTTTTGGGTAGTTCTCCAGCGTGAACTCCTGCTGCACGCCGTCTTTTTCGTAGATCAAGGTCGTCTCATAGACGTCCGGTTCGGCATCGTCCGGCACTTCCATCAGTTCAGGGATGTTATTTCCTATTTTGTACGGACGGAAGTCCATCGGCGGCAAGTGGGTGTAACTATATCCCATGATTCCGCCGGCTATTCCTGCTCCGAGAAGGACGATACACAGTTCCGCCCACCAGCTGAAGGTCTGCGGGATCGCTTTGCGGCAGATGAGCAGAATGATTACCAGACTCAGAAAAACGATGTTTTTCCAGAAAGTCTGCCAGTTGGTCAGCACGAGTGCGTCGCCGAAACAGCCGCAGTCGGAGACCGGGTTGGTCAGCGCGATCCAAAGCGTCAACGGCGTCATGACCAGATAGAAAGCCAGCGAGAGCCAGCTTGTCCAGTTGGTGCGCACGTTGAACAACATACACACACCCAGCAGCCATTCCACCAAGATCAGGCACACGGCGGCTACTCCTGCCAGCGGCAGCAGGTCGGTAAAGAACCCGCCGAACGCCTTGAGGTAATCCTCGATCTTATAGACCGTTCCCAGCGGGTCAACGGCTTTGACAAAGCCCGAGAAAAGGAACGTGATTGCCAGTAATGTGCGGCTGATGGAGCCAATGATATGTTTAGTTTTCATAGTGAATCAAATCAAAAATCGCGTAGTTGATAATATCGAAATAATTGCCTTCCACGCCTTCGGAAGCAATCGTTTTGCCTTCGTGCTCCAAGATCGTTTTGATGCGGATGATCTTGGCGAAAATCATATCCACGATGCCTTCTTTCGACATCTCGCGCCATGCTTCGCCGTAGTCGTGGTTCTTGCGAATCATCAGCTCCTTGGCTTCGCCAAGCACTTTGTCGTAGTGCTTCATGGCTTCCTCGTTGCTCATGTCCACGCTGTCCGCATAGCCCTCCCGCTCCTGAATGATGGCGGTAATACCATAATTGACGATCGCGCGCAGGTTTCCCTCTATATCGTCGCCTACCAGACTTACGCCTGTTTCCTGGCGTTGCCGGATGTTGCAGGCTTTGATATAGAGTTGGTCGGTAATACCGTGCAGACGGAAGATCCGCCACGAAGCACCGTAATCCTGCATCTTGTCCACGAAGATCGTCCGACATTTGGCGGTCACTTCATCGAATTGTTTGTTTGTATCTGCCATTTTCTACAATTTACTATTTTTAAGATTTTGTTCTGTTTACAGCGTCTCGTCAACGTCTCGTATGTGTCTCGTAGGTGTCTCGTATGTAAGTCGTAGGCAAAAAGCCCTCAAAAAATGTACGATTATTAAGATTTGAGTGCTTTAAGCAGTTCTTCCAGAGAGACTAATCTCTGTTCCCCGGACGCCATGTTTTTGAGCATCACTTTGTTCTGCGCCATTTCGTCTCCGCCGACGATCGCCACAAACGGAATATGCTTGCTGTCGGCATAGCCCATCTGCTTTTTCATCTTGGTCGGTTCCGGGAATATCTCGGTGGTTATTCCTGCTTCGCGGAGTGCTTTCACCCAGCGTAGCGCATAGCGCAATTCGTCGTTGCCAAAGGTGGCGAAGAGGATTTGTGTTTCGGATTGCAGTTCCTTCGGGAACAAATCCAGCTCCGTCAACACATCGTAAATACGGTCTGCGCCGAACGAGATTCCGACACCCGAAACGCCCGGAAGACCGAAAATACCGGTCAAATTATCGTATCGACCGCCTCCTGTGATAGAGCCGATCTGCGCGTCCAGCGCTTTCACTTCGAAGATTGCTCCGGTGTAGTAATTCAGTCCGCGAGCCAAGCAGAGGTCTAATTCAATATTCAGTTTGACACCCGTTGTTTCGATCAGTCCGAACACTTCTTCCATCTCCTCTACACCCTTCAGTCCGATCTCGCTGGAAGCAAGGATTGTACGCAAGGCTGCGAGTTTCTCTGCGGTCGAACCGCTGAGGTTAAGGATGGGTTGGAGTGCCGCTACCGCTTCGTCGGAGAGCCCGCGCTCGCGCAATTCGTCGTTCACGGCGTTCACGCCGATCTTGTCCAACTTGTCGATCGCTACGGTGATGTCAATCATCTTGTCCGGTGCTCCGATGACTTCGGCTATTCCGGCAAGGATCTTACGGTTGTTGATATGCAGACAGACGTTGATGCCCAGCCGGCGGTAGACCTCTTCTACAATCTGGATCAACTCCAGCTCGCCGATAAGGCTGTCGGATCCGATCACATCCACGTCGCATTGGTAGAACTCGCGGTAGCGTCCTTTCTGCGGACGGTCTGCGCGCCAAACAGGCTGGATCTGGAACCGCTTGAAGGGGAAAGAGATCTCCTCGCGGTGCTGTACCACATAGCGTGCAAAAGGAACGGTCAGGTCATACCGCAGACCTTTCTCCGGCGCAAGAGCGGCTTTCTCTCCGCTGTTCTGGATGCGGAAGAGCAGCTTGTCGCCTTCCTCGCCGTATTTGCCCATCAGCGTCCCGATATTCTCCATTGCCGGAGTCTCGATCTGCTGAAAACCGTACAAACTAAACACACCTTTGATCGTGTCAAAGATATAATTGCGGCGCGCCATCTCGACTTGTCCGAAGTCACGCGTGCCTTTGGGTATACTTGGTTTCTGTGCCATAAATCACAAATAATAAATTACAAATTAAAAATCTGTTCATATATTTTCCGGGTTGCCCCTTTTTCGGACTCAACGTACTGCGCAGCGCAGGAACCCATTTCTTCATAATTATCCAGGGATTCGTTGAGCGCTTTTTCTAATTCCGCTGCGTTTTTAATACTCCGCCCGGCACCTGCATCTATCAGCCCTTGCGCTTCGCGGAAATGATGGTAATTAGGTCCGAAAACGACGGGCATTCCATATACTGCGGCTTCGATCGTGTTATGGATACCTTCGCCGAAACCGCCGCCGATATATGCCACTTGCCCGAAGCGATAGATGGAACTCAATAATCCCATTATATCAATAAGTAACACGCGCGCGTGGAGCAAAATATTGCGGCTGCTGATTGCCGGAGCTGCGCCTTGAGTGATGGCAGAGTAGGTAACCAGCTGACCTTTGAACAGGTTGAAAATAAAATGCAGATGTTTCTCGTTCAACTCATGCGGAACAAGTATCAGTTTGCAGTCCGGATTGTCGGACATGTATTGCGCCAGCAGCAGCTCGTCTTCCTGCCATGTGCTGCCCGCAACCACCACGCGTTTGAAGTTCTCGGCGAACTGCGCAATCGGAGTAAGGTTTTTCGTCCCCTGTAAGCTCGCTTGCTGCACTTGAAGCACGCGGTCAAAACGTGTGTCTCCAGCCACAGTGACATTCTTCACGCCGTGCATTGCCAAAAGTCTCTCTGACCCCTCGTCCTGAACATACAGGTGCGTGAAGCGTTTCAGCACTTTCAGCTGACCTTTGCCCCACCAGCGGAAGAAATATTGATTCGGACGGAAAATGGAACAGATGCTATAACTCGGTATATTCTGTTTCTTCAGCTCGCGGATGTATGCCGGCCAGAACTCGTATTTCACGAAAATAGCCATCTTCGGCTGAAGCGCCTTGATAAACCGTTTCGCATTCCGCCGAGTCGCGAAGGGCAGGTAATAAACCCCGTCTGCCAACTCATGATTTTTCCGGGCTTCGTACCCCGAAGGGGAGAAGAATGTGACTACTATTTTTGTCCTTTCATCTGCTTTCTTAAGCCTTTCTATCAGCGGTCTTGCCTGTTCGAACTCTCCGACCGACGCGGCATGAAACCATATTGCGCCATGTACTTTCGCCCATTCTGATTCGCGACCTTTCGCTAAGGTCTCTCTCTGGCCACGAACCAACTTTCGGGCTTTCTCATGCCCGAAAAGGGCGGCTATTCGTATGAGTAAAAAATAGAAATACACGATTGGAATTTAAATGTTTCTTTAAATCGGGTGCAAATTTACAAAAAAAAAATCATATACGCAAAATTAATTTGCATAATTGCGAAAAAAGCAGTACTTTTGCAGTCGCAAATGACCAATGAACAATTACAAATGACCAATAAAACTGTCATATTAGCAATAGAATCAAGTTGTGACGACACCTCCTCGGCCGTCATTGTGGACGGCATTCTCCGCAGCAATGTGATTGCGAGCCAGAAAGTGCATGAAGAATTCGGCGGTGTCGTGCCCGAACTGGCGAGCCGCGCGCACCAGCAGAATATTCTGCCCGTTGTGGATACAGCGCTGAAGCGAGCCGGAGTGACCAAAGACGAACTCTCTGCGATTGCTTTTACCCGCGGACCGGGACTGCTTGGATCGCTCCTTGTCGGTACCTCTTTTGCCAAAGGATTAGCACTCGCGCTCCAGATTCCGCTCATAGATGTGAACCACCTTCAAGGGCACATTATGGCGCATTTCGTAGAACCGGGTGAGGAACTGATTGCTGCTACGCCGAGCCTGCAAAATGTAGAAATCAAACACCCTTCATTCCCCTTCCTTTGCCTTCTTGTCTCTGGCGGAAACAGCCAGATCGTGCTCGTCAAAGCATATAACGATATGCAGATCATAGGACAGACGATTGACGACGCTGCGGGAGAAGCGTTTGACAAATGCGCCAAAGTGCTTGGACTGCCGTATCCGGGCGGACCGTGGATCGACAAGCTGGCGAAACTCGGCGATCCGGCTAAGTATCCTTTTGCCAAACCGAACATAACCGGTTATGACTATTCATTCTCCGGTCTCAAAACATCCTTCCTCTATACCCTCCGCGACATGCTCAAAGCGCACGGAGTAGAGACGATTGACGAACTGGCTGAGAAAGTGCCAAACCTGCGCGAAGACATGTGTGCCTCGCTCCAAGCTACCGTCGTTGATATTTTGATGCGCAAACTGAAAAAAGCCGCAAATGATTTGAAAATCAACCAAGTAGCTGTAGCTGGCGGTGTGAGTGCCAATAGTGCGCTCCGACAGGCATTCATTGACTATGGCAAACGCTATCATTGGACGGTCTATATTCCGCCTTTCTCGTTTACTACTGATAATGCCGCCATGATATGCCAGGCGGGTTATTTTAAGTATTTGGATAAAGATTTCTGTGCGATAGATGAAGTCCCGTTCGCTAAAACAACTATTTGAGCCATACACCGATGTGATCATTTTTATGGTCACACTTTTGGCTGCGAATTATTTCTGGAAATTTACCGTTTCCGGAGACGAGAACGGCGATTTGGTAACGTGGTTCGGGCTGGATATTACGGCTCCGTTTGAGTTCATGGCGTGTCACATCGCTTCGGTCGTCTATTGGCTGGTTTCGCTTTTACGCGACACGGCTTTTATGACAGACCCGCACACCATCCATTTCACTTCCGGCTCCGGCACAACGATCATCTGGGGATGCACGGCTCTCAAGCAGAGTTTTATCTGGTTCTGGCTTATCGCTACGGTTCCGCCAATCTTCAAATCTTCAAATCCTCAAATCTTCAAATTTTCGCTTGCGAAACTCTGGTACATCCCTCTCGGATGGCTGTGTTGCTATCTTTTTAATATCCTTCGGATATTCCTTATTGCGCTTTTCATTGAGCATCATCCGGAGTGGTTTCACCTTCTGCACGACTATATCTTCAAATATCTCTTCTACGCGATGCTTTTCGGTCTATGGGTTATCTTTGTTGAAAAGATAAGAGTTTTGCCTTCATCCAACCGATGATTTTCCATGTGATGCTGGCTTGCGGTGTGTCGCCGGTCAGGATATCCGGTACTTCGCTTCCTGTTTCTTGCTCCGGATAGACGATCATATAACTATGTTCAGAGAAAAACTTCTCTAACATCGTCGGCACTTGGTCGAAAAGCGGGTTATAGGAAGGAGTAGAGGGGCGCGCATTGATCATGACGATCATGTCGTCCGGCGCCATCTGTTTGGCGATCATCAGCACATCTTCCCAATTTTCCATCTCGCGGTACGAGGCGCGGAGGTACTTGCCTTTGCGGCGGCAGAATGCCTGCAATGCTTTTTGGCTGTCCTCATTGGTATAAAATACCACTTTAGCACCAATCTGGCTGCTTAACCGTCTTACCAGACCGAAGCAGGAGATGAAATCGTGCTCTTTCTCTGCATACCGCGGAACGGCTACTAAAATCCGGTTGATCGTGTTCAACGGCTGAGCGGGATGATACACAATGGTGGCTTTCGACTGGCTGTTGATCAATTTTGTAGCCTCTGCCCAATCGCTCTCGAAGGAGAACTCCGGGGAGGATAGCTCTCCCAATTCCGCCAACTCGCGCAACTCGTACCCTCTGTTTTCATTAACTGTCATCATACGCCAGGAGTAGTCGCTCTTGTTCGACTCCAGTTTCGCTTCTTCCTGCAATGCCAACCGTTTGGAGGCATATTCCGTCACAAAAGAAGCCGTCGTGCATAATACCAGAATCATTAGTACGGAGGCATTCAGTATCTCGTCGCCAAAAATACGAGACTGATATCCGATAGTCACGATAGCTAATGTTCCGGCAGCCGTTGCGTGGGTGAGACCGAACATCAGCCGTCGCTCCTCCGCGCTTAACTGAAAATGCTTCTGACCGATCCATGCAGCGATCCATTTACCCGATAGTTTGGTGGCTATCATCACAACAGCAATCACGATCGTTTTCCAGCCGCTCCAGAGGTAATGTACGTCAATCATCATTCCCACACCCAGCAGAAAAAGCGGAACGAACAGGTTATTCCCTACAAAATTGATCCGCTGCATAACAGGGCTTAGATTCGGTACCAGACGATTTAGACTCACTCCGCAGATGAAAGCGCCTAAAATACCTTCCAATCCAGCCCAGTCCGCGAGCCAGGCACTCATCGCCATCATAGTCATCACTACCAAGAAACCGCTTGTAGCATCCGACCGGCGTTTAAAGAACCATTGTGCCAGCCATGGAAAAATAATAGTAATCACGCCGATAGCAAGAGCTATCGTCCCGAGAATGGCCCAGAGGGAGGGCTGATGGCTGACTTCTGATGGTTGAACGCTTACCACGGAATGCTGATTCCTGATAATGGCTAATGCAACCAGTGATAGTGTGATTGTAAGCATCGAACCGCCTATTGCTATATTGGCTGCAGGATTCTTTTGAACACCATAGCGGCTTACAATCGGATAGGTCATCAGAGTATGACTGCCGTACATCGCGCCTAGTAGAGCACTCGTTGCCCAATCAAAACCCACTAACAGACTGGTTCCGATTCCTAAAACGAAAGGCAGAATGAAAGAATAAAAGCCGAAGAACAAAGCATGCACCCGTTGCTGGTGAAAATCATTGACATCGACCTCAATACCGGCTTGCAGCATGATATAGAGCATGCCAATCTTGCCTAACATCTGAATGGTTTCGCTGCCACCGAGCCATTTAAAACCGTTCGGGCCGACGATGATACCTACAATGATAAAACCGACGATACTTGGAATTCGTATCTTCCGGCATGCCATCGGCACCAGCAATATCGCTGCCAGTACGAGTGCTATTATAGCCAAGGGGTCAGTAATCATATGA
Source organism: Paludibacteraceae bacterium (assembly GCA_017464475.1). GTDB lineage: Bacteria > Bacteroidota > Bacteroidia > Bacteroidales > Paludibacteraceae > Colicola. The sequence goes on from JAFTZQ010000018.1 coordinate 56,978, forward strand.
ATTGTCCGGTAATAGAATTCTTGTTACCCCGTATCTCCTCCACGGTACCTGTTGCAACTACCGTTCCGCCTCCGCGACCGCCTTCGGGACCCATATCAATAATCCAATCGCACGCTTTGATCACATCGGTGTTGTGCTCAATGATCACTACCGTGTTTCCTTTGTCAACCAGCTGCCGCAATACGCCCAGCAGTACGCGGATGTCCTCAAAATGCAGACCCGTCGTCGGTTCGTCTAATATATATAAGGTCTTGCCGGTGCTCGGACGCGACAACTCGGTGGCTAATTTGATACGTTGACTCTCGCCGCCGGAGAGAGATGTGGAAGACTGACCTAACTTGATATATCCCAATCCTACATCTTGAATGGTCTTGATCTTGCGCAATATCTTAGGTTGAGGCTCAAAGAATTCCACGGCTTGGTTAACGGTCATATCCAGCACGTCAGCAATGCTTTTGCCTTTCCACCGCACTTCCAGTGTCTCGCGGTTATACCGCTGTCCGCCGCATACTTCGCATGGCACATAGACGTCCGGCATGAAATGCATCTGAATCGTCTTGTACCCGTTGCCTGTGCACTCCTCGCACCGTCCGCCTTTGGCATTGAAACTGAATCGTCCTGTTTTCCAGCCGCGGATTTTACTTTCCGGCAACTGTGCAAAAAGGTCGCGAATATCGTTGAAAACATTGGTATAGGTCGCCGGATTGCTTCGCGGCGTACGGCCGATAGGAGACTGATCTACGTTGATCACCTTGTCAATATATTCGACGCCCTCAATCTTCCCATAAGGCAGTGGTTGCTGCTTGGACCGATAGAATTTCTGACTCAGAATGGGGTAGAGTGTCTGGTTAATGAGACTGCTCTTGCCGCTTCCGCTCACGCCCGTAACGCATACCATCTTGCCCAGCGGAATCTCGATCGTCACGTTCTTTAGGTTATTACCCGTGCAACCCGATAAACGAATCACTCGTTCCTCGGACTTCTGATGGTTGACTTTTGACGGTTGATAGCTAACGGTTCTTTGACCGTTCAAATATTGCGCCGTTAGTGTCTCTGCTTTTAGCAGTTCGCTTGGGGTACCGCTGAACAGCACTTTGCCGCCTAAACGACCGGCTTTGGGACCTATATCTACCACCCAGTCGGCTTGGCGCATCATCTCCTCGTCGTGTTCTACCACGATGACGGAGTTGCCTAAATCCCGTAACTCTTTCAGACTCTTGATCAGCCGTTCGTTGTCCCGCTGGTGCAAACCGATGGACGGCTCGTCCAATATATATAGTACGTTTACCAGTCTGCTTCCGATCTGTGTTGCCAGTCGGATTCGCTGGCTCTCGCCGCCGGACAGGCTCTCGCTGCTGCGTCCCAGACTCAGGTAACTCAAACCCACCGATTGCATGAATCGCAACCGTGCGCATATTTCTTTCAATATCGGCTCTGCAATCGCGTTCTGCTTGTCTGACAACTGATGGTTGATGGTGGACAACTCTTTTAGCAATTCATCAATATCCATCTCGGAGAAGTCCGCGATGTTATATTTGCCTATTCGGTAACTCAAAGACTCTTTGCTCAACCGTTTTCCTCCACATTCAGGACATACAACCCATTCCTCTTGCTCCTCTTCTTTCTCTTCTGATGGCTGATTGTTTGTAGCTGACAGCTCTTGCAACTCTTCCCACCAGTTCTCTTGCCGGATGGCTTCGTCTATCTGCTCGCCCGTCGCCTGTAACCCATCATTCTTTTTCACTTTCCCCAGTCCTTTGCAGCACGGACACCATCCGGATGGGCTGTTGAAAGAGAAAGTATGCGGTGCCGGTTCCTGGTAACTCAATCCCGTCTCCGGGCACATCAAACTCCGGCTGAAGAATCTCGCTTTTCCACTCTCGTCTGCAATGAGCATAATGCCGTTGCCTTGCGTCATTGCCCGATCCACGCTTTGCCGCATTCGCCGCAGATCATTCTCGTCCCCATTCTCCTTCACCCTCAATCGGTCCACCACCACTTCTACCGAGTGCATTTTGTATCGGTCGAGCTTCATACCGGCTACGATCTCCTGCACTTCGCCGTCCACACGCACATGCACATACCCTTTCTTACGCAGGGTCTCAAAAAGCTCCTTGTAATGACCCTTTCGACCGCTCACCATGGGCGCTAACAGCAGGATCTTCTTACCCGCGTACTCACGCTCAATCAACTCAATGATCTCCTCATCGGTGTAATGAACCATCTTCTTTCCCGACAAATAAGAGTATGCTTCGCCAGCTCGCGCAAACAGCAATCGCAGGAAATCATACACCTCTGTTACTGTTCCTACGGTAGAACGGGGATTCTTGCTCGTCGTCTTTTGGTCGATGGAAATAACGGGACTCAGACCGGTGATCTTGTCCACATCGGGACGTTGCATCTGACCTATGAAACCGCGGGCGTAAGAAGAAAAAGTCTCCATGTATCGCCGTTGACCTTCGGCAAAGATTGTGTCAAAAGCCAATGATGATTTACCCGAGCCGCTCAGACCGGTGATTACAGTCAGTTTTTTACGGGGAATGGACACACTGATATTCTTCAGGTTATGCACCCTCGCTCCGATTACTTCTATCTTTTCTTCGTCCTTTGACATGGTCAACGTCCATAAATCGGCTACAAAATTACTGCTTTTTTCTCAAATATGCAAGTGTGCGCAAATTTTTCTGTAAAATATACCTTAGTTTAGTTTGAGTTTAAACGAAAGATTTTGGACTTTGGAATATAGAATGGCAAGGGAGAAGACCAGCGTCTTCTCCCTTTGAGCCACTTCCCGGACTCGAGCATTGCACCTTATGTGCAATAATCGTGCCCCTTGTGGGCTAAGAACCCCCGGATTCGAGACCTTGGAATGGCAAGGGAGAAGACCAGTGTCTTCTCCCTTTGAGCCACTTCCCGGACTCGAGCATTGCACCTTGTGTGCAATAATCGTGCCCCTTGTGGGCTAAGAACCCCCGGATTCGAGACCTTGGAATGGCAAGGGAGAAGACCAGCGTCTTCTCCCTTTGAGCCACTTCCCGGACTCGAACCGGGGACCTACGCATTACGAATGCGTTGCTCTACCAACTGAGCCAAAGTGGCGTTGCGTTCGGCAACAAGTGTGCCGTTTTTTCAAAAAGCGGGTGCAAAGGTACTACATTTTTTTGAATTGTGCAAATTTTTATGCAAAATATTTTGCCGTTTGGCATTTTTTTTGTACTTTTGCAGGCGAAAATGAAGAGAATCGGACTCATATTGGTCGTTTTAAGCCTGTGGATGGGTGTGTGCGCACAGACGCATACGCACGTTTTTAATGAGCAGATACGCACGTTGCGCGTGGAGAGACGCGTGCTGGAGTTAGCAGACGGCATCGTGGACGGAAGCGATCCGGAGAACACGCTGCATATCTCTTTCGACGAGATGAGCCACGATGTGCATTTTTATACCTATAGCGTCCAAATGCTCGGTAGCGAATTATTGTCCGGCGAGTACCTGAAGGGTTTCACCACACGGGACATCACCGATTATGAGCACTCGATTAACACCAGTCGCGAATATACCCATTACTGGTTTGAGTTTCCCAACGAAGATATGGCGATCACCAAGAGCGGCAATTACCGCCTGACGGTTTATGAGGATGGCAACACCGAGAATAGGGTAGCTGAGGTGGATTTCTGCGTCGTGGAGCCCATCGTGAAGATCGCGTCCAAGGTGCGCAGCCATACGGATATAGAGTTTAACGGGCGATACCAGCAGGTGGACATAGACGTGGATCTGCAGGATGCTGCCATCAACTATCAGCCATCGGAGTTCCGCGTGGTGGTGACCCAAAACAACAGACAGGACAATGCTGTTGTGCTGACTCAACCGACATTCATGGAACCCAAGCGATTGCGGTATATCAACAACAAAGCGCTGATCTTCGAGGGCGGCAACGAATACCACCATTTCGACGCGTTCTCATGTTTCTACGCAGGCTATGGTATCGATCGCGTGTACCACGAGATGGGCGACTACCATGTCTCGCTCTTTCCGACCGAGATCACCAAAGGTCAGTATATCCATGAGTTCGACTCCGACGGACGGTTTGTCGTCAACGCGGAGCGCACAGCGGATAGCGACACCGAAGCGGAGTACATGTGGGTCTACTGGACGCTGCCTGCCGATAAGCCTTGGTTCGACGGCGCGCTGTATATCGGCGGAGAGCTCTTCCATAATGAGTTAAACCTGCGCAACCGAATGCAGTATGACGCCGAAGCGAGATGTTATTGGCTCACAGCATTGGTGAAACAAGGCGGCTATGACTACCAGTATTGGTTTGTGGAGAAATACCCTCAGCCCTCTGCCGCCAACCCTCAACCAAAAACTACCACCCAGCGTGTGGATGGCAGTTATTGGCAGACCGAAAATGAATATGCCGTCTATCTTTATTGGCGTCCGTTCGGAGAACGATACGAGCGGCTGATCGGCGTACAGATTCAAAAATCGACTCTCTAAATTATTTTGCGAGACGAGCCTGAATGGCCTTCGATTCCTCCTCATAACCCGGTTTGTTGAGGAGAGCAAACATGTTCTTCTTGTATGCCTCCACGCCCGGTTGGTTGAACGGATTGACATCCAGCACATAGCCGGAGATACCGCATCCGCGCTCGAAGAAATAGATGAACTGTCCGATGTTGTATTCGTCGATCTTCTCAAAGGAGATATGGATATTGGGCACACCGCCGTCCACGTGGGCGAGTTGCGTACCGAGTTCCGCCATCTTATTGACCTCATCCACGCGTTTTCCTGCGAGGAAGTTGAGTCCGTCGAGGTTCTCTTCGTCCGTCGGAACGAGCACGGTCTTGTTGGCTTTCTCGATTGAGATCACGGTCTCGAAGATCGTGCGCTCGCCGTCTTGAATCCATTGACCCATCGAGTGCAAATCGGTCGTGAAGTCCACAGAAGCAGGGAAAATACCCTTGTGATCCTTACCCTCGCTCTCGCCGTAGAGCTGTTTCCACCACTCGGAGAAATAATGCAGTTTCGGGTTGAAGTTCACGAGGATCTCGATCTTCTTTCCGCTCTGGTAGAGCGCATTACGCATAGCCGCATATTGGCAAGCGGGGTTCTCGGCGAACGGCACTTTTACATCCGTAGCTTTCTCCATCTCCTGTGCGCCGCGAACGAGTGCTTTGATGTCACCTCCGGCAACCGCGATCGGCAGCAGACCCACCGGCGTGAGAACCGAGAAACGACCGCCCACATTATCCGGAATGACGAAAGTCTTGTATCCCTCTTTGGTAGCGAGGCTGCGGAGCGCACCTTTCGCGCGGTCGGTAACGGCTACGATACGATGCTTGGCTTCCTCTTTGCCCACTTGCTTCTCCAGCATGGTCTTCAGCAGACGGAAAGCCAGCGCGGTTTCAGTCGTCGTACCCGATTTGGAGATATTGATGATACCGAACTGTTTGTCCGCAAGGAACTCCATGAGTTCTGCCAGATAGTCCTCGCCGATGTTATTTCCGGCATACACAACATACGGATTTTTGCGATCTTTGGCTACGAAGGCGTCGAAAGACGAACTCAAAGCCTCATTCACAGCGCGTGCGCCGAGATAAGAACCACCGATTCCGGCTACGATCACTACCTCGCAACGGCGGCGCAGTTCGTCTGCAGAAGCCTGTACTTCTGCGAGGAATTCATCCGTGATAGAGGAGGGAAGATGTACCCAGCCAATGTAGTCATTTCCTGCTCCCTGACCGTTCTCCAGCAGGAGGTTGGCAGCTTCGGTTTGTGACTCCAGTTTTTTCAGAGCAGCTGCGTCCACGAACGGAGCTGCATTCTTAAGACATAGTTTCATGATTATTGTAATTTAGTAGTTAATGACTTGATAATCGTTTTGGCTTTCTGGCGGTTGTAGAGGATCTCATACATGGCGTCCACGATCGGCAGAGCAACCTGCATCCGTTGGTTCGCTTCGTAGATCGCTTTCGTGCCGTAATAACCCTCCGCCACCATCTCCATCTCCATCTGCGCAGCCTTGACCGAATAGCCCAAACCGAGCATCTGTCCGAACTGGCGGTTGCGGCTGAACTGGGAATAGCCCGTGACAAGCACGTCGCCCAGATAACCGCTCATCGTGATATCACGCGGCACATTGCTCATCGCCGTTGCGAAACGCTGGATTTCCTGAATGGCATTGGAGAGCAGCACGGCTTGGAAATTATCGCCATAATGCAACGCTTGGCACATGCCGGCAGCGATGGCGTAGATGTTCTTCATTACCGAACTGTACTCCAGTCCGATCACATCGCTGGAGACCGTCGTGCGTACATACTGCGTCTGGAATAGCTTCGACCATATCTCCGCGTTCGCGCGGTTCTCGCAGCCGATGGTGAGATACGAAAGCCGCTCCAGCGCAATCTCCTCCGCGTGACACGGACCGGCGATCACGCCCAGTTGGTCGAACGAGATACCAAACCGGTCGTGCAGATAATCCGTCACGATCACGTTCTCGTCAGGGATCATACCTTTGACCGCGGAAATGACCACCTTGTGGGTCATGTCGCGGCGGATCTTATTGAGCGACTGCTTTACGTACGGCGAAGGGATCGCGAGGATCAGCACGTCCGATTGAGCTACCGTCTGGTTGATGTCCGACGAGAAATGAATGCGGCTCACATCGAAACTGGCGGCTCCCAGATAAGTGGGGTTCTTGCCGGTCGAGATAAACTCGTCTATCACCTCTTGACGGCGGATAAACCAGTTGATCTCGCCCTGATTCTGCATGACGATCTTCGCCAAAGCCGTCGCCCAAGAACCGGATCCCAATATGGCTATCTTACGATACATAATTCTCAATTCTCAATTTTCAATTCTCAATTAGCCTCCGGTTTCATCGTCGGGAAGAGTAGCACTTCTTGGATGGTCGGTTGACCGGTCATGAGGATCGCCAAACGGTCGATACCGATACCGATACCGGATGTCGGCGGCATACCGTATTCGAGCGCGCGCATGAAATCATGGTCGATTACCATAGCTTCGTCATCGCCTTTGTCCGCCAGTTTCATCTGCTCTACGAAACGGTTGTATTGGTCGATCGGGTCGTTCAGCTCCGAATACGCATTGGCTAACTCTTTGCCGTTCACCATCAGCTCGAAACGCTCGGTCAGACCGGGTTTCGAACGGTGCATCTTGGTCAGAGGAGACATCTCTACCGGATAATCGGTAATGAAAGTCGGTTGGATAAACGTGCCCTCGCAAGTCTCGCCGAAGATCTCGTCGATCAACTTGCCTTTGCCCATGTGCTCCGTGTCCTCTACGCCCAGTTTCTTTGCCTCCGCGCGGATGGCTTCTTCGTCCATCGAAGCAAGGTCGAGACCGGTTTTCTCCTTGATAGCATCGAGGATCGGCAGCCTTCTGTAAGGAGCCTTGAAATCGATCTCGTTCTCGCCCACTTTGACCTTGGTCGTGCCGTTCACAGCGATCGCGATCTTCTCCAACAGCTGCTCCGTGAAGCCCATCATCCAGTTATAATCTTTGTATTGCACATAGAGCTCCATGCAGGTGAACTCGGGATTGTGGCTGCGGTCCATTCCTTCGTTGCGGAAGTTACGTCCGATCTCATATACACCTTCGAAACCGCCGACAATCAGTCGTTTCAGATACAGTTCCGTCGCGATACGCAGGTACATATCCACGTCCAGCGAGTTATGATGCGTGATGAACGGACGCGCGCTGGCTCCTCCTGCGATCTGCTGCAGAATAGGAGTCTCCACCTCGGTATAACCTGCCTCGTCGAACACCTGCCTCATCGTCCTTAAAATGGTAGCGCGTTTGAGGAACGTATCTTTGACACCCTCGTTCACCACGAGATCCACATAACGCTGGCGGTAACGCTGTTCCGGGTCGTTGAAGCCATCGTAAGCCACGCCGTCTTTGTATTTGACGATCGGCAGCGGACGAAGGCTCTTTGCCAGCACGGTCAGTTTCTTGGCGTGCACGGAAATCTCGCCCATCTGCGTACGGAAAACGAAACCCTCAATACCGATGAAATCGCCTATATCCAGCAGTTTCTTGAATACCACATTGTACATCTGCTGCTCCACTGTCGTAGGCTGCTCGCCTTCGGCTACCGGCGCTTGGATGTCGTCGCGGCTGACATAGACCTGAATACGTCCCTTCGAATCCTGAATCTCGATAAAAGACGCTTTGCCCATGATACGCTTGCTCATCAGACGTCCTGCAATCCGCACTTCATCCCCGCTATGCCATTCATGCTCCCTCCCTTGAGGGGAGGGTTGGGGTGGGGTTTGTTCATCTACAAAACCGGCTTTGATCTCCGTCGAGTAGCCGGTCACTTCATACTCGGCTGCAGGATAGGGATCGATTCCCATTTCGCGCATCGTTTGCAGACTCTGCCGCCGTACTTGTTCTTGTTCGCTTAATTCCATATAGATATAATTTTATTGTCCTTTGGGTCGGTTTTTGCGCATACTACGCAATTTGGGTGCAAAGATACTACAAAAAAATGACATACGCAAATAGAAAAGACAAAATTTATAAAAAATGTTCGCGCGCTTGTGTATATGAGAAAAATATTGTACTTTTGTAGCCGAATTGTAAATTACCCGTAAAAGGTAAAAAATAATAAGGTACAACAATGGACAAACAAACCCAAGCGTATGTGGACGCTTTCATGGCGGACCTCATTAAGAAAAACCCCGGTGAGAGTGAGTTCCACCAGGCAGTAAAAGAAGTTGTTGAGTCGGTAGCTCCGATGATCATGGCATATCCCTATCTGCGGGAGCAGAAAGTGATGGAGCGTATCGTGGAACCCGAGCGCGTGATTATGTTCCGCGTGCCATGGATGGACGACCAGGGCGAAGTGCAAATCAACCGCGGCTTCCGTGTGCAGATGAACTCTGCCATCGGTCCGTACAAAGGCGGAATCCGTTTTCATGCCTCTGTCAACCTCTCGATCATGAAGTTCCTTGCTTTCGAGCAGACATTCAAGAATGCACTCACAACCCTGCCGATGGGTGGTGCCAAAGGCGGATCGGACTTCTCGCCGCGTGGCAAATCCGATGCCGAAGTGATGCGTTTCTGCCAGAGTTTTATGACGGAACTCCAGCGGCATATCGGAGCGGATACGGATGTGCCTGCCGGAGACATAGGAGTCGGCGGACGCGAGATCGGATATATGTTTGGGCAATACAAACGTCTGCGTGACGAATTTACCGGCACGCTGACAGGAAAAGGGCAGATGTGGGGCGGATCGCTCATGCGTCCAGAGGCAACCGGATACGGAGCTTGCTATTTTGCGGAAGCCATGCTGGCTACACGCGGCGAGTCCTTCGAAGGCAAACGTGTTTGCATCTCCGGAGCTGGAAACGTGGCGCAGTTTGCTGCACAGAAAGCCATGCGTCTTGGAGCCAAAGTGCTCACGCTCTCCGATTCCAACGGATTTATCTATGACGAAGAGGGACTCAACGAGGAGAAACTGAATTATATCTTCGAACTCAAAAACGTCCGTCGCGGTCGTATAAAAGAGTACGTCACCAAATACCCGCAGGCGAAATACTTTGAGAACGAGCGTCCGTGGCGTATCCCGTGCGACATAGCGATGCCGTGTGCTACCCAGAACGAGATAGAGAAAGCCGATGCGGAGAACCTGATCAAAAACGGCTGTTTCTGCGTGACCGAAGGTGCCAACATGCCTTCTACGCCCGAAGCGATCGCCATATTCCAAGGAGCGAAGATCCTCTATAGTCCGGGCAAGGCATCCAATGCCGGAGGCGTAGCAACTTCCGGTCTCGAAATGACCCAGAATTCCATGCGCCTCAAATGGACAGCCGAAGAAGTGGACGCACGTCTCCGTACGATCATGGCTGACATTCATGCCGCCTGCTTGAAATACGGTACCGAACCCGAAAATCTCGGTCCTGACGGCAAACCGTATATCAATTACGTCAAAGGTGCCAACATCGCCGGCTTCATGAAGGTGGCAAATGCCATGGTCGAGCAAGGGCTGGTATAAGGAAAAATTCGGGTCAAACACGTAAACGACACGTAAACGAGACGTAAACGACACGTAATCGGAAGCCGACGACGTCGGGAGGAAAATAGGAGAGCAATAGGATAATATGCAGGTCAACACCTATACATCGTTAATGGAGAGGCGGGTACGCCGGATACTTCTTGTCTGCAATAACTATGACAGTTTTGCGCTGGAGGAGGACGGACGTATTGACGTGCAGATCGCGCAGGAATATGCCGAACTCAACCTCTCTAATCCGCCGGCTATCACCCGCGCGGAAACAACGGATGAAGCACTCTCGCTCATCAATGACGATGCTTCTTTTGACCTCATTCTATTGGTGTATAGCGCCGGAGGAAGCGAGGTGTGGGATTTTGCTGCGGAGGCGAAGCAGAAACTACCGGAATGCCCGATTGTCATCCTCTCTTCTTTCAGCAAAGAGGTGTACCGCCGAGTGGAGCAGCAGGACAAATCCAATGTGGATTACCTCTTTAACTGGAATAACTCCACCGACCTGATTATTGCGATCATCAAACAGATAGAGGACCGCCTGAATGCAGAGCACGATATTTTGGACGAAGGCGTGCGGGCGATCCTCTTGGTGGAGGACTCTGTGCGGTATTATTCGACATACCTGCCGCTGCTCTATAAACTGGTGCTCCAGCAAAACGCCATCGCCATCCGTGATGCGCTGAACGAGAAGCAGCAACTGCTCCGCAAGCGAGCGAGACCCAAAGTGCTACTCGCTACGTGCTACGACGAAGCAGTCGAACTATACAATCGTTTCGGCAAGAACATGCTTGGAGTCATCTCCGATGTGGGATTTGTGATACACAAAGGCGAACCTTCCTCCGCGGAGAAACTGGATGCCGGAGTGGACCTGTGCAAACTCATCCGTGAGGACAATCCCACAATGCCTTTCCTCATGCAATCCTCCCAGGAATCGATCAAATCCGTGGCGCGCAAACTCAATGTTGGCTTTGTGGTCAAGAAATCAAAGACTTTGACCCAAGAGGTGAGCGAATACATCGAGCGTGAGTTCGGTTTTGGAGACTTCATAGCCCGCGATCCGAGAACCGGTAGAGAGATAGCCCGCGCCTCTGATCTGGAGGGATTCGAGCGTATTATCTCTACGATCTCACCGGCTGCTTTCCGGCGGTTGAGTGATAACAACTACCTTTCCAAATGGCTCTTTGCACGCGGTCTGTTCTCGGTCGGAAGACCTGTGAGCGCGCTTAAGATCCAAGACGAAACGGACATAGAGAATGTGCGCCAGATGAACATCCGTCTCATTCACGATTACCGCATTAACCAAGCGCTCGGCGTGGTTGCCAAATACGCGCCGGACACCTATAATGATACCATCTGGTTTGCCCGTTGCGGCAACGGAGCGATGGGCGGAAAGGGCAGAGGACTTGCTTTCCTTAACCACATGTTGCAGAAGCATGACCTGTACGACCGCTGGCCCGAAACGCGTGTGCTCGTACCGCGCACGATGGTGGTAACTACCGACTATTTCGACCGCTTTATCCATGAGAACGGGCTACAATATGTGATCAATGCCGATCTGACGGATGAGGAATTGCTTTCGGAGTTTGTGGCAGCCATGCTACCGATGGACTTGCGCGAAGCTTTGCGCCATTTTATCCGCGTAACGAACCGGCCGCTCGCTATTCGTTCGTCCTCCAAACTGGAAGATTCCTATTACCAGCCGTTCGCGGGCGTCTATAGCACATATATGATTCCGCACACAGAGAATGAGGACCAGCAGCTGAGAATGTTATCCAAAGCGATCAAGTCGGTCTATGCTTCGGTCTATTTCGCGGCGTCGAGAGGATATATTGTCTCCACGGGCAATGTGCCTTCTGAAGAAAAAATGGCTATCGTGCTGCAGGAAATATGTGGTGAAACCGAAGGAAATTACTATTTCCCGGTCATCTCCGGAGTAGCGCGGAGTATCAATTTCTACCCGGTGGGAAAAGAGAAACCCGAAGACGGCATTGTGAAGATCGCCTATGGATTAGGCAAAGCCGTTGTGGACGGCGAACAAGTGCTTCGTTTTTCGCCTAAATATCCGAAGAATGTGCTCCAAACATCCACGGTCGATCTCGCTATGCGCGAGACCCAGCAATCCATGCTGGCGCTTTCCCTCAGCCCGGAGCGCTTCAAAACGTCTATAGACGACGCCGTCAATCTGGAGCGAATCCCGATTCACGAATGTGGTCAATTCGAGAGCCTCAAACTGATTGCTTCGACATACGACCGCGAAAATATGCGCATTGTGGATTCCTGTTATCCCGACGGACCGCGGATTGTTACGTTCGCGCCCCAATTGAAATTCAACACGTTCCCTCTCGCCGATATTATCCAACACCTATTGGATATCGCGCGCGAGGAAATCAAGACGCCGGTGGAGATAGAGTTCGCGGTCAATCTGGAGCACGAACCGCAAATCTTCCATGTGCTGCAGATACGTCCCATTTCCGCGGACAGTCTGACAGCCAAAGTGGAGTGGGAGAATGTTGATGAAAACGGTGCTTTCCTGCGTTCCGGCAATGCGCTCGGAATAGGAAAAATAGAGGACGTAAGCGATATTATCTATCTGCGAAAAGAGGCTTTCGATGTACTCCGTACGCAAGAGATGGCGGCTACGCTGCGCGAATGGAACAACAAGATGCGCATGGAGGGACGTCAATACCTGCTCATCGGTTTCGGACGATGGGGATCGCAAATACCGACGCTCGGCGTGCCCGTCCAATGGGGAGATATCAGCGAAGCAAAAGCCATAGCCGAATGTTCTTTGCCCGATTTCAGAATCGAACCTTCACAAGGATCGCATTTCTTCCAGAATATGACGTCTTTCAATGTGGGATATATTAATGTCGATCCATGGGCAAGACCTCTCACGGACGGATATGAACAGACTGTTTTGGATGCGCTACCGGCTGTGGAAGAAACGGAACTTATCCGCCATGTGCGCCTTGACAAACCGCTGGAGATGTATATTGACGGCTTTGCCAACAAAGCAATTATTAAGCATAATGTTTAACAAGTAATTCATAATTCTTAATTTTTAATTGCGATGCAATTAGCTTTACAGATTATCACACTCATCGGTTCCGTAGCGATGCTCATGTACGGAATGAAGGTAATGAGTGAGAGCCTGCAGAAGATGGCGGGTTCCAAACTGAGTAATGTGCTCGGCACGATGACCACCAACCGCGTCTCCGGCGTCTTAACCGGAGCGTTCATCACGGCGGCTGTCCAGTCCTCAACCGCTACTACCGTCATGACGGTCAGCTTCGTCTCCGCGGGCATTCTGTCGCTTGCTCAAGCGATCTCCGTCATTATGGGTGCGAACATCGGTACGACCTTCACGGCGTGGATTATGGTTTTGGGCGGTGGTTCGTTTGACCTCCGTCTCGTTGTGTATGCCACGATCGTTCTGGCGGTAGCGCTCATTTATACCAAGCGCAACGCCAACTTGGGCGATTTCCTCATCGGTCTGTCGCTGATGTTGCTTGGTCTGACGACCTTGAAGATCAACGCAACCGAGATGCACTTGGACGAAATGACGCCGGTTCGCAATTTCTTCATGGCTACTTCCTCGTGGGGATATGGCAGTTACTTCCTTTACCTTCTGGTGGGAGGTATTCTAACCTTTGCTGTCCAATCCTCCGCAGCGATTATGGCAATCACCATGACCCTTTGTTCAACGCACGTATTACCGATTGATATGGGTATCGCGCTCGTCTTGGGTGAAAATATTGGTACGACGATCACCTCCAATGTGGTAGCTCTCTCTGCTTCCGTTCAGGCGCGGAGAGCCGCTATGGCGCACTTGGTTTTCAACCTCTTCGGCGTAATTTGGGTGCTCTGCGTCTTCCGCTGGTTTGTTGGAGGAGTATGCCGTATATGGGGCGTGGACTTCACTCCGGGAGTGCCATCCGATGTATCTCCGGACAAACTGAATGCCATCTTGGCTACATTCCACACCACTTTTAACGTCACCAATACCTTGATCCTCATTTGGTTCATCCCGCTGTTGGAGAAACTGGTAACAATGATCATCCCGTCCAAGCCGGAGCAGAAAGAGACCGACAGTCAGTTACGGTTTATCTCCGGCGGTCTGATGTCCACCTCCGAGCTCTCGATCCTGCAAGCGTGGAAAGAGATCCATGTCTTTGCTATTCGTACGCAGCGGATGTTGGGTATGATCCATGATCTCTATTACGAGAAAGAAAGTGCTACGTTCACCAAGATTTACTCCCGTATCGAGAAATACGAAGGAATATGCGACCGAATGGAGTATGAGATAGCCCAGTATTTGAACCAAGTGGCGGACGGTCGTCTCTCCGACCAATCCAAGCATGAGGTGCATAAGATGCTCCGTATCGTTTCCGAGCTGGAGTCGGTAGGAGATGCCAATTACAATCTCTCGCGCTATATCCGCCACAAGCACGAGAGCAATATCCAATATGTGGAGGATCAAGACAAGAACGTAGAAATGATGCTGTATCTCGTTTCCGGAGCGGAAGCCAAAATGGTGGAGGCGCTTGAACATAACAAGATCGCCGATGACACCTTCCTCGATATGACGAACGTCGAGAATGAGATCAATAATTTCCGCGACGAACTCAAGAATAAGAACATGCAGGATATCACGGACCATGTGTATGACTACTCAACGGGTGTCAATTACATGGATATCGTGCTGGAGCTGGAGAAGATGGCGGATTATATCATCAACGTGGATGAAGCAGTATATGAACACAAACATGATAAATAATTTAAAATGATGAAGAACAATGTGATTGCAGGCGCATTGATTGCGCTGGGATTGAGCCTTGCAGGCTTGTTTATCTATTGTGGCATCAGTAAGTATGCCGGTAAAGACCGTGCGGTTTCCGTGAAGGGACTCAGCACACGTGAGGTGGAGTCGGACTACGTTGTATGGCCGCTCAGTTTTGGATGGAATGGGAATGATCTTCCTGCCCTCTACGCCCAATTGGAGAATGTTAGCGCACGCGTGAAGAAACATCTCCTTTCGCTTGGTTTTGAGGAGTCCGATCTGCGTCAAGGTACGATCTCTGTGGACAATAACTGGGAGAATTATTACGGCGATCGCCGCCCTGAGTACCGCTATACGCTACGTACTTCGATTATTGTCTCGACCAACAAAGTGCAGCTCGTCGTTGCCAGCCAAGGCAAAGAGGCGGATCTGCTCAAAGAGGGTATTATCGTTACTTCCAGCAAATGGGATGTGGATTACCAGTACAATGGTCTGTCGGAGTTGAAGCCGGCTATGATCGAGGAGGCTACACGTAATGCGCGCGCCGTAGCGCAGAAATTTGCAGACGATGCGCAATGCTCGCTCGGTTCGATCCGTCGTGCCAGCCAAGGTCAGTTCTCGATTGAGAACGACCAATACCAGCCTTGGGTAAAACACGTACGCGTGGTAACGACGGTGGATTATTATCTGGATTGATTACCGGTCTGAATCCTCATCTTCGTCCACCCGACGAGGACGCATGAAGCCGGCTGGAGCATCGCTCTGGTCGGCTTCTTCGCCTTGTACCGCGAAATGGATTTGGTTCTTGCCAAAGCGTTTGTTGATTCCGTCTATGGCTGCCATCAGACGCTTCTTGCGCTCCATCTCCTCCGCTTGGTGGGTGGAAAAGATGTCTAACTGAATACCGTCCGAACTCTGCAACTGACCTAATATGATACCCGCTTGTTTGTAGTGGTATCCCTCGCGGAAAAGACGGTCTAAAAGTCTCGACGACGTCTCGATGACCTCTCGCGAGTCATCTGTCGGAGTAGTGAGGCGGATAGTGTCGCTGTTGTTGTATTGCGGCAGGTCGAGACGATGGCGGTTGGTGGCGAGAAAAAGGGTTACTGTGCTGCAAAGCGATTTCTTCTCCCTTAACCGACGAGTGGCAGAGGCAGCAAAATTGCTCAACTCACGCATCAGAGCTTTTTTGCCGGTTATCATGTGCGCAAACGTGCGGCTGTACATGATTGATTTCTGGCGCTCGTGGCTGGCAATCGTGATCGCAGGAATACCGTTCAGCTCCTTCCATGTCCGTACGCCCGTGATTCCGAAGAGGCGATTTACCCATGTCTCCGGCTGGCGGGAGTAGTCCAGCGCACTCTTGATTCCTGCCTGCTCGATGGTCTTAATGCGTCTTCGTCCTATTCCCCATACTTCGCGAATGGGAAGAATGGACAGAGCTTTTTCGCGCTTCGCCGCCGGCATGATACATATACCGCGATACCCCGGATAGTGCTTGGCAAACCACGTTGCCGTCTTTGCCAGAGTGTATGTCTCACCGGCTCCGCAAGAGACGGGGATGTCCGTCTTTTCCAAGATCATTTCTTTTAGTTCTTTGAGGTATCCGCGAAGCCGAACGGGATCGTCGTCCGGCATCTCGCCGAAGAACTCATCCACGCTGTATTGCACGAAGCCGAGTACCATCTCGGTCTTGCGCACTTCGTCCATGATATTATGCGAGATCTGGTGGTAGAGCTCATGGTGTACATCGATCACCGTCACATGGTGGCGCTCAATAATACGGGTCACTTGAAAAATCGGATTGCCGCGCTTCAACCCAACCGCTTTCGCTTCCTGGTTGAGCGCAAGGATGATACCCCCGTTGTTGTCATTATTATTGGCGACAACAACCGGCGTGCCCTTCAGCTCAGGACGAGAGACCAACTCGCAACTGACGAAGAAATTATTGCAATCCAGATGAATGTACATTAGAACCAACCCAGCCTGCGGATGAGACGCAGTACGCATGTGGGAATAAGCAGGATAATAAACGTCAGGATATGCCAAAAGACCGCAGGGATCGTCACTTTGCTTCGGCCGTGGAAAAGCGCCCGTAATGCTCTGCGGACCAACATCTGCGGAGAAGCGATGATTCCCAGACATTTACCGGCTTTGGTCATCCATGGCTTGATACTATACAGCCCTGTATCTACCGCTCCCGGACTCACGTTCGTCACATAGACGCCGTAAGGCTTCAGCTCGATATGCAGCGAACGGGTGAAGGCGGCGAGGAAGGATTTGGTCGAAGCATAAGTACCCAGACGCTGCGCAACAATCTTGCTCGTCACGGAGCAGACATTGAGGATGTAACCGTGCTTGCGCTCACGCATCTCTTGTCCGAAGAGGTAACAGAGCATAGCCGGAGTGTACATGTGCAGGTTGAGAATCAGGCTTGTGAACCCCTCGCTGTCGTCCAGTATATCGCGGTCGTGATAGACGCCGGCGTTGTTCACCAGCACTTCCACTTCAATTTCCTGCGCACGCGTGTACTCATATAGTTCGCGCGCGGACTCCTGACGACTCAAGTCCATCACCAGAGGAATCACTTCTATCTGAGGGCTGAAGGCTTCGCGCAGTTCCTTTGCACGGTCGTGAATGGCTTCCTCGTTGCTGACAATCAGTAAGTTGTAGCCCTTTTGAGCTAATTGCCGGGCGAACTCTAAACCTATACCCGACGATGCGCCGGTTACTAAAGCAAAATGTTGTTTCATAAGTAAGTACTATTTTGGCTGCAAAATTACAAAAAAATATGCAATTATGCAAAATTTTTAATTTTCAATTTTCAATTTTCAATTATTTTTACTATCTTTGCAGCGCAAATTAAAACGGATGATCCTATAAAATAATTTTGATATGTTACAAATTGGCGACAAGATGCCTGCGTTCAGGGTATTGGACGAGGCAGGTAAAGAAGTGACGGAAAAAGAGTTGATCGGCAAGAAGACCGTGATTTATTTCTATCCGAAAGACTCCACTCCGGGGTGCACGGCGGAGGCTTGTAATATCCGCGATAACTACCACGCGTTTCTCGCGCAAGGCTATCAGGTGTTTGGCGTAAGCAAGGACTCCGTGGCGTCTCATGTCAAGTTCAAGGAGAAAAATGCACTGCCTTTTCCGCTGCTGAGTGACCCGAGTACAGAGATGCTTCAGGCTTTCGGTGCTTGGGGAGAGAAGAAATTGTACGGCAAGGTCTCAATGGGCACATTGCGTAAGACATTCATCTTTGATGAATCCGGTGTTTTAGTCCGCATTATAGAAAAAGTGGGCACCAAGAACCACTCCGAACAACTGTTGGGATAAATCGAATCAGCAGAGGTCGCGCTGACCCTGCGCTGCTCTTCGGCTGTTCTTGGTATAACTTCCGAATCTTAATAATCGGAAATAATGACGCGCATATAAACCAACAACGCACTCTCATTCGGGAGTGCGTTGGTTTTACAGATTGTTGGCCTTGCTTGGCGAAAAGCCTTTGAGTATCCATCGCGGACTGTTATTGCTGAACCGCATTACCACCGGAGCCAACTTCTGCAACTGGTCTATGGAACTTATTGGCGGAAGTATTTCTTGCAATATATGGAACGGATTGGGGTTATATTGCAATAAAACCCACAGATTTTGAATAGTACCTCGCGCCTGTTCATCGCTCATACGGAACTCAGAGCGGAGTAAGTTCCGCAATTCTTCGTACCCGTCGCACATCAAACGGATATACGGAAACTCGCCCGCCGCCAAAATCTCTTCTTCCGAGAAGTCATTATATCGTTTCACTATTTTTTTGCGTGCTTTTGTCTCTGCTAATACAGGCTCCAGCTCATACATCAAAGCAGATGTGAGGTAATGGCTCACTTTGCCGTTTTGTATTGTCTCTTGGGAACATTGCAGAAAGAACCCCGAGTTGATAAAACGCTTAAACAGCAATCGAGCCTCCGGTTTGTCAAGATCTATCATGCCGCTGAAGACAATCATATCTATGCCTTTTTTGTACTCCAGTGCTCCATACAGATTTGTTATGCCGAACGCATATTGCATCAACCGGTCGAATGGCTTTCTGTCCGGATCATTCAAAATAGCAGGCAAGCATTGGGCTATAATCGGACGCAATTCGTCAGATAGCGTAAAACAGTCGGCTTGCTCATTTTTCAGAAATTCAACTTGAATAATATGGTTTGCTATTAATGCGCTGTTGATAGAAAGAGTGGGGACAATCAATGCTTTTCCGCTTCCGATTTGAACAAGTTGGTCCAACAGCTCCAATTCAAAACGTGCTAACCGGGGCAAAAAGTCGCTGATATGTTCCGGAATGGCATGGATGAGGGCTTCTTGATATTCAGCCTTGCGTAGTTTACTCGCAATAGGCAGCGACATGTCATATGCCGTTGCTTGCATTTCATTCAATGTCATTCCGCGAAACACATCTGCAATCGTGTATGCGGTGTTGGCTTGTCTGGTTTGCATATAAACAGAATTAGATTGTTATGTTTAGCGCTTGCATTTTCCGCTACAAAAGTACAACAAAAATCTCATATATGCAAGAGAAATTGTAATATTGTGCACAGGAAGTGCACTTTTTTTGCACTTATTGTGCGCAGAATGACAACTTTTAGTCTTTTGTTAGCTTCACGATTAACCCCATGACCGACCGATGACCGAGAGACAACCGACACATGACCGAGCAACAAAAAGCCTAAAAAACGCACGTGCTAACTCGATTTTTGCCCGAATACTTGCATATATCAAAAAAAAGCAGTAATTTTGCAAGCAAAATTGGAGGATTGTATCTATGAAACACCTACATTTGGAAAATATTGGTCCAATCACTATCGTTGACATAGACTTGAAACGGTATAATATTTTCATTGGTCCGCAAAGCAGTGGTAAAAGTACTATTGCCAAGATGATTAGTTTCTGCACGTGGATAGAGAAACGGGCTTTAACGACTCTTTCTGAAGATGTGTTCTCGAATGAGCAGGAGTTCATTGAACATGTAGAGGAATACCATAAGATGCATGACTATTTTAATGAAAAGTCGGTCATAGATTATAATTCTCAAAACATCCATATTCTATATAGAGACAGCAAGTTAAGTATCAAAATATTAGATAAAACATCTTACAAAAGAAAAAAGATATTGTACATACCTTCCGACAGAAATCTTGTTGCTATGCCTCGGTTGGATCGTTTGGTACTAGAGACGAATACCAATTTACGTAGTTTTATCTTTGACTGGTTCGATGCACGAGGAGCATATGATAAATCACACCGGTTGAGTATCCTTGATTTAAACATGGAGTATTACTATGATAAGGATGCAAAGAAAGTTAGTCAGGACCGTATTATTCACACAAACGGAAAGACATACGACATCGCCTTATCTGATGCCTCAAGTGGATTGCAGTCAATTACACCCTTAGCACTTTTATTGAGTTATTATACTAATCAATATTTTATAGATTACGGGAAAACAACTTCTTATAAGAAAGACGAAGAAAAGAAAGAATTGGAGGAAAAAATAGGTATATTGTACCCCGTAATTATAGAAGATGCTCAAAATGCAAAAGGACTCTACAATGCTATAGAACGTCGCTCTTTATTTAATAAACTAACAACTCCTCATTCCACAGATTTCATAATTGAAGAACCGGAACAAAACCTGTTCCCGGAGGCGCAAGAAAGTTTGTTGTATTGGACGATAGAAAGAATTAAAGACCCTGAGAGAGCAAATTCTATTGTCATAACAACGCATAGTCCTTATATTCTGTTTGCGCTGAATAATTGCTTGATAGGAGGCTTGGTCGGCGATAAATTAGAAAGTCAGGCTCTGCAATCACGCAAGAGTTGGCTTAGACCTTCTGATGTGGCTGTGTACGAAATACACGATGGCGCGTTAATAAGTATTCAAGATGAGGATGGCTTGTTGGATAATAACTATCTTAATCTTGCATATAAGAAAATATCTGCGGAATATATGACGATGTTGGCTCAATTATGATTACCCAAACAAACATATTGTCTGAGCATCCACTGACTGCCTTTCAAGAGTTTTCCGCCAATACAATTTTTATAGCAGATTTTACAAGACGGACACAACACTCTGCAAATCCTCGTTCTGTTGAAATATCAGAGGTGCCACCGACGATGGATGATGGTTCAAGCGTAGATGCAGTAACATTTCACAACGACCAAGAATTACCCATTGAGGTTGCTACTTTTGATGACTATAGGTTCGAAGATAGTACGGGCACAAATGTTGAGCACTGCGAAGGAAGTTTATACACATTGGAAAATCCGCAATGGATAGCTTTCTTTGAAATAAAAGACTGTGAAGAGAGAAACATATTGAATCATAGAGAAAAAGCAGTGCGTCAAGTGACTAACGTAGCAAATGATTTTAGAACACGAGGAATTATTGGAAGCGAAAAGGTGTACGGAATAATCTCATTTCCAAGAAAGCACACGGCTTTCAACGATGATATCTTCGGCGATATAATTGAATATACACATCTAAGAAGAACTACTGGAATCCTCTTTTATGCAACCAACGAGGTATTTATATTAGACCACAACGAGTTACGACCAGTTTTGTCATAATTAATATAATTCCAAAAACTGGCGAGTGCTTCAGTAAGGGAGAAACTATGAAGGAAAAACAATAATTCGTCGCTTCTTTGTGAATAAAGGAGCAGAAAAAGAATAAATAGTAAATCAACAATAATCAAAATATAAACAAACAAAAATCCGCCTATGAAACATAACAACTAAAGGCAACATACATAAAATTATAGCGTTTTAGCTCAAATACTTGGGTTCTTGAAACTGGACACTTTAAGAATTCGTATATACCAAGGAACAAGCCGAAATGCTCACGTTGAAGCGTGGGCTTTGTTCATGTAAGTTTGGTATATACAGGTAGTCCAGAATCCTAAGAACCCAGATTGAAAAGCAACTTAGCTCCACGCTCTTTTTATGTGCCTCTCCTCATTCCATAGTGAGCTAACGGAGTATTCGAAAAGCCGTCAAGTGAGTAGATTAATAAATAATAGCAAAACAACAATGAAAAAGACAATCCTTTTTACCGTAGCAGCATTTGCTATAATTGCTACGTTCTTGGTAGGCTGTGAAGGGCAGAGTGGTCTATCTACACCTTCAAATTTTAAGGCCTATCAAGAAGGGAACACCATCGTTTTGTCATGGAACCAAGTTGGTGGTGCTTCTTATTATGAAATTAACAAAAACGGCTCTTATTGGCAGTCCACATCCGAAACGCGTATCGTGGACAAAAGCCCAAAAGAAGGAATTAATTCTTATGAGTTGATTGCTTCGAATGGAGATAAACAATCCAAACCGGCAAAAGCCTCTTGTGATTTCGAATCTTCTGGCTCTGGCGGCGGTGGTGGAGAACAAACAACCACAGAATTTTACATTAAGCACCCTTGGGGTAGTGGTTCTGATGCTTCTTGGTCATGGGAACCTATGAAAAAGTCCGGTAATAGCTACACCTATACAGGACTCTGGGGCGGTGTTGGAGCTAACATCAATACATCCGCTGATGATTCTGGAGCAGAATGGTATCCGGCAAGTAGTATTTCGGGGGCTTCTTCTCTCTCTGTTGGTACTCAAGTTACTTTTACTTTTGTATCGACTAATGGAAACAAAGGAACACTGTCTGTCTCTACTAGCACTGGTGGTGGAAGCGAAACGAGTTCTCTTCCTGCTCCGACAGGATTTAAAGTATCTCAGACATCCTCCTATATTCAACTATCATGGAATAGTGTCAGTGGAGCAGTTGGATATTATATTGCTAAAGCTACCGAAAATTCAGAATGGGAGTATTACAAAACTTCTTATACCTCAGTTCAGTTTGACGATGTTACCGTTGGCACTACTTATATTTTTTCCGTTGCAGCGTATGACTCTGACGAAAACCCTGGCGAATGGTCAGAAGACAAATACATCACTTTCAATGGTTCATCTTCTGGTGGAGGCGGCGGAAGCACGACCTCTAAACCGGGCACTCCAACAGGTGTGACAGCAACAGCCGCTTCGTCATACATAGTAGTAACATGGAATTCCGTAAGCGGTGCGGAGAGTTATAACGTTTATCGTTCTACTTCGGCAAGTGGTACGTATACTTTTCAATCAAGTGTCACCACAACAAATTATACGGATTATAATGTAGACGCTGGAACTACTTATTATTACAAGGTAGAAGCAGAAAATAGTGCAGGAAAAAGTTCGAAGAGCTCATATGCTTCCGCTAAAATTGCCACTTCAGGCGGCGGAGGTGGTGGAACCACAAATTATGAGCCATGTCCTCCTTCTGTGACATGCTCCGGTTCTTCATCTGTAACTATAAAATGGACAGCCTCAACTGGTTATGGATGTGGAACTCCGACTTCGTATGATGTAAAACGAACGAATTTGATCACAGGTCAGGCAGAGACATTGAAATCTGGCACTACTTCCACTTCATATACTGATTCTCAACCTTTTCCAGGAAAAAATAAGTACGGAATAATTGCATCTAATAGTTATGGACAAAGTTCTGCAGGATACGGCATATCTTCCGAAGTAGGAATTAATGCACCCTCTATTAGAAACATGCTTGGAAGTTCAACTGACTTGCGATGCACATTTTATACTTTGAATGTCCCTGCGGACTGGGAGCCATACTACACATTAGAGTTACATGTTTCCAGTTCATATAGCGGTCCATATTCTTTATTGTCTTCAAAATCATACGATGAGTTGGATTGTTTTGCGGGAGAATGTTTATATGTTCACCCATGGGGCGTAAATATTTCAGGAAAAACATATTATTACAAAATGCGCTGGGTGTTTGATGCTCCGCATTCTGTTAATAGGGTAGAAGGATCATTCTCGTCTATATATACGATAAAACATTAGTAATATTTAAGAAAAATACGATTGATATGCAAGCGGGCAGAAATGTCCGCTTGCTTTATGTATGAATCTATACAACCGACCTTTTTTGCGTCATAAATGGAAGTGTCTTGAGAGTGGCTGATTGCAGCTACAATATGGTGAGGCGAACAATACGCCTAAATCTTAATAATCGGAAACTTTTGAGGGGCGAAAAGAGGCGATTTTCGGGGTGCTATCGTCCCGTATGTGTCTCGTATGTCTCTCGTACGCGGCAAGTAAGCCTGCCGTGTCCGCCCGAATCTTAATAATCGGCAATAATTACGTCCGGATAAACTAACAACGCACTCTCATTCGGGAGTGCGTTGTGTTATCCTGATTCCCTCTCTTGAGGAGAGGGCAGGGGAGAGGTTTTACGCTTCGTCCTCGACGGCGGCTTGAGCTGCTGCCAGACGTGCGATAGGAACGCGGAAGGGTGAGCAGGAGGCGTAGTTCATGCCGACACGGGCACAGAACTTAACGGACGAAGGCTCGCCGCCGTGCTCGCCGCAGATACCGGTACGGAGTCCCGGACGAACGGCACGACCTTTTTCTACCGCCATCTTGATCAACTGACCTACACCGTTCTGGTCGAGTACCTGGAACGGATCGACTTTCAGAATCTTCTTCTCCAAGTAAGCAGGGAGGAAGGAAGCGATGTCGTCGCGGCTGTAACCGAAGGTCATCTGGGTCAAGTCGTTGGTACCGAAGGAGAAGTACTGCGCCTCTGTAGCGATGCGGTCTGCAGTCAGGGCAGCACGCGGAATCTCAATCATCGTACCGATCTCGAACTCTACCTCTACGCCGTACTCAGCGAACACTTCCTTAGCCACGCGTTGGATGATCTCTTTCTGCTGTTTGAGCTCATAGAGAATACCGATCAGCGGCACCATGATCTCCGGCATCGGGTTCTTGCCCTCCTGCTTCAGTTCGCAAGCGGCGGAGAGGATAGCGCGGGTCTGCATAGCAGTGATCTCCGGGAAGGTGATACCCAGACGGCAACCGCGGTGACCGAGCATCGGGTTGTTCTCTGCGAGTTGAGCAACACGTGTCTGGATCTCCTCTACGGAAACGCCCATCTCTTTCGCCATCTGCTCTTGTCCCTTCAGATCATGCGGAACGAACTCGTGCAAAGGCGGATCGAGCAGACGGATGTTCACAGGCAGTCCGTCCATAGCGTCCAAGATACCTTTGAAGTCTGCCTTTTGGTACGGCAGCAGTTTAGCCAGTGCTTTCTCGCGGCCCTCGCTGTCCTTGGCGAGAATCATCTCACGCATAGCGATGATCTTCTGGTCGTCGAAGAACATGTGCTCTGTACGTGTCAGACCGATACCCTTTGCGCCGAACTGACGAGCTACGCGAGCGTCGTGCGGAGTGTCGGCGTTGGTACGAACCTGAAGGTGTGTGTATTTGTCGCAGAGGTCCATGAGTGCCTTGAAGTCACCGCTGAGCTCAGCAGCCTTGGTCGGGATCTCACCTGCGTAAACCTGTCCGGTAGAACCGTTGAGAGAGATGTAATCACCCTCTTTGTAGGTCACGCCCTCAATCTTAACCGTCTTAGCCTTGTAATCTACCTGGATAGCACCTGCGCCGGAAACGCAGCATTTACCCATTCCGCGGGCAACGACAGCTGCGTGGCTGGTCATACCGCCACGCGCGGTAAGGATACCTTCTGCTGCACTCATACCTGCGAGGTCCTCCGGGCTGGTCTCGATACGAACCATGACTACCTTGTGACCATTCTGGTGCCACTCTTGTGCGTCGTCAGCGTGGAAGACAATCTGTCCGCATGCAGCTCCCGGAGAAGCAGGCAGACCCTGGGTGATGACTTTCGCTTTCTTGAGCGCGTCCTTGTCGAAGACAGGGTGGAGCAGTTCGTCCAGTTTCTGCGGTTCGCAGCGGAGGATAGCCTCTTTCTCGCTGATGACACCCTCGCGCACGAGGTCCATAGCGATCTTCACCATAGCCGTTCCGGTACGCTTACCGTTACGGGTCTGGAGGAACCAGAGCTTGCCTTCCTGTACGGTGAACTCCATATCCTGCATGTCGCGGTAGTGGTCTTCCAGTTTCTGCTGGATCTCGTTGAGCTCGGCATAGAGCGCCGGCATAGCCTCTTCCATAGAAGGATACTTGCTTGCGCGCTCTTCCTCGCTGATACCTTGGAGAGCTGCCCAACGGCGACTGCCCTCGAGGGTAATCTGCTGCGGAGTACGGATACCTGCAACCACGTCCTCACCTTGTGCATTCACAAGGTACTCACCGTTGAAGAGGTTCTCGCCCGTAGCCGCGTCACGGCTGAAGCAAACACCGGTAGCGGAGGTCTCGCCCATGTTACCGAATACCATTGCCATAACGGAAACAGCGGTTCCCCATTCGTCAGGAATGCCTTCCATCTTACGATAAAGGATCGCGCGCTCGTTCATCCAGCTGCGGAACACAGCGCAGATAGCACCCCAGAGTTGCTCAATAGGATCATCCGGGAAGTCCTTGCCGGTCTGCTCTTTGATAGCCGTTTTGAAACGAGCTACAAGGAGCTTGAGTTCCTCTACATTCAGGTCTTTGTCGAGCTTAATATGACGAATCTCTTTTACCTCCTCGATGATCTTTTCGAACGGATCAATGTCGGTTTTGTTCACCGGCTTCATACCCAGCACAACGTCACCGTACATCTGTACGAAACGGCGGTAGCTGTCATAAACGAAGTGCGGATTGTTGGTTTTTGCAACCATTCCCTCAGCTACGGTGTCGTTCAGACCAAGGTTGAGGATCGTATCCATCATACCCGGCATGGACGCGCGTGCACCCGAACGTACGGAAACGAGAAGCGGGTTCTTTGGATCGCCGAACTTGCAGTTCATCAACTCCTCAACGTGCTTAACAGCAGCCTCTACCTCGGCGGTCAGCTCCTCAACGATCTTCTCCTGACCCACTTGGTAGTACTCGTTACATACCTCGGTGGTGATTGTGAATCCGGGAGGAACAGGAACGCCCACGAGGTTCATCTCTGCGCAGTTAGCGCCTTTGCCGCCCAGCAGCTCACGCATTTGCGCATTACCCTCGGCCTTACCGTTACCGAAGGTGTAAACTCTTTTCTTTTTTTCCATGAGTGTAAAAATATTAATTGTTATATGTGTTTCTCAAGTGGAGTATAGCGGACTCGAGAATTGCGCCCTCGCAATAATCGTGCCCCTCCGGGGCAAAGACGATTGCGCCCTCGCAATAATCGTGCCCTTTGGGGCAAAGAACCCGTAGCGGGAGAGCCGATATACGTAACTTTGGTGGAGTATAGCGGACTCGAACCGCTCACCTCAACACTGCCAGTGTTGCGCTCTAGCCAGATGAGCTAATACCCCGGAGCGTCCTTCCGACGGAACGGAAAGAGCGGCTTCCGCCTAGGATGGTTATACCAACTCCAAAATGCGGTGCAAAGGTACAAAAAAATAATGACATACACAAGAGTGTATGCTATTTTTTATGATTTTTATATAATAATTTACTGAACGACCGTCTTGTCTCTCTGTCTATTCGCTCAGGCAGTTGCATGCCATTTTGGCGTTCCTGTGTGCGTCGTACGGCGCAATCGCGTACGAAATCTTGATTCCCACGTCGAAAAGGGCGGCATCTTTCACTAATTTGCGTCCTTGTCGAGTCGCTTCCGCTACGGGTGTCAGAATCCGGTTCAATGGAAATCCATCTCGTGTGTCGGTCAGCATGATCAGGCTTTCCAGCTCGCTTGACGGCATCGTGATTTTGCTGAAACAGTAGTCAAAATAAGCGCCCACCATCACGTACGACCGATAATTATCCGCCCATGTGTTCACGGGAATAGCGTAATTCAGCTCCAATGCCAGCCACCATTGCACTTTCGGCAGACTCCATTTGCCGCTGTTCGACATCCGAAAATCCCGCTCAGCGGCTAGTGGATAAGACTTCTCCACGCGATTTTCGTACGCCTCATAATAAACCGCCAGCGAAGCGTGCTCTACTGTCTGTTTCCAACTGTTTGAGAGCGGAAAAACAGCCTTTGTTCCGGCGAGAAAAGTAAATCGCTTCTTGCTGAAAGCTAACTGAAGCGGCACACCCACGGACCAAATCTGTTGTCGCTCGTTCAGTCGCCCGATGGTGTATTCCACGGACATCTTGTCGCCCTCCACATCAATCGTAGAGTAGTGGTCCTCGTAATTTGTTTTGCCAAATCCAGCGTTGTGGCAATCAAACATCGCGCCCGTGCGCACGCCTATCACGCGCGGAGATAAATAGGTATAAAGGACTTGCAGACCGCCGTTGAAACCCATTTGCCGATCGACATAAACCGGCTGTGCGTCCCATCCGCTCAAGCCGCCGTGCAAGCCTGCTTCGAACAAATGCTCTGCAAAACCAGCCAGAGGCATCAGCAGCAGCAATATGACAAACGCCTTCCTTGTGCTCATTGCGTCACTCTCTTTTCGGTCCACACTTCGTCCCCTCGCTCATACCGAATGAAATACATTCCGGCGGGCAAAACAGGCGTGTATCCGTCGCCCTGAATATCCTCTTCGTATAGCAGGATTCCGTTGCTGTTATAGACCCGTACATGGATCGGCTGCGATTCCGGCGTGTCCGAAATGTCCAATATATTCGACCACACATACAGCCCGTCGTTCAACCTTACGCGCAACTGGAAATGCCCGTGCAGCTCCTGCGTCTCCGAGTAATCGTCCTCTGTTCCGCCTTCGATCGCCACCGAATCTTTGTACCATTGGAACGAAACCGCCGTTTGCTCGGGGAAGAAATGCCTCAGAACTCTATTGTCCAGCAGCACAACCCAGTTGTATTTGTTCACGATAATAGGGTAGAGCCGCTCGCAATGGAACGTGTCCAGATGCAGCGTATAGACCTCGCCGACGCAGCTCTCCCACTTGGCGTGAGCGATCTCCACTTCCTGCTCGCCGATGTCTTCAAACACCAGCATTCGGTCGCGCCACAGCCACACAAAAGGCATCAGCGTGTCGCAAACAGCCGTGTCAACACGGAAATTCAGTATATCCGGACAACAAACCTTCGTCTCCAGCGTCTTATGCACATACACACTGTCGTCGCCGTCTATGTCCTTCAGCGTGTCCACCTCGTCTCCGCTCGCGTTCCAAATATGCCCTCGCCACGCATAGCCGCTTGCCAGCAAGGTGTCGCATACAATCGTATCGAAATGTTGCTCCACCGCTGTCTCGCAATATTTGGTCTCCAATTTGAACGGTTCGCTTGTCTCGCGGCAGTTCGGCTTGTCTAAGTTGTCTGCTTCAGACACGCTCACCCGATACCAACCCTCGTGGCTCTTGTGTACAATCGGAATAGTATAGTTCTGCGTCGCGCCCTCCTGCACAATCGTCCAAGTCGCGCTATCCGTCGAAAACTCCCATCGGAACTCTGGGCTTGCCAGAGTCCCGTAGTTCTCATAAACGCCTCGGAATACATGCCGTTTCTTGCGACATGCAGGGCTGTTGCTTGTGATGCGAATAGGCTCTATACATAGCCGTACCTCTGTATTCTCAATTAAAAAACCGCCCATTCCACCGTTTTGGCGGATACTCCATTGAATGCCGTTCACGCCTTCCGGAACAGTAAAAGTAGTGCCCACTTGCAGCGAATCGGACGGTATATCGCCCGTGTCATATGCCCGCAATTCGTTGCCGCTCTCGCTGTCCGTGATGCGGATCATCAGTCGCGTTGGGGCATGCGGAGACGGCATGTTCACGATAAACGACAGGTCCGTTCCGGAACATAAATCCGCTATCTCGCCGCTCCAATTGGTCACCGTTCCGCCGACCTCGTCATGCTTCAGCAGCACGCCTTCCGGACATAGGATCGGCGGGCACTCTTCGATCACATGCAGTTTGAACGGCTCGCTCAGCGAACGGCAATTTTCGCTGTCCAGACCGCCGACACCGGCTACTGCCACGCGGTACCAACCGCTGTGTTTCGGTTTCGCTTTCAGCTGCAGATTAGCCGTATTGCTGTTGTCCACATCTTCCCAATTCAAACTGTCCGTCGAGAATAACCACTTGAATTGCAGCGGCTTAACGAAAACGTCGTTGTTTTCGTAAACGGCGCGTAATGTCATTTTCGTGTCGATACAAACGCTGTCCGGAGCTGCAATCTCTACCGCCGGAGTGCACAAACGGATCTCTATATCGTCCAGCGCAAAATCGTTTCCTGTCCAGCCGTCGTTATTATTGATAATACTCAACTCCGCTTCTTCCACACCTTCCGGAACCGTGAAATTCATACCCACCAGCTGCCATTCTGCGGAATTGCGCCAGTCGTTGGACGTGTTGTAGAAACGCCAATCGTGGCCGATCGTATCTGTGTTATGGCGTGCCAGAATACTTCCGTCGCGAGGATCTTTGATGATAAATGACAACTTGGGATAAGTGTATGAATATCGGTTTTGAATATACGACGCGCAGGTCGTCACGTTCGCTATATAGGCGGTAAAACTCAGCTTGCTGCCGGGGCATAATCCGTCCATTCGTTTCTTGAAGAACGCATCGCTTCCGCCTTTTCCGTCGATCTCTAACAGATACCCGCGGTTGTAATCGTTCGGATAAGTATGGTCGTCCATGATATACCAGTGGGACCAGGTGTAACTCTCCGCATTCCGGTAGCCTGTTTTGGTCAGCAGGTACCGTCCGCTCCCCATGCCCCTGCAGCCGCTGCGACCATGGCAATGGGCGGTGTCATAGATCTGTTCATAACTGCTGCTCATGCCGTCCACCGGATCCGTTCCCGCCACAGGATCGCTCTCTTCATTCCCCCCGAAATCCTCTCGGAACAGCAGCACGCCGTCCATACATAGTTCATCTCCGCATTTCATGAGGCTTACATAAAACTCCTCGCTCTCGACACGCTCATTCGGATCGTCTATTTTCCCTTCTTCGGCTACATAAACCTTGTACCAGCCTGCGTTCTGTGCTTTAAACGCATCTATTCTTGGCTCGCGCACATTCCCACCGGCCATTTCTTGCCAGCCGTTTGGATTGTCCGGCGATCTGTACATCCATTTGTAGCTCAATTCGCCTTCGAATAAATGCGCGTTAACGATCTCTATTTCAAACGAATAGGGCGCGTCTTCGCACACGCTCTCGGGAGATACGATTTGCACTTTGGGCGTACATTGCCATATCTCGATGTCGTCCAGAGCAAAATCATTTCCGGTGCTGGAACCGCCCGCGTTGTTTCGAATACTCAATCGGGCGCTATGAACGCCTTCCGGCACAACAAAATTCATGCCCTGCAACTGCCATTCCGCGCTCTCTTGCCATTTCTTTCGGGAGCTCCCGTCTATCGTCGATACACCCCAATCATGGCTGATCGTGTCGGTACTCTGTTGAGCTAAAATTACGCCTGTCTCCGGGTCGCTGATGACGAACAATAGTTTCGGATGAACATAGCCCCGGCTTATCCATCCTAAATATTGACCGGCGGTCGTCAGATTGGCAACATAGGCAGAAAAAGTGATATGCGATTTGGGACGTAAATTTTCTATTAACGTGCTGTAAAACACATCGTTACTGCCGCCTTTGCCGTCTATCTCCAATAGGTAACCGAGTGTCGTGTCTCCCCAATGCGTATGGTCATCCATGATATGCCAACAGGAGTAATTGGAGTAGGTGGAGTTCCGATAACCGCGTTTGGCGACAAGGTAACAACCTGCACTCATATCTTGAGTATTGCCTTTGGTCTCAAGGTTTGTTACCTGTCTGTACCCGCTGCTCATGCCCGATACGGGCGTTGTACTTGCCGCCGGATCGCTCTGCTCATTCCCACCGAAATCCTCGCGAAACAGCAATCGCCCATCCACGCACAACTCCTCTGCCTCCTCTGTCTCAACCTCCGGCTCATCTTCTTTCCTGTTTTCAGTTCTCTCTATGCTGTTTTCTTTGATGTTCTTTTTGTTGTTTTCTTCTTTACTTCCTAAGTTTCTTTCTCTATTTTCTCTATTTTCCGTCCTCTCTATGCTTTTTTCTTTGTTGTTCTTATTGTTGTTTTCTTCTTTATTTCCTAAGTTTCCTTCTCTATATTCTCTATTTTCTGTCTCTATGCTGTTTTCTGTCCTCTCTGCCAAAGCAAAACCGGTGTGTACCAATACCATACACACCACACCAACCAGCATGATAAAACTCCTTTTCATTTTCCTTTTGAATTACGCCACAAAATTACAAAAATTATTTCACATATGCAAATATTTTTTTTCATTTTTTTCCACAAAAATTTGCATATATCAAAAATTTGTTGTATCTTTGCACTCACATTCAAAAAACTGTCCGCCTATGCATGGCGGATTCTTGATTTTCTTAAATTCTTCCCAAAAATTAGTGCGTGATAAGTGTGAGATAAGTGTGAGATAAGTGCGCGATAAGTGTGTGATAATCGTGGTTCTTTGCTATAAAATCACTATAAAATCACCTTCGAATCACTATAAAATCACTTTCGAATCACTATCAACGTAAGATTTTTTGCAAAAAAAGCGTATTCTCTTGCATATATCATAAAAAAGCAGTAATTTTGTACCCGCAAAATAACCTTAAATACAAAAACACAATTTTATGACAGATGTTACAAGTATGATGTACGTCGTTTTGGCGGCATCGGTTTTAGCACTCGGTTTTGCCTATTATTTCTATCGCTCCATGCTGAGCAAGGATGAGGGAACCGACCTGATGAAGAAGATCGCTTCGCATGTCCGCAAGGGTGCTATGGCGTATCTGAAACAGCAGTACAAAGTAGTGACGATCGTGTTCGTCGTCCTCGCTATCATTTTTGCTGTGATGGCGTATTTCAATCTCCAGAACGGTATCGTTTGGTTCGCTTTCCTTACCGGCGGTTTCTTCTCCGGTTTGGCTGGATTCTTCGGAATGAAGACTGCCACGTACGCTTCGGCGCGTACCGCAAATGCGGCGCGCGGAAGTCTCAACGCAGGACTGCAAGTCGCTTTCCGTAGCGGAGCAGTAATGGGTCTGACCGTAGTCGGACTTGCTCTGCTTGACATAGCCGGATGGTTCCTGATCCTCCAGAAAACAGGACTCTTAGCCTTAGTCGGAGCAGAAGGAGACCTGATCACGATAACTACCACGATGCTGACCTTCGGAATGGGTGCTTCTACCCAGGCGCTCTTTGCACGCGTCGGAGGTGGTATCTACACCAAAGCCGCGGACGTCGGAGCAGATCTCGTCGGCAAGACGGAATATAACATCCCGGAGGACGACCCGCGCAACCCGGCTACGATTGCGGACAATGTGGGAGATAATGTGGGTGACGTTGCCGGAATGGGGGCAGACCTATATGAATCGTACGCAGGTTCTATCCTTGCCACGATGGCTTTAGGTGCTTCGGCTTTCGCTGCTTCTGCCGTCGAAGGAATGCAGATGAAAGCCGTTTTGGCACCTTCGCTCATTGCTGCCTGCGGTGTGCTGCTTTCAATCATCGGAATATACCTCGTGCGCACCAAAGAAGGAGCAGGCATGAAAGAACTCCTCCGTGCGCTCTCTATCGGAACCAACACAGCGGCTTGCCTGATTGCCGTAGCTACATTCGGCATTTTCGCATGGCTCTTTGGTACCGAAACCAGCCAATGGTGGCAAGTCTCGCTTTCCGTTGTAGTCGGTCTGCTCGCAGGAGTCATCATCGGTCAGAGCACGGAGTACTATACTTCGCAATCCTATAAACCTACCCAAAAAGTATCAGAGAGTTCGCAAACAGGTCCTGCCACGGTGATTATCAGCGGCTTAGGTCTCGGAATGCTCTCCACGGCGATTCCGGTAATAACCGTCGGCGTAGCAATCATATTGGCGTACCTCTGCGCGAACGGCTTCCATATAGAGTTTAGCGCAGAGAACCTTTCGATGGGTCTCTACGGCATCGGAATTGCCGCCGTCGGAATGCTCTCCACCCTTGGAATCACCTTGGCTACGGACGCGTACGGACCGATTGCGGACAACGCTGGCGGCAACGCAGAGATGTCCGGACTGCCTGCAGAGGTTCGTCAGCGCACAGACGCGCTGGACGCGCTCGGAAACACGACTGCTGCTACCGGAAAAGGCTTTGCCATCGGCTCTGCGGCGCTAACTGCGCTTGCGCTCTTGGCTTCCTATGTAGAGGAAATTAAAATCGCGCTCATCCGCACGGGAGAAGCGCTCCCGAATGGAGTGGAAGCAGCCAAAGCGACACTCGTGGACTTCATGGACGCATACAATGTCAATCTGATGAACCCGATCGTACTCGTGGGTATCTTCATCGGCTCGATGATGGCGTTCCTCTTCTGCGGTCTGACCATGAACGCTGTCGGACGTGCCGCACAGAAGATGGTGGAAGAAGTGCGACGCCAGTTCCAGACGATCAAAGGCATCCTCGAAGGCAAAGCCGATCCGGACTACGCACGTTGCGTGGCTATCTCCACCAAAGGCGCACAACGTGAAATGCTACTTCCGTCCATTTTGGCAATTATCGTGCCGATCCTCACAGGTCTGCTGCTGGGCGTAGCCGGCGTAATGGGTCTGCTCATTGGAGGATTAGCTACCGGATTTGTATTGGCGGTCTTCATGGCGAATGCCGGAGGTGCATGGGACAATGCGAAGAAATATGTGGAAGAAGGTCATTTCGGAGGCAAAGGATCGGACTGCCATAAAGCAACCGTTGTGGGAGACACGGTTGGCGATCCGTTCAAAGATACGTCGGGACCGAGTTTGAATATCCTGATCAAACTCATGTCAATGGTTTCTATCGTAATGGCTGGATTGACAGTAAGTTACCACTTACTATAATACGGTTTGAGAATCTATAGCGACCCGATCGCCAGACAAATCAAACCGGCGAGAATGCCGATCATGGACAGGATCTTTTTCCAAGGATCCTGTTCTTTTAGAAATATCAGTCCATACGCAAAGCCGATGACCGTTCCGCCGCGGCGGATAGTGGAGACCACAGCAATCATAGAATCCGGATCCTGAAGCACCAGCATATAGACATTATCGCTCATCACCAGAAAAACCGAAATCAACGGAATAGCATAGAGCGCAAAACCGTTTTCTCCGCCGCGCAGAGTGGGGTGCGTGTTATGACGTGCATGGTGGATATAGCATAGCAAAGTCATCAAAATACCCTGATAAAGCGTATAATACACCTGCACGGCATTATGATCAAAATGCCGCATCATATATTTGTCATACAGACCCGAAGCCGCACCGATGAGAATAGCCAAAGCGAGACACAGATAGTATTTGGCGTTCGGCTCATGGCTCAAACGGCTGATTCCGGCTTTGCCTAATAACTCCTTCTTCCGATTGACGCCGTTGAAGAATGAAAGAATGAAGATCGTAGCGATCGCCAAAATGACTCCCGCCCATTGCCAGGAATTGAGCCGCTCGCCGAAGATCAGTAGCGCGCCGATAAGCGTCCACATCGGACGGGTCGCTTGCCAAGGACTGACAATAGAGATCGGCAGATGTTTCAACGCGATATAAGCAAACACCCAGCTGCTGAGCACAATTATGGATTTGATGGTGGTCAGCAGATGGCCCTGCCAACCCATTTGCGGCACATAGAAAAGTGTTCCGCTCATCGCCTCTGGCGCAAGACGCGAAAGCAACAGCGGCACAACCAATATACCCGACGAGATCAATACACTCGCCGTCAACACATCCACCACGGAATTATCCCGCAGGGCAATCTTTTTGCTGATGTCGTAAAATCCCAGGCAGAGCGCCGAGACAAACGCCAGAATAACCCACATTACTTATACAGGAACCGTTTGATGGACCGCTTCGGCGTCTTCTCGAAAGGCTTGTCTTGCACCTCGATATTCGCCACGCGGCTATAGGAAGGAATAAGCGCATTCAGTTTCTCCAGATTAGCACGCATAAGTGCCTGAATCTCAGCGAGGGTCATTCGTTTGGTCAGGGTCTCATCCGGGAATACCAGAGCTACCAACTTGCCGTCGCGCTCTACGATCAGCGACTCACCCACTGCCTCTTGATTATTCAGCTTGTCCTCAATCTCCTCTGGGTAGATATTCTGACCCGATGCACCGAGGAACATGGTCTTGCAGCGACCCTTGATATAGATATTCTTTTTCTTGTCGAGTCGTCCGAGGTCACCGGTACGCAGCCATCCGTCTTCCGTAAACGCAGCGGCCGTCGCTTCGGGGTTCTTGTAATAACCCATCATCACATTCTCGCCTTTGACGAGGATCTCACCGATACCGGCTTGATTAGGTTCATCAATCTTAACCTCCATGTTCATTACCGGCACACCACCCGTACGCGCCTTGAAATACTTAGGCGGATTACCGCCGATCAACGGTCCGCACTCCGTCATACCGTAACCGATAGAAAGCGGGAAATGGATGTCCATCAGACATTTCTCCACCACCGGATTCATGGCTGCTCCGCCACAGATGAAATAGCGCAATTTACCTCCGAAGGCGTTGCGAAGACCGCTCTTGACGCGGCTTTTGAGCAAATCGCCGATAACAGGAACGTGCCAGAACGAACGAATAGCCCATTTGCTCAGCGTCGGATCAAGCTTCTGCTTGTAGATCTTTTCGATCACCAAAGGAACCGTCACTACAAGATAAGGCTGAACATCCTTCATCGCTTTGAGCAGGATAGAAGGAGTGGGGCTTTTGGTCAGGAAATAGATGTGCGTACCCGAGCAAAGCGGGTAGAGTAGTTCGCAAATCTGTCCGAACATGTGCGCCAGCGGCAACATGGACACCAGCCTCTGACCCGGGTCAACAGGCAACATCTTCATGCCCACTTCCACATTATTGCTCAGCGACCGACCGTTCAGCATCACACCTTTCGGACTTCCGGTAGAGCCGGAGGTATAATTGATGAGCGAAAGGATGTCCGGGTCAGCGGTAAAAGATACATCCTCCGGCTCAATGCCATGCGGATACTTGGCTTTATAGGCTGCATCCCAAGCCTTGCTATCCGGCACGGAAATACCTTCCGCTGCAAACAGCGGACGCCAGTCTTCCAGTGAAAGCGCCGCCTTCAGTTTCGCCGGCATCTTCTGGTTTTGCAACTCTTTCCATACATACGGACCGACGAAAAGGAGTTCGCTATCTGAATGTTCCAGCAGGTGCGCTATATCCTCTGCCGTGAAATCCTGCAGAATACTGACGCACACACCTTCATACGCAGCGATAGCCAGATACGCCACTGCCCAATTGGCACAGTTGCGTCCCGCCAAAGCGATCTTGTCGCCTTTCTTAATCCCCAGTTGCTCAAAGAGCACATGCAGACGGAGCATCTCGATTGCCAACTCACCGAAGGTGTACTCGTGGTCCTCGTTGTAGTCCGTCAAAGCAGGGTCATTCCACTGTAGCGACATCACATCTGTCAGATAATTCAAATAGTGCCTATTCATACGCCAAACAATTTTGCGGTGCAAAATTACAAAAAATATTGCATATATGCAAATTTAATAGCGTTTTTGTGAATAAATCGACTACAAAAGCCATAGAAGAGCTATTCGGCATATAAAAAAACAAGCGCCGGCTTCACAGTCGGGCACTTGCTTCGATCCCCGAAGGGATCCATCTACTTACTCACTTTTATTAGAAAAAACATTGCGGTAACCACTCCGCAATGCGGGGTGCTGCCTGTACAATTACTTGTAGAGGTAGCGTTTGATAGACCGTTTCGGCGTCTTCTCAAACTCCGAAGCGACTAATTCTATTGCGCTGATCTGGCTGTATTGCGGCAGATCGCGGTTCACTGCTACGCGATTCTCTTCCATCTGTTGCGTCAGAGACTTTGTGCCCAGCAGTTTCTTGCCTTCTGCGGAGGTATCCGGGAAGACGAGAGCTACCAGCTTATGGTCGCGATCCACTACAATGGATTCTACTACGCAAGGCATCGAGTTCAGCTTGTCCTCCAGCTCCTCCGGATAGATATTCTGACCGGAAGGACCAAGGATCATGTTTTTCGAACGACCGTGGATGAAGATATTTCCCTCTTTGTCGAGCACACCGAGGTCTCCGGTACGCATCCAGCCGTCTTTCGTGAAGACTGCCTTGGTTGCCTCTTCATTCTTGTAGTAACCCATCATGACGTTCACGCCCTTCACTTGAATCTCTCCGTCCTTGTGAATCGGGTCCTCGCTATCGATGCGCACGCGGCATTGCGGCAGGTCTTTTCCGCAGCTGTGGAACTTATATGCCCACCAGTCTTCGTAACTGATTAACGGAGCACACTCGGTCATACCATAACCCACGCAGTATTGATATTTGATATCATGCAGCACTTGCTCCACTTCGCCGTTGAGGGCTGCGCCACCGATAATCAGGTAACGCAACTTGCCACCGAAAGTCTTGTCGAGTCCTTCTTTGACCTTGCCGCGGATGAGACGGTTGATACCCGGAGTCTTCCAGAGCACTTTCATCATTGGGCTGCTGATCTTCGGCAGTACACCTTTCTTCACGATCTTCTCGATTACCAAAGGCACCGTAAGAATCATGAACGGCTGCACTTGTGCGAACGCTTTCATCAGTACGGTCGGCGTCGGTGCTTGGGTCAGGAAATACGTCTCTGCGCCCTCGCATACCTGATAGAGGAACTCGAACATCAGTCCGAACATGTGAGCGATCGGAAGCATAGAGAGCACGCGGTCACCCGGTTTATGCGGAATACGATGCGAAGCAAAGTCCACGTTTCCCGATAGGTTCAGATGGCTCAGCATCACACCTTTTGGGTTTCCGGTCGAACCGGAAGTATAGTTGATCACTGCCAATTCGTCCAGATTGTCGGTCGGCAGACTCAAATCCTCTAATTTAACGCCATTCGGATATGCTTTTACGAACGCAGCATCTACGCCTGAATATGCTTTAGCGGTCTTTTCGTCTGCGTCCACGATAGTGAAATCGTCCA
This sequence comes from Paludibacteraceae bacterium, assembly GCA_017464475.1. Lineage (GTDB taxonomy): Bacteria > Bacteroidota > Bacteroidia > Bacteroidales > Paludibacteraceae > Colicola. Next base: position 95,655 of record JAFTZQ010000018.1, read on the forward strand.
TGAAGATTGTCGCCTTGAGACCCTTCATCTGCTTGGTGTCAATCTTTTTCTTCACGTTCGGACCCACATAGAGCAGACTTGCCTCCGAGTGATCAACGAGCGCATAAATACCTTCAGCCGTGAAATCCGGCAGGATACTTACTACGACAGCCTTGTAGCTCTCTGCTGCAAGGAAGAGCAGTCCCCAGTTCGCGCAGTTGCGACCACAGAGCGCGATCTTATCGCCCTCTTTGATGCCCAACTCCCGCCAAGTGATATGCAGTTTAGCCATCGCGGCTGCCAACTCGGCATAAGTATATTTATTCACGCCGTCCAGATCCTGTAACGCCAAGCAATCCCAACGGCGGGACATGGTCTCTTGTAAATACGAAAGATAGTGTTTTGTTGCCATAACTTTTTATTTTCGGTGCAAAGATACTGCTTTTTATTCGAACGGACGTTCAAAAACTGCAAAATTATTCATTTTTCAGTAATTTATAGAACGAATTGTATGATTTTTCCAATAATGAGAAGTCCATTTGGGTCTGTCCCAAGCCGGAGTCATAACTGTTTTTTATATGTGCGCACATGAGCGCAATCATCTCTACATCGATACCTCTGCGGATAATACCCAGCCGCTGACTGTTATAAATCGCTTTGCGCCACAACTCCACTTCCTTCAATGCCAGCCTTTGCGCCTTGCGGTGCAGAGCGGGGAAAAGACTGTAGGCGGTGAACATCAGGTTATTGACATTGCTGGTATTGACGCGTCTGTCGTCAAAAGTGAGGAGCGTTTCTTCCAACCCGCGGAGATACGTCATCATTGTTTTGATCATTTGCTCGAATGTAACGTCTTCGCCCACGCTATTCAGCGCGCGCTGCTTGGGTTCCAGAAAGAACGTCTCCATGCATGTGCGGAATAGTTCGTCTTGATCCTTAAAATAATAATAGAGCGTTCCACGTCCCATATCCAGCGCGTTCTGCAGGTCCGTGATACTCACATTTTGGTATCCCTCCAGCGCATAGAGCTCCATTGCTTTGTGGATGATATATTGTCTGCGGTCTTTCATCGGGAGACGTCGCGCACCTCTTGCGCTGATGTTAATTCGTATTGTTCCAGTGCTTCGTTCATAATCTGTTTGCCTTCGGCAATGATCTCTTCCGCTTTGTCGAAATCAAAAGTGTTATAGGCGTACTGCCGCATCACAGCGTGTACATCGGGTGGGGTGAGTTGCAAAGCCAGAAGGGTGTTCTGCTGGATCTGCATGTCGCTCATTCGGTCTAAGATCGAAACGAAACTGATGTTTCTGCCTAAGTCCCTTGCGCGATTTTGCCGGATGGAATCGACCTTTTTGCCCAATTGACGAAGCTGTTTTTCCAGTCCAGCCGGCACATCGAATCCGGCGGCTTCTATGGCGGCAATGCGTCCGTCCACATCAATCGGTTCCGGCATCTCCTGTTTCATCTGCATCGCATCTTTGCCGCTGATATCCATCGCAACGAGAATATCTCCTTCCGTGCGCTCCACGATATGCAAAGGCAGCGGATTGAGTATTCCTCCGTCGATCAGCAAGCGGTTCTCTATCTGGATGGGTTTGAAGAAAAGCGGAATACTGATCGACGCGCGTACCGCCTCAAACAGACTGCCGCTGCGGAACACCACTTCCTCCGTGTTCATCATATCGGACGCAACGATAGAGCAGGGGATGTTCAACTCTTCTATCGGTCGGTCGGGCACTACTTTCTCCAGCTCTTTGATGATCCGTTCACCTTTGACCAGCGAGTTGCTGCTCAATAGGTTAATATCCATCATCCTCAGAATCAGCTGCTTATCGACCCGTAGGAACCACTCTTTGGCTTCCTTCAGTTGCCCTGCGGCATACATGCCGGCGATGATAGAGCCCATCGAACAACCCGCTATGGAGGAGATCGTGTATCCGCGCTCCTCCAAAGCTTCGATAGCTCCGATATGTGCTAATCCTCGCGCACCTCCGGAACCCAATACCAGTGCTACGTTCTTACTCACTAAACTCTAAACTCTAAACAATCTTCGCCGGAATCAGTTTCTCGCGAATCTTGATATAAATGATATTCTCTTTCTTGGCGAACGGTGTCTGAACATAACCCATTCCGATACCCGTTTTGGTGTTCGGCAGCATGATTCCGGAGGTCACATGACCGATGTTCTTGCCGGTTTCATCGCATATTTCGTAGCCGTTGCGGGGGATCGCACGCTCCTGACATTCGAAATGAACGAGTTTGCGTTTCACGCCTTCTGCTTTCTGGGCTTTCAGAAAATCGCGGTCGATGAAATCCTTGGCGTCCAGTTTGGTAATCCATCCGAGTCCTGCCTCCAGCGGCGAAGTGGTGTCGTCGATATCGTGACCGTAGAGACAATACCATTTCTCCAGACGCAGACTGTCGCGTGCACCTAATCCGATCGGAGCCAGACCGAACGGTTTGCCCACTTCGAAGAGTGCGTCCCAGATCTGTTTGCCTTTTTCGGCAGGGAAATAGAGTTCGAATCCACCTGCTCCCGTGTAGCCTGTATTGGACAAAATCACACCCGGCACGCCAGCAAAACTCCACTCGCGGAAAGCATAATAATCAATGGACTTCAGGTCTGCGTCGGTCAGCAGTTGCAGCAACTCGGTCGCTTTCGGTCCTTGTACTGCCAACTGACCGTAACGCTCACTCGCGTTCTCCAAAGAAATGCTTTCCCACTCGGGGTTGGTACTTTGTACTTTGTCCCTTAGTACCTTGTTCACCCATTCCCAGTCTTTGTCGATATTACCGGCATTGACTACCATCAGATATTTGGTAGTGGAGTATTTGTAAATGATCAGGTCGTCCACGATTCCGCCTTTGCCGTTCGGCATGCAGGTGTACTGCGCTTTGCCGGCTGCGATCACAGAGAGATCGTTGGTGGTAATGTACTGCAGAAAATCCAGTGCTTTCTCGCCTTTCACCCAGAACTCACCCATGTGGCTCACGTCGAACACACCCACGCCCTCACGAACGATCATGTGCTCTTGGTTGATACCTGTCGGGTACTGGATCGGCATGTTGAAGCCTGCAAACTCAGCCATCTTTGCGCCCAGCGCAATGTGAATGTCTGTAAACGGTGTTGTTTTTAACATAGTATTGTTGATTTTAAATCTTCAAATTCTCAAATTGCTTTCTGCACGATTTGCAGAATGACTGCACACGCTTTTTCCATCGATGGAATCGGCAGATATTCGTATCGGCTGTGGAAATTCTCCCCTCCGGCGAAGATGTTCGGGCAGGGTAGTCCTTCGAACGAAAGTCTCGCTCCGTCTGTACCGCCTCGGATGGGTTTAACCACGGGAGTTACACCCACTGCTTCCATCGCCTCTTTTGCCAGGTCGATGATATGCATAACGGGTTCGATCTTCTCGCGCATGTTATAATATTGATCGCGTATCTCGATCTCCGCTGTTCCCTCTCCGTACTCGGTATTGATCTTGCGTACCAGGTGTTCCAACTCACGCTTGCGGTATTCGAACTGCGTGCGGTCATGGTCGCGGATGATATAACTCAGCGTCGTTTCTTCCACGGTTCCGCTCATGCCGATCAGGTGATAGAATCCTTCGTACCCTTGGGTGTGCTCCGGCGTCTGGAAACGCGGTAACATCACCGCAATCTGGTAAGCAATACGCATCGAGTTGCGCATCTTGTGATAAGCCGTTCCCGGATGGACGTTCAGACCGTGCACATGGATCTTGCATGCCGCGGCATTGAAGTTCTCGTATTCCAACTCACCGATAGCGCCGCCATCCATCGTATAAGCGAACTCCGCTCCGAATTTCTTCACGTCAAAATGATCCGCTCCGCAGCCGATCTCTTCGTCCGGCGTAAAACCGATTCGGATCTTGCCGTGCTGAATCTCCGGATGTTGGATCAGGTACTCCATGGCGGTCACAATCTCAGCTATACCGGCTTTGTCGTCTGCGCCCAAAAGGGTCCTGCCGTCTGTCACAATAATCTCTTGTCCGGCATATTTTAATAACTCGGGATATTGCTCCGAAGAGAGCACTATACCTTCTTTTTCATTGAGGACAATCTGTACTCCCTTCCCTTCAGGGAGGGGGTGGGGGTAGGCTCTTTGGGCTTTGATATTTCGTCCGCTTGCGTCGGGAGACGTGTCCATGTGTGCGATGAAACCGATCACAGGGATCTGACGGCTGACTTCTGAAGGCTGATTGCTCTCCAGCGTAGCCATAATATATCCGTTGGAATCGAGAGAAACCTCGGTCAGACCGATACTTTTCAACTCCTCTGCCAAATACCGGGCAAACTCCATCTGCCCGGGGGTAGAAGGAGTCATGCCGGTGTTCTCATCGCTCGTCGTGCAGAACGATACGTATTTCAGAAAACGATCTACGATATTCATTTTTGAGGGGAGGTTGGGTGGGGTTATTTACTTACCGCTGAAAGCGCCAAGCAGGGTGCTCAGAGCACCTGCGTATTGAGCGGCGGTGTTGGCATAGGATGCAGCTTGGCTGGCGGTGCTTTGTGCTTGTGTAGTAGCGCTCTGGACGGTCTCGTTGCTCTTTACCATATCGACAAGGCTGTTGGTAACGGACTCAACATTGTTCTGCGTCACCAGACCCAGCGACGAAGCGATTATGCCTTTGCCGAACTCTTTGAGGTACGTCTTGTCCTTGTAGTTGTCCTTCAGACCCTCGCATTGGGCAATAAGAGTTACGGTATTAAGCACGTTCTGCATGTTCTTGTAGTCGTACTTGTTGCCGTCGGCTTTGTACTGGTTGTACAATGCAAGAAGGGCATTTCCTGCTCCTTGACCTGCGCTCACGGCTGCATTGCTGCTTTGAGCGGTTGTGGTTGTAGTGGCTGCTGGGGTAGCGGTCGTGTTGTTACTCGAAGTGCTGTTCTTCATAAATCCGCAGCTGCTCATCAGCATTACTGCGGCTACCATAATAATTACTTTCTTCATATTATACAATTTTTAAATTTAATTCTCAATTCTCAATTCTCAATTTACAAAACGATATTCATCCCATGAAGGTCGTTTTGTAAGAATGCAAGGATATTATCCGTGACGTTTTCGCACATAGCGATTCGCCCTTCCCATGTCCCGGTTCCTGTGTGCGGCGAGAGTACGACGTTCGGCAGCGTCAAAAGTTCCGATGAAATCGCAGGTTCATGCTCATACACATCCATCGCGGCTCCGGCGATAATTCCGCTTTTGAGTGCTTCAACCAGCGCTTCCTCGTGTACGTGCGCGCCGCGCGCAGTATTTATAAGGTATGCGCTCCGTTTCATCATTCCCAACTCCGGCTTACCGATCAGATGGTGTACCTCCGGCGTGTATGGCAGGTTCAGCGAAACGAAGTCACTATCCTGCAGCAAGGTCTGAAAATCAACATATGTCGCCTCGTATTTTTGCTCGATTTCAACGGGCAATTTATGCCGGTTGAAATATAGAATCCGCATTCCGGACGCTAGCGCGCGTCTCGCCAAGGCTTGTCCGATCCGACCCATACCGATGATTCCCAGCGTCTTGCCGTACAGCGAATGACTCAGGTTCCTCATCACTCCGAATCCCTCAAAATGGCTGACTTCTGACGGCTGACTTCTGACGGCTCTGTCAAACTCACTCACCCGCCGCGCCACGTCTATCATCAGCGCAAAAGCCAGTTCTGCTGTAGGTTCGACCACCGGCTGCGGTGTGTTCGTCACGCGGATTCCGCGCTCGCGGCAAGCGTCCAAATCGATATTGTTGTATCCCGCTCCGAAATTGGCAATCAGCCGTAGATGTGGCATCGCTTCAATCATCTCCCGCGGCACGTGGTAGTCAAACGTGCTCACCAGAATCTCCGCTTCTTTCCATTCCTCCCTCATATCTTCCACCAACACCCATTCACCAACCCCTCGCTCTGCGAGGCGTCGGAACCCTTCTTTTGGCAATTCGGTGGTAAAAGCGATCTTCATTTTGGACATTTGTTCAAATCCGCTGCAAATTTACTGCTTTTTTTCGATATGTGCAAATAAAAAACGTCCACACGGGCGTTTTTTTCAGTTTAGTGCAACTTCGCAACAAAATAAAGCCCACCAATTTAGTATCTCCAAGTACTAAAAATAACCCAAATTTAGTACTTCCAAGTACTTTTTTGTGAGTTTTTGCATGGTAAATAGCTGATTTTAGTATCTCCAAGTACTAAAAATAGCCAAAATTTAGTATTTCCAAGTACTTTTTATGCGTTTTTTCTTGCGTATTTCAAAAAAATGTAGTACTTTTGCAGCGCAAAAACTTAAAATGCTATGGAACAACAAGAATTACAACCTATTATCAACACGTATCACAATTTCCTTTCTACAATCACATTGGATTATATACGACCATTGATGAATAAAATAGAATGGGAGGATCGGTTAATTGAGATAAAAGGCTCAAAAGGAGTAGGAAAAACAACTCTGCTTCTGCAGCACATACGGATGGCATTTCCTAATGTGGATGACACGCTGTATGTCTCACTGGATAATCTGTGGTTTAAATCCCATACATTAAAAGACCTTGCAGATTGGTTATACGCCCAAGGTGTACGATATTTGTTTTTAGATGAGGTGCATTATTATCCTCATTGGCAAACTGCGATAAAGAACTTGATTGACGAATATGCAGAGTTGCATATCGTTTTTACCGGTTCGTCCATGCTGCAACTGGAGGCAGGAGAGGGCGATTTATCACGCAGACTGATAGACTACCACCTTCCGGGATTGTCCTTCCGTGAATATCTCCAATTTGAAGGAATTGCAGATTTTCCGCCCTATTGTATAGAAGATATTCTGCAGAAACATGTTTCGATTTCTTTTGCTGTAAAGGAGAAATTGGGCAGTATTCAACCGCATTTTAATGAATATCTGGAGCATGGCTATTATCCCTTTTACAAGGCGGTTCGGTTTGGATATGAGATTCGTCTTCAACATATTGTTAACCAGGTCCTGGAGCGCGATTATCCAATGATCGACGAAGTGACTGTTCCAACGATAGAGAAAACCAAAAAGATGCTGATGGTATTAGCGCAAAACGTGCCGCAAATGCCTACGATGAGCACCCTATACGGGCAATTGGAAACAGGAAGAAACCAAGGATTGAAAATGTTATACGCACTCCAACGTGCGGATCTATTGATGCTTCTTACCGACAATACTAAAAACCTGAAGACACTTGGGCGACCGGAGAAGATATTCCTTCACAATACCAATCTCATGTACGCATTAGGCGCAAGAATAGAGATCGGGACTGTGCGTGAAACATTCTTTCTTAACCAATTGTCGGAAGTCCTGCCTGTCTGCTATCCGGCTAAAGGAGATTTCTTGGTGGATGGCAAATATCTTTTTGAAGTAGGCGGAGCAAACAAGACCTTTGAGCAAATCAAAGACGTACCTGATTCATTCCTTGCTCTTGATAATACCGAAGCAGGCTACAAGAACCGCATCCCCCTCTGGTTATTCGGATTCTTGTATTGATTTATATTTTGTCGGGTTGCTAACGTGACCGATTATTAAGATTCGGGCAGACACGACGGGCTTACTACCGGCGTACGAGAGACATACGAGACAGATACGAGACGATAGACCACCCGAAATCGCCCTTTTTCGTCCCTCAAAAGTTGCCGATTTTTAAGATTTGGCGGTTATACCTAAATCAGCCTAAGAGCAGCGCGACGTCAGCGCAACCTCTGCCGCTTGAACCGATCTTGAAACGAACTTGAAAAATTCCTGTGATTAAGAAAAAAAATGACATGGCAAAAGTGGCAAAAGTGGCAAAAAAAATGACATGACCGGATTGACCGGATTGACCGTTTCGCCCCAAACGGTCAAAAAGGTCAAAACGGTCAGAACAAAAAATTATATACCGGCTTCAACGAATTTTGGATAAGTGTAAACTATTTCAGGAAAGGAAAATCCGCCTATTTTTCATGCAATTATGTTTTCTTACCTTATTGTATCTCGTTGCTCTTTGTGAAGGCGTTTGCGCTCCGCGCGGTTGCGCTTCATCTGTTGGTAATAGACAAAGCCTCTCATCGTCTCATGTCCTCCGAATCCTTCTTGGAAGGTAATATCTGAAATGCGGTCCAGTTCCGCCTCTTCCTCCCTGCGGAGTTTTATTTCACGACACCAGAAACGAATGTCGGAGATTAGCCGTTTAGTGTATTTGAACATAGGATTATTTGAATTGATTGATGATTTGTACTACATATTCTAATTGTTCATGTTTTAGACAAGGACTCATAGGAATAGAAAGTTCTTCGTCCGCCAAGCGCTCCGTAACAGGTAATGACAATTGAGGTATATTCCACGACTCCGACGCATAACATTCTTGCTTATGCGGAGCAATCGGGTAATGGATTACTGTTCCTATGCCATTTTGTTCTAAATAATCATGCAACGCGTCTCGTTTCCCATCTGTAACCAAAATCGGAAACAGATGGTACACATTTTGCTCATGTGGCAATAGTTTGGGTAGAGTAATTAGCGGATTAGAAATGTGATTGTAGTAATAATCTGCCGCTTGTTGACGCAAAGCAATATCTTCATCTAAATGACGCAGTTTGACATCCAATATAGCTGCTTGTATCTCATCCAAGCGGCTATTTCTGCCAGTATATTTGAATACATATTTTCGCTGGCTACCATAGTTCGCCAATGCATGTATTGCGTCTGCGAGTTCTTTGTTATTTGTCGTTACAGTTCCTGCGTCCCCCAACGCACCGAGGTTTTTCCCGGGGTAGAACGAGTGCCCAGCTGCGTCACCGATAGAACCTGTACGTTTTCCATCCCAGATGCATCCATGTGCTTGTGCATTATCTTCAATTAATCGCAAGTTATATTTTTCGCAAAGTTCTGCTATTTTCTCCGTCATGGCACACCGACCATACAAATGCACAATAAGGATAGATTTTGTGCGAGAAGTAACGGCAGCTTCGATTTTGGTATCATCTATCTCTAATGTGTCCGGATTAGGTTCTACAAGCACAGGCTTTAATCCATTTTCAGTAATGGCAAGAATAGAAGCTATATAGGTGTTAGCAGGGACGATTACTTCGTCTCCCGACTGCATTACACCTAATTCTATGTATGCTCTGTAAATCCAAATGAGTGCGTCTAAGCCATTCGCACAGCCAATGCAGTACTTCGTGCCAATATAATCGGCATAGTGTTGTTCAAAGGATTCATTTTCTTCGCCTTGCAGATACCAGCCGCTATCAATCACACGAAGTGCAGCTTCATGTATCTCATCTGCGTATTTGGCAGTAATGTCTTTAAGTGACAAAAAAGGAACGTTCATAGTCTTCTACGTTTTGATTGAATCCAACGAAATAATTTGAATGTTATATAATTTGATGCCATACGCTTTGCCCAGCAATTTGTTTTGTCTTTCTTCGCGAACTCATGCGCGGATTTGTAGTCATTGTTGCGATAAGCAGCATGCAAAGCATTATGGTAACCTATATAATCGAAGTAAGGTCCATCTTGAAATGGTCCCCATTCCGGAAATAATGTATATAAATACTCCGTCATTTCTTTATCTTGTTGCGCCCTCTTGATTATCTTTTCATAATCGGATGTTCGTGTGATGGATTCTTGACCGATACGGTAAGTAAATGTAGAAATTGGGAGGTAACAGAGATCTCCATGCGCCGTTAAGATTAGCAATGAAGGCCAATCTTCGCGTGGGAATGCTAATCTCATAAAATCTCTAACAGGAATATATTTATCAAATGCCTCTCTACGAATACACAATGAGCCTCCTCCGACGTGATCTTTTCCAGACAATAGTTCTTTTTGAATTCGTCCTTCTGCAGGTCTTATGCCTGTTGTTTCACATGTATTATAAAGTATTTTTCCTGACTTTTCATATAATGTATCATAATCAGTTACACTCACTACGCATTCAGGGTGTTGTTCCATGAAATCTGCTTGGAGTTGAATCTTATCCGGATTACTCCAATAATCATCCCCTGCACAATCAATGAAGTACTTTCCTCTCGAATGAAGGATGCAATTCACCCAATTTGCGGTTATACCGAGATTATGATCTTGAGGAGCAAGACGCACATTAGAGAATTTTTGTGCGTATTCCTCACAAATCACACGTGTACCATCTGTTCCAAAATCTTCACCTATAATCACCTCAAATGGATAATCCGTCTGTTGTTCCATAATACTATCTAATGCTTGACGGATATATGTTTCTTGATTATATGTTACGATAATAACGGATATGAGAGGTTTTATTTCCATAGCTACTTTCTCCCTAAAAATTCATCTAAAAATCTCTGCTCAGATTCTTCTATACTCTCAATAGTAAGGATATTACGCGGAGCAGTTAGGATTGCATACCCAAACTTATCTCTATCCCCATCATCAATATACTCTCCATAATGCACACCGGCTTTGAGACCGTCATGTTTCTCAAATAGCACATGGATACGGGAATCTAAAAACTTTGTAATATCTGTTTCTTTAACAGAATCGGAATTAGCAGGAATGTCATATCCGAACCACATACTCGACATCGTCCCATTTAGGTAATTACCCGGCTCTATCTTGCCGCCGTGCAACATGTCTACATAATCACGCAGATAATCATGCCCGCTTGCAGCAGAAACGGTATGTGAGCAAATAAATCCACTACTACGAGCCCCCATCTCAACCGGAGTAAAAGAGCCATCCTCTTTCATTATTATCTCAAGATGTCCAAACATAGAGTGGAGTCCTAACGCCTTATAGCATCGGATACCAAATTCCGCTATTCGATTCCACGTTACATCATCATATTTTCGAGAATTCCAATGGTGCTTCACAGTCACGTGATTTGTAGGTGCATTAACAGAATGATATTGAATGGAGCTACCATAGCAGTTAACATTCCCAAAACTATCACCCAGCATGTCCACCGTAAACTCTTCCCCTTCAACAAACTCTTCTACCAAGCTCAAGTGGTTAAAGCTGGTTTCTTTTGCAAGAATTAATGCATCTTTTATCTCTTTGCACGAGCGGCCTTTCTCCAAAATAGTGATTCCTCTTGAACTAGCAGCGACATCGGGTTTGCAGATGAGTTTCATCTTTTGAGACAATGCATATATCTCATCTATTGTGATTTCTGTATCCAGTTTAGAGAGTCGATTAAATAGTCCCGCTTTCTCCCACGCATCGCGCATCTCTTCTTTCTTTAATACATAGTTGAATTTCTCCGGCATTGTTTTATTGCCACACCATGCATTGATAGCATTCACAGTAGGAGCCGCCAAATCAATACTGGATAAGGCTCCATCAACTTTACCTTTAAGTCCAAGTTCTTCTAGATGGGCGATGATACCGTTTGCGTCTTTCACGTCCATCTGTATGAACATATCGCAATCAAAGTTAGCATGTTCTCGCCATGATACAGCGATTACTTTGTAACCAAATTCACGAAGTTTGCACACCTGCCCCCAGAGCAGTTGATTATCGCCTAATAATACAAAATATTCTTTCATTGCTTGTGTTTCTTAAATTCTTTATAATTCCGGATATAATCATCCTCTTTATAATGTTCGCTTGCTAAGCACAAAAGAACTGCTCCAGACGAAAAATCATCTAGTACACGCCATATTCCAGGCACAATTAATAATCCTTGGTAAGGTCGATTGAGAGTGTATGATTTCTTGCTAGTCCCATCGTCAAGCGTTATTGTAAACGAGCCATTAGCAGCAATAATCAGTTGCTGCAGCTCTTTATGTGCGTGTGCACCACGGCTTTCGCCGCCAGGCACATCGTAAAGATAGTACACTCGCTTGGCGTCAAAAGGAATATCCTGCTTCCCTTCAATAACCGTGAGATTTCCTCGCCTGTCCGATATTTTTCGCAAATCAATCAGTTTGCAATCTGCTATTGTTGTTTCTTTCATATTATCTAATTGCTAATTTATATAAAACCCGCCACGAAAATGTACTCTTCCATCCCCAAAATCGTATAGGGATAAGCCATAATATGATTGCATTCACGCGCAACCAATTTTTTATTCCATATTTATTGTCGAACACTCTATATATAAACATATCATCATTCTTAAAAAACTCTATGAGAGAATCGGTTACTTTTACTTGTTTCCAAGCCATTTTCGCTAATGACCATATGCAATTATAATATTTCTCAATAATTGTCATTGACAGATGGGGCAAATAACGTATTCCTTGTAGTCCTGAAGTTGCGATAATAGACCAATCGTTTGATTTCGTTGTATGGCTAAAACTTGTTGGGTTCTGTACATAAACAAAATCCGCGCAGTTCAATAATCCCACCTTTCCGTCACCTAGATACCGGAATGTAATATCTACATCATCATATGATTTCCCATCAAGTTTTATTGATAAAGATTTTTCCAAATAACTACGTCTCATGCAGCATGAGGAATTAGGGATGTAGCCTATACGTAAGATAAATTCCTTTGCCGTTACAATCGGATTTTGGTTAAATAATGCGTTATCTATAACAATTTCTCCTTGCTTAATATCATTACTAGGTGCTATCTTGTAATTTTGTACACATAATGAACAGTCTGGATTATTTTCCAAAATATCTACCTGTTTTTGAAAAATGCTATCTCCTTCAAAGAAATCATCCCCGTCTATGTGGATAATATATTTCCCAGTCGCCTTCTTCAACCCATTTATTCTATTATACCCGGCTCTTTCAAAAGTATAGTGAGTTCTAAATTCATCTGTATCACAGTAAGTGGATATAACGTTACCAGCATATTCAACCTCAAGCATATCGCGTGTCCCATCGGAAGAACGATCATCACTAACAATCACTTCTACTGGGAATGATGTTCTCTGTCGAAGCACACTATCAATACATCGTCTCAAGTCTTCTTTTTGATTATGCGAGATAATGATTATACTAAGTAACGGCTGATGCTTCATAATATATTCCAATTATTATTCCATTCTTTAAATTTATCAATTATCATACGCCATTCTTTTCTTATACTGAACTGATATGTATATGCCTTTTTTAATTTCTTCACTATCGGTTTTAATTCTTCATCACTCAACCGCTTGTTACAGTTTACATATAAGTATGTATGTCCCGAAGTTCTTTCGTCTACTGGAGGTGGTGTCATATAGTCACCATAATATTGTTGTAGATATACATCATATTGAGTAGGGACGACATATTTCTTTCCCTCAAACTCCTTCTCCACACCATTCCCAAATACGTCCCATTTAAATAATCCCCTATTAACATACGAAGTATGAAAATCTCGTACATACTCTGTCTTAATATCTTGATATTGGCTAGCAATAGCATCACATTTTGCTAATTTCTTATCAATCGGGTACAACATTCTCCCTATTTTCCTAAGTATCCATTTTAAAAAGAACTTTTTGGGAAGTGCATACATATAGTATCTTGAATAACCTCCAAATAATATATTTTTTACAGGAGTTATCATTTTTTCATCTTCTTGAACACTAGGCACATTGTCTAAGGGTGTTATATCCACATATATTCCCCCTACGTATAGCGGATCTATACGCTCAATTAGTGTTGTTTTTTTGCTTTCTACCTTTGCAAAATCGTAATGATAATTGCTAGTTATTCCATAAAACGATAGTTGATAGTCTCTTGTGAATAACTTATCTCGGTTCTGTATTAAATAATCATAGTCCTTTCTGGGCATTACTAAATCTATATCATCATCCCATGGGATAAATCCTTGATGCCGAATTGCGCCTAAAACGGAACCATACCCCAAATAATATTTTAGATTATTTTTCTTACAGATATCTACTATTTCATCTAGTATATCTATCAGGACTTCTTTGTATTTATCTTCCATTGCATATATTATTTAGTTATCTCTTAATCTTGTTAGAGTTTCGTTTATCAGCGTGCTGCTGGTGCCTTTGGTATAGGGGAAATAGACTACTTTGGCTCCGACGGAAGCGAGGTCGGACTCTATCTTGTTCCATTTGTCCGTGCCTTTCCAGTCGTCGCCGACAAACATGACGTCAAAATGGTATTTTTTCCATGCCCCTAATTTGTCCATGTTCTCTTGTGTTACCACCTCATCGACGTACTTGATTGCACCCACAATCTCTTTGCGCTCCTCAAAGGGAATAACAGACCGCTTGCCTTTGTACTCCACGAGGTCGTCAGTAGAAACTCCCACGATGAGGTAGTCGCATTGCGCTTTTGCCTTACGCAGCAAGTTGAGGTGTCCGATATGGAAAAGGTCATAGACGCCTGTGGTATAACCGATCATAAGCGGCTCGTACATATAGAGGAACTGCTCCAGACAATAGAGTTGCCATTTCTGGTTTCCCGTAAGCGCAGACATGTCTATGTCACGGCGGAACTCCGGTCGTGTCGGTCCCTGCCAATCCTTGAAATACTCATCCACGGGGCGTGGCATAGGCGTTTTGTTGGGGACAGGTATCTCCGGATACTTGGTATGCATCAGTTCACGTATCAGATATTTGGGTTCGCCGTTTCGCACACGGTGCAAATCCAAGGGGTCAGCCATACGGAGTTTGGAATAGGGATCCGTATAAGGAATCTCCGCCGCTCCGAAGGCACTATAATATGAAGACGAGGACTCTATGCTGAACACATTGTCCATAAAGTCCATGAAGTCAAACTTACCGTCCTTTTGGAAACGTTCAAACAGATAGTGCATGCTTACCGGCTCTTTGAGGACCAAAGCCGGGTCTAAGAAGGTATAGCGTTTCTCGAATTCATCTATTGTCCAATCCTTGGCTAATAGTTTGTCCATGCCACCAAAGATAAGATCGCTACTTTCGCCCACTATCATATGGGTCACGCCATCATCCTTGGCTTGCATGGCAGCCTGATAGAGTTGTGGTTCTATACTATGAACCGGTGCATTGCGATGCTTCATCACAATAGGCAGATACTTCTCCACCGTCTCCCAATTAATATCCACATAATGCAGATGGAGACCATAGTAATTGGCATAATATTCCGCACGTGAGAGTTCCTCTTTCATGAACTCGCCACCCAAGAAACGGAATGTATATGCCTCCTGACCTCGCATGTACGAAGCGAGGATAGCCGAATCCATTCCGCCTGAAAGGCAAATACCAAGTTTCTCTCCTTTGAGCGAATCAAATACTTTTTGAATCTCCCTGTCTATATCTTCTGCTGTATGCACATAAGTGAGTTGCGACTCATCGGGTTGGGGAATATTGAATGTTTTTAACCCCTCATAGAAGTTTGTATTCTCCTTTTCTATATAACGAAAAGCGAGATACGAACTCATGCAAAATTGTTTGTCTATCATCTTTTTGATATTTAAATTGGTCATGCACATTCTGTGTCAGCCGATACAAGTATCGGAGGACGCTAATTCTATTTTATTATTTCCTTTCATTTACACTCTATTTACCCTTCTTGTCTCGTGACCATCTCACGATCATCGTGCACGTCTTTGATGGGTGTTTGATGTTTTGCTGAATAAGTTCCAGCGGACTATGGAATTGTTCTGATTCGTTCTTTCTTAAGTCGTTCTCGGGACATGATCCCGTGATGGTCCTGTTCTTATCCGTATATCCATACGGAACGATTATTACTTATCCGTATATCCATACGGAACGATTATTACTTATCCGTATATCCATACGGAACGATTATTACTTATCCGTATATTACCAACAAATAAAGACAATTATACAAAAAAATCCCATCTTAACAGTTCTCCGGCGTTTGCCAGATCGTTGTTAAGATGGGAATATATAACTGCTTAAACGTAAAGTTAATTGAGGCAGGTGGTTCCAAACATCAAAAAACGCGGATCTCTTCTCTTGCTTATCCGCTCATTGAGGTCCTAGGAAAACCCGTATATCCGAATAAGCAATGCAGAAACCCACGCCGTGTATATACGCACACGCACGCACCAAAATCTATGGTACGCACGGGTATAGATACACCCATGGGCATCTACCACTACTTGTTTTTTAGATATACTGACTTTTGAAATTTCCTAGGTTCCAATGAGTCAAAAACAAGCGTTAGTAAACGCCATTAAATATGTCTGCTCCCTCACTCCGAAATATCATGCAGACATCCCAGCGTGAGTTTGCGGGTGCAAAGGTAGTAATAATTTTTGAAATACACAAAAAAAATCTTTATTTTCTTGCAGATTTTTTTTTATAAATGGGTCATTAACGCTTTTTCTTGTCTCGGTCATCCCTCGGTTGTGAGTCGGTTGTCATTCTTTTCCGCTATTAACGGATAGGTCGCAAATAGTTCTAATCCGCTTGCTGTTTCTGCGATTAAGTCTTTTCGGGCAAAATTCTTTGAGGTATTATCCATCAACACTTCGCCGAGACCTTGCATAAGTGTTCTGGAACTATAACCACGCACTTTTTCTGCACAATCATGTGCATATTCATTTACAGATTTATTGGTTCGAATGCGCACTATTTCCTCATTGATCTCTGTATGATTTTGCAGGAAGAACCACACATCATATATATCGCGCGGCGTGATACGTTCGCCCAATGCACAAAGTTTATGCGCAAACATATCCGGCATAGTCATAATGCGTATATCGGTGCCCAGCAATGACCGAATCTCATAATGGTTGGGATATTCGCGATTACTTACTTCCACCTTCAGCATTCGTTCTCCTTTACCATAGTTGAGTACCAATATAGGTCCGTAGAACTTCATCGCTTCGTCATCAATAGCCCCGAATCGGAGCAGCAATGTTCTTAGTTCCTGATATACGTATTCCGTCTGGCTGGAATCCAACAGATTGAAATCCAAATCTGTTGAGAACCGCGTTAATCCATGAAAAAGCATCAATGATGTGCCCCCTTTGAACGCCAGAAACCGGCTTAACTGAGGATGGCGGAAGATCGCAAGCAACACTTGCACCAGATAATATCGATGTTTATTGATGTCCATTGAGTAGCGCCTCCACACGCTTAACTAATATCGGGGAATCATATACAGGCAATAACTGATGGATAAGTTCATGATTAAGCGGATGTAAATTATCAAAATAGCACTGTCCTGCACTCAAATACATCATATCCAGAAAAGCACGTTCCGGAGTAGCAATAGCAATATTGCCACGCTGCTCGATACCTAACATATTCGTCCATATCATTTTGTTCATCTGGCGGAATACATAGGCATGGCCATCTACCTCTATCGTGCGTGATTGGTAACTGATGCAGGTAATGTCCGAACTATATTGAAAGGTCACACCTGCGCGAGCTAACACGTATTCCAAAGAAATATATGAGGGTTTCAGCAAGGAGCAAGCCATCTCCTGCTCGTCGTATTTGGGTTTTGTGTATATTCCTCTGCGAGGATTGCGCAGTGCTCCGGTACGTGCATAGTATTGTAATGACCGACGGAGAGATTGTATATCTCTATCCTTACAAACCATTGCCAGCCATTGAGGTGTAAAAACACTTCTCGGGCTTGATAATATTGTACTCAAAACGTCCATAAACAAGCTGTATGTATAAATTATTTGTACTTTCAGCGTGCAAAGGTAGTAATAATTTTTGAAATACACAAAAAAAATCTTTATTTTCTTGCGTATGTGCAATTTTTGTTGTACTTTTGTAGCCCAAATGGAGCAAATGATAGATATACGGCGACCGATTATGCTATGCAAAGCGTCGGCGGGGACGGGAAAGACGTACACGCTGGCGGCGTATTTTATAGGTCTCTTGTTGTCGGGCGAGGACTATCGCTCGATTCTAGCCATTACGTTTACCAACAAAGCCACGGCGGAGATGAGCGAGCGTATTTTGACGTATTTATACGCCCTTTCGCTCGGAGAGGAGAGTGATTTCCTGAATCGCGCCCGTATGTTCATGATCCGCGACCAACACCTCTCGGACGAGCAGTTGAGAGAGCGGGCAGGGAAGTGTTTCCGCACAATGCTGGCGGACTTTGACAATCTCCATGTCATGACGATTGATTCGTTCCTGCAGACCCTCCTGAGCGGATTAGCCGGTGTGCTGCGCATGAGTGCGGGCTTGAACACCGAGTTGGATATAGATCATGTGATCCGCACGGCGGTAGATCAGCTGCTGACGACCGAGATGAGTGCGGCGGACCGGACAATATTGGAGGATTACATGCGCCTGAAGCTGGATCAGGAGAGCCAATGGGATGTGCGCCAGAGTCTCTGCGCCATGGCGAAAGAGATGTACAACGAATCGGTACAAATGCTCGATTCCAACGGACAAATCCTGTTTGACGCCGCGGCGATAGCGCGGCGGCGCAAGGCGGTAGAAGAGATGTGGCAGCAGGACGAACGGAAGCGCGAATTGCAGGCAATATTGGACGGCATTCATACCGAAGGGCTGGTCTCCATGGGTGCTGTGAGTCCGAAACCGCTGCCGCACGTGAAAGATATAGACCGTGCCTGCGCGCGGCTGCTCCAGACGCTCAAAGCACCGGAGAAGATCTCGCCTAAAGACCGTTTCCGCGGACTGACGGAGACGCAACTGTCGGACGCCAAAGCCGGTAAGTGGACTAAACTGCCGGCGCAGGTGGTGGAGGACGCCGTTCGGGCGACCGAGTTGGCGAAAAACCTTGCGCACCGCTATAACACGCTCCAACTGACCATCCGTTTCAGCCGCGATATGGAGCTGATGAGTTCGCTGCAAGCCCTCATCCAGCGCAATCTGGCGGATGCGAACTGCGCCTTGCTCGCGCGGACTGCCGGCACGCTCAGCAAAGCCCTGCGCGAAGGAGACGCGGATTTCATCTTGGAGAAAGCAGGCATCCGCTACCACCATGTGCTGATGGACGAGTTCCAGGACACCAGCCGCCTGCAGTGGAGCGTCATACGCCAGCTGCTGCAAGATCTGCTGGCGAGCGAAGGCAACACCCTCCTCATCGTGGGGGATATCAAGCAGTCCATCTACCGCTGGCGAAATGGCGACTGGCACATTATGGAGAGCCTGACGGGCGAGCAGGTCAACGAGACTTCTCTGACCCGCAATTTCCGCAGCAGCGAGGAGGTAGTGCGGTTCAACCTATCCCTCTTCGACCATATCATCCGTTCCGCCAATGACGAGTTGGTGGAGCGTATCTACAGCGAAGGCTTCTCGCCGGAGAAACTGGAGCAGTTCTACCAAGGCAAGAAGAAAAAAGGCGGTTATGTCCGTTTTCATGCCGTGCCGAACGGTCAAAAGGAGGATCTGGCGTCGGAAATGTTCGATGAAATGGAGCATTTGTTGCAGTTGGGAGCCAAGCCGGCAGATATGATGATCTTGGTGCGCGAGAAGAAAGACGCGGCGCTCATTACCGACCTGCATACCATGCTGGACGCAGAGGAATATCCTTTGCTCTCCCAAGCTGCCATCGTCTCGGCAGACAGTTTCCTGCTGGAAGCCTCCGAAGCGGTGCAGACCGTGATTGCCGGACTCAAAGTGATTGCCAAGAACGACGAAGTGGCGGCGAAATATATTGCGCTGACCACCCATAAGTCCGATTTCAACGAGCAAATCAAGGAGCATAATCTGACCTCCCGCACGCCGCTGTATGAAGCCGTGTCCGACTTGATCAAGATTCTACTGGCGGACAAGGACGGACAGTACCACGGTTCCGAAACGGCATACATCAACTCCTTATTAGATCGCACGCGCGACTACGTGAGCGCGTATGGGAGCGACATACCGGATTTCCTGACTTATTGGGACGACACGCTGCATGCCAAATCCATCCCTGCCGCTTCTACCGACGCCATCCGGATTCTGACTGTGCATGCCAGTAAAGGACTGCAGGCGCAGACGCTGTTTATACCTTTCTGCATGTGGACCAAAGAGGCG
The DNA here is from genome assembly GCA_017464475.1 of Paludibacteraceae bacterium. Taxonomy (GTDB): domain Bacteria; phylum Bacteroidota; class Bacteroidia; order Bacteroidales; family Paludibacteraceae; genus Colicola. The sequence continues at coordinate 115,499 of JAFTZQ010000018.1, forward strand.
GGCAAACACCCTTCGAAAATCTGGTGCCGCGTAGCGGAAGAGATCGGGGACACGGATTTTGTGCCCATCCAGGACGGTGCAGAAATGGCGGACTCGGCGTATATAGACGAATACAACGAAGAGCATACCAACATGCGGATCGACAATCTGAATATGCTCTATGTGGCGTTGACCCGCGCGGAGGATAATCTCTATATTTCAACGGCTTACCCCGTCAAACAGGACGGTTCGATGGGAACCTGCAACCATGTGGGGCTGTATATCAAGGATTTCGTCCAAGGCGACGACTACGAAGCCGGAGAGAGGAAAGTTGAAAGTTTAAAGTTGAAAGTTGAAAGTTCGAAGAGGAAAGTTGAAAGTTTAAAACCTTTCTCCTTCGAGGGTGCGCCGGTGGTACAAGCGGAAGTATGGGCGAACAGCAACCAAGTGCGCTTCGTTCAGTCGCAAGAGGGTGCGCTCTATACCGACATGGGCGACGAGGCGTACCGCCGTGTGGCGAGGATGGAGGAAGGCACGCTCTGCCATGAGATCTTCGCTAATATACGCAAAGCGGATGAGTTAGAGGCGGTGCTGGATGAGTTTGAGAGCCGCGGCGAGATCCGCGACCCGCAGCAACGCGAGGTGCTAAAAGACCTGATTTCATCGGCATGGATCGGCAATGCGCAGATGCGCGACTGGTTCACTTCGCCGTGGGTGCTGGAGTTGGAGCACGATGTGCTGATGGACAGAAAGAAGATCCGTCCCGACCGTGTGATGATCAATTCGAAGACCAACGAAGCGATCGTGCTGGACTATAAGTTCGGCGCATGGCATGGCAAGCCCGATCCGCAATACGAGGATCAGGTGCGGCGGTATATGGCGGCGCTGCGGGAGATCGGACACCCTTCCGTCCGCGGCTTCCTATGGTACGCACGCAAAGAGAAGGGCGATAAATTGGTAGAAGTGCATGAGAAATAGTTTTTTACGAAATACAGCGGAGTCTATTGTGCAAACAATAGGCTGGGAGCGGCTCAGTAGCGTCACCTTCGTGCTGCCGTCTCACCGCGCCGGACTGGTGCTGACCGAAGCGTTGCTGGATATCCAAGCGGAGCAGAACGTGAAAGCGCTCTGGTCGCCGAGAGTATTGACACTCAATCAATTACAAGACACATTGAGTCCCCTTTATGCCGAGGACGAGTTGAAGACGGTCGTGCGGCTCTACCGCCATTACCGGCGATTGAATGCCGGCGACAAAGACCTCATGCCGATAGAGATGTTCTACGGTTGGGGCAGACAGATGATCTCGGACTTCACTAATATCGACTCCTCCATGCCGGCGGAGCAGGTGCCGAATTTCTTCGAAAACACGATCGCGGCGCATGAGTTGAGCCGTTGGAATCTGGACGAAGAGGTTTTGGCGCGCTTGCGGGGACTGATGTCCGGCGGGCTGAAAGAGGACGCGTCGGAAGACTCAATCCGGCGGCAGTATGAGCAACTCTGGCGCCAGCTATACGAACTCTACCAAGCCCTGCGGGCGGAAATGGAGGCGGAACAGAAGGGTTATAACGGTATGCGTTACCGTGCAGCGATAGAGCATTGGGCGGACGAGAGCGTGCAGCAGCAGATCGCAGGCAGGATCTATGTCTTTGTGGGCTTTAACTACCTGTTGCCGGTAGAGCGCGAGCTGATGACGCTCCTGCGCGATGCAGGGCAAGCGCAGTTCTATTGGGATTATATACCGGATTTCCGAACCAACGAGAAAGCTTTCTCGTTCACGCAGCTCAATGCACGGATCTTAGGAGAGGGGAATGCCCCCTCAATCCCCTTAAAGGGGGAGGGAGGTGATTTTCCTAAGGAAGTGACCGTCATGTCTTGTGCTTCGCGCGAAGCGCAGGCGCAGTATGTGCACCGCTGGCTGCAAGAGAACTACACGGCGAAGGGACAGAAAGTTGGCGTGGTCATTTGCGATGAGAATATGTTGGAGTCGGTAATCCAGACCCTTCCGGCAATCACGCTGCCAGGCGAAGAGAACCCCGAACCGATCAATATTACCAAGGGCTTTCCGCTGCGTAATACAGCGGTCTATGCCCGCACGATCGCGTGGCTGTACGACAAAGAGAGAGGCAAGGCGGAGCAGGTGGTAGAGCCGCATTTCGTGGACGAAATGCTGTCAGCCTTCAGCAGTCAGCAGTCAGACGTCAGTGCTCAGCCGTCAGACGAGCTCACTTGGCAGGAACTGTTGATCTTGGAGTCCGAATACCAGGTTCGCAAGATCGCTTCGAAGATGCGCCAAGTGATTGCGGAGGGCTTGGGCGATGTGCCGGTGACGCTCAAACTGATCCGGCTGCTCATGCGCCGCGAAATGGAGAGCGTCACCATGCCTTTCCACGGCGAACCGGTGACCGACATACAGATCATGGGTGTGCTGGAGACGCGTTTGTTGGATTTTGACCGGCTGCTGCTGCTTAACGTAGAGGAGGGTGTGATTCCGCAGCGGCAGAATGATCTCAGTTTCATACCGTTCTACCTGCGCAAGGCGTACCACATGCAGACTTCGGACGAGAAAGCAACGATCTATGCCTATAATTTCTTCCGCTTGCTGAGCCGGACGGGTCATTCGACGATCCTGTTCACCACGGCAGAGACGGCGGAAGGGGGCAAAGGCATGTCGCGGTTTATCATGCAGATGCTCGTTTCGCCCGAATTCAACGTACAAAAAGCGCAGCTGCAAGAGCCGAGCATATTAGCTCAGTCGCCGTTCGAGGAGATCCATCTGGACGAACCGGCTCCGTTGCGCTCTTCCCTGTCGCCCAGCGCGCTCAATACCTTTATCTCCTGCCCGCGCAGTTATTACCTGCAGTATATCGAGCACCTGCGCCCCGAGGACGAAGAGGACGTGCTCTTTGCGCCGAACACGATGGGTTCGTTTGTCCACCATGCCATGGAGTACCTCTATACCCGCTATCTGCATTGCAATAACACCTCTCCGGTGCGCGTTTTGCCCGATGAAATCGAAGCAATCAGGACGGATGAGACCAAGCAGCAAGAGGCGCTGACGGAGGCGTACCGACGGATGAATGAACTCTATGCCGAGACCCATCCGGAGGAGCCGGAGCACTATGTGCCCGACCATCATACCGGCGAGAATGTGGTGATTCTCGGCTATGTACGAAATATCTTGGAGCGCGACCGAGAGGACGCCAAGACGGGTCTGCAGATCTACCTGCTGGAGCAGCGGCGTATGTTTCCGCTCACGATCGAAGGAGTGGGGACTATACAGATGGGCGGAATCATCGACCGGCTGGATCTGTACGGCGCGGAGGGACATGAGTGCCTGCGCGTGGTGGATTATAAATCCGGCAGTTACGGCGACACGACGCATGCCAAGAAGATGTCTTCTTCGTGGGAAGAGATTATGGAGAGCGAGGACAAAGGCTATGTACGCCAGACGCTCATCTACAGCCATGCCGTCATGACGCAAGACAGGACAGGGCTGCCGATCGAACCGAACCTCTTCTTCTGCCGCCGCAAGCTGACGGAGATAGAGACGACCATCGATGTGGGCGAAGAGACCGTGCGGGACTACCGCACGATTCAGGAGCCTTTCCTCGATGCCTTGCGGGGCAAGGTGGCCGAGGTGTTGACTGCTACGGAGTTTCCGCCCTGCGAGGAAGACAAATGTCCGTCTTTCTGCCCCTTCTTCACCCTCTGCGGACGTAAACCCAAAGAATTTTAATATGCCTATGACGACAAAACATTATAATGTGGCAGACCATCTGTTTGCCATCGAAGCGAAGGAGAATATTTTTCCTCTCCTGTCAAATTATACACCCTTTGAGACCGATCAAATCGGCGCAACTCACGTGTTCATAATTCATGCGGAGGACGCTCCGTTGTATGCCGCCGAAGGGTGGGAGAGTGTCTATACCGACCGTTCGGACGAAGACATGCCGCGGATCGAGATGTACCGCAAAAACGGCGAATGGCTGTTCCTGATCTCGGTGAACCGAGAGACGGAGGTGGTCTGTTCCATCCGTTGCGACCGGGAATGGTCGGACGTGCATGTCGCCATGCAGGAGGGCTATGAGCGCTTTGCGATTGACAATACCGCCATGCTCATTTATGCTTTCTGTACTGTATCGAGGAAGACGCTCCTGTTCCATTCGTCGGTCACGGTGCGGGACGGCAAGGGCTATATGTTTCTCGGGCATTCGGGAACGGGCAAAAGCACCCATTCGCGCCAATGGTTGGAAGCGTTTGAGGAAGCGTGGCTGCTGAATGATGATAACCCTGTTGTGCGGCTTTGGGAGGACGGCAGAGTGGTTGTCTATGGCTCGCCTTGGAGCGGCAAGACGCCTTGTTATATAGCCGAATCGGCACCCGTGCAAGCGCTCGTGCAACTCGTCCAAGCGCCGGGGAATAAAATAGAACGCCTGCGTATGACGCAAGCGTATCCGTATATCTTGGCTTCGGTGAGCGGGTTGAAGATTCTGCCGGAGTCGATGGACGCGATCTATGAGTCTATAGCTGCTCTGCTGGAGCGCTGTCCGGTGTATCGGCTGGAGTGTCTGCCGAATACGGCAGCCGCACAGTTATGCGCTCAAACGTGTTCACTTTAGACTTGTCGTACGGGCAGGAGACTTTGATATAATTCTCGGTGAAACCGTACATCAGACCGTCTTTTTTATTCCCTTCCCAGAGTACCACAGCTTCATAGCCTTCGTGCTCGCGGTAGAAAGCGTCCGTTTTGCGGGCGCTTATTTCGTGTAACTGCTTACTGCGCCGTTCCCGTTCTTTCTGCGGGACGACCTCCAGATCCATCTCTAACATGCGCGTGTTGGCGCGCTCCGAATAGGTGAACACATGCAGTTGCGAAACGGGTAAAGACTCGATGAAATCGACATATTCTGCCCAACACTCAGCGGTCTCTCCGCGCACACCGACCATGCAGTCCACGCCGATGAAAGCGTGTGGCATGACGGATTTGATATGTGCGACGCGTTCGGCAAACAGTTCGCGCGTGTAGCGCCGACCCATGATCTTCAGCACCGTGTTACTGCCGGACTGAAGGGGGATATGGAAATGCGGTGCAAAATGGCGGCTGTGTGCTACAAAATCAATGATTTCATCGCTCAATAAGTTCGGCTCGCAGCTGGAGATGCGTATGCGGTAGTTGCCTTTTTCTCCCCCTTTGGGGGGCTGGGGGGCTTCATCCAACGCCCGCAGCAGATCAATGAAGTGTTCGCCGGTGGATCGTCCGAAATCGCCGATGTTAACACCGGAGAGAATGATCTCTTTCGCACCGCCGTTGAGTGCTTCTTGGGCTTGTTTGACCAGCGAAGCGATCGAAGGGTTGCGGCTCTTGCCGCGCGCCAGAGGGATCGTGCAGTACGAGCAGAAATAGTTGCAACCGTCCTGTACCTTCAGGAAACAGCGTGTGCGGTCGTCCCGGCTGTAAGCCCCATGAAAATCCTCCACCTCGCGGAAGGATGAAGATGAAAGGGCGAAGGAAGAAGCAGGTCTGATCAGGCTGACGGCAGACTTCTGACGGCTGACATCTGAGCGCTCTAAGCGCTCAATGAACTCCGCCAGATGGAATTTCTCGTTCTGCCCGAGGACATAGTCCACGCCCTCGATATGTGCGATTTCATCGGGTTTTAATTGGGCATAGCAGCCTGTCACGATGAGGATAGCGTTGGGGTTTTGCCGCCGGATACGGTGGATCATCTGTCGGTCCTTATGGTCGGCAGCGTCAGTCACGGAGCAGGTGTTGATGATACAGATGTCCGCAGGCTCATCTTTCTTTGCCCGCGTATGTCCGCGTTCGATCAGCGCTTTTCCCAGCGCGCTGGACTCCGCAAAATTCAACTTGCACCCTAATGTGGTAAAAGAGATCTTCATAATTTCGCTGCAAAGGTACTGCTTTTTTTTGAGATATGCAAGAAAAATCGCCCCGAAGGACGATTTTTTAGGAGCTCGCGCAATTATGCGCGAGAAATGCAGAGAGAGGGATTAGCCGTTCGACTGGTCGTACTCCTGTCCGCAGACGCGCCAGAGGTACGCGCGCATGGTCTTGGCACCGCCTGCGGTGTCTTTCTGCGCGAGGAAGGCTTGCTGGTCGGCAACGATCTTGGTCAGATCGGCGCGACGTGCGGTGACCATCGCTGCCACTCCTGCGAAACGCTCGCGTGCTTTCAGCTCCTTGGTGGAGGGCTGGGTGGTGCGCTCGCCGTGGACGGAAGTATATTTCAGTCCGGTGGCTTTCATGTAATTGTAAATCGTGCGAAATTTCTTCGCAATCTTGCCCGAGATGTGATGAATCGGGTCTTCAAATACTACTTTTCCCATTTTAGTTAAGTTTTAGGTTGTTAATAATTTTCGTTTTCTTCCTCCCCCTTCAGGGGGCTGGGGGGCTACTTCTTGCTTGCATCGTAGGTCTCGATGGTCTTTGTCTGAATAACGATAGATGTGTCATTCTTCTGCACGTACCGGCTCTCGTTGGTAATCACCCGCGTCACGTTGCAACTCGTCAATGCGATGCTCGTCATAATGACTGTCATAATCAATAGTTTCTTCATTGTTAAACGAGTTTTTTGTACTCCTGAGCGAAGATGTAGCCTTGGAGGGTTTGATACTTGGGGTTGGGCGATTTGAGCTGCGCCTTGAAGGTGGTTTCGTAGGCGGTGATTTGCTCCGGCGTGAGGGCAATGACTGCTGCGCGGGCTTGTGCGAATTTGGCTTGGCGCGCGAGCTCTTCGGCAGAGAAGGGTTTGGTACGCGGGTTGCATATACGCCCTGTACAAAGGGTCTTACCACGTTTCTGGAAGTAGGTGTCGGAATGGGAACAGATCTTCCCTCGGTAGTGGTCCACCATGTCAATCGGTTTGTAGTGTGCCATAATTAAGGTTTTTGGGTTAATAATTCGTCGGATAATATCCGACCTAAAGGACGTTGTTTTTTGGGGTGAGAGCAGCGCGACGTCGGCGCGACGTCAGCGGATTGAACGGTTTTTGAAAGCATGCTAAAAGGTACCTAAAACACCGCCTCTCTCACGAAAGACGGTGCAAAGATAATACGAAAGTAACTTTAGTGTTCCTCCAAAGGCAAAAATTTTTCCAAAAAATCGTATTTTCGCCTTTTTCTCGCCTGATTGAAGAACCATTTGACGATGATATAAACTCTTTCGGGTGTTAAACCGTGTTTCTCCGCGACTTGTTTTCGTGCCTCAAGTGCCGAAGCCCCTTTGTCCCGCGCGAGGAAATAATCATCCACTACCGCTTGATTCCTCACTTCAATCTGATGGCGTTTTTCTGACATGTGGAAATCATTCGGGTCGCGGACGAGGTAAGGTACGTCATATAAAGGATATTCCATAATGTTTTTCTTTTAGTCAAAAATTATTAAAAATTTAAGAAAAATTATTTTTTTTGTCAACAATAAAAGACAATTATCAACAATTAATCGACAAATGGTAATACATCTCTGACAAATTCGAGGTTTTGCGCCTCCATCGTTTCTCTTGTGCAACAGAGGCAATGCCTGTTGAATCGAACGATGACCAGCGGAATACCTTCCTCCAGCGCTTCATCCTGCTCCCATCCGTTGAGGAACTTGGGTTGAGGGTTCGCGTTTTTCTGGATGGCATAATAAGGGTTATAATCGACAAACTCTCCCAAACTCTTTTTCTCCGCGATAGTACGATAGATGAGTTCTCTACGTTTTTCAGGGAAAGCGTTCCACATTTTTTCGCAACTACGTTTGAGACTTTCATACTCAGATCCAACTTGTAACAAAAGCCATAAATCATTAAAAGTAAACATAAAAAAATAAATAAAATTTAATAAATTATTTTTTTTATTATTTACGCGTGTGAGGAGATCGAGGGCTCCTTTGGACGTAAGCCCATCTCCTCGGAATTCCGGTGCAAAAGTAGTACAAAAAAGCGACCCCACCAAAAGTAGGATCGCTAATTAAATAGGCGTTAAATGGAAATTAAATGCGCCCCGAAAAAAGGGCGCAAAAAATCAAATGGGATTAAATGAACTAATCAAAATAGAGGGTAAAATTGGTGTATGAATACTTGATTGTTCCGGGGAAACATTGTTTTAGATGCTCGTAAATTTTTTTCTTGTTTTCCCCATGAAAATCAAGGTATTGTAGTTTGTAATACTTCTTAAGGAAGGCTGCTAGAGTTTTGGCGTCTTGCTCGCAAGCCTGTCGCAACAAACGCGTGAATTCTTCTTCGGAGTGGACGCCCGTTTCCGCCAATTTATCTTTGTCGATGTATCGGCAAGCAGTTGAAGGTTGTGGAGTGGTTTGTTGTTCCGTTTCGGTCATCCATTGTTGGAGATAATACTCCATTCCGTCGAACAAGCAAGAACGGAATTTCTCGACCTGCTCGGGTTTGAGCGTATCAATGCCGAAACATTTCCAAGCCACTATTCCCTGCCAATCTTTGCGGAGCGCTTGCAGTAGTTCGGCAGCAATTTTCGGGCTTCTCTCTTGGGCGATATATTGCAGGTTTTCTCGGAAGGATTCGGTGTCAAAGAATCTGATGGATGTGTCGACTCCCTCCGGTACATTTTCCACCAAGCTCCGTTTAATAAAATTACGTCCGTCCGTGACGATCAAGTTCCAAAGGAGCATGCCTTTAAGCACATTCCCTTCGCCGTTGAGGTATGTATCTTGTACGGCAGCAGGTTTATGATCCGCGAGAAACAAGACTCGTTCATTGACCATTTTGTCCAGCCATTTGATAGAACATCGGGAAGAATCAAACTGCATGGTTGCAATTTTGCCGCTAATAATCGTGTCTAATGGCCGTTCCTCGATCGGTTGCCAGACATAGGGATGTGATGCAATAAAGGCAATCTCCGCAATGCGCGGAATGTTATAGACGTCCGTAATTTTCGCCCAATCGTACGCTTCGAAATCTTGCATACATGTTTGTACCAAGAGGTGAGACGAAATCCAATAAGGGAACAAGGTAAACGTCGGCGGCATAAGAGCCTCCACACGACGCTCTTTACTCATCAGGCTGAGGATAAGTTCATCTTGCGTCGTTTGATATGCTTTCTGTTTAAGTAGCTCTTGCAACTCTTCGATAGTGACATATTGTGGAATCTCATCATCTATTAAGAGTTTTAATTCAGATGTTGCATTTGGATCAAATTTCATATTCGTACTCTTTCATAAACGTAATAGCGAAACGGACTGCAAAGGTCCTATTTATCCAAGAGCCAGTCGATGGAAAAGCGATAGAGAGTTTCGAAATTGATGACCGCTTCCAAGGGGAAACCAAAGACCAAAGTGCGGGCACCGGATTGAGGATGGTTATAGCCCACCGCTGCCGTACACCGCATATCCCTGTACTCCGCCATACGAACCGCTCCTTTCTCGGGTTTTAATCCCTCCGGATGACAAGTAAAAAGCTGCATTTCGTTGGGTTCGAGGAAGAGTTTATATGTTGTTTGTCCGAAGGATATTCTGCCGCTGCGAGTGGCATGGGCAGCATAGAACGATGCGTGCAGTTTCTGTTTCGCCCATTGCGGATCAACGGCAGAGAAATGGTCGGTGGAGAGGAGCACTTTGCCTCCTTGGCTGATGAATGCGCCAATCTGCGCCCGAAGCGAGTCAGGCAGGGGATTGCGCTGTCTGCCGCAGATGATATCCAGACAAGTACCATTTGACCAAGTACCATTTACCATGCCGGCGGTGGTGGAGATGTAGGAGATCTTCATCTTCTGGAGCACACGTCCGTGTTGCGCCGCCCAATCGCGTGTATTGCCGATCGTGAGTTGTCCGGCATGGTCTCTGTCGCACGCACCCCAACCGCAGTTATCATCATTGATCCATTTATGGGAACGGTTATAATCCCATTGTTGCCCCAGATAAGCGCACGAGAAATGGTCCTCGCAGGCATAACTGCCCGGCACAATACCTGCAAAAGTGGAGTCCGCAAACCATTCCGGTCCATAGACATCATCAAAAGCATCAATGATTAAGACCGCTTCGCTGTTTGACCGCTTCGCTGTTTGACCTGCTTCGCCTGTTAGATCGTCCTTCGGACTGTTAGACATGTACGCGCTGATGACGGGGCTGGGGAAACTGAGACCGCCGTCATTACCCGCCACCACATAATAATTATACCGCACTCCGGGAGTGAGGGTCAGTTGGAGTCGGGTACCTTGATCCACCTGCTGTACATCCCATTCGCCGTCGTTCTCCTGGACATAGACCATGTAATAAAGCGGTTCGGCACTCGGTTCGAGCGTGTCCACCGGAGCCTGCCATTGCAAGAGACCTGTTTGGTCAATCGCCAGTTGGCGCACAGGCAGCGGCTGGACGGTGGCATCGCGTCCGTTGAGATAGCGCAAGATACCTTTATAGACCGCTCGTGAAGCCGCAAAACGGAAAGCAGGATCCAATCCGTACTTCATATCCGCCATGTTCTTATGGCTCAGGAGCTCCAAAATGATACTGGGCACAACAGGCACGCGGGACTCGCAATAATTGGCTTCTCGCAGTTGTCTTCTGGTCCATTCGGGAGCTATATGGCGCAAGTCCTCTGTGATCTGGGTCTGTATCCAGTCTCCGAGATTACGATTGGTAGTCTCGCGGTCTCTACCGTCTCGCAAGGTTGATTTGCCGTCGTCGTCATGGGCGGTATAGATGACGAGCGTCCCGATGATCGTGGAGTCGTCTCCGCTGTCTAATCCATCAGTATGCAACGCCACGCAGAGGTCGATCGGTGCGTCCTGCGCATTGACCCACATAGCACGGCATTTCATGTCGTCCTTGTACTCGTTTCCATCATACAGATTCCAAAGCGCGGAGTCCACCCCTTGGCTCTCCAACCAATAGCGTGCGCCCTCCGCCCATTGGGGCATGCCGGAGACACCTATATCATGTTGGTCCAAGTCGGCACGCGGCATTAAGACCGTAGCACCGGCATTCTCCAGCATGCGTTTGATGACGCGCACATACTCCATGCTATAGAGGTCTTCGACGGTGGTCCAGAGCGTCGCGCGCTGCCATATCCATTCGTCCCTGCCGCGATGGTAGAACATACCATGGCTGGGGTAGAGCACCAGCGTCTTGTCCGTCAAATCGCAATAGCGGTCGGACGAGATCTTGCATTTGGCAGTGGGTGCCTGGGTCTTGGCGCAAGCGGTGATGAGCGTCTCGATGTCCGTTCCGGCAGAATAAATAGTGACCTTTCCATCCGGTTCTCCCAAAGTCCAGAGACTCACTTTGCGCTTGATCTCCGCAACGTTCTCCGGCGTCCAGCGGAAATCGCGGAGCGTGGCGTTGGTCTTGATCGTCACTTGTTTGCCGTTGATACGCATGTTGTTCACGCGTACCCGCGGCGACCAGACGGGCGAGAAACCGGTGTACTCCATGAGCGAATCGCCCAACTCCCGCATTCCAAGCGTTTCCGCGCTAATTGAAAATTGAAAATTGAAAATTGAAAGGATGACTAATCCTAACAACCTATACCTATGTTTCCTTTCTCCTTTCATTTTTCACCTTTCACCTTTTTAGAAATCTTCATCACTCAGATCGGTGTTGCTCTTTTTGTTTTTCAGCGCAGCCTCTTGGTACGATTTCAGCAGATCCTCTGCCATCTTAGGCTGGTAACCCTCTGCGATCTCATAATCCTTGGCATCATTGGCTTTGAAGACGATACGGACTTTGATGATAGCGACACCTGCTTCGAGTTCGGAAATAACCTCCGGCGAGACCTCATACACGGTCTCGGTCCAATACTTGGTGATCGTCGCACGCGCTGCTTTCTCGGTGCGTTTCTCTTTCTTCACTTCCGATCCGGCAACGCGGTTGAGTCGCGCGGTCTTGCCATCCGCAAAACGGATCAGGATACGCGATTCATCGGTGAACTCGTTGAACTCATTCGTGTTAACGGTCTTGACGATAAGGGTTGTGACATCCTTTCCGTCCTTGTGCTCCTGGCAGAAAGCGATCTGCGGCTTCAGGTTCTTGTTAACCGAAGCGTCCAAATGGATAAACTTGCCGCGCTCTGCAGCGTTAACACTCATACTCAGCGCTACTACCAGCGCTACGAATACAGAAAATACCTTTTTCATAAAATTATATAAATTAAAAATTTAACTTTCAACTCTCCTCCCCCTGTTAACGGGTCTGACGCGGTATCCGGCGGCTCGAAGGAGTTGCAGCAGACCTTTCTCTCCGCCTAAATAGACAGCGTCCAGCACGATAAACGCTCCTCCTTCCGTCAAGATGGGTTTGAGCCGCTTCACCCATTGCTCATTGCGGGCACAATAGACCTTGTAATCCGAGAAAGAGATCGAGGTTGTATTGTCGGGTCCCTCCACTTGGAAGGCAATGTCCGTCAGCCGTCCGGAGCGGTACATTTCTCTGATGATCCGCTCCTGTTTGACTTCGTTTTCCGGGTACTCCATGACTTTCATCAGCTCCTTGCATTGCCAATGGAAGGGTTCGCGGTCGAAGAGCATATACATCGTCTCGCCGATATTATCCAGTCCGACGATCGGCAGATCCCGCTCCGCCGCCACGGCTTCAAAGAATCCGACCATGGATCGTTGCTCGTCATATTGTAGCCATTGCTTCATCAATTCCGTCCGAAACATCTCCGTCAAATAGGACGGTTTCATCCGGCATAATTTATCTAATCCCATGCCGATGTTAATGCGAAGACTATTGTTGATAAACTCGTACTCGTTTTCGCTATAGAAATTAGACAGTTTGATCGAGTCGGGCAGGATGGCTGCTTGGCGGAGAGCAGCGAGCGCTTCATAGTCCTGCATGGCAAATTCCGTGACCACTTTGTGGCATTTGCCGAAGCATTTGAATACATTCGGAATGGTGTCGATAAACTGCATATCGACATACTTATTCGTAGCGAGGACATAGGATTTTTGCCGCGCGCCGCCCTTGCTGATTTCGTACAACACTTGCGCGCGGCAAGGAGAAAAATGAAAAGTGAAAAGTGAAAGGACGAAAAGCCCTCTCAACCACCTTATACTATGTCTCCTTTCACCTTTCATTTTTCACCTTTCACCTTTCACCTTACTTAAATCTTGTGATCATGTTATACGCCTGATAAATACCCAATTCACCGGCTTTGGAGAGGTCAGCCAGCCCTTTCTCGTCCTCGCCGAGGTAGATATAGGTGAGTCCGCGGTTGAAGTACGCTTCAGCGAAATCGCCGTCCTGTTGTATGGCGCGGGTATAATAATCGATGGCGTCCTTGTATTCCTTCTGCGCGCAGAGGATATTGGCTTTGTTATAGAGCGCAAAGACGAAATCCGGCTGCATGCGCAGGACTTGGTCATAATCGCGCAGCATGATCTCGAAATCCATGTTGGCGGTGGCTTCCTGTTCTCCGGTCGTGCGCTGGTATTCCAGCAGTCTGTAACGCCAGTTAGCGCGGCAGAAATAGAGCACCGGCTCCAGATTCTTGTCCGCCATCAGCGCCGCGCGGGTGCAGTCGTCAATCGCGGAGGTGTAGTCCTGCACGATCGCAAACTCAATCGCCCGTGCGAAATAGAGCGTCGCCGTGGGTGCTTCGTCTATATATCGCGAGAGACGCGCTATTTCCGTGAAATGGAAATCCACCATTTCTGCCGTCAGCGCCAGCTCTTCGGAAGTGAACCGCAAGGCGGCAGGAAGCGCGCCGCTGTTATTGAGTTGCTCCACCAGCGGATGGTAGTAATTGGTGCGCCGGAGGCTGATGTCCTGGCTGTAATACGAGAGGACGATATTGGATTCATTGACCACGTCCTGGTGGCGTTTTTGCACCGTTCCGCGGGTCTGCGAATCATATTTCTGCTCCTCTTCGTCCGGCAGGTCGGTCTGGTTTTGCGCCGTGGAGGAAGAGAACTCTTTGCGGTGGTCTTTCTTTTGCGGTTGCGCCTGTGCGATCTGCATGTCGGTATTTGGTTGCGCGGCTTGCTGCGCTTGGATCTGCTCTTTGCGGGACTCTAATTCCTGCGCTTTCTGGCGGAATTGGAATGCGCCTTTGGTGTCGCCCAACTTGGTTTTGGCTTGCGACGCCAGATAGTAAGCCGGCAGGAAATAGGGATATCGGTCTATCATCGCCTGCATATCCTTGACGACCGCGCGCCACTGTTTCAGTTGCATCTCCACCAACGCACGCTGGTAGCGCATCTCGGTGCGATCCGGCGCCAATGAGATAGCGGTATTCAGATCCTCCAAAGCGCGGTTGTAATCGCCCACTTCCTGGCGCATCACACCGCGGTTATAATAGCAATCCGCATCCCTCGGCGCCATCTTCACCGCTTGGTCATAATCGCTCAACGCGCCGCGGTAGTTATGGCGGTGGTAATGAATCACACCGCGGTTGATATAGTCTCCCGCCCATTTGGAGCCCAGATTGATGGCTTGGGTCAGTTGCACATAGGCATCGTCCTCTCGCTCCAGCATAAGGTTCGTAACGCCGAGTGCAGACCAAACGGCAGGGTTGTTCTTGTCGTACTGAGCGGCTTTCTCAAACGCTTCCAGCGCAGTCAGGGTATCTTTTTTATGGATACAGATCTGTCCTTTTTCGCTCCAGACGGAAGCCGATTGCGGTTCGCGTTTGAGCATCTGCTCTATATCTTCCAGCGCGGCGTCATAGTGCTTCATCATCGCGCGTGTGTCTGCGCGCAGTAACATATAGGTACGGTTCTCCGGCGAGAAATGGAGCGCCTCCGTGTAGTCCGCTTCGGCTTTCTCCAGCTCGTTCAGTTGGCGGTAGATGTACCCGCGCGCATAATAGCAGCCCGGCGAGAACGGATTGCGCTCAATCGCCGCATTACAATCCCGCAAAGCACCGTTATAGTCCTCCAATTGGATCTTCGCGATCGCGCGGTAGAAATAAGGCTCCGCGAGGTACGGCTTGAGGTGGATGACTTGGTTGAAATACTGGATGGAGAGTACGTAATCCTCAAAATACAGCGCATTCCGTCCGATCGCGGTAATACGGTCGGTGTTCAGTTGCGCATAAGTACCAAGGGACAAAGTACCAAGTACCAAAAATAATATAAATCTCTTAATTTTCAATTCTCAATTCTCAATTCTCAATTATTCACATCCTTCGTTCGGATTAAACCATGCCGGCACATCGAATTGCTCGTTGGGACTGTAGCCTAAGTCCGGATCTGCCAGCACTTTCTGCATATAGAGAGCGCAGATGGGCAACGCCATCGACGCACCTTGTCCTTCTGCCATGTTATCAAAATGTATGCCACGATCTTCACCGCCGACCCACGTGCCGCTGACGAGCGAAGGAGTGAAACACATGAACCAACCGTCGGAGTTATTGTTGGTCGTACCCGTTTTGCCGCCCATCGGAGCGGTGATTCCATATTTGAAACGCACGCGCACACCTGTGCCATGATCGAGCACGGCGCGGAGCATATAGATCATCTTGTATGCCGTGGTTTCGCTGATGATTTCATGGGTGCGCGGAGTGAACATCCCGATGATATTGCCGTTGGCGTCCTCGATACGGGTGACGTAGAGCGGTTCGGTACGAATACCTTTGTTGGCAAAAGTGGTGTAAGCGTCCACCATCTCCTCCACACTCACTTCGCACGGACCCAGACAGAGCGAAACGACCGGATCCAACTGACCTTGAATACCGAACGAGCGCATCATCTTGACCAACTGCTCCGGCGTGAAAAGCGACATCAGATAAGCGGAGATCCAGTTGGAGGAGTTCATCAGACCCCATGTGAGGGTGACGGTGTCACCGAGGTATTTATCGTGTGTGTCGCGCGGAGTCCATTCATTGCCGTTGCCGTCAATGAGCGTGATCGGTTCGTTAATGGTCTTCTCGCAGGGCCACATGCCTTCGTCCATCGCCAGCGTATAGAGATAAGGCTTGACGGTCGAACCCACTTGCCGGCGACCTTTGGTGGCCATATCGTATTGGAAATGAGCGAAGTTCGGTCCGCCCACGTATGCTTTGACATGCCCAGTATGCGGGTCCATGGACATGAATCCGCAGCGCAGGAAACTCTTCTCCCATTTGATCGAATCATAGGGCGAAAGGACGGTGTCAATCACGCCGCGGTCGTACGAGAAGAGCTGCATCTCGCGCGGTGTATGGAATGCCGCCAAGATCGAATCATTGCTTGCTCCGGCGCGTTTCATCACCCGGTAACGCTCGGACTGACGCATTGTGCGATTCATGATGCCGTCCACTTCCGCTTGGGTGAGCGTACGAGAGAAAGGAGCGTTCTTTTTCTTCTTCAGTTCCTTGAAGAACGATTTCTGCTGCGCCTGCATGTTTTCGCTGACCGCTTCTTCGGCATAGCGCTGCATTCGCGAATCGATGGTCGTATAGATCTTCAGACCGTCCTGATAAATGTCATATTTGCTGCCGTCCGGCTTCTTGTTCTTCTCGCAAAAACCATAGAGCGGGTTGTTATCCCATTGATATTTATCGAGTTGGTATTGCTGTTTGTTCCATTCCGAGTAGTCGCTCTCTTTGGGTTGCTTGGCAGTCAACACGCCGCGCAGGTACTCGCGGAAATAAGGCGCGATACCTTGCTTGTGGTCCACCGAACGATAGTGCAACTCCAGCGGCAGAGCCGCAATCGAATCGCGCGTAGTTTCGTCTATATAGCCGTATTTCTCCATCTGCCCGAGCACGGTGTTACGGCGGTTGGTAGCACGCACGGGATGACGCACAGGATTATAGAGCGACGGGTTCTTACACATACCGACCAACATCGCTGCTTCCTCTATTTTCAGATCCTTCGGCGTGGTGGAGAAATAGACCTGCGAAGCGGACTGGATTCCCACGGCATTATAGAGAAAATCAAACTGGTTGAGGTACATCAGCAGGATCTCATCCTTCGAATAGAGCCGCTCCAGTTTGGTAGCAATGACCCATTCGATGGGTTTCTGCATGGCGCGCTCGAAGATATTGTTCGCCCGCGGCGACCAGAGTTGTTTCGCCAGCTGCTGGGTGAGGGTAGAACCTCCTCCTGCGCGACCCAGTTTGAGAATCGCACGAAACATGGATTTGAAATCCACTCCGGTATGCTGGTAGAAACGCGCATCTTCGGTCGCAATCAACGCATTGATCAAGTCCTGCGAAAGGTCCGTGTATTGCACACCGATACGGTTCTCATACCGGTAATAACGTCCCAACGACTGCATATCCGAGGAAATGATCTCACTCGCAAAGGTGTTCTTCGGGTTCTGCAGCTCCTCCAGCGGTGGCAAATAACCCAACGCACCTTTCGTAATCAGCCAAATCACAAGGAAAGCAACCGCTATTCCTCCTAAAAAGAGTCCCCAAAACCACAATAAAAATGGTTTATACCAACTTTTCTTCATATCATTAAATCTTCAATTATTCTGTTCAATACATGCAGCCCCTTTTGGGTCGCTACAATGCGTCCGTCTTCCGTTTGGCGCAAAAGTCCGTTTTTGAGGTAGTCCGCAACACCGACGGGATACCGACGAGATACCGTGTCTGAAGTTATCGTTATACCTCTGTTCGTGCGGAGTCCCAACATGATGCGTTCATTATATAGGTCGGTCTCCGTTAAGGTCTCGCTTTCTCGCACCAAATCGCCGTTTTTTATGCCGCGAATATAGGTATCGAGATCGTCCGGATTCCAACTTCGTATATTCCCTATATAACTATGCGCGCCCGCGCCTACGCCCACGTACGGGGTGCCGTTCCAATAACTGCTGTTATGTTGCGCTTCCTTGTCCGGCAGGGCAAAATTGCTGACTTCATAATGCACAAAACCCGCTTCTTTGAGCCGTCCGCAGAGGTAATCGTACATGGCGTTTTCTGTATCTTCGTTCACGGCAGAGATCGCGCCGACGTCGCGCTGCTTTGAGATAGCAGTTCCTTCTTCGTACATCAGCCCGTAGGACGATATATGCTGCACGTTAAGCCCCAATGCCGTCTCGATATCCGCTTTCCATTGCTCCATCGTTTGCGTCGGAAGGGCGTACATCAGATCAATGGAGAGGTTCTCAAAGCCCGCTTTTTGCGCCATGCGGACGGCTTCAATCGCTTGCGCGGCATTGTGCCGGCGACCGATTAAGCGCAACAGCGAGTCCTGAAACGACTGGATGCCGATGGAGAGCCGGTTAATGCCTGCATTTTTGACGGCTTGCATATATTCCAAGGTCGCGTCGCCCGGATTGAGTTCCATCGTGATCTCCTCGGCTTCTGTAGCTCCGATGGCGTCTATTATTCGCCGGATCTGTTCCGGTTTTAATGTGCTGGGTGTTCCGCCGCCGATATAGATCGTGCGGATTTCTCCCGCTTCGTTGCGCCGGGAACGGATCTCTGTTAATAGTGCCTCGATGTATTCCTCCCGCCGCTCCAAAAGGGTGGTGGAGAAGAAATCGCAATAGAGGCAGCGCGACTTGCAAAACGGTATATGTACGTACAGCCCTGCCACTAATCTTTCTTCCAAAATACCGTTCCGACCAGATCGTCCGGCAGGTATTGCTGTTCTACCCAATGCCCCGGAAAATCATGCGGATACTTGTATCCGTCTGCGTATCCCAGTTCTTTCATCAGACTTGTCGGCGCATTACGCAGGTGCAAGGGCACAGGCAAATTGCCCGTTTCGCGCACTTTTGCCAGCGCTTCGTCTATCGCCAAATATGCCGAATTATCCTTGCGGCAAGTAGCCAGATAGATCGTCGTTTCCGCCAGCGGAATACGTCCTTCGGGCCAGCCGATCTTGTTCACCACCTCGAAACAGGTGTTCGCCAGCAACATGGCATTCGGGTTCGCCAACCCTATATCTTCGCTCGCGGAAATGACTAACCGCCGCGCAATAAACTTCGGATCTTCTCCGCCTTCGATCATTCGTGCCAGCCAATAAATTGCCGCTTGCGGATCGCTGCCTCGGATGGATTTGATGAACGCCGAAATGATGTCGTAGTGCATTTCTCCGTCCTTGTCATAGGCAACGGGATTTTGCTGCAACTGCTTTGTAACCGTCTCATTATCAATGACCTTAACGCCGCTGTTGCTGACCAACTCAATGATATTGAGCAACTTGCGTGCGTCGCCTCCGCTGTAGCGCAAGATTGCTTCGGTATCCTTTATTTCCAAACCCAGCGAACGGATGTATTCGTCTTGCGTCAAAGCGCGCTGCAGCAGTTCCAGCAAGTCTTCTTTGTCCAGCGACTTGAGCACATAGACCTGGCAGCGGCTCAAAAGCGGTGTGATTACTTCGAAACTCGGATTCTCTGTCGTCGCTCCGATCAGCGTGATCGTGCCTTCTTCCACTGCGCCTAATAAACTGTCCTGCTGGCTCTTGCTGAATCGGTGGATCTCATCGATAAAGAGAATCGGGCTACGACTGTCTGCCGGCGCAAAAAGTCCGCTGTTCATGGACGCATTGCGTTTGGCTTTGTCGATCACGTCGCGCACCTCTTTGACGCCGCTTGTTACGGCGCTCAGGGTGTAAAACGGTCGTTGCAGTTGGTGTGCAATGATACGTGCCAGCGTCGTTTTGCCGACGCCCGGAGGACCCCACAAAATGAAACTGGCTATATTGCCGCTCTCTATCATTTGGCGCAGGATCGCTCCTTCGCCCACCAGATGTTTCTGGCCGATATATTCATCCAGCGTCTTTGGACGCATTCGTTCTGCTAATGGCAACATAATAACTGTTTGGCATTTGCAATCGCTTCCGGCGAGGGATTTTTGCCGCTCAGCATGGTAGCGATCTCTGTGATTCGTTCTTCTTCGTTCAGCAGCGAGATATGCGTCTCGGTGCGTTGTGCCGTGTCGGCTTTGAACACTTTGTAATGTGTCTGTCCGAGCGCAGCGATCTGCGGCAGATGGGTGATGGCAATGATCTGGCGGTGCGCCGCCATTTCGCGCATGATAGATGCCATTTGGGTTGCTATGTCTCCGCTCACGCCGGTGTCAATCTCGTCGAAAATGATGGTCGGCAGACCTTTTGTGCTGGCAATCAAGGCTTTGACGCACAGCATCAGACGGCTGATCTCACCACCGGAAGCTACTTCGCTCACAGCCCGCAGACTCTGGTTGAGGTTCGCAGCGAACATCAGTTGCACTTCGTCGCTGCCGTTGGGCGTGAAATCCGGCGTGGCAGTAATAGGAATCTCCACTTTGGCGTGCGCGACACCAAGCCGTTTGAGTCCGTCCACTAACCGCTCGCAAATCTGCGGAATAACGGCTTGGCGGCTCTTGGTCAAGGCTTGGGCAGAGTGGGTGAGGGTCTCTTTCTTGGCGGACACTTCTTTCTGCGCCTGCTCAATATCGTATTCAAAACTGTCCATCCGATTCACTTGTTGAGCCAACTCATCGCGGGTCGCAATCAGTTCGTCTATCGTCTCCGCACTGAATTTGCGCAGCAGGTCATTCAGAAAACCGATTCGCTCTTCCACCCATTCCAGCCGTTGCGGATCCATCTCAATATTGTTCGCCAAATGCTCCGCTTCTTCGGCTATGTCCTGCAACTCAATCCTTGCGCTGTCAATCCGTTCTTGCAACTCCGGCGCCGCATCGTCCAGACGGCAAGCATGCAACGCGTCCAGCGCACTTCCTTGTTCGCCATTCAGCGCTTCAACGGCAGTCATCAATGCCATACGAATATCCTCCGCATGGCTCAAACGATACTGCTCTTGCTCCAGCTCTTCCAACTCGCCGGATTGCAGATTTGCTTCGTCCAGGATCTTGTACCGATATTGGATATACTCCGCGTCCTGTTGGCTTTTCTTTGCCAGCGATTGCAACTTATTGAGCGCTTCTACTGCCGCCGTATAGGCTTCAAAATCCGTAGAATACTGCGCCATCTGTGTATCATTCTGCGCGATGGCGTCAATGATACTCAATTGAAAATCAGCGTTTTCTATCAGCAGGTTTGCGTGTTGGGAATGAATATCGATCAGTTTGTTTGCCAATGCTTTCAGTTCCTGCAAAGTCACGATTCCGTCGTCCACAAACGAACGACTTTTGCCGTTGGCATAGAGTTCGCGCCGGATGATACACTCGTCAAACTCCGCCTCGATGATGCATTTGTCTTCGCCGTCGGTGATCGCTTTGCTGTCCGCGCGGGCACCCAAAACCAGCGCCAGAGCACCTAAAATGATACTCTTTCCTGCGCCCGTTTCACCGGTTAGCACCGAGAATCCGGCTCCGAAATCAATGTCCAGATGGCTGATCAGCGCGTAATTCTGTATGTGTAAATGCTTCAGCATATTTAATTATTGATTCGCTCGTACGTATTTTGCCGCGTCGGGTCAATATCCATCAGCAGCTCATAAACGGCTTTCTTCTCTTTGTCTGTTCCTTTGCTGAAAATATCCACCAACTCATCGGCTTTGGCGTCCAGAAAAGTGTTGATCACGTACGTCGCCGGACGAGCCCGAAACGCCTCTTTGAGCACCGGCATTCCTTCTGCGATACGCGCGCGACCGTTTGTCACATTGCCGCTCATCTCGTCCAGACCCAAACGGTGGTATTCGTAGTAATAATTGCGGTATTTCTTAAATGCTTCGTCTAACAAGTTGTTTATCAACGCATAACGGTTTTTGTTGCTCTCGAAAGCCAACCATCCTCTCTGCTCCGAATTGTCCATGCTGGCGCTCTGGCACATATTGACAATCTCCTCGCATTGCTGGAAATAAGGCGTTCCGCCGAGCCGCTGAAAACTGTCTTGGTCATGTCCGATGATCAGGTAACAATAATACGCCAGCATCGCTGTCAGGTTGGTCGTAAACTGGTTTTGCTGCCATTCGATACGGTCGTACTCCTGGTATGTGAACGTAAAGGAATTATCCTTGAAATTCAGCAGCGGAGTGGTGTACGTCGTGCCATAAACAGGTCGGCGGCTTTGCAGCGTCATTTCGCAGGTGAACAAATTATCCTCCATCTTTTGGACCACAATCAGCATGCTGCATTCGATCTTCTCGTGCTCGGCATAACTCATATTCGTCCAGCGGTTCTGGCTCATGTATTCCTCGATAGAGGTCTTCAACGTATTGAAGATCTGTTTGTTACTGCCCTCGATCTGGTCGGAATTGATCGTCACGGTGCAATTCAATTCCTGCGCCGAGAGATAAACGGAAGCCAATAGGGCTACTATGATGGTTAACTTTCTCATTTTGAAATAGAAACTATTTTTCCGGTCTTTTCGCTAAATACGATTTTCGGCAGTTCCTTGCCGGTGAATAAACTCTTTGGCAGCGCTACATCGATACCTAATTGTGCCACCGGCACTTCGCGGTTGGCAAGTTGGCGACCTTTGTACAGAACATTCACTTCGCATTGCCCCGGGATATTATATACGATTTGCGATAGTTCGCCACCTTTTTTCTTTGCTTTCGGATCTGCCGGAGCGGCATTTTGTGCCCGGCATGTCATACGAATCTCAATCGTGTCTGCATCAATATTATCGCCTTCGGTAAATCCGTTTTCGTCGGAGAAGAACAGCAGATGTCCTTCGTCAGTCGGCTCCAAGCGAACCATTTTATGCGCTTTCTTGCAATGCTTTTTTCCGACAAATAATTCGGTCAATGCACGCTCCTGTTTATCTAACTCATTGAGAACCAATTCCATTGATTTGCCATCTGCCGGAGCATGCTCCACTTCTCCGTTCAGCAGATACATTCTTGTCTCGCGAATACGGAATATCTGTTTGGCTACTTCCTGCGCTTGCTCTCTCAATGAACCGGTTTTCAGTACTTCTTCAGGGTAAGGTGCAATCTTTATGCTGTTAATCCTAGACTTTTCAGCAGACCTCGCGCTGACCTTGCGCTGCTGTTGGGCTCCTTTTTTACCTTCCGCTGCCACATTATAACCCGTCAGCAGACCTTTCTCATTGATGCTAAGCAGCATCGGAAATCCGCTCTCTATATCCACTTTATGCGGACGGGAGTAGTCCGTGGCGGTAGATGTACTGATTTTTACCTCTTTGAGCACGCAGTTTGTCTCGTTCGATTCGATCGCTTCGGTTGCGCCCAGTAAATCCTCTGCAAACTCCGCATAGATTCCGCGCTCTTGCGTCTCCACCGTATAGGTGAAATCCAGCGAAATAGCGGTCTTGGGGCTATAATAAATGAATGCCGATTCACCTTCCGTCAACACTTGTGCGCTTATTGCGCAACTGATCATTGCTCCGACGAGCACAAAAAATAATTTTCTCATATTACGAATATTCATTATTCATTAATCATTATTCATTATTCCAAATCTTCCAAGCTGCTTTGGCTTGACCGACCAGCATCTCCATTCCATTGCGAGTGGTGGCACCTTGCGCTTTGCCTTTCTGCAAGAACAACGTCTCCTCAGGGTTATACACGCAGTCAAACAGCAAATGGCGTGCCGAAATCCATTGATACGGAATATCGGGGAACGTGTCTGTCTCCGGTGCCATTCCGAGCGGCGTACAGTTGACGATGACGGTATATTGCTTCATCACATCTTCTGTCAGTTCCTCATATCCCAGCATGCCTTCTTTGGGCGTGCGGCTGACGAGAGTGGGGGTAACACCCAATTTGCGCAGCCCATAACACACCGCTTTGGACGCTCCTCCTGTGCCTAAAACCAAAGCCTGTTGGTCATCCGGACGAAGCAACGGACGGATGGAATCGATAAATCCCAAGCAGTCGGTGTTATAACCCACGCGATCGTGAATGACATTCACCGCTCCGATCGCTTCTGCTGTCTCGTCCAACCGATCCAAATAAGGGATGACGGCTTTCTTATACGGCATAGTTACATTCATACCGTCCAACGAACGCATCAGTTCATCCATCCGTTCGCGTGTCAGTTCCTCTATCGGATACAAACTATATTCCGCCTCTAACTTCTCCCGCTCAAACTTCTCGTTGAAATACTTCGCCGAGAAGGAATGAATCAGCGGGAATCCTATGATACCGTAGTGATGCATAATTTTCCTTTTTTTATCGTTGCTTGGTGGGTCTTGGAGGTAAAAACCTTGCCTCCTTCTCCGCGCTGCAACGCATCGTAAATCTTATCTATTTCGGCAAATCCGTACATGCGAAGTTCTTCGTATAGTTTTGCTATTCCCGCTTCGCGTGTCTCCTTGCCGTCTAATATATCTGCATAGCCCTGCATGTATTCTGCCGTTTGAGCCATGTGCTCAATCTCTGTTTTGCTGTAGTTTTTCAACTGCTCACGGATCGCATTGCGAGTGATAGAAGTGTCGCTATTCGTGCTGTCTGTCACCCATTCCAAACCGCGTTTGTCACGCAGGTAGTGCTCTATATAATCGCGCGTGGTACACAGCAGCGGACGCACAACAGGCACTCCGTTTGGAGCCATAGGATTCGTGCTTTTGGGACGCATTCCCGCTAATCCGCGCAGACCTGTTCCGCGCTTGAGATTCAGCAGAATGGTCTCCGCTTGATCGTTCTGGTGGTGTGCCACAGCCACAGCTTGACATCCATACGCACGAGCCGTTTCTTCAAACCAAGCATAGCGCAACTCCCGCGCTGCCATCTCCATACTTATATTATGCGTACGCGCGTACGCAAGTGTGTCAAATTGCACGACCTCTAACGGCACATTCATTTGCAGGCATAGTTCGCGCACAAAATGCTCATCGCGATCGCTCTCTGCACCCCGAAGATGAAAATTGCAATGCGCCGCAATGCACGAATAGCCCGCACGAACCAGTACGTCCAGCAGAGACACACTGTCTGCGCCTCCGCTCAGAGCCACCAACACCGGTTTGTCCTTTTCCAACAATTCCCGCTGCCGGATATATGTACTTACCCGCCGTAACAATTCTCAATTCTCAACTCTCAATTCTCAATTAGTCCGCGGTAGCGGGCGCGCTTCGGCTGGCAGGCTTCTTCGCCCAGACGCATTTTCTTGTTCTCCTCGTATTCCGAGTAGCTGCCTTCGAACCAGAACACTTTTCCGTCGCCTTCGTACGCCAGAATATGCGTGCAGATACGATCCAGAAACCAGCGGTCGTGGCTGATCACAACAGCACATCCGGCAAAGTTCTCTAATCCTTCTTCCAATGCCCGCAGGGTGTTGACATCAATATCGTTCGTCGGCTCGTCCAGCAACAGCACGTTCGCTTCGGATTTGAGTGTCAGAGCCAGATGAAGCCTGTTTCGTTCTCCGCCGGACAGCACACCGCATTTCTTCTCTTGGTCTGCGCCGGTGAAGTTAAAACGGCTCAGATAAGCACGCGCATTGATCTCTCTGCCTGCCACGCGGATAAACTCTGTTCCGCCGCTGATGGTCTCGAAAACGGACTTGTTGGGATCAATATCTGCGTGTTGCTGGTCCACATAACCGATTTTGACCGTCTCGCCGACCGAGAACGTACCTTTGTCCGCTTTCTCGGTGCCAATGATCATACGGAAGAGGGTCGTTTTGCCGGCTCCGTTCGGACCGATCACGCCCACAATACCGTTTGGCGGCAACATGAAGTTCAGATCCTCGAACAGCAAGCGGTCACCAAACGATTTGGCTACTCCTTCTGCGTTAATTACTTTGTTTCCCAAACGCGGACCGTTCGGAATGAAGATCTCCAGCTTCTCCTCGCGCTCTTTCTGCTCCTCGTTCAGCATCTTGTCGTACGCCTCCAGACGCGCTTTCTGCTTTGCATGACGCGCTTTGGGAGCCATGTGTATCCATTCCAACTCGCGCTCCAAGGTCTTGCGGCGTTTGGAAGCCTGTTTCTCCTCTTGCGCCATTCGGTTGGTCTTCTGCTCCAGCCAAGAAGAATAATTGCCTTTCCAAGGAATACCTTCTCCGCGGTCCAATTCGAGAATCCATCCGGCTACGTGATCGAGGAAATAGCGGTCGTGCGTGATACATATCACCGTTCCGGCATATTGCTGCAAGTGTTGCTCCAGCCAATCGATCGACTCTGCATCCAAATGGTTCGTCGGCTCGTCCAGCAACAACACATCGGGTTGCTGCAACAGCAGACGGCATAACGCTACACGTCTCCGTTCACCTCCGGAGAGGGTAGTGACACTTGCGTCATCCGGCGGACAGCGCAAAGCGTCCATCGCACGATCCAACTTCTGGTCTATATTCCATGCGTCCGCTGCGTCCAATTTGTCCTGCAACTCCGCCTGACGGGCTAACAGTTTGTCGAAATCAGCGTCCGGTTCTGCGAAAGCCATATTGATCTCATCGTACTCGCGCAGCATGTCCATAATAGGTTGCACACCTTCTTGTACCACCTCGCGCACCGTCTTGTTCGGATCCAGTTTCGGATCTTGCTCCAAGTAACCGACGCTGTAACCCGGCGACCAAACGACCTCACCTTGGTATTCTTTTTCTACACCGGCTATGATCTTCAGCAAAGTCGATTTACCGGCTCCGTTGAGACCAATAATACCGATTTTAGCGCCGTAGAAGAAGCTAAGGTAGATATTGTTTAACACGCGTTTCTGGGGACCGAAATTTTTACTCAGTCCCACCATCGAAAAAATAATCTTTTTATCGTCTGCCATAATCTTAAATTTTCCTCAAACTCAATTGTATTCTGCCTCGCGCGCGATCCACATCTACTACGCGCACTCTCACATGCTGATGCAACTTGACCACCTCTTGCGGATTCGAAACCCGTTTGTCTGCCATCTCCGAGATATGAATCAAACCGTCCTTGTGTACGCCCAAGTCGACGAACGCACCAAAAGCGCTGATATTGGTCACAATCCCCGGCAGGATCATACCTGCCTGCAGGTCGTCTATCGTGTGGACATGTTCGTCAAAATGAAACTCCTCCGTTTCGCCGCGGGGATCTCGTCCCGGTTGAGCCAATTCCTTCAGTATATCGGTCAGAGTGGGCATGCCCACTTCGGCGGTCACATACCGGCTCAAATCAATCTTGTCCCGCAACTCCTTGTGCGCGATCAAATCCGCCACCGTGCATCCTTGGTCTTTCGCCATCTGCTCTACAATCGCATAACTCTCCGGGTGTACGGCACTATTGTCCAGCGGATTCTTACCTTTTAGACGCAAGAATCCTGCGGCTTGCTCAAATGTCTTTGCGCCTAATTTAGGTACTTTGAGCAACTCTTTTCGGGACGCAAAAGCGCCGTTCTGCGCGCGGTAGTCCACGATACTCTGCGCTAAAGTCGGACCTAATCCGGACACATATGTCAGCAAATGTTGGCTGGCGGTATTCACGTCCACACCCACATAGTTCACTACGCTCTCTACGGTCTGTTGCAGGCTCTTGCGCAACTCCGTTTGGTTCACGTCGTGCTGGTATTGTCCCACGCCGATAGATTTCGGTTCTATCTTCACCAATTCCGCCAACGGATCTATGAGCCGCCGTCCTATACTGACCGCTCCGCGCACCGTGACATCTTCGTTCGGAAACTCGTCTCGGGCTATCTTGCTTGCGCTATAAACCGATGCACCTGCTTCGCTGACCACAAAGATCTGCGGAGCACTTTGTCCCTTAGTACTTAGTCCCTTGGTCACTTCTCGTACCATTTGCTCCGTTTCGCGGCTCGCTGTTCCGTTGCCGATGGCGATCGCTTCAATCCGGTATTTGGTGATCAACTCTTGCAGCCGTTGGCTCGATTGCAGATTATGCAGGAAGATCACATCGTGTAGAATCAAATCGCCTTGCTCATTCAGCACAACGGTCTTGCAACCTGTTCTGAATCCCGGGTCGAGCGCCAGAACACGTTTCTGACCCAACGGAGCAGAGAGCAATAACTGACGCAAGTTGTCCGCAAAGATCTGAATGGCTTCTGCGTCCGCTTTCTCTTTCGAAAGCGCAGCAAACTCGGTCTCTATCGCCGGTTTGAGCAGCCGCTTGTAGCCGTCTTCCATTGCCAACTCGACTTGATAAGCTGTGTCGTTGGATGCGCGAAGCCATAGATTAGCTAACTTATCAAGCGCCTTCTCGCCGTCCGGCGATATATCTACACGAATAAACCCTTCTACTTCCGCACGCCGGATTGCCAGCATTTGGTGGCTCTTGATATGTTTCAGCGGAGACTTGAAATCGAAGTAATCTTTGTAGTTCTGCGCTTCGGGTGTGTCGCATTTGCCTTTGACTGCTTTGGTCGTAAGGATTGCGGTATAGTTAAACTCACGCCGGATCGCATTGCGGCTCTTTTCGTCCTCCGAAATACGTTGCGCGATAATATCCCGTGCGCCCTGCAAGTCTTCCTCGTTTTTCGGAAGCTGCATAGGGCGTTGTTTCAAAATCTCTTCCGCTAAAGGAAGCAGACCGCGTTCGATTGCTATGTCAGCGCGGGTCTTGCGATGCGGTTTATAGGGTAGATAGAGGTCTTCCAACTCCGTGCTGTCCCAACATTCCTCAATCCGTTTGCGCAAAGCCGCATCGTCCACTCCCAGTTCGTCCAAGCGGTCAAAAATGGTCTCTTTGCGTTTGGCGAGTTCCTGTAGCTTAGTGTATTGCGCTTCGATCGCTGCGATCTGCACTTCGTCCAGACTTCCGGTCTTCTCCTTTCTGTAGCGCGCGATAAAAGGAATAGTGGCTCCTTCGTCCAGAAGCGCCAAAACCGCTGCTACATACCGCTCATTGATAGAAAGCGATTTACTGATAATATATGCAAAATTATTTTCGCTCATATTCTGCAAAGGTAAATGCATAAGGGTTCTTCTCGTCCGCTTCGTGCCGCTCTGCGGTCGTCCGTCGCCATTCGGATTCTTTGATCTCAGGGAAGAACGTGTCTGCGTCCTCCCAGGAATGGTGGATATGGGTGATATAGAGTTTGTCGGCGCGCTCCATCATCTGGCGATACACCATTCCGCCGCCGATGACAAACGCTTCTTCGTCCGGCGAGATCTTTGCGCACAGTTCGTCCAGCGAATAAACCGCTTCTGCTCCTTCAAAAGTCTTGCCCTGAACGTCCGTCAGCACGATATTCCGTCGATTAGGCAGCGGATGTTTCGGAAGCGAGAAGAATGTCCGCTCACCCATAAGCACCGTACTTCCGGTCGTAATCTCCTTAAAATGCTTCAGATCCGCAGGCAGATGGCAAAGCAGATCACCTTTCTTGCCGATCGCGTAGTTTTCTGCGATAGCTACTATAATGGAAATCATACACTTACAACTCCTGCGATATGAGGGTGGGGATCATAGCCTTCCAATTGGAAATCTTCATATTGGAAGCTAAACAGGTCCTTCACCTCTGGGTTAATAATCATTTTCGGCAGCGTTCGCGGTTCGCGCGTCAGTTGCAGTTTTACTTGCTCCAGATGGTTCAGATAGATATGTGCGTCGCCGAGCGTGTGAATAAAATCGCCGCATTGCAGTCCTGTCACTTGCGCCATCATCCGGAGCAAAAGGGCATAGGAAGCTATATTAAACGGCACGCCGAGGAATATATCCGCGCTGCGCTGGTAGAGCTGAAGCGACAGCTTGCCGTCCGCCACGTAGAATTGGAAGAGGCAATGACAAGGAGGAAGCGCCATTTTCTCCACTTCCGCCACGTTCCACGCGCTCACCATCATTCGCCGGCTGTCCGGATTCTTTTTGATCGTCTCTACGATGTTCGCAATCTGGTCTATCGTGCCTCCGTTGTAATCGGGCCAACTTCTCCACTGGTGACCATAAACGGGACCTAATTCGCCGTTCTCATCTGCCCATTCATTCCAAATCCGCACGCCGTGTTCCTGCAGATAGCGGACGTTCGTATCGCCTTGCAAGAACCATAACAGCTCATAAATAATGGATCTAAGATGCAGTTTCTTGGTCGTCAGGAGAGGAAAACCGTCCTCCATCTTAAACCGCATCTGGTGTCCGAAAACAGAGATCGTTCCTGTTCCCGTTCGGTCATGTTTGATCGTGCCTTCGTTCAGCACGCGCTGGCATAAATCTAAATATTGTTTCATTAGTACAACTTATATGTCGTTTTGAGTACTTTAAATTCCGTCCGGCGGTTGATCTGGTTGCAAATCTCCTGCTTGTCTTCCGGCAAAGAGAGAATGAACGCTTCGTCCAATGCCTGGTCCACAGGGATGAACGGATATTGTTTGTTGAGCGTCTTGTCGCAGACAACCGGCTTCGTCTTGCCGTAACCCACCGGCGTCAGACGCTCTTTCTCTATTCCTTGTTTGATCAGAAAATCACAACAACTCTGCGCACGTTTCTGCGACAGCTCGTTGTTGAACTCATCGGTTCCTTTCAAATCCGTGTGCGCAGACAGCTCTATCGTGATATTCGGATTGTCTTGCAGCAGTTTGACCAGATGCAGTAATTCCGTCTCCGACGCTTTGGTCACTTCCCATCGTCCGAACTCATACAGGATATTCTCCATCTTCACCGGACGGCTAATGGGGTTGAGTGCAAAATTAACCGTGTACGTCTTGCTGTCTTTCAGGTTGAGGGTCGTCCATTGCTCTTTGGCATTGAGGTGTCCGCGGCAAGTGGCTAACATCACATATTTGACGTCTTTCTTCAGTTTGATCTTATAACTTCCGTCGCGCCGTGCATTCAATTTGCTGTTGGTGCCATCGGAACCTACCAGACGCAGATGTGCGTCGGACAGCGGATTGCCGCCTTCGTCCGTGATCAGTCCTTCTACGATAAACTCCATCTCCGGCAAGGTAAAGCGGTAAATCTTGTCATATCCTTTCTTGTCGCCTCTGTTGGACGAGAAGAAACCGTCTTGCGTGTTACCCGCGAACGTGATTCCGAAATCGTCTCCTATGCCGTTGAACGGCGCACCCATGTTATAAAGCACCCATACAACGGAGTCTTTGTTTGTCGTGTCCCGCACGGCTTTGTACAGATCCAGTCCGCCATAACCCGGATGTCCGTTGGAGGCGAAATAGAGTGTTCCGTCCGCATGCACATACGGATACATCTCGTCTGCCGGAGTGTTGATGCCTTTGCCCAACGGCTGTGCATTCACCCATTCGGAACCATCCAGCTCCGCCATCCAAATATCTTTGCCTCCTTCGCCTCCTTCTGCGTCACTCACGAAATAAATCGTGTCGCCTGTCGGGTTCAAAGCCGGATGTCCGACCGTGATTGAGCTGTCCGCAAAAAGTTTCACCTCTTGCGCTTCGCCCCATTCACCGCTGGAGCGGTCGCTCTTGTAGATCTTGGCACCTAAGTCTTTTCCGTTGATCGGTTTCGAATACGTGAAATACATTGTGCGACCATCTTTGGTGAAGCAACAAACGCCCATCTCAGCCGTTCCGGCTTGCTTGCCTCCGGTTGAATCGTTCGTCTGTTTCTCCTCTTCCGGCGCGTCGTACAATCCTTCCGCAAGTACGATCTCTTCCCATTCACCCGCAGCATTTTTGCGCGTCTGGTAAAGTTGATAAAGCTGCTGTCCGGTTACGTTACTCGGTCGTTTCAGCTTCTTCGTTCCGCTTTTTGCTTTCTCCTGACGGTTCGAAGTGAACATCAGCGCATCGGTATTTTCTCCGATGAACATTGGCGCGAAGTTGCCCGTGCGCCTCTGGTTAAACTCCTTCGCTTCGGAAACCTTGTACCGACTAGTCTCTTTCTTCCATTCGTCAATCTTGTTGCAAGCGTATTTGCCGGCTAAGGCAACATAGTTATCCGGATGGGATTGCAGATACAGATCATAGCTCTTGGCTGCGTCTTTGTATTTGCCTTGGTATTGCATCGCCAAACCGCAGTTCAGGAATATCGTCGAATCCTTCAGTTGGTATTTGCAACGGAGCGCATTCTGATAACAATTGACCGCACGAGGGTTATTGATATACCGATAACATTCTCCTTGCCGGTAAGCCACATAGCCTTTCAAATCACGGTCTTTCTTGGAGGAAAGGCGGCTGTAGCAGGACTTATAGATATCTGCTGCTTCGTAGTATTCTCCGATCGCAAATCGCTTATCTGCGCGCTTGATTTTCTGCTGAATACTACAACTCGTCAAGCACACCAACGCTAAAAATGTGTAAATGATTTTCTTAATCATTCTATCTACTTTGTCTAGTTCTACCAGTTTATCTAGTTTAACCAGTTTATCTAGTTTTCCAAACTGTGTACGACTAAGCCGCTGCGCAATTTCGGCTCAAACCAAGTGGTCTTCGGCGGCATGATATTTCCCGAGTCGGCAATATCGATGATCTGCTGCATGGTAACGGGGTAGAGTGCCAGCGCCATTTTCATTTCGCCGCTGTCCACACGGCGTTTGAGTTCACCCAAACCGCGGATTCCACCCACGAAATCAATCCGTTTGTCGGAACGCAAGTCTTTGATGCCGAGTATCTTGTCCAAGATCAGGTTGCTGGAGATCGTTACGTCCAATACGCCGATCGGGTCTGCGTCGTTGTATCGTCCTTCTTTTGCGGTGAGAGAATACCATTTCCCGCCCATGTAGAGCGAGAAATTATGGAGCGCTTTCGGCCGCACTTCTTTGCAATCGGTCGATATTTCGATATTCCGATATTCCGATATTTCGAAGTCTTCTTTCAGCTTCTCCAAAAACTCCTCTTCCGTCAGCCCGTTCAGATCTTTAACTACGCGGTTGTAGTCTATGATATTCAATTGATTATCAGGGAAACAAACCGCCAAGAAGAACTCATATTCCGGTCTCACATCTGTTTTTGGGGTGGGGGTCTTCTTTCTCTCCGCTCCGACGCCAGCAGCCGCTGCACTCCGGTGGTGTCCATCCGCAATATACATAGCCGGTATTTGCGCAAAGATCTCTGTGATCTTGGCGATGGTCTGTTTGTCGTTGATTACCCAGAACGTGTGCCTGAATCCTTCCGGAGCTGCCACAAAATCATATTCCGGTGCACCTTTCGTCACGTCGGCTATGATCGCGTCCAAGTCGTCCCGATGCGGGTAAGCAAAGAAAACCGGCTCCATGTTGGCGTTCAGCACACGCACATGTTTCATTCGGTCTTCCTCTTTGTCTTTGCGCGTCAACTCGTGCTTTTTGATCCGTCCTTCGAGGTAATCATCCACCCAAGCACCCACCACGAGTCCGTATTGGGTTTTCTGCTTGCCTCCCGAGAGCGGATTGTCCGCCATGATCGTTTGTGCATAGACATAGTATTTCTCCTCTGCGTCCTGCACGAGCCATCCTTCTTTGCGGAACTTAGCGAATTGCTCCACAGCCGCCTGATACACACGCGGATCGTGTTCATCGGTCCCGGGCTCAAAATTGATCTCCGGTTTGATGATATGATAGAGTGATTTCTCATTCCCAGCTGCTTCTGCACGTGCTTCTGCCGAGTTCAGCACGTCGTAAGGCCGGCTGCTGACCAACTCTACTAATTCTTTCGGAGGACGTATACCTCTAAATGGTTTGATCTTCATGATATAGTAGTTTTTTGGGGTTCTAGTTTAGCTAGTTTTACTAGTTTAACTAGTTTATCTAGGTCTTTTTTTTAGTTCTTTTTCTCTGTAGTTGCGGGTTGATTTCCCATAGCGCACGTACCGTTGAATATCGCACCCGGCTCTACAATCAGCGTCTTGGTATGCACATCGCCGCTGATCTTACCGCTTGCGCGGAGAGACAGCTGCTGGTGGCACGTGATCTTGCCCTCCATATACCCCAATATCTCCGCATTGCCGCATACCACGGTTCCTTTGATGCGACCGCTTTCGCCGATTACTACTTTGCCGGAGCAATTCAAATCACCTTCGATCAATCCGTCCACACGAAAATCGCTATCCGCTGTGATGTTTCCTACAATCTTACTGCCTGCGGTAAGTGCGTTGAACATCATACCGCTTTGTTGTTTGTCTGCCATAAGTCTATTATTTTTATATGATTTATCTATATATATTTTAATGATTTATCATTACATTCGTCCGTTCGGACACAAATTTGGGTGCAAAGGTACGAAAAAAAAATGACATATGCAAGCATATGCCATTATTTGTGCGTTTTTTTTTGCAAGATTGTTGCTTTCGGTTGCATTTTAAAATTTTGCATATATTAGTCCTCATTAGACAGGTGAGGTGTCCCCAAAAAGTTGGACAGGGTTAGTAAATGTTGTTCGATGTATGCATGTTCGTTGACATGTGGGGTATTTGTTCTTTTAGTTGTCGTTTGTATGTTGTTGGCGGTATTGGACAGGAGACATCGACAAGCGGA
>JAFTZQ010000035.1 GCA_017464475.1 Paludibacteraceae bacterium
ATTATGGTATTTACCATCAATCTCAATAATGAGAGTTTTTTCTAAACATACAAAATCGACTATATAATTGTCAATTATTTGCTGTCTTCTGAACCTGTAGCCTAATTGTTTGTCTCGTAAATATTTCCATAATATGGATTCAGCTTCCGTGGGATTCTCTCTCATATTGCGAGCATCTTCTTTCAGTAACTCGTATGATGCCGTTCTTGCTGTAATATATTTAGGTGTACTATCCATATCTCTATTTTTTGTAACTTATCCCCTCCCCCTGAGGGGAGGGTTAGGGTGGGGTTATTTTCCCTCCCCCTGAGGGGAGGGTTAGGGTGGGGTTATTTTCCCTCCTACTCTCAATTTAGCGCTACGGCTGCGCGGATTTCTCTCTACTTCTTCCGCGCAAGCCGTACGCCCCTTTTCTATGATTTCAAACGGCGTTAGGATATTGCCGTAAAAGTCTTTTTCTATTGTGCCTTCCAAGTTCCCGCTGCGAAGGAAATTCTTCACCAGACGGTCCTCTAACGAATGATACGTCAGTATCGCAATACGTCCGCCTGGCTTCAACATATCCCGAGCGGCCACTAACATCTCCCGCAGCGCACCCATCTCATCATTCACCTCTATGCGCAGCGCCTGAAAAAGCCGAGCCAGATCTTTCTTGTACTGCGCCGGTACTTCTATTTCTCCATTCTCAAGAATGTGTATACCTCCCTCTCTTGAGGAGAGGGTCGGGGTGAGGTTTTCTACCAACTCTTCTGTCCGCTCAATCCGCCTCTGCGCACGCGCCTTGCAAATGTTCCTCGCAATACCGCGACCGTTTTTCAATTCCCCATACAACCAAAATAATTGCGCCAACTCTTCTTCGCTGTAGCTATTGACGACATCCGCCGCTGTGCGCTTCGCCGTTTGGTTCATTCGCATATCTAACGGCGCACTAAACCGGAAACTGAAACCGCGTTCCGGACAATCAAAATGATGAAAACTAACCCCTAAATCTGCCAATAAACCGTCTATCTGCTCTATGCCGTAATAATCCATCCAGTTGCGCAGATAGCGGAAGTTACTGTGCACAAACGTCCATCGCTCATCGTCAATTGCATTCCGGAGTGAGTCTTTGTCCTGGTCGAAAGAGTATAGATGTCCTGCACCGGCCTCCAGGATGGCACGGCTGTGCCCTCCTCCTCCGAACGTTACATCAACATAGACTCCATCAGGCTTGATGTTCAAACCCTCAATGGTCTCCGTTAGCATAGCCGGTATGTGGTAGATTTCACTCATTTCTTACTCATTTTAGCTCTCAAACGTGCTGCCAATTCCGTTTGACTCAAACGTTTATTAGCGAAGTTCTCCGGTGTCCAAAGCGCAAAGCGATTCAGCATACCTACAAACAGCACGTCGTTTTGTGCACCGATGGTCTCTAAATTCTTTTTCTGCAGCAAAATTCGTCCCTGACCATCCAGCTCTAAGAACTCTGCATCAGCCATAAACTGCATGAGAAGGAGCTGATCCTCCGGATCCCACTCATCGAGCACTTGGCGCATTTGCTCCACTTTCTCATTCCAAATATGCTCAGGGTAAAACATCAGACATTCATTGTCTGTGTCTCGACGCATTACAATACGTTTCGATTCCGACTCTGCCAGGATCTTACGATAACTTGCCGGAACGAAAATGCGCCCTTTTTCGTCCAGCCTCGCTTCAATATTTCCAATGAATGTTTGCATAATTCTCCACTTTTCTTTGAAAAACGCTGCAAAGATACAAAAAATATTTGAATTACACCACATTTCCCCACAAAAAATTTTTTCAAATGTTTTATTAACAGGTTATCAACATTCGAAAATATACAATAACTCGCGCAATTTCAGTCAATTACGCGAGTTATTAACAATTTAATAAAAATGTGGGGTAAAGTGGAGTGCTTTGTCAATTTGGGTTGCCCGGATGAATAATATTATTCCCTAAACCGGCATAAATCAAGGTGGCCAAACGTTCACGATAGACTTCTTGTAGGCTGTCTTGACGAAGACGCTCCGCCATAAAATCGGCTTTCGTATATTTCCAATCTCCCTTACTATCTATTACTTGCGGAATATCTTGAACAGAATAGTATCGACTTAGATAAACCGGAGCCAGATGATCGGTGGAAATACCTCCGGAGGTATAACCCCATGTACCGGGAGTCTCTGCGGCAGGAGCAGGTTGTACATTTAAAATCAGATCAATCTCGTTTCGACTCACATACCCATAGGTCTCGAGAATACCCGAAGCGGCTACCTCGAAATCCGAGCGCACGTACGAAGCATCAGGATTATGCACATCTACCCATCGTAAAGGTATGGCTACGTGACCCATACTCAGTATGACGCCCCATTTCCAATCGGCTAAGTACCAGTTTTGTACTGTATCAACCTGCAAGAAGGGATAGCGACCGATAATGAACTCACGACATGTGCCTCCATTCTGCAATTTGCGCATACGGAACTCCCCTTTGTTATCTGGAACCAGCATCACATTAGGCCGATAAGCAGCGGCTAATGGGTTAAATTTAATCACACAATACGTGCCTATATTATACTGCTCTTTCCATTCCGGATTATTCCCGCTGCCGCATGAAAGCAGGCATAGCAGCGGCAATAGCATGATGGGATAAAATCGTTTCATATGCATATGTTTTTATTTGAACAGAATCTTAATCCAAGGCCCCTTGCGGCTCATCGTGTCTTCCGGCAGATATTTTACAATATAGATTGCGCCACGGCGCAACTCGGCGTCTGGCAACGGCACGATGTTTACGGTCGGGCTGACAGGTATGCGTTTTACCAACTCGCCTTCGGCTGAATAGATACATACACTGCCTGACTTAAGCGATTGGGGCAAGTATACAATATGCGTTGCCGGATCGTACGAAATGGAGTCGTAGGCCAGGGTCAGGCGCTTGGAGTCGGCGTTTTCTCCCTCTTTGGTGGTAATCCAGAAAGGCATACCCAAGTCACTCAGGTGCTCTTCGCATCCCTTCTCCTCCGAGCATTGCAGCTGAATACAGTACTCTGTATTAGGCATCAAATCATATGCATACAACACAGTGTAATCCTCTGCGATATCGCCTTCTTGCGCCACAATAGTACGCTCACGGCCCTTATAGGTGTAAACCGTTTTCTGGTTGAAGGTGGTGGTGAAAGCATCCATACATACGCCTTCGCCCCCGAATGATTTGTATTCGATGCTGAAACGGCGGATTCCAAGACTCTCGTCCAAACTGCGGCTGTAGGTGTATTGTTTCGTGTTCTTG
Source organism: Paludibacteraceae bacterium (assembly GCA_017464475.1). Lineage (GTDB taxonomy): Bacteria > Bacteroidota > Bacteroidia > Bacteroidales > Paludibacteraceae > Colicola. Next base: position 3,287 of record JAFTZQ010000035.1, read on the forward strand.
TGAATCTCGATAGTATCTATTATATAGTCTTTGCTGTCGCTTATACCGGTTAGTATTAATTGACCTACTTCGGTGTCGCTGGTTGCCGGTGCATTCAGCCACAGAGAAACACCCGAGATGGCTAAGGGGTAGATGGGGCTCAGCATCTGCTCGTTGCTCTCTTTGAACCACATGGATACGGAACCGTCTGCTTTGGCTTTGGTGGTGGTGCGGTAGAAACTGCTATACCAACCGGCTTCATGTACCGTGGCTTCGTCATCGAATCCTTCAAAACTCTCCATTTGGCTCTCCGTCCCTTCCTCCAGATGGAACATCGTTACATAGTAATACTCAGCGTCAGACTGTGGAGCCCACTTGACTTTGAAGGAAGTGGGGGTGATGTCATTTACTTCGGTGATGCTAGGTGCCTCTATTAGTACAGGACGCGGACTGGTGCCGCGGATAGTAAAGGAGCCGGCTGATTGGCCTTGACGCGCACTAATGGTACCGCGTTGGATGTCACACACTTGTTTGCGCGGAGCGTAGCGTACATAGATTGGCAGCTCCATCGTCGAGTCTGCGTTCACGGGAGCCTCGTAGGAGGTAACCCACGAACTGCTGTCGGTCGAGAAGGTGAAGCCGGAACCGGTAACGCTGATTGTGACGGTGGATTCCGGGTCTAAATGCTCGCCTACAATCTTCATAGCCTGCGCAGGCGTCTCGGCTTTTTTTGTTTCCGGATTATACGTGCTTTGTAGCACTGGCAGTTCGGTCGGCAGGAACATAAAACCGTTCGATTTAAAGGTGAACGTGATGTTCTTGCCTGAAAGCGCAATGCCTGTTAAGGGTTGCTCTACCAGGGGGCCGTTGTTCAGTACAGGGGTGAACTGCGTTATATTGAAAGTACCGGGGTAGGGGTCGCTGGCTGCGGCATAGCCCTTCGAGCCGCCGGCTTCTTCCAGTCGATAGCGGAGTGGCAGACTGTTGTTAGGCTCGTTGGCTTCCCATGCCGAAGCATTGTATGTGATATGCCAGATGAGCATACCTGTTCCGGGGAGTGACGATGAGGGCGCATCCCAACCGAGATTCTGGCGGTTCTCCAGCAACCAGTATTCATTCGGTGTTGCATTATCCCAACTCAGGTTATGGTCGGTGGCGGCAATCAAATAGGCTTGGTTGCTCGTCTCAAGCGGCTCCAGAGTATAGAGGCCTGCATTTTTCAACTGCACGGGAGTGAGCCAGCCCAGTTGGAAACGCTCACCGGAGGTGTAAGTGGGAGGGGTCTTTCCATTGCCGTTGTAGCTACCATTACACATGATATCCCACGAACCGACGGTATAGAACTTATAGTCTGTGTCGTAATAATCCGGCAAACCCAGCACGTGACCAAACTCATGGCAGAATGTACCGATACCGCACATCGAGTTGCCACTTCGACCGCGCATCTCCGACGTGCATGCATAGTCGTAAATCAGCTTGCCATTCACACGGTTGGAACCGGTTACTATGCTGCGGTGGGGCCATATCGTGTTGGCATCTGCGCCTTCTGCTTCATTATGGCCGGCAAAATAGATAAACACATTGTCAATGCGACCATCGTCGTTGGTGTCGTATTGTGTGAAATCTACACCGCTCTCGGCTACCAGATTGCATGCCTCCACTACCATCTGCGCGGCGTGGACGCTATTGCTACTACCGCTGTTGGCGCCATAGTAGGCATAGTCATGGCTCAGCGTCACAGGGCCGTAGCAGTCAAAAATAGGGGAGAAGATGCTGTCGGAGCATCCGATAAAATAGTCGCGTGCCGAACCCACACCGCCGTTCTTGTTGTAGCCCGACGTGTTGAGCATGTCTTGAAACTCCGCCAGCGTATGCGTAAATTTCAGGTCTGTGAAGTTCACCAGGATAACTACGCTCTTGGGCGAACCGGTCAAAGGGAAGGAACTGCTGATGTTGGTTTGTTCTGCAATGCGGCGAGCTTTGCGGGCTGCGCTCGGCGTCGCTAATGATAAGTCATCTTCCCACATTCCTTTCTTGTTCAGGCGCACGGGCGTTCCATCCGTACGCGTGTAATAACTATGGAATTCATCGCCTACTAACTTCAGCGTCACAGTACTGCCGTCCGCTTGAGTCATCTCTATCGGTTCCGGCGAAGCCACTACGGCAAATGCGCTCACGCTGCATATGATTGCTGCTAACAAACTTAAATAATATCTTTTCATAACCTATAATTTTCGTAGCCAAAGGCACACTTTACTCCAAATTAGCGTGCAAAGTTACTGCTTTTTTTTGAATTATGCAAACAAAAAGATACAATTCTTTGAATAATGTGACATTTTTGTCATTTTTGACAATTAGTGCAGCATTATTACGAAAAAAAGCGAGCCGCCATTAGACAGCCCGCTTTTTCTGTGAATAAATCAAATTGCAATTATTTGTGCATGAGGACATTATTGCTCTTTTTGATTTTAGGCATGCTGTTGGCAGCTTTCTTCTCATCAAAAGCACGGATAGTATATCCCTTTGCGGTTTCTGCTGCTGCTGACTCGTATTGATAGTGCTTCCTGAACGTTTCTGCCCATTCTACGGGATCTGCGAAATCAATAGATTGGCTCTCTGCATCATACAAAAGTTTCAAACCAAAGTAACTTAGGTTGTTAACGTCTTGCCACAAGCAGTCAAACCAGTCAATATCAATGTCATAAGCATAGCACATTGTTTCATCACCTACGAAATAACCTTTCCCGATAAATCCTGCCAGACCACCGCCATTAACATACGTTGCAGAGTCACAATTCAGGTTCATGATTTCTGTTCCAACCCATGCTGCAGGCGCATCTTGGTCATCACCATACCAATAATTATAGTTCTCCTCGGCGGTTCCGGAAATCTTACCGGTAGGAGCGCAGTAAGCATATTTGGCTTGTGTCGGGTCGTACTCCTCGTAATCTACGAATTTGATACTATCAACGCCTAGATAGTAGTAGTTTGCTCCGTTATTATCCAGAGCCTCTGTAATCAGGAGTGCGGTACCGGTGCCAAATGCGCAGAAACCTTCGCCTGCCAAGTATAAGTTACTTCCGCTTGCATTTGTCTCGTCATAAACGATGTTGTTGTCCCAAATACGGAAAGTTGCCTTAATAGGTACACAATGAACTTGCTGACCTGATCTCAATGTGCGGATAACAGTATCAGTGCTCAATGGAGTTTTGTCTATTCCCCACCAAGTACATGCACCCCATTCAACGAGGTCATATACTTCTTTTACGCTTACTTTGCAAACTGCTTTCAAATCACCGTAGGTTGCGGTAATATTTGCTTCGCCCAGGTCAATAGCCTCGATATTACCGTTTTGGTCTACAGCAACAACATTTGAGTCACTTGAAGCCCATACGCAAGTAGGAGGTTCCAATGTCGTCGGTTCGTACAGCACGGCCAATTTGTCGGAGGTGCCTACTGCAAGCGCAATTTCTGCGTTTTTAAACTTAATGCTGGTGTACTCATTTCCACCTCCATTGTTTTTGCAACTTGCCAAAGCTACTAAGGCAGCTGCCAGTACAATCAGATACTTTTTCATAATGATTGCTTTTTAGTTAATAATAAAGTGAATTGCTTATTTGTTTATAAATAAAACAGACTAATTTATTCGTCCTTTGTTAACTGTGTTGTGGCCAGGTAGGGGTTGTAACGTGTTTCCGAAGTCGGAATCTGGCATTGGAACTGCTCGGTAGGAGTCAGAGGTTCTTCAGCACGTGCCAAGTGGTTAGAACCCAAAGTAACGCTCTTGTTCAGACGACGGAGGGTCTGGAGTCCATAACCTTCTCCCCACATCTCTACACGCCAGTTGTAAACAAGAGCGGTTTTGGTGTCTGTAGCGGCCAGCCATGTATCCAAATCGGCAACAGTCTTACCTTCCAGCAGACGCTGCGAGCAAAGAGTCTTCAGATAATCTTTCGCTTTAGCCTCATCGCCTCTTTTCCATGCTGCTTCGGCTGCAATCAGGTAGGCAACCTCTATGCGCATGAATACGTTGTCGCACAGCCAATCGCGATCTACATCATCCAACTTGGTGGTGTGTTTGGTTTTGGGGTTGAAGAACTTGCCGTCCGGGCAGTAGGGGAAATCGTCCGACCCGGAGCGGAACCAATTGACACGTCCGTCCCAGCCCGTTGCGGCAATCTCGTCATACAGCTTGCTGTCAATTGCTTTGGTATCACCTGCAGCTGCATAGCTGTAGGTGTGAATATCCACCTGACCGAAGAAAGAGGCAAGCCCTGTGGTGTTCTCTACGGTTACATCCTCTCCCCACATCCAGTTGGCAGATTTGACATCCATAAAACCGGTAGTAGTCAATTCTGCATTCGGCAGGATGGAGTAGTTGCCATTGCTGATGGCTTCGTCTGCCATCTCTTGCGCAATCTCAAAGGCGGTCTTGCCGTCTGCTACGATGCCGGTCGGGTCTGCATAACCGCGGTGAAGCATCGCATATGCCAGGATAATGCGGGCCACATCGGCATCAATCTCCAATTTCGAACCGCGTTGGTTGAGCGGACCGTAGAAATCGAGCAATTCAATGGCCTCATACAGGTCCTCATAGATACGCTCATACACCTCAGCGACGGTTGCGCGAGGAGCACCCAGTGCGCCATTCTTCACTTCTGTGGCCGTGTATACAGGAATGGATTTTTCCTCGTCTATCGTACTGGAGAGTGCATCCATCGGGTCGCAGTAGTACTGCAGCAATCCCGAATATGCCCAGCCGCGGAGAGCAAGCACCTGACCATAATAATAACCTTGCAGTGTGATGGTTGCATTCGGGTCTCCGCTGATGATTGCATCTCGCATGGCGGGAATATTTTCCTCTACTGCAATTTCGCAAAGGTTAGCCAGGTTAATCATGTCGTAATAGTATGACCAGATATAGTTACGGGCATATGCATAGAAATAGCCGCGTTCGTAACTCTCGAACCAACCATAACTACTGCTTTTCATTGCCATATCGCCGGATTGGATATCACCATACATGTCAATAGCGCGCTGACCGAATTCATCGTGTTCGCCGCCGTACTCATACATCTTCGAGTAGATACCCATGATAGAACCCTTCAGGTTGTCCGGCAGTTTGTCGAACTGGTCCTGCAGCAGGACACCGCCTTCCGGATATTGTGTCAGGAAACTGTCGCCGCAAGAGGTGAGACACACTCCCAATACGAGGGATAAGAATATATATTGAATCTTTTTCATTGTTGTAACCTCCTATGTTTAGAATTGAACCTTTACACCGGCCATAACGGTTGACAGCGGGCTATAGTCGTTATAACCGTTCGTTCCGCTGGCCGACATCATCGGGTTATAACCCTTACGTGCGGATGCGATAGCCAGGTTGTCGGCGGCTACCCATACCTGCAGGTTGGTTAATTTAATTTTCTCAATCCACTTCTTCGGGAACTTGTAACCCAGATTGATATTGTTCAAACTGAGATACGAGTTGCTGGTCAGGAAACGATCAGAAGCAGCATTGGCACCATCGTCCGCACCATTAGACAGACGAGGAATATTCGTGTTGGTGTTGGTCTCGGTCCACGCATTCTTGATATCTTTGTGCCAGTTGCGTTTTCCGATTCTCTCGCTATGCATCAACAGGGCGTACATGTTATCGTAGCCATAACCGCCGATGCGGTACGAGCAACTGATGCTCAGCGTTACACCATAAGCCTCGAAGTCCAGTCCGAAACCGCCGTCCAAATCCGGCATGTAGCTCTTGCCGACATAGTTGCTTCCGGCGTAGGTGTAGTCACCGTTATATACAGTCGTTGTTTGGATATTTGCGTTCGGGTTCTTGAGCTTGTACTCGTATACGGATGCGATGTAGTTGTCTCCTGTCTCTCCGTCTTCAATCAGGTCGGCGCTTGTGTGACCGAAGCCTCCCTTGTTGGCATCGTAGTATGCCGTGTAGGCCGCCTCTCCCTTTTCACTGACACCTTCGTAATGAATCATGTAGTAGTCTGCGGTGGAGTGACCTACGGACATACCACCGGACATTACCATGCGCTTCTCCGTACCATCCTCGTTGTAGCCGTCGATAGGCATCTGGAGCATCTTGTTGCGATAGTAACCGCCGTTGACGCGCAAATCCAACTTAATATTACGCATATCCAGCAGGTGACCCTTCAAGTCAAACTCGATACCATGGTTCTCCATGGCGGCGTCGTTGACATAGTATCCGCCGTAACCCAGAGACGGTGCTACGTAGCGAGGGAAGAGCATGTTATCCGTTTTCTTGTAGAAGAAATCGAACTCGGCATCCAGGTATTTGGCAATCGAGAACTCCAAACCGAGGTCCACTGTACTGGTGCGCTCCCAGGTCAACTCGGGGTTGCCTTTGTAGCTCCATACATATGCCTTCTCGCCGTCTACGTTCTCAATGCTGTATTGGTCGGTAAACATCATGTCGCCGATATCCTGGTTACCCAGAACACCCCAACTTAAACGGAGTTTACCGTTCTTGAGCCAATCAGCAGCCTCGGTTCCTTCCATGAAGTGCTCGTTTGTGAAGTTCCAAGCGCCGCCGACAGAACCGAAGTGACCCCAACGGTGACCTTTGGCAAACTTAGACGAACCATCCGCACGATAGTTGGCGGTAATCAGGTAACGGTTGTCGTAGTCGTACGTTACGGTTGCCAAAGCGGACTCCAACGTGCTGGTACGGGCATAACCTTCTACAGCATCCATGCTGACCGCATTGCTCAATTCGGGGTACTCGTCCAAAACGATTTTCTTCTTGTAGCCGTATTGGTAGTTGTAGTTGAAATACGTGATTTCATGACCGGCCATCAAGCGGATGTTGTGTTCGTTGAATGTTTTGTTGTATTCTAACAACTGGTTGCTGGTAAAGGCCAGATAATTGTATTGCGCATTACCGATACGGCCCACGCCGGCAGCATCGCCGTAGTACTTGTTGGTCAGGCTGTTGATGCGGTTGTTCATGTATTGCACACCGGCATTAACGGTGAATTTCAGACCCTCGTAGAGCTTGAACTCTAAGAATGCGGTTGCTGCAGTCTGGTGACGTACCGTACGTTGCTTATCCCATTGCAGTGCACCGGCAGGGTTGATACCGAACGAGTAGGGACGTCCGCCCTCCTGCCCGATATTCTCAACGCCGTTGTCTCCGTAGTCATACATCTTGCCGCCCGTCTTCGGGTCAATAGCAATATTACCATTCGCATCGCGTACGTAAACCGGATAGATAGGCGGAATCTCATTCACGAAGAGGAAACCGTTGTTAGCGGCATTGTCATCCTGCACAGGATTGTTGATGCTCGCGTACGAATATTGGATGTTCAATCCACCCTTCAGCCATTTCTTGGCCTGATAGTTAATGTTCGCACGGGTGTTGAAACGCTGGAAATCAGAAGCGGTATAGTAACCTTCGTCCTTCAGGTAACCGAAGCTGGTGTAGTAGTTCAGTTTCTCGTTACCGCCGCTGATTTTTGCGGTAGTCTCCAGCTTCAAACCATTGTGGAACAGGGTGTTGTACCAACTGTCCATGGTCTTGTAAGCATCCAGACGGCTTATGGTCTTGTCGAATGAAGGATTTACATTACCGGCAGCGTCGTATGGGTTGATTAGCAAGTTTCCTGCTTTGTCCCACAAATTATAAATAGTAGGAATGCCACCTGAGCCAAACAAATGGTTTTTAGCGTAGTTGACAGATTGAAGTTCCTGCAGGCCTTTGCATACTCTGCGTTCGTTATACAAGCTCTGCCAACACAAAACGATGTAGTCCTCAGGACTGTCGATAACATCGTACATGGGCAGCAGACGCATGTTCGCACCGGATTTTACATCTATTTCAATCTTACCTTCGTCGCCGTTGGAACTACCTTTCTTGGTGGTAATCAGCACAACACCGTTTGCACCACGGCTACCATAAAGAGAAGTAGCAGTAGCATCCTTCAGAATAGTAGTGCTTGCGATATCGCCCGGGTCAATCGAACTAACTGAACCTGCGTCCAATGGAATACCATCTACTACGTAGAGCGGTGCGCTGTTGGCCGAGATAGAACCGATACCACGGATGCGGATGTCGGCGATTGTACCCGGCTGACCGCTGGAGGTTACCACCTGCACACCGGCTACCTCACCCGCAAGGGCCTTGGTTACGTCCGACGGGTTCTTCTTCTCGATGTCCTCAGCCTTCACGGCTTGAGCCGAACCCGCATAAGCTCCTTTCGCTACCGTACCGTAACCGGTTACGACAACTTCTTGGATTACCTCCGAGTTCTCAGACATCACCACTTTGATGTTCTTGCCGGCTGCTACCTCTTGCGTAGCCATTCCGACGAAACTAACTACCAGAGTCTTCACAGATTCCGGTACCTCCATCTCGAATTTACCATCGTAATCCGAGATCGTACCCTGTGTGGTGCCCTTAGCCTGGATACTTGCGCCGATAACCGGCTCGCCATTGGCATCGACTACCACACCGCTTACTTGCTTCTCGGCATACAAGCCCATGCTCAATGCCGCTAAAAACAACAGTGTAAAAATCTTCTTCATCGTGTAAATTATTGTTTGTTATTTGGATTTACATCTGTCTCGCGCGTATACATATAAGGTTCGCATACGCGCACAAACATTAAAAATCGCGCAAAGGTACGACTTTTTTTTAACATACGCAAATAAATTCATAAAAAAATGCTAAAAATGTGCAAAATTATGCAATTTTTTGATTTTTTTAGTAGTTTTGTCAGAAAAAACGCTATTCGTATGTCAAAATGTAAGCACTGGACGGATTTAACAATTCTTGCGCTACATCTTGCAATTGACGCGTCGTAGTTTGCTCGATACGCTTCATCGTTTCTTGCCATTCCGGAGCACAGCCGCGATACAACATCGACTTAGCCATCGCCAAAGCCGTATGCTCTTGGTTTTGTGCCGAAATAGCTAACTGACCCCGTAATTGTTCCAGCGAACGTCGCAAAGCCGCTTCACTCAGCGGTTGAGTCATCAGTTTGTCCAGTTCTTGCCGAACCAGACCTTTACTCTGCGCAAAGTCATGCGGGTCACACGCCCAATAGATACACCAGTAACCCGTGTCGCTCAAAGGTGTATATGTGGATTCAACCGTATAAACCAAGCCTTTCGCCTCGCGAAGACTTAAATTTAACCGGCTGTTCAAACTTCCTCCGCCTAAGATATTATTCATCAAAAACATCGCCAATTGGTTCGTATGCCCGATCGGATACGCCCGACCACCTAACATCGCATGCACCTGGTGCGTGTGTTTCTTAAACGCCCGTTCGCGTTCGATAGTTATCGGACTCATGTAGGACTCTTTTCGGAGGAATGTAGGAGTCAAGTCGGGAGTGCTACCCATCCGAGGGGTACCACTCATACCGCCAAACTCTTTCTCGGCCAATTTAAACAACCGCTCCGGTTTCACATTCCCTTGACAGAAAACGACCATCCGTTCCGGACGATAGTGCTCTGCCATCCATCGTTTGGCGTATTCCGGCTTCGAAGAGAGGTGCCGCAAGGTTTTTCTTGTACCTAAAATAGGCTGCGCCAAACTGCTGCCGGCAAAAACCAGATTCTCAAAATCGTCGTAAATCAACTCACTCGGAGTGTCATTATAACTCTCGATCTCGTCCAAAATCACCATCCGCTCTTTCTCGGTCTCTTCTTTCTTAAAACTCGGCTCCAGAATCATTTCGGCAATAAGATGCAAGGTCAATTGCACATGTTCCGCCAAAATCGCCGCATAGAACGTCGTCTCCTCTTTGGTGGTATACGCATTAATCTCTCCGCCCACGCCTTCAATGGCATGAATGATCTGTCGCGCCGAATGATGCGCTGTGCCCTTGAAAACACAGTGCTCAATATAATGCGCCATACCGTTTTCTTCCGGCTTCTCATCGCGCGTACCCGCACCAACCATCACACCTACATACGCCACAGGGGAAGGTGTCCAACGATGCACGATTTTGATGCCGTTTGGTAAAATATGATAAAAAGTTTGGCTGTTTTCTTGCATAATTCAAAAAAATGTAGTAATTTTGCACCCGCTTTTGTAGTTGAGCCTTGGGCGCTCGCTACGCTCGCGCCGCGGCATTGGCGGAATTGGTAGACGCGCCAGACTTAGGATCTGGGTCCGAGAGGAGTGAAAGTTCGAGTCTTTTATGCCGCACTCTTAAATCAAATCAGATATGCATATTCGTAAATTCTTATTTGTTATTATGTTCGCCGCGATAGGGTTCGCGGTTGTTTCGTGTGATATGACGACTGTTATCTCTCCCCGTATCAATGTGTCGAGACAATTGGTTCGTACCAATCTTTCGGGTGTGTGTGACACAATAATGCTGGACGATTCGCTTAATATAGGCGATACGGTCCGGATGGGATTGCTGCTCAACGGGTATTATGACCCTCTGGTCTCTTTTGTTGCGAGTGCAGATGAGTCGAAAGTGCATCTGTCGCTTAACTGGCCGGATACGTTAGGCGGTATAAAGGCTGAATCCGATCCTGCGCATGCCAAACTGATCTTTATTCCGGACAGCGTTTCCGCATGTCTGACAACGTTGAGTTATGTGCCGGTAGAAGCCGGTTCCCATCAAATCAATCTCACTCTTACCTCGTCAGCCAAGGCTCCCTATTCGCAAGGAGCTTTGCAATTCAATATTGCGGTAAGAAAACCTTAATCGGCAATCCGTTTGGCTTCGTTCCAAAGTTCATCCATTTCGGCAAGGCTCAAATCTTTGATGTCCTTGCCTTTTTCTTTTGCCTGCTGCTCGATATAGTTGAACCGTTTGATGAACTTGAGGTTGGTCTGCTCCAGCGCATTGTCCGGACGGATCTTATAAAGACGCGCAGCATTGATCATTGCGAATAGCAAATCACCAAATTCATTTACCATTTTGTCATTTATTTGGTCATTTGATAATTCGGTCATTTCGGCTTCGAACTCGGAAATCTCTTCTTTCACTTTTGCCCATACATCTTCCCGTTTTTCCCAGTCGAAACCTACGTTAGCCGCTTTGTCCTGAATGCGATATGCTTTGACGAGTGAAGGCAGGCTGTCCGGAATACCTCCTAATACCGTCTTGTTGCCGCCCTTCTCTTTCAGTTTGACCTGTTCCCACAGATGGCTGACTTCTTCGGCGTTCTGTGCGGCTGCTTCTCCGTAAACATGCGGGTGGCGGAAGATGAGTTTGTCGCAGAGGCGGTTGCAAACATCGGCGATGTCGAATTCTCCTTTTTCCGATCCCATCTTGGCATAGAAAACCACATGCAGGAGCACGTCTCCCAGTTCCTTGCTGATTTCCGTCATGTCATGGCGGCTGATGGCTGTAGCCAATTCGAACGTCTCCTCGATAGTGTTCTGGCGCAGGCTGTCAAAAGTCTGTTTCCGGTCCCAAGGACATTTCTCCCGCAGGTCATCCATAATGTCCAGTAGCCTGCCGAACGCTTTCAGTTGTTCTTCTCTCGTATGCATAGACAAAATTAAAAATTACGAATTAAAAATTATGGAGGGTGAGGTTTCCTTTGTTGTCTAACTTGGCATACGTCCATTGCTTGAAGCAGTCTCCCAGTATGACAACCCGGCTTCCGGAAGCGATCTGCAGGTCCAGCTCGATATGCCGGTGTCCGAAGATATAGTAGTCCCGGTGATTTTGCTGTTTCTCCTGGTCTTTGGCAAAAAGTACCAACTCTTCTTTGTCTTCGCCTTTGTACGGACAAGGGTCAGCGAGTTCTTTCAGCCTGCTTTTCTTAGCCCAATTGTATCCGAAATGGTTTCCCCAGGATGGAGGAAGGCAACGGAAACAGAACTGGAGGAACGGAGAACGGAAAATCTCGCGCAGTTTGATAAAACGTTTGATTTTCTTTTTGATTTCTTTCGGATACAGTTTCTCCCAGTTTTCAGGAAGCAGTCCGTCTCCGTGCGCCAGAAAAATGGCTTTTCCGTATCGGATAATCGTGCATGGCTCATAGTGTATTTCCGCGCCGGTCAGTTGAGCCAGACCACCGAATGTCCAAAGGTCATGATTGCCGATGAACATATGTACGTGAATGCCTTTCTTAGCCAGTTTGCGCAGTTCTTTGCAGAAAGGATGGAACTGCCTTTTGCTCTTGTCATGGATAAAATATTCCATCCAGAAATCGAACATGTCGCCCAGCATATAAATGGAGACGGCGTCTTTGCTCATCTCCTCCAGCATGTCAATCAGTTTTTTTTGGTGCGCCCAGCCTCTTTCTATAGCCAGGCTGCCAAGATGTGCATCGCTTAAGAAATAGATCATGCCATTTACCATTTAGTCATTTACCATTTACAGGAAACCGAGTTCGAGTTTGGCTTCTTCGCTCATCATGTCTTTGTTCCATTCGGGTTCAAAGACAATATTCACATTAACATCCTTTATCCCTTCTACGGATCCTACTTTCTGGCGGATATCCTCTACGAGGAAATCCCCTGCCGGACAGGAGGGCGCGGTCAATGTCATCGTGATCTCGCAAACCCCGTCGTCCTTCAACTCGATGCCGTAAATGAGCCCTAGATCATATACGTTTACGGGTATTTCCGGGTCAAAGACGGTTTTGAGCATCTTCAATATCTGTTCTTCTGTCTCTAAAAATTCATTCATAACGCGAAAAAATCGTGCAAAGGTACAGAAAAATTTTGATATATGCAAAAAAAAGTGTACCTTTGCAATCAAATTATGAGTAATCAGTACCTGATACCATTGAAACGCACTGTCCCGATAATACTTATGTTGCTCTTGCCGCTTGCAGTGCATGCGGAGATAGTCGGTCCGGAGGTGTCCGAGGCGGATACGCTTCGTGTGGAGACATCGCGACGGGGTCACCTGACAAACTCGCTGGATGTGCTGAACGGTCAGACGGCGGGTGTGACGGTGGGTTCGAACACGAATCCGGAGGCGATGCTTTCGTCGGTCCGAGTGCGCGGCAACCACTC
>JAFTZQ010000019.1 GCA_017464475.1 Paludibacteraceae bacterium
TCACTCACTCACTTACTCACTCATTCCATCGTGTCCTCCATTGAGTCACCGACGATCTTGCGGTAGAGCTCTTTGGGGTCGGTGGCTTTGCGGATGATCTCGTGCAGATCCTCGATCTTGACGCGGTCCTGGGTCATGGTGTCGCGGTAACGGACTGTGACGCAACCGTCTTTTTCTGTGTCATGGTCGATGGTGATGCAGAACGGCGTACCCACAGCGTCCTGGCGACGGTAACGCTTGCCGATCGAGTCTTTCTCGTCGTAAGCGACCTTGAAATCGAACTTCAGTTCGTTCATGATCTCACGCGCTTTCTCGGGCAGACCGTCTTTCTTCACGAGCGGCATGATACAAGCCTTGACCGGAGCCAATACCGGCGGCAAATGGAGCACGACGCGTGTGTCGCCGCCTTCAAGCTGCTGCTCTTCGTAGGACGAACACATGACGGAGAGGAACATACGATCCACACCGATCGAGGTCTCAATGACGTACGGGGTGTAGCTCTGGTTCAGCTCCGGATCGAAGTACTCGATCTTCTTTCCGCTGTATTTGGCGTGCTGCGAGAGATCGAAGTTCGTACGGCTGTGAATACCCTCCACCTCCTTGAAACCGAACGGCATGAGGAACTCTATGTCGGTTGCGGCGTTGGCATAGTGTGCCAGCTTTTCATGGTCGTGGAAACGGTATTTCTCGTCGCCCAGACCCAGCGCTTTGTGCCAGCGGAGACGGAATTGTTTCCAGTGTTCAAACCATTTGAGCTCCTCGCCCGGACGAACGAAGAACTGCATCTCCATCTGCTCGAACTCGCGCATACGGAAGACGAATTGACGCGCCACGATCTCGTTGCGGAAGGCTTTACCGATCTGCGCAATACCGAACGGCACTTTCATACGACCGGTCTTCTGGACGTTCAGAAAATTGACGAAGATACCTTGTGCGGTCTCCGGACGGAGATAGATCTTCATTGCGCCATCGGCGGTCGAACCCATCTCGGTCTGGAACATGAGGTTGAACTGACGCACGTCGGTCCAGTTGCGAGTGCCGCTGATCGGACAAACGATCTCTTCGTCGAGGATGATCTGCTTCAACTCCGCCAAGTCGTTCTCGTTCATCGCCTTAGCGAAACGTGTGTGCAGCGCCTCGCGTTTAGCGATATGCTCTTTCACGCGCTCGTTGGTAGCCTTGAACATTTCCTCGTCGAAACTCTCGCCGAAACGCTTGCGGGCTTTCTCTATCTCTTTGGCGATCTTGTCATCGTATTTGGCGATCTGGTCCTCGATCAGGACGTCCGCGCGGTAACGCTTCTTGGAGTCGCGATTATCGATCAGCGGATCATTGAAGGCGTCCACGTGACCCGAAGCTTTCCAGGTCGTCGGGTGCATGAAGATCGCGGCGTCAATACCTACGATATTCTCATGCAGCAGCGTCATGGAGTCCCACCAATAACGCTTGATATTATTCTTCAACTCCACGCCGTTCTGACCATAGTCATACACGGCGCCCAGACCATCGTAGATCTCGCTGGACGGGAAAACGAAACCGTATTCCTTGCAATGCGCTACGATTTTCTTAAATGTTTCTTCTTGTGTTGCAGCCATAAAGTTATTTACGATTTAGTCATTTGCCATTTAATCATTTATTTGGTCATTTATCAATATAACCAATTTTGACCGCAAAATTACTGCTTTTTTTTGAAATATGCAAATAAAAATGCATTAGTGGCACGTATTTTGTACTTTAGTGATAAAAATTGAACGAATTATGAAGAAAATTACCGCTTTGTTGTTTACCGTAGTTCTGTGTTTCAGCACAGCGAACGCGTGTATGAAAAAGAGCCGTCAGCTGCCCAATGTAAGCCTTCAGCCGTTGACGGTTATTGTGATGGACACGACCCAGGCGCTGCTGGACGAAGCCGAAGTGAAAGTCGGCAAGACCACATTCAAGACCTCTTTTGACGGTCGCGTAGTGATCAAACCGGAGCTACTGAGTGGCGTGAAAACACTGGCTTTCAGCCGCAGGGGCTTCAAGGATCTGAAGATCAAAGACTATACGGTGGAGACCGCGAAGGGCAATGTGCTGCTGGTCGTACTAACGCCGGAGGAAAAGAAAGCCGGACGCAAGGAGCACGATGAAGTTGTTGCTTTCGGTACGGCGCCAGGTAGTAGGAGCGATGTGATGTACATGAAATCGGCGGCGCCGTCCCTTGCCGAAATGGAATCAGCTATGGAGGCGGATGGGTTGATGGAGGATGTCCCTTTATCGGCGGCTGACGAGTCTATTCCGGTAGTCGGCTATGGCGCGTCGAACCATGCAGTCTCGGCAGGCAAACTGACCGCAGGCGAGGTGAATGACTTCACCAAATGGTATTTCTGGCCCTCGGTGCTCGACGGCAGCCATAAGGAGTACATCGAGAATTGGAAAATCACTCCGCGCCACCGCTATACCGTGCAGGTGCGCACTAAGCAAGGGTTTCCGATCGCTTCGCGGGCGGTGAGCCTGTTGGACAATTCCGGCAACACCTTGTTTCAAGCCGTGACGGACAATACAGGAAAAGCCGAACTATGGTTTCAACTGGTCGGCAATAACCTCTGCGGCAAGCATGCGGACTTCTTCCTCCTCATGGATGGCGAGAAACAGAAAGCCAAAGACTGGAGCGAAGGAATCAATACGTTTATCCTCGACGAGCCCTGCGAAGTGAGCGACGCGGTGGATGTGATGTTTGTCTTCGATGCCACCGGTTCTATGGGTGATGAGTTGCACTATCTGCAAGCGGAGATGAAGGATGTGATCTCTCGCGCTACCGAGGCAACAGGCGGTATGGCGATCCGAACAGGCGCAGTCGTCTATCGCGACCATAACGACGAGTATCTGACTCGTATCTCTCGGCTGACGAACAACATTAAAGAGACCCAGTCTTTCATTGACAAACAGCAGGCGAACGGCGGTGGCGACTATCCGGAGGCTGTGCCGGAAGCGCTGATGGCGGCGATGAACAGCGCCGGATGGGATCCTCTCGCACGTGCGCGCATCGCGTTCCTTATATTAGATGCGCCCTGTCACCAGGATTCAGCCACGATCGCTCTCTTGCACGACCAGATACTCAATGCCGCGGCATTAGGTGTGCGCATCGTTCCGGTCGTATGCAGCGGTCTGGGCGAGAGTGGGGAATTGTTGTTGCGATCCATAGCATTGGCTACTAACGGTACTTCCTTCTTCCTCACCGACGACTCGGGAATCGGGCACTCGCACCTCAAACCGACCACCGATTCGCTCAAAGTGGAGCACCTCAACGACATGCTCGTCCGGACGATCGTCGAGTTCTCCTCCATGCCGAGTTGCGACCCCTCTGAGTTCGCCGAAGATGTGTCGGAAGAAATAGAACAATTCCTGCCGAACCCCTTCAAAGCCGAAGACATAGAGCGCGATCCGTCGATCCCGCACGGCGAAGGTGTGCACTATCTGATGGACGTCAGCGGCAAACTAATCACGATCTTCGAAGGCGAACTATCCGACCTCCAGGCACAAATCGTCCGCATGGGACTGCCGATCGGAGTCTATTTCGTCAAGACTTTCTCCGAAGGAGAATGGCACACCGAAAAGGTGTTGATTCGTTAAACTGTTAAATCGGTAAACGGTTAAAAAGTGGGCTTCGGCTCACTTTTTTTTTATTTTATTGCTGAAAAACTTGCATATTCCAAATATTTGTAGTACTTTTGTCGTCGATTTTTGAATTTAATCGGATTAAAAACTAAATTTAGTATCAAAAGTATGGCAAATGTTCGTTTTGATGCGTTGAAGATCGCAAAAGAGCATACATCGGTGGATGTTACGGCTCCGAAAGGCAAAGTGAAAGAGTATTTCGCTTCCGATGTGTTCACGCGGGAGCGGATGAAGGAGTATATATCGGAGGAAGTGTTGGAGCAGTTGTTCGACGATGTGGATAGTGGTCGCACGATCCATCGCGACATAGCGGGTAGTGTGGCGATCGGCATGCGCAAATGGGCGATGGACCACGGTGCTACGCATTTCACCCATTGGTTTCAGCCCCTCACCGGCGGTACGGCGGAGAAACACGACGCGTTCTTTACCATCGAGGACGGTGCGTTGATTGAGGAGTTCAGCGGTAATGCGTTGTACCAGCAGGAGCCGGACGCTTCGTCTTTCCCTTCCGGAGGTATTCGCAATACGTTTGAAGCCCGAGGCTATTCGGCGTGGGACCCTTCGTCGCCTGTTTTTCTTATCGGCGACACCCTTTGTATCCCGACGGTTTTTGTGGCATACACCGGCGAAGCGCTGGATTACAAGACGCCGCTGATCCGTTCCACTGCGTCACTGTGCCATGCGGCGCGGGAGGTGTGCAGCTATTTCGACAAGCAGGTCAAGCATGTCCATGCGAACTTGGGCTGGGAGCAGGAGTATTTCCTGGTGGATGAAGCGCTCTATAACGCCCGTCCGGATCTGATGCTCACCGGGCGCACGCTCATGGGGCATAACAGCGCCAAGAACCAGCAGCTGGAGGACCATTATTTCGGCGCTATTCCGGCGCGCGTGCTGGCTTTCATGCAGGAGCTGGAGTACGAAGCCCTGCGGGCGGGAATACCTGTTCGCACGCGCCATAATGAGGTGGCACCGAACCAATTCGAGATGGCGCCTGTCTTTGAGAATGTGAACCTTGCGAACGATCATAACCTGCTCGTCATGTCTATCATGGAGCGCGTGGCGCAGAAACACCATTTCCGCGTACTCCTGCATGAGAAACCATATGCGGGCGTGAACGGCAGCGGCAAGCATTGCAACTGGTCGCTCTCCACCAACACCGGCGTGAACCTCTTGGCGCCCGGTAAGAACCCGTATCAGAACCTCCAGTTCATCACTTTCTTGGTCAACGTCCTCATGGCGGTGTATAAATACAACGGTCTGCTCAAGGCCTCCATCGCTTCGGCTACCAACGAGCACCGTCTGGGTGCCAACGAAGCGCCGCCGGCGATCATCTCCGTCTTCTTGGGCAAGCAGATCAGCGAAGTGCTCGATAAATTGGAGCATGCTTCCGCCGACGAAGCGATCATCATCAATGCCAAGAAAGAGATGAAACTCGGCGTTGCGAATATACCTGAGATTCTATTGGACAACACCGATCGCAACCGTACATCGCCGTTCGCTTTCACCGGCAACCGCTTTGAGTTCCGCGCGGTCGGCTCGTCCGCTAACTGCGGCGCGGCGATGCTGGCGCTCAACGCTGCGGTGGCGGAGCAACTGATGCTTTTCAAACAGGAAGTGGACGCACGAATCGAATCCGGCGAACCCAAGGAGAAAGCGCTCTTCGAACTGATCCAGCGATATATCATCGCCTGCAAAGCGATCCGTTTTGACGGAAACGGCTATTCGGACGAATGGAAAGCCGAAGCGGCTCAGCGTGGGCTGAATTGCGAGACCTCGGTGCCGGTGATCATTGACCAATACCTGACGCCGGAAACGATTAAGATGTTCGGCTACACCGGCGTCCTCAGCGAAGCGGAGTTGCATAGCCGCTGCGAGGTCAAATGGGAGACATACACCAAGAAGATCCAGATCGAGAGTCGTGTGCTGGGTGATCTGGTCCTCAACCATGTCTTGCCTGCCGCCAAACGCTACCAGACTATGCTGCTGCAAAATGTGCTGGCGGTCAAGCAGGTCTTTTCTGCCGACGAGACGGCGTCGCTCAACGAACGCGACTATGACATCATTCGCCGTATCGAGTCGCACTCCGGCGCTATTTTGGAAGGGGTGGATAAAATGACCGAAGCGCGCCATAAGGCGAACCGGCAGCCTGATGAGCGATCCAAAGCGGTGGCGTACCACGATACAATCCTCCCGCTCATGGCGGAGATACGAACCCATGCCGACGAGCTGGAAATGATAGTGGACGACGAGATGTGGACCCTCCCAAAATACAGAGAATTACTCTTCATCCATTAATAGCGATGGCAGCTCTTCCTTTTATCAAAATGCATGGTCTTGGAAACGACTACATCTTTATAGATTGTTTCTCTAAGACTACACTTGCGCTAATAGCACGGCTTGACATTCCCGCTTTGGCGAGGCGTGTCTCTGATCGCCATTTTGGCATTGGGGCGGATGGATTGGTGCTTATTCTTCCAACCAAAGAGGCGGATGCGGAGATGCGCATATTCAATGCGGATGGCTCGGAAGCAGAGATGTGTGGCAATGCTATTCGCTGCGTGGGAAAATACCTTTATGAAAGCGGGTTATGTGCCGATACCGGTATCTCTGTCAGCACATTAGCAGGTATCCGAAAGTTAAACTTACTTCTCTCGGACGGCGTCGTGTCCCGGATCACAGTGAACATGGGGACGCCAATGATGGCAGCGGATTCTCTTTCTTTGAAGGAACGCGATACATTAGGATTCATATCTGTAAACATAGGAAATCCGCACGCTGTGTTTTTCCGTAACTGGCTCATCTCTGATGCGGAAATGGCTGATTTGGGCGCACGCATCAGTACGCATCCCCATTTTCCTCATGGTACGAATGTCGAGTTTGTCCATGTTCGCAATATGCATGAACTGGATGTCCGCGTATGGGAGCGGGGGACGGGAGAGACGCTGGCTTGTGGCACTGGGGCTTGCGCGGCGGCTCTGGCGGCTTTCTGGATGGAAGAGACAGAGCACGAGGTGACCGTGCATCTCAAAGGTGGAAATTTGTTTATTCAATATGATCCGATTGATAAATTAGTGTATATGACCGGACCTGCTACAGAAGTGTTCAGGGGGCAATTGAGCGTCTAAATCCATTCGCGTATGAAAATCAATTCACATTATACTGATTTGTCCGCTCATTATTTGTTTCACGACATCGATTTGAGGGTGAAAGAGTATTTGGCACATCATCCGGATGAGCATTTGTTGCGGATGGGGGTGGGGGATGTAACTCGCCCTTTGCCGCCTGTCATTGTGGAGGCTATGTGCTCTGCTGCTGAAGAACTGGCGCATAAGGATACGTTTCGAGGGTATGGACCTGAGAACGGATATGAGTGGTTGCAGCAATGCATCATTGACCATGATTTTAAGCCGCGAGGTATAGAATTTCAACCGGATGAAATCTTTATCGGAGAAGGAGCAGGTAGCGACCTGGGAAATCTCAGCGAACTATTCGACTCGGACAATACGGTTGCTATTCCGGATCCGACTTACCCTGCGTATGTCGATGCCAATATGATGGCTGGGAGGAAAATCGTCCTTTTGCCATGCCTTAAAGAGAATAATTTTGTTCCGGAACGGCCGGAGGAGAAGGTGGATATCATCTATTTGTGTTTTCCCAATAACCCCACCGGTGCTGTTCTGACGCATGAGCAACTTCGGCTTTGGGTGGATTACGCTCGTAACAATCATTGTATCATTATTTTTGATGCGGCGTACGAGGTTTATATTTCTTCGCCGGACACCCCTCATAGTATCTATGAAATCGAAGGAGCCAAAGAGGTGGCTGTCGAAGTGCATAGTTTCAGCAAAAGCGCGGGATTCACATCCGTCAGATGCGGCTATACCGTGGTTCCCTACGAGACCGGGCTGCAAGCCATGTGGATGAGGCGTCAATGTACTAAATACAACGGTACGGCATATGTCTCCCAGCGTGCGGCACAAGCCACTTATACGCCGGAAGGACGTGCTGCTGTCAATGCGAACGTGACATATTATATGGAAACGGCGCGGATGATACGAGAAGGATTGCAGGAAGCCGGATTGCAGGTCTTCGGCGGCATCAACGCTCCCTATATTTGGTGCGCTACTCCGCATGGCATGGGCTCATGGGAATTCTTTGACTTATTGCTGAACCGATGTAAAACAATATGTACTCCGGGGGTGGGGTTTGGACCTTCTGGAGAAGGATATGTGCGTTTCTCTGCCTTCTCGCATAGAGAAGATGTCCTGAGAGCACTGGAACGCATTCATACGGATTTGTCATTATGAGCAAATGTCATTATATTTTTGTTACAAATCTTCAAATAATTAATCGTAAATCGTAAATACTCTTATGTGCGGAATTGTAGGATATATAGGTCGCCGCGCGGCGTACCCGATTTTGATTAAAGGTCTCCATCGTCTGGAGTACCGCGGTTATGACAGTGCCGGTGTGGCGCTCATCAATGAGCAAGGCAAACTGAATGTCTATAAGGCGAAGGGCAAAGTATCGCAACTGGAAGCGTACGCGGCGGACAAGGACACAGGAGGAACAATAGGTATTGCGCACACGCGCTGGGCGACGCATGGCGAACCCAATGCGGTCAATGCCCATCCCCATTACTCCGAGTCCGAGCGGCTGGCAATCATTCATAACGGAATTATTGAGAACTACGCGGTCCTCAAAGCCGGTCTGCAGAAGGAGGGCTATACTTTCAAATCCGAGACCGACACAGAGGTGCTCGTGCAGCTTATCGAATACACCCAGCTCAATAAGCATGTGGATCTCAAGACTGCCGTCCAACTCGCGCTCCAGCAGGTCATCGGAGCCTATGCGATTGCGATCTTGGACAAAGATCATCCGGACACGCTCATCGCTGCCCGCAAAGGTTCGCCCCTCGTCGTAGGCATTGGTGAAGGGGAGTATTTCTTGGCTTCCGACGCTACGCCGATCGTCGAATACACCGACCAAGTGATCTATATCGAGGACGAAGAAGTGGTCGTCCTGACTGTTAATTCTCAATTATCAATTCTCAATTATCAATTATCAACTATCAACGGAGTTGAAAAGACCCCGGAGATCAAGCGTCTGGAGCTCTCGTTGAGCCAGCTGGAAAAAGGCGGCTACCCGCATTTCATGCTCAAGGAGATCTTCGAGCAGCCGCGCACGCTGACCGACTCCATGAGAGGACGCGTCAACGTACGCCAGGACAATATCGCCCTCTCCGGATTCATCGATAATAAAGACCGTTTCCTGAACGCCAAGCGAATTATCATCACCGCTTGCGGCACTTCGTGGCACGCCGGCTTGATCGCTATGTACGCCATCGAAGAGTTCGCGCAAATACCCGTCGAGGTCGAGTACTCGTCTGAGTTCCGCTACCGCAAGCCGGTCATCAACAAGGACGATGTGGTCATTGCTATCTCCCAGTCCGGCGAGACGGCGGACACGCTGGCGGCGATCCAACTCGCTAAGTCCAAAGGAGCGTTCATCTTCTCTATCTGTAATGTCATCGGGGCGTCTATCCCGCGTCTGTCCGACAGCGGCTGTTACACCCATGTGGGACCGGAGATCGGCGTCGCTTCCACCAAAGCCTTCACCGCGCAAGTGGTAGCGCTTACGATGCTCGCGCTCTGTATCGGACGCGAGAAAGGAACGCTGGCGCCCGACCAATACCTGCGGATCGTCCGCGAACTGGGACAGATACCCGACAAGATCGAGCGCGTGCTGTCCCAGAACAAACGCATTGCGGATTTTGCCAAGACTTTCACGTACGCCCAGAATTTCATTTATCTCGGACGCGGCTATAATTACCCGGTCGCTCTGGAGGGCGCGCTCAAACTGAAGGAGATCTCCTATATCCATGCCGAAGGCTATCCCGCGGCGGAGATGAAGCACGGACCGATCGCCCTCATCTCGCAGGAAATGCCGGTGGTAGTTGTCGCGCCGCATTGCGGAACCTACGAAAAAGTGGTCTCGAACATCCAGGAAATCAAAGCCCGGAAGGGTAGAGTGATTGCCGTGGTGACCGAAGGAGACGAAGTGGTCTCCAAGATAGCGGATTACACCATCGAGATCCCTGAAACGGAGGAGTGTCTCACGCCGCTGCTGACGGTCATTCCGCTCCAGCTCATGGCATACCACATTGCCGTCGTCAAAGGCTGCGATGTGGACCAGCCGCGAAACTTGGCAAAGTCAGTCACCGTTGAATAAAAATACTGCTTTTTACCTTCCACGAGTGGGTGATTAGTGGGTGATTAGT
This sequence comes from Paludibacteraceae bacterium, assembly GCA_017464475.1. Lineage (GTDB taxonomy): Bacteria > Bacteroidota > Bacteroidia > Bacteroidales > Paludibacteraceae > Colicola. Next base: position 9,938 of record JAFTZQ010000019.1, read on the forward strand.
GGGTGATTAGTGGGTCGTTAGTATGACGTCGCCGGCACGATAAGCCGCCTGAAAGAAGAAATGCATCCGCCAAGTTTGGCGGATCTGAAACACAATATTTACAACAAAAATTATACCAAAATATGAATAATATGATGAAAGTAGCGATTCTTGGTTACGGCAATATTGGTAAAGCCGCTGAACAAGCTGTTCTTGCCGCTCCGGACATGGAGTTGGCGGGTATTTATCACCATGACGACTGTCTGTCGTGCATGGCTGGAAACATTGATGTCATGTTGGTCTGCACGCCTACGCGTGAAGTCCGGACTTTCGCTGCCGTGTTGGCTTCGAGGGGAATATGCACCGTTGATAGTTTTGATATCCATGGTCAGATATGGTCCCTGCGCGAAGCGATGGACGCGGTATGCAAGACCAATAAGACAGTCTCAATCCTCTCTGCCGGATGGGATCCGGGAACGGACTCCATGGTGCGCGCACTGCTTCAAGCTATGGCACCTAAGGGATTGACTTACACCAACTTCGGTCCCGGTCGTTCGATGGGACATACCGTGGCTGCCAAAGCTATTCCGGGCGTGAAGAATGCGCTCTCGATGACTATTCCGTTGGGAACGGGAATCCACCGCCGTATGGTGTATATCGAGTTGGAAGAAGGAGCGGATTTCAAGACCGTGGAAGCAGCGCTCTTGGCGGACGACTATTTTGCCCACGATGAGACCCACGTTATTCCTGTGGACAGCGTGGATGCACTCAATAATGTGGCGCACGGCGTGAACCTCGTTCGTTCTGGCGTCTCCGGCGCGACCCACAACCAGCGTTTCGAGTTCAACATGGAGATCAACAACCCTGCTTTGACCGGTCAGGTCATGGTGTCTTGTGCCCGTGCTGCCGTGCGTATGAGAGACCGCGGTGAGTTCGGCGCAAAGACCATGATCGAACTCCGTCCCATCGACCTCCTCCCGGGCACTACCGAAGAAAACGTAAAAGCCTTGGTATAAAATACCCCCTTCGATTTTTTTTTCTAAAACATTTGTGTATTTCAATTATTTTTACTACCTTTGCGGCAGATTTAACAGCTAACACACAATCCACAAAAATGAAAATGTATCGACTAACACTCCTGTTTCTTGCTTTCGCCGGACTGCTATCATCCTGTTCCGGCGGTGAGGACTATCGGGAGCCCAAATCGGAGGAGGACCTCTCCGGACTTGTACTGGCAGCCTCCAACGGCAGTTATTACCAGCAGAAGTACGAAAAACGCACCGATGTGCAACTTTTTCTTACGTCCAGCGAAGCAGATGGCGTGCAGGCTGTGCGGCAAGGGCACGCCGATGTCTATGCCAGCGACGAAGTGATGCTCACAAAGGCGGACATGAAGCGTCTGGGCATGAAGAAAGCCTTTGTCGGCGAGGAGACTTTCGATGTGGCTTTTGGTATTAAAAAGGGTAACACCGAGTTGACTGACCTGCTCAATGCTTTCCTTGCTACCGCTCCGCTGGATGACATCATCAACTACTGGATCAACGAAGGCTCCTATGTGGAGGAACCTGCCTATACCATTCCCGAAGGAGCCAAGCCCCTGCGCTGTGTCTGCGCTGTGAATATAGCCCCTATCAGTTATGTCGGCGAAGGCGGCAAATGGCAAGGTATGGATGCCGACATTCTCCGGCGGTTCGCGCATGCCAACGGGCGGACCTTCGAGATGCAGTTTATGGATATTGGTTCATGTATCATGGCTATCAACACCGGCAAAGCGGATGTCTTCTCCGCTTGTCTGTTTATTACAGAAGAGCGGCAAAAAATGATGGATTTCACCAACCCGTACTATAAGTGTCATCCGGGCTATTTCATCGTGGACCACTCCCGTGACGCACGCATGGGGTTGGGGGAGCGCATCCACATGAACCTCATCAAAGAGAACCGTATCAAACTCATCTGGGACGGTCTGGTCGAGACCATCAAGATTACGTTCTTCGCCATTCTCTTAGGCACCATTCTCGGCATAGGCGTATGTGCCTGCCGCCGCTCCAAGCGCAGATGGGTGCGCGGACTGGCGGACCTATACGGCGATTTCATCAATGGTATCCCGACACTCGTCTTGCTGCTCATCCTGTTCTATGTGGTCTTTGCCAACTCCGGCATGAGTGCCACTTTGGTGGCTATCGTGGCGTTCGCCATGTGCTTTGCGTCCTCGGCGGGAAGTATCTTCGACACCTCTATCTCCGCGGTACCCAAAGGACAGACAGAAGCCGGACTGAGTCTCGGTTTCACGCCCTTCAAGACCTTCATGGGTATCGTCTTCCCGCAGGCGCTGCGCAAAGGTCTGCCGCTCTACACAGGCGAATGTATCTCGCTGCTGAAGAACACCTCTATCGTGGGGTATATTGCTATCTCCGACCTGACGCGTGCCAGTGACCTGATACGTTCCCGTACCTTCGATGCGCTCATCCCGCTGCTTGTCATCACGATTATCTATTTCATCCTCGCCTGGCTCATCCGCAAAACGCTGAGCCTCTGCCTGCTGCGCAAATAAATCGTACATCTGTAAATCGTACATCTTATGATAACCATCCATCATCTCAGCAAAACATTTGTCAATCCTGACGGCTCGTCTCTGACCGTCCTCAAGGATGTAAACTGCACTATAGAAAAAGGCGAAGTGATCTCTATCATCGGTCCTTCGGGCACCGGCAAGAGTACGCTTCTCAGGGCCATCAACATGCTCGAACCGCCCACCTCGGGCGAGATTATCGTCAACGGCGAGAACATCACCGCTCCCGGCTATCCGCTGGACAAGCTGCGCCGTAAGATGGGCATGGTCTTCCAGTCCTTCAACCTCTTCGAGCACATGACCGTGCTGGAGAACATCACCTACGCCCCGATGCAGCTGCTGAAACTGCCTGAAGCGCAAGCCAAGGAGGAAGCGATGGAACTGCTCAAGAAAGTAGGCATGGCGCAGAAAGCCGATGTCTATCCGTCCTCCCTCTCCGGCGGACAGAAACAGCGTGTAGCCATCGCCCGTTCGCTTGCCATGCACCCGGATGTCATCCTCTTCGACGAGCCCACCTCGGCGCTTGACCCGACGATGGTAGGCGAAGTGCTCTCCGTCATCCGCCAGTTGGCGAAAAGCGGTCTGACCATGCTGATTGTCACCCACGAGATGCGTTTCGCACGCGACGTGAGCACACGTATCTTCTTCATGAACGAAGGTATCATCTACGAGGACGGCACGCCCGAACAGATCTTCGAGCACCCCGTCCATTCGGCTACCAAGGCGTTTGTCAACCGCATCCAGAAACTCGTCTATGAGATTGACTCGGACGACTTCGATTACCTGCAGATCCACACCGGGCTCAACCAGTTCTGCCTCAAGTACAACATCACTGAGAAAGCCGAACTCGCTTATTCGCTTGTCAAGGAGATGCTCTTCACCCACATGCCGTCTTTCCGTCCGCTCACGCTGCGTCTGACGCACACCGAACTCTCCGGCGTGACGGCATTGGATTTCATGGTGGAGCACCTCAGCGACTCGCCTCTGACCGATGCCGCCCGTGCTTCCCTCCGTCCGCAGGTGAAGGAACTCATCGAAGAACCCACCACCCGCGGCTTCCGCATCAAACTGATTGTCAAGTGACGTACCTTCCAACCTCCGTGTTGCCGTTCACCGAGCGAAGAGCGACTCACAACCGACCGATGAGCGGCACAAGACCGAGAGACAAAAATCCGTTAACTTTCGCGCTCCTTCCCCAAATCTCAACAAAAATACAACTTTTTGGGAGAAAGACCCATTTTTTTTCATCCCTCGGACACCTTTTGTCCGTCCTATGTAGTAATTTTGCGCCAGATTTCAAAAATGAAAGGGCAAAATTATGACTACAGACAAAGATTTACGTTTTCTCTCCTCTTGCGAAAATGAGGATCTCAAAGTGCTATGCGACATCCTGACGCATGACCGTTTGGGCAACATCCGTATCACGGAGCAACTCACTTCCACCGACGAGTATAACCGCAGTTATCCGGAAGACATGTTGTTTCTCGTGCCGCAAATCAGCAATGAGTTACTGAAATACGGTTCCAACACCCTCTCTACGTTCTGGAACCGCGAGCCGGATTCGTATGAAACCGTGCTTCGCCGCGTCTGCAAACAGATGGACGTCAAAATCTCCAAACACGACACCATCACCAAAATGGAGCACAACCTCTTGACTACGCTTTGCCAAGACACGCTGAACAAAATGTCCGAGCGCGAACTGAGGCTGCTTGCCAACGAAAACGGCATCCCTGATAAGACGCTCACGCGCCAAGCCTTGACCGCTGCATTGCTCATGGCTGTTCGTACAAGCCGAGCCGTCCTCGCACGCATAGCCGCCCGCATAATTCAATATATAGTGGAGATCATCACCATCCGTGGTGTAGCGACTGCCGGTATCGAGACCGCTACACGTGCCGTGGGTAGCGCATTAGGTCCCATCGGCTGGATCGCTCTGGGCGCGTGGACGGTCTATGACATCACCTCGCCGGCTTACCGCGTCTGCATCCCTGCCGTGCTGCAAGTGGCATACATGCGCCTTAACCGTTTTGAACAAAAAGAAAGGAGTGCCGCATGAAAGCTTCCCAGATCATGCACCCTGCCGATGCCAAGGCGTTGCAGGTGCTCAAACAGGCGCGTGGATTTAACACGCTGGTCAAGTACTTCATGGAGAAAGGCGACGAACGTATCATGCGCGGAGAGAACCTCGGTACAATGCTCCGTGTCACGCCGGACAACTTGCCGAAGGTCTATACTGCTTTCCGCGAAGTGGTCAACCGCGTCGGCATCGACGAGCCGGAGTTGTACATCTACAATGACCCTGTGATGAACGCCTATACGTATGGTGACACTCATATTTTTGTGGCTTTGAGCAGTTCATTGGTGGAACGGCTCACGTTGCCCGAACTCCAAAGTATCATGGCGCATGAGTGCGGACATATTCTCTGCCGTCACACGCTCTACAAGACCCTGCTGTATATCATTGAAGACATGGGAAAAGCAGCGCAAGTTATCACCGAATCACTTGCTTTCCCCGCCTATTGTGCTTTGCAGTACTGGAGCCGTATGAGTGAGTATTCGGCGGATCGTTGTGCAGCGGCAGTAGTCGGCGAACAAGTCTTCCAGTCCGCTTTTCTCAAACTCACAAGCGGCTTGTCAGAAATACAAGGCAATCCGTATCAGTTGGTCGAACAGGGCAAGAAATACAACGAGATGAAGAACGCTTCTTTCTTTGACCGTGTGCAGCAGGCGTGCCGTGAGATGTTTTACTCTCATCCCCAGAACTGCCAGCGCGCTTATGAAATAGACCGTTGGAAATCCTCTGCCAATTACCGCAACTTCACCAAAGATTTTGAAAAATGAAAAAAATATAGGAAATAATGCTCCGAGATTTGGCTCTTTCAAAATTTTGTTGTATCTTTGCAACCGTTTTGGAGAGAAACCCAAAACTTGAAGCGAATTTACTTTTGACCCGACAAACAGAAATCTGGTACATTTCCACAGAGGGGCGAAGAGTAACCGTTTCCGCGTATATGAATCTGAAGCAGATGTCATATATAGCGTGGAGCATTATTTCTCTTTGTTTCTGTCGGGTTTACCAGAGCCTTGTTTGCGACAAAGTTGAGTACTACTCTGCGCTTTTTAATGATTTAATACTATGAATGTCGATCAACTGAAAGCCAACTTAGTGCAAGCCATTTGCGAGGGCTATGCGGACTATTGTGTCAATTTCTGTGACCAAGACGGAGACTCCGTGACGATTGACAGCGTCTATCTGGATGACGATGGCGATGTATGTTTAGAATCGAACGAAGAAGACAACAACGACTTCTCCGCGCAGGAGTTGTTAGACGAGTTGGATCGTTATAGCGACAAACGCTATGTCTATGTTTACAATGAAGATATAGATACGTCCTTCGATATAGACGAAGAGGACGACGATAATGATTACGACAACCTCTGGTACATTGGCGATGACGGCAGTCTGTATATCGATATGTCGTATGATGATAATTAACAAAACAAAATAAATTATTAACATTTAAATTTAATCATTATGTTTTACAACCAACTTAAGAAAAAGGCTATAAAGAGACTTAAAGCCGCTCAAGAGGACTATTTGTTAATCGCTGAAAATGCTAATAGTAAGGCATTGGAGCTATTCGCAGTCCGTAAATCTGCCGCTAAAGAAATTGAGCGCATTGAGATGTATATAAACATGTTAGCCAATTCACCAAAAGAATTTGCTAAAGATATAGCTCAAGTAAAATTGGAAATAAAGGATTTTAATAGAGCTGTTGAAATAGAAGAAGAAAGTGCCGCAGGTAATATCAAAGGCGCTGGCTCTGCTGTTGCAGGTACTGTTGCTGGTGGCTTGGTAGCTTCGTTAGGTCCAACAGCGGCAATGGCTATTGCTACTACTTTTGGAACAGCTTCTACTGGTGCCGCTATTTCGGCGTTGTCGGGAGCAGCAGCGACAAATGCCGCACTTGCATGGTTAGGCGGAGGAGCATTAGCAGCAGGTGGCGGAGGAATGGCTGCCGGTAATGCATTTCTTGCCTTAGCGGGTCCGATTGGATGGGGAATTGCCGGAATTTTGATTGTTGGCGGTAGTTCATTTGCCGCATATAAAAATAAACAGGCAGCGGAAGAAGCAGAGAAAGTCTCAAACGAGATAGTTGAAAAAGTAAGTATCTTACTTCCTAAATTAGAAGAAATGAAGCAATTAGTCGAGAATACTAAAGAATTAAAAAAATCTTTGGACTTATCTCTTATTGTAAATACATATCCAAATGACTATAAAGAGTTTACAGAAGAACAAAAGAAGGTATTAGTTGCTTTAATTAATAATACAAAAGCAATGGGACAATTAATAAATAAACGTATTGCATGAAATCAAACATCTACGAAGACCAAATTATTGCCGGTGCTGTTCAGCAAGGAATTAAAGATAATGAAGAACTTCTTTTAAAGACTGTTGAACAAATTTGGAAAAAAGCTACACAATCGGCTATAGATGCTGACCGTGCTTTAGCTTCTGCTCGGGCGTGTGTTGAGAACGTAAGAGACTTCATCTCCGATCCTACTAAAATACTAGGAAATGTTACTACAAAGCATGGTGAAGTAGCAGAGCATATACAAGTTGAAATAGGTAATGGTCAGAGGATAATGGAGGGTCTATCTCCTAATGCAAGTTTAGATGTTGGAAGGACTGCTCCTGAAGATTATCTTATTGATGGTATCAAGGTTCAATCAAAATTTATTAATTCACCCAAGAAGACGCTTGAAGCTATCATAGAGCACTCCCATAAATATCCGTTTTTCACTCAGGAGGAAGGGTATTATCATTGCCCAAAAGATTATTATGAAGTTCTTGCTAAAATAGCAAAAGGGGAAAACGTAGATGGGTTAAAGGATAGTACAGTAAAGATTATCCGAGAAAAAATCCAGTTAATTGAAACCGAGACAGGAAAGTCTTTTACAGAGATTGTAAAGCCTGGAATTTCTTCTTATGATGAAGTTCAGTTAGGTCGTGTCGGGCAGACGTTAGATAAATATGACGAAGAATTCGTTCAGCAACGTACAGAACGACAGCGTCAGATAAACAATGAGAAAAAAGAGAAATTGGGTGAAGCTACCCACATTACTGATCCGTCTTGGCAGGAGGCAGCTAAATACTCCGCTATATCTGCTGCAATACAAGGGTTAAGTGCTGCCTCTATTAAAATCTATCAGAAGATAAAAGGAGGAAAAAAGATTGGTGACTTCTCAATTGAAGATTGGAAAGAAGTAGGATATGACTTTACTATAAATGGGGCAAAAGGTGGAATTTCAGGTGCAGCAATTTATGGTATGACCAAAGTGGGAGGATTGTCCGCTCCTTTTGCTGGCGCAATAACCTCCTCTGTGATAGGTACTGCTGATTTATTATTCGCATATAAAAACGGTGAAATAACATTAGACGATTTTGCTGATTGTATGTGTGCTCTAAACGTTGAAGCGGGCTTAGTAGCAGTAGGTTCGGCAATAGGGCAATGCGCTATCCCTATTCCTGCGCTTGGCGCTATAGTTGGTATGGCTGTAACTAAATCTGCTATCATGGTCACAAAATATGTAATGGGAGAGCAAGAAAAAGCTTTAGCCCAAAAAATGCAGGTGATGTACGACCAAACCATCTCAAAGTTAGATAAAGAGTACCAACAGATTTGGTGCGCTATTGAAGACTATTATGTAGAGTTAGGTGGTCTTGTAAAAGCAGCGATGGACAAAAATGTAAATAGGAGACTAAAAGGAAGTATAAAACTATGCAAGATGTTGAATGTTATTGACCCGTTACATAACACTCACGAATTGGATGTATATATGGAATAATCACTCGCCATGTCCAAACTTCAGAAATGCCTGTATCTCATTGACCTCTTGGAACGGAGAGGGGCGATGAGTCTGAAAGAGATCAATGAGCATTACCGCTATTCGTCTCTTTATGACTGCGACATACAGCCGCGCACGTTCTTGCGGTACAAGGATTATATTCTGCTCAATTTCCCTTGTTACATCGAGTACAATGCCACCACGCAGAAATACTACTTGATCAAGAACGACTATAACAAAGGCAATCAGTCGCTCTATGAGTATCTGCTTTCGGCATTCCATATCGAAGGCATGTCCGAGTTGGCTATCAAGCACCGTGACCAGATCATGCTGACCGATTCGCCAACCGGTATTGTGAACGTGCAGCCTATTCTGGAAGCCATCGACGCAGGCAAAGGCATTGAGTTTGACTATTGGTCGTTCAACAAACAGACCAAGAAACACTTGGTGGCTATTCCGTATTTCTTGCGTACATGGGAAAGGCGTTGGTATCTGGTGGCAGAGCCGGACAACCATCACCACGGACAATCGGTCTTTGCTCTGGAGCGCATGGAGAACATAGCCCTTACGGAGCACGAAATGCAACCGTCCTCCAATATCTCCGTTACCGACTATTTCAAAGGTAGTTTTGGCGTCAATCACAGCGACAACCAACAGCCTGTCACAATCCGTATCCGCGTCTATGGCACGCAGGCTGATTATGTGCGTGCATTGCCTATTCATGAATCGCAACGCGAGATAGAAAGAACCGACGAATGGACGGACTTTGAAATGGATCTTGTGCCCTGCTATAATTTCTATCAGCAACTCCTCTGGCATTGCGAGAAACTGGAAGTCCTCTCTCCTTCCTCCGTCCGCGACGAACTGCACAATATCATCCGCCAAACCCTCGCTTTGTACGAAAAAAAGTAATGTCAAAAGTACAAATGCACAAAAATTAAAATCAAATGACCACCTATATAGCCGATACGGAACATTATTCCGAGGTCGTTGCGCGGATGTGCAAAGCGAGACGGTTGTTATGGATAGCGACTGCAGACCTCAAAGACCTGTATGTCATGCAGGGAACGTGACTTTTCCAAAAATTAGAAGATAGTTTTTTATTGTTTTCCTAAGTTATTGGACACTCATCCTAAATTCGTTGACAGCCGGAATATAAATTTTTGTCATGTCATTTTTTGTCACTTCTGCCACTTTTGCCATGTCATTTTTTATTAACAACAGGAATTTTTTAAGTTCGTTTCAAGATCGGTTCAAGCGGCAGAGGTTGCGCTGACGTCGCGCTGCTCTTGGGCAGATTTGGTATAACCGCCAAATCTTAAAAATAGGAATCTCTTTTTCATAAGAGTTATCTGTTATAAAAAGTGAATATGCGCGGTATTCAGCCGCGCATATCCTGATAGAAACCTCCTCCGAGGTTTATTTCTTGCAGTTGTCCTTGCTCAGGAAGGTCTGCGTCTTCGTCGCCTTAAAGCCGGGCATAGAGGACGCCAATAGCTCTAACTGCGCATCGGAATCCACTCCGTTACCGTAGTAATAATACTCTACCACTTGACCTCCATCCGGACTCGTAAGCGTGATCTTCCAGCACTGCTCTTTGTTCGGGTCGCAGGAGGTAAAACCTGCTGCTAATGCCATAACGGCTACTGCCGCAAGGCTCATAAATACTTTCTTCATGACTTAATCGTTTTAATAGTTAATCTATTGATTTATTCATTTGTATTCTCATCCAGAGAGATTTTGGCGGTCAGTTTGTCGCCGGTTTTCACCGTTACCGTGGTATATCCAAGAAGGCTTTCTTCTTTGTCAAAGACAGCGAAATAGAAGGTCTCCTCGTCCTGTGCTCCGACACTGCTCGGTGCAAAATCATCCGGCGACTTGAGGTCGAAATGTGCCACGCCGGCGGCGTTTGTGGTAGCAGAGGCGGTATAGTTCTGCTTGTACTGTACTCCGCCGATGCCCTTGTAGTGCATTTTCCACACTACGACACCTGCCTGCGGCTGGTTGTTCTTGGTTACTTCCACATCTACCGTAGCCTCCGTCTTGAACGTGCAACTACTCATCACTACGGCCACCAGAGCCGCCAAAAGAATCTGAATCTTTCTCATAATAATATCATTGTTTTATTTTAGTATTCAGTTTGTTACTACAAGGCGTTGTTGTATATAGCCTGACTTTTTGACGAACTGCTTATCTCTCCCTGAACGCACCGCTTCGGTAGGCATGCAGGAGCTGTTCGAGCGACGCGATCTGTTCGAGCAGCTCCTTTCCTTTGTCCGTATCCTTGATACGAATGCGGTGCTTGCTGAAATCCTGCAGCAGCGTCCGGCTGTGAATGTCGCTTCCGGAGATCACCGCTTGCTCGCGGCTCTCGAACGATTCGTGTTCCACGAGCTGGATTCCATGGCTGTTATAAATCAGCGTGTATCCGGCTATTCCGGTCTTCTCCTGATAAGGCTTGCTGAACCCTCCGTCGATCACGAACCGCCGACCGTTTGCACGGGTGGGAGTCTCGCCTTTTATTGTGCGAACAGGCACATGTCCGTTCACAATCCGTCCCGTCGCAGGGTTTAACCCGAACTCTTGAAGAATCTTCTTGCAAATCTCTTCATCGTCCGCCAGCGTGAAATAAGCGCCTTTCTGCTCGCGGTGCGGATCGGCTGAATTCTGATGGCTGGCGTCTGACGGCTTCTCAATAAAATACCGTTCGAAAGTGGTCATTTTGTCTTTGTTGTAGAGCGGTGAGAACTCGCCTTCCCAGAGGTAGAGCATATAGTCCAGCGCGTCCTGTTTCTCCTTGCCCTCGCCGTAATACGCCATGCGGATCACTTCGTCCGTGCGGTCCATCAACGCCTTGCCGCTCACCCGCTTGCCGCACACATCAGCTTCGGCGAACGAACCGTCCGCGTTCAGAGGAATGGCGGCGTGGTAGAGTAGGAAACCGTTGCGCACGAGATAGAGCGAACCGTGCTCATAGAGCATTTTCAGATGTCGCTGCATCTTCTCGCTCTTGCGGAACGAACGCCAAAGTTGGTTCATCAGGTCCTCCTCGTATTTCGTCAACTTGTACGGATCCGCCGGATCGATCGTCGGCAGGTTGGTGTCCAGCAACTTATAAGTTGCTATTGTGCCTTTCTCCAAGTCTATTTTGTCCAGCAGCGCACGGTGCTCCATGTGCCATTCGGGGTGACGGAGCACCGTCTGACCTTCCAATTTGAACTGGATGATCGAGATCGCTTTGTGCATTTTCGCCATCAGTTGTGCCGAACGGGTCAGCCGCGGGTTGTTCTCAAAATCCTTGGTCTGCCAAATCGTGCACGGGTCGTCACCGTAAATCGTCATGGCGAAGTTCGCCAGCGGCAGCAGGTTGATTCCGTAACCTTCTTCGAGGGTTTCGATGTTGGCGTAACGGATTGAGACGCGCAGCACGGTCGCCAAGAGTGCCAAGTTGCCTGCCATCGCACCCATCCACTCTATATCGTGGTTGCCCCATTGTATATCGTAGTCGCGCACGGTGGACAGCACATCCAATATCTTGCTTGCACCCGGTCCGCGGTCGAAGATGTCGCCTACTATATGCAGCGTGTCAATCGTCAGAGAATGAATCAGATACGAGATGGCGATGATGAACGCATCGGCACTACCGGTCTCTATGATTCCGTCTATGATGGCGTTGTAATAGGTCTGCCGGTCTTTCTGTTCCAGGTGCGATTCGTGCAGCAGCTCTCCGATGATATATTCATACCCGGGCGGTAATAAACGCCGTACTTTGGAACGGCTGTATTTGATCGTCACGGCGCGCGCGATATTCACCACTTGGTGCAACCGCGTGCGATACCAGTCTTCCAAGGTCGGCAGCTTCGAGATCTCCGCATTGAGCCGGAAAAGGGTCTTGTATTCCTCCTCCTTCAGCGGCTCCTTGCCCTCGGCTTCATAAAACCTCTTGATGAGCTCTATCCGCTCGTCGGGATAGTAGATCAGCGCACAGATGGCGCGTTTCTCTTCCTCGGAAAGGCTCTCCCCATAGACCTCATCTACTTTCTTGCGTACCACGCCCGAAGCGTTTTTGATCATGTGAATGAAAGCCATCGACTCGCCGTGCAGGTCACTCACAAAATGCTCTGTCCCTTTGGGCAGAGAGAGGATTGCGCGCAGGTTGATTAACTCTGTGATTACGCTTTGTGCGTTAGGAAATTTCTCACTCAGAAGCCGTAAATACCGTTCGTCCTTCATGTCCTGTGTATTTCGTGTATTAAACCGTGTTCTAAATCGCCTGCAAATTTACTACAAATATTGCACATACGCAAATTATTTTGTGATTAAAACGCTTTTTTTACGAAAAATCCTTGCGTAGTTCAGAAAAAAGTAGTTCCTTTGGGATTAACAATTACATGAAAGCCACTGTACTGAAGGCTAAATGCACTTTTTTTGAATTTTCTTGCTGAAAAATTTGGTCATGTCAAAAAAAAGTAGTAATTTTGCAGGCTTTTTCGCGTGAACGTATATTGCGCACGGGCGGAAAGGCGCGTATAAACATATTTATTAATCGCCGAATCGGGCAGTGCGGCAACGCTTAATAGATGTCTGTCGGTTCGGTCCAAAACAAACAAAATTAATGGAACACAATTCGTACAAAACAGTGTCGGTGAACAAGGCTACCGCTAAGAAAGAGTGGGTGGTTATCGACGCTGAGGGCCAGATTCTGGGCCGTATGGCTTCCAAGGTAGCAAAACTGCTCCGCGGTAAGTACAAACCGAGCTACACTCCGAACGTGGACTGTGGCGACAACGTAATTATTATCAATGCCGGCAAAGTACAGCTGACCGGTAACAAATGGAACGACCGCGTATATGTACGCTACACCGGTTTCCCGGGCGGACAGCGTGAGTTCACTCCGGCAGACCTTCTTGCCAAAGGCGCAGACAAACTCGTTCGCCGCGTAGTAAAAGGCATGCTGCCGAAGAACCGTCTCGGTGCTCGTCAGATCACGAACCTCTATATCTTCGAAGGTCCGGAGCACAACATGCAGGCACAGCAACCCAAAGTAATTGATATCAACACCCTCAAATAATAGAAGCAAATGGAAACAGTTAATGCATTAGGACGTCGTAAAGAGGCAGTAGCCCGCGTTTACGTAAACGAAGGAAGCGGCAAGATCGTGATCAACGGCCGCGACATCGAGACTTATTTCCCGTCTTCTATTCTGCGCTATATCGTTCTCCAGCCGCTGAACAAACTCGGTGTGGCAGAGAAATACGATATCAAGGTAACCCTTGACGGCGGTGGTTTCAAAGGTCAGGCAGAGGCTCTTCGTCTGGCTATCGCCCGCGCTCTGGTGAAGATCAATCCGGAAGACAAGACCGCTCTGAAGGCAGAAGGCTTCATGACTCGTGACGCTCGTGAGGTTGAGCGTAAGAAACCGGGTCAGCCGAAGGCACGTAAGCACTTCCAGTTCAGTAAGCGTTAATCGCACAACTCCAAATCGTGTGGACTCCTACGGGATTACCACACGATTGTTTTGGGTTGTCCAACGCTTGCGTGCGTGCGCGTAATATATATAAGGTTTACGCGTGAAAGACCGACCCGAAAGAACGGAGAAATAATATTTTATTATTCATTAATCATTAAACATTAAAAATTGTGAGAACAAATTTTGATCAACTTCTCGAGGCAGGCGCACACTTCGGCCACCTCAAGCGCAAATGGAATCCGGCAATGGCTCCGTACATCTACATGGAGCGCAACGGTATTCACATCATCGACCTGAACAAGACCGTCGTTAAAGTAGAAGAAGCAGCAGAGGCCTTGAAAAACCTCGCCCGCAGCGGTCGCAAAGTGCTGTTTGTCGGCACCAAGAAACAAGCACAAGAGGTAGTAGCCGCTCGTGCTCAAGAGGTAGGTATGCCGTACATCACCGAGCGTTGGGCAGGTGGTATGCTGACCAACTTCCCGACTATCCGCAAGGCAGTCAAGAAAATGGGTCAGATCGACAAAATGATGACCGATGGCACGCTGGAAAACGTTTCCAAACGCGAGAAACTGCAAATCACCCGCCAACGCGAGAAACTGGAGAAGAACCTCGGTTCTATCGCCGACATGACTCGCCTTCCGAGCGCTGTGTTTGTAGTCGATGTAATGAAAGAGCACATTGCTGTAGCAGAGGCTAACCGCCTCGGAATCCCTGTATTCGGTATCGTAGATACGAACTCGAACCCGAACAACATCGATTTCGTTATTCCTGCTAACGACGATGCAACCAAAGCAATCGACGTTATTCTCGGCGCAGTATGCGAGGCAATCAAGGAGGGTCTCGAGGAGCGTAAGGTAGAGAAAGCAGACGAGAGCGCAGCTGAAGAGCAGGCTAACGCAGAGGCTCCGGCACCCAAAGAGCGCCGTCAACGCATCCGCAAAGCAGCTCCGAAAGCAGAGAAACCCGCTGAGGAGAAACCCGCAGAGGACGCAGAGTAATTGAGAATTGATAATTGATAATTGATAATTGAGAATTGATTATGGCAGTAACATTAGCAGATATCAAGAAATTACGCGACATCACCGGTGCCGGTATGATGGACGTAAAGAAAGCATTGGAAGAGGCAAACGGCGATTTCGAAGTAGCGAAAGACTTGCTGCGCAAACGTGGACAAGCTATCGCTGCAAAACGTAGCGACCGTGAGGCTTCCGAAGGTTGCGTACTCGCGAAAGTGAAAGGCAATTTCGGCGCTATCGTTGGCGTAAAATGCGAAACCGACTTCGTGGCTAAAAACGAGGACTTCGTGGGCATGGTAAAACTGATCCTCGACGCTGCGCTGGACAACAAGATCCAGAGCAAAGAGGAGTTGGCAGCTCTCAAAATCGGCAATTTCACCGTAGCAGAGATCGTAACCGAGCGCTCCGGCGTTACCGGAGAGAAGATGGAACTCGCAGACTACGCTTGCCTCGAGGCTCCGGTAGTAGATGCATACAACCACCTCGGCAACAAACTCAGCTCGCTCGTTGCAGCCGCTGAGGGCGCAGACCACGAGACCGTTCACGGTATCTCGATGCAGGTAGCCGCTATGAGCCCGATCGCGCTGGATGCAGACCACGTAGCAGAAGAGGTGAAACAGCACGAGCTTTCCGTAGCTATCGAGAAGACCAAACAAGACGAGATCAACAAAGCCGTTGAGAATGCCCTCCGCAAAGCCGGAATCAATCCTGCTCACGTGGACACCGACGAGCATATCGATTCGAACCAGACCAAGGGCTGGATCACCGCTGAGCAGGCACAGCAGGCTCGCGAGATCAAGAAGACCGTGGCTGAGGAAGCAGAGGCTAACCTCGCTAACCAGGCTAAGAAGATCGAGATGATCGCTCAAGGTCGTCTGGGTAAGTTCTTGAAAGAGAGCACCCTCGTTGAGCAAGCGTACATCATGAGCGAGAGCAAAGAGTTCGTGAAAGATGTACTCAAAGCTAAAGGCGTGACAATCCTTGATTTCCGCCGCGTCACATTATCCGCAGAATAATGGAGTAATTCATGAAAAAATTCTTGAAGATATGTGGATGGGGAGCGCTAGCAATAGTGCTCCTCTTCGCATTGATACTTGCCCTGTCGCCCGTGGCAAAGCATATTGTCAACACGCGCGGCGAGGACATAGTGGGTCGGCAGTTACACGCAGACCAAGTGATCATCAATCCCTTCTGGGGCGGCGTCACGATCGAGGGTTTCCAATGCAAGGAAGCGAACGGCGAGACCGATTTTCTCTCCTTCGACCGGCTCTATGTGCAGATCGCTTGGCCGCAGTTGATCGCCAAACGCGTGAAGATACGCGCTATCCACCTGAACGGCTTCGACGGTCAGATACTGAAGACCCGCGACAAACTCAATTTCTCGGATATCATCGAGCGTTTCTCCAAAAACGACTCCATTGAGCAACCCCAAGACACCACGCCCGGCGGGTGGAAAATCTTTCTGGACGACATCCGGATAAACAACAGCAATGTGCGTTACCGCGATGTGATTTCCAACAAGCAATGGAAGATAGAGGACCTCTCGCTGCGCGTGCCCGGTCTCTATTTCGACAATACCCAGACCAACGCCGGATTAGAGTTCGGTCTGCCGACAGGCGGTAGAGTGGGTATCGTGGCCGGATACAAGATGCAGGCGAACCGCTATGCGGTGAATGTCAAGCTTTATGACGTGCATACTGATGTCGTCTTGCCACTGGTGCAGGACTACCTCAATATCAGCGGTTTGGGCGCCAAACTGAACGGCTCTATTCATGTGGACGGCAGTCTGGATAACATCTCCAATATCCAGATGAAAGGCGGTCTCTCGATGGCGGAACTTAGTATCCGCGACACCCACGACGACGAGATTGCTGCGATGGATGAACTGCGAGTCGTCATTGACCGCGGAGACCTGAACACCAACACTTTTATTCTCGATTCGCTCTTTATCACCGGCGTCACCGGCAATTATGAGGTGCACGAGAATTGGAACACGCTCTCGCGTCTGATGAAACAAAAAGAAGAAAGCTCGGAGCCGGACAGCGTGGCAGTACAAAAGCCCTCCAATAACCAACCGGCTTCCAAGCCGCTGGTATGGATGGCGAAGAAAGTGAAGATCACCGGACATGACCTCGCTTACCATGACTACTCGATGAAAAACGATTGGGAGTATGCGATCAAGTCGCTGCAGGTGGAGGGTTCTAATATCGCTACCAACGGACGCAATGCGGTGAAGGTGAAAGCAACGTTGACATCCGACGCGCAGCTGAATGTAGACTTTGTCGGAGGATTGGACGTAGCGAACCAAGACACGCGTCTGGACATGAAACTCAAAGGGGTTCAGCTGTCGGATTTCGACGCGCTATGCCGCAATTACACGGGATATCCGCTCAACGGAGGAGACCTGAGTCTGGACAGTCGGATCGATGTGTTGGGAGGTAAGATGAACGGCTCCAACAAGATCGTTATTGATCATCCCAACGTGGGCAAAAAAGAGCGGTTCACCAAGGCACCGTACAAGAATATCCCTGTGCGCATGGGCTTTAAGATACTCACTTCGGCGCAGGACATGATTATTCTGGACGTGCCGGTGAGCGGCGATGCCAAGAATCCGAAATTCAGTTTCCGCAAGGTGATCGGACGGGCTTTGCTGAAAGTCTTTTTCGGTCCGCTGATGGGTGTCAACGATCGTAAATCCGTTAGCGATGATGAATTGAGAGAAATGCAGGAATTGCTGGACGAAGGTGACTCACTCCGCAATGACACGGTGGGAGAGAGTGCGGCAGACGTCGCAATGACCGCAGGCGACAGCGCCGGTCTCACCGAAATAGGCAAGTAATACTTGCTCACGGCAGAATTGGTCCTGCTCGGCGTACTCCAGCATAGCATTCAGTTTAGAGACATAACGCGCTTGGCGCTCTTCGAAGATAGCGGGCGAGAGGTAGATTTCTGCTTCTCGCTCGTTTGTCATGACGAGACTGGAGCCTACCGAGCGAGGGATATACGTGATAATTCCCCGCTGCGCCAGAGAGACCAATATCTGGTGGGTCGCTTTATTGTCCGCTTCGCGCACATATTGCAGGTCGGTATAGATACCCGAATACTGCCGCATGAGTTGGTCCAGCAGCTGCGCTTGCTCCGTGGAAAGGTTATAGGCTCCCAACTCATGCCGCGGCACGCGGATCTGCACACGCGGTTGGGTCTCGTACTCCTCCTCGAAATGGATGTACCCCGCTTGGGTCAGGATATGCAGGGCGGAGTAGGTTTGGATGACCGGCAGTTTCATGACGTGGCAAAGCTGGTCCATGTGCAGCGCAAAACGGTGTCCCAAACCGCTGCCGGCGCCTATTTGCAGGAAATCCATGGTCTTGTGGTAAACCTGCTCCACAAACTCCTTCGGTGGATAAGTGTCCACGATGCGTTTCTTGGTCTTCGCTTTGTCCTCCTGTTCGTTGAAGAGCAGAACGGCATAGGCGGTCTTGCCGTCTCGTCCGGCGCGCCCTGCTTCCTGGTAATAACTCTCCAAGGTATTGGGCAAATCCACATGGATGACTACCCGCACATCGGGTTTGTCGATTCCCATTCCGAACGCGTTGGTAGCCACGATGATACGCGTCTCTCCGCTCTTCCATGCCTCCTGCCGCTCGTTGCGCTCTTGGGTAGTTAAACCGGCATGATAGTACTGCGAATTGAGTGTCGTGGATTGAGTGTTGAGCCATTCGGATAGTTCTTGCGCCCTTTTGCGGTTACGGACATAGACGATTGCGCTACCCGGTACGCGGGAGAGGATATGCGCCACTTGGGCGGCTTTATTGTCCGTTCGGCGAACGATATACTGCAAGTTCTCGCGGTGGAAAGACTTGCGGAGAACATGCTTCTCTTGAAAGCCAAGCTTGTCCTGTATATCGTCGATCGTCTCCGGTGTCGCCGTAGCCGTGAGCGCCAAGACTGGCACGTCCGGCAGCAGTTCGCGGATCGCCGCTATATTGAGATACGATGGACGAAAATCATATCCCCACTGCGAGATACAATGCGCTTCGTCCACGGCAATCAGCCCGATCGGCAGTTGCGCTAGACGCTTGCGGAACTCCTCGCTCTCCAGCCGCTCCGGCGAACAATAGAGGAAATGGTACGGTCCGTAGAGACAGTTATCCAGCGCTACGCGCTGTTTGTCCCAACTCATACCGGTATAGACCGCCGCCGCATGAATGCCGCGCGCCTGCAGGTTCTCTACTTGATCTTTCATCAGCGCGATGAGCGGCGTGATAACAAGGCACAGCCGCTTCTCCGGATTTTCATTTGCCATGACGAGGGTAGGTACCTGAAAACAGATACTCTTCCCTCCGCCGGTCGGCATGAGTGCCAAGGTGTCGCGGTGCGCCAGCACGGACTCAACGATTTCCGCCTGCAACGGACGGAAATCATCGAATCCGAAATAAGTATGTAGCGCTTCGCGCGGAGTCATTCTCAATAGTCAATTAACAGATTCGTGTCAATGCCTCGCGGACACGGCGGAGGGTTTCTTCCTTGCCGAGCACATCGGTGATATTCCAGATATGCGGCCCGCGGGCGGCGCCTACGAGACAGATACGGAACGCATTCATGACGATACCCACACCGTATTCCTTCTCTGCAATCCATGGCATGACGACACCGTCGAGATACCGACGAGATACCGTGTTTCCCTCTGCGTCAATTTCATCGTGACCCTCATACCAATTCTCCTCGCTCACGCCCTCTAAAATAGTGAGCAACTCCTGCATGTGCTTCGGCGAGTCCTCTTTCCAGCGCTTCTTAAGCGATTTCTCGTCGTACTCGGTAGGAGCGACAAAGAAGAAATTGACTTGCTCCCAGAGCTCCGGCACGAAGTTCACTCGGTCTTTGGTCAAGCCGATCACTTTGGCTACCATCGATTTATCGATATTTCGATATGTTGATTCATCGAGGTGCTCTTTCAAAACCGGCATAAACATCTCTGCGAGTTCTTCATTAGAGCGGAGCTGGAGGTATTGATGGTTGAACCATTTGCCCTTCTCGTAGTCGAACTTGGCGCCGGACTTGGACACGCGGTCGAGACTGAAATCCTTTATCAGTTCGTCCATGGTGTACATCTCCTGATCGCCGGAACCGTGCCAGCCAAGGAGCGCGAGGAAATTGATTACCGCTTCCGGCAGGTATCCGCTCTCGCGATAGCCGGAAGAGACGGTGCCGTCCTTTTGGTTGTGGAACTCCAGCGGGAAAACAGGGAAACCGAGACGGTCGCCGTCGCGCTTGGAGAGTTTACCGTTTCCGTCCGGCTTGAGCAGCAAGGGCAGGTGAGCAAATTGCGGCATGGTATCTTCCCAACCGAATGCGCGATAAAGCAGCACGTGGAGTGGGGCAGAAGGCAGCCATTCTTCGCCGCGGATGACATGGCTGATCTCCATCAGATGGTCGTCCACGATGTTCGCCAGATGGTAAGTGGGCAGGTCGTCTGCCGATTTATAGAGCACTTTGTCGTCCAAAATATTGCTGTTGATGACCACTTCGCCGCGGATCAGGTCATGCACATGCACGTCCTCGTCCGGCTCGACCTTGAAGCGGACTACGTATTTCTCGCCTTTGTCCATCAGTGCTTGCACTTCATCTGCGCTCATGGTCAGCGAGTTACGCATCTGCATGCGTGTGCGTGCATCGTATTGGAAATTAGGTATCTCCGCGCGCTTGGCATCCAGTTCCTCCGGTGTGTCAAACGCAATGTATGCATGCCCGGAATCCAGCAGTTGCTTCACATACTGATGGTAGATCTCGCGTCGCTCGGACTGGCGGTACGGACCGTGCGAACCGACAGCCTCGATCTCTTTCGTGCCTTTCTTCAGGCGCAGACCTTCATCAATACCGATGCCCAGCCAATCGAGGGCTTCCAGAATATACTCTTCTGCGCCCGGCACGAAACGTGTGCTATCCGTATCTTCGATACGCAGCAACATGTCGCCGCCGTGCTGGCGGGCAAACAGATAATTGTACAAAGCGGTACGAACACCGCCGATGTGTAATGCGCCGGTTGGTGAGGGCGCAAAACGAACTCTTACTCTTCTTTCCATATATTTATTAGTATTCAGTATTCAGTTTTCAGAATGTTCTCTCAGGAACGAATCTTTGAAGCCCAGGAAGTACAGTATTCCGTCCAGACCAACGGTAGAGATTGCCTGGCTGGCACTCTCTTTCACTTTCGGTTTGGCATGGAAAGCAATACCGAGACCGGCTTTGCCCAACATCTGCAGATCGTTGGCACCGTCGCCTACTGCGATCACTTGTGCGCGGTCGATATGCTCCACTTGCGCGATCAGCTCCAACAACTCCGCTTTGCGGCGTGCATCCACCACATCGCCTATATAGCGCCCGGTGAACTTGCCGTCCTGCTCCTCCAGTTCGTTGGCATAGACGTAATCCACGCCGAAACGCTCCTGCAGGTATTTGCCCACAAAGGTAAATCCGCCGGAGAGGATCGCAATCTTGAATCCACAGCGTTTGAGGATGCTGAAGAGGCGGTCGGCTCCTTCGGTGATCGGCAGGTGGTCAATGATATCCTGTTTTGCGGAGACGTCCAGCCCTTTGAGCAGCGCAACGCGGCGCGTGAAACTCTCCTTGAAATCAATCTCTCCCCGCATAGCCGAGAGGGTGATGGCTTTCACTTGTTCGCCTACACCGGCACGTTCTGCCAACTCATCAATGACCTCCGTCTGGATGAACGTGGAGTCCATATCAACGCAGATCAAGCGTCTGTTGCGGCGGAACATATCGTCGCGTTGGAAGGAGATGTCGATACCTTCTTCGCGTGACACCTCCAATAGTTCGCGTTGCAGCGACTCGCGGTCAGGCAGGTTGCCGCGAAGGGAGAACTCGATACACGAATGGCGTTTCTCCACTGGCACATCAATGCTCGGCCGTTCGCTCAAACGCAAGATATTATCGATGTTCAGTTGCCGATCCGCCAGCAAAGCAGTTACACGAGCTATATGCCGCGCATTGATCTCGCGCGCCAGCATGGTCACTACATAGCGGTCCTGCTCCTGCCGTCCCACCCAAGCCGAATACTCCTCTTCGCTCAGCGGCGTGAAGCGGACGATCATCTCCAGTTTGGAGCAGCAGAAAAGCACCTCTTTGATCATGTCGCCGGAGGTGGAAGGATCGTCCACGCGGATGAGGATACTGAGGTTGAGCTGGTGGTGGAGGTTCGATTGTCCGATGTCCTGCACAAAAGCGCCGTACTTGCCCAGCACTTCTGTCACCGCCGAGGTCACACCCGGTTTATCAAAACCGATGATGTTGATTAGTATAAATTCTCTTTCCATCGAATTATAGAATAGCTTTTTTAATGTTTTCAATGATGTATTGCGCGTCTTCGTCGGTCACCATGGGACCGCTCGGCAGGCAAAGTCCCCGCTTGAACATGGCTTCCGAGACGCCGTTGGTATATGCCGGTGCATTTCGGAAGACCGGTTGCTTGTGCATCGGTTTCCATAGTGGCCGGCTCTCTATGCCTGCTTGGTCCAGACAGATTCGCATCGCCTCTACATTGCGGTTCGGTTCGCAGTCCGTATGAACGCTTCCTCCGGCATGCACCACGCCTGCTGCGCCTCCTACGGCTCCTTGTACCGCCTCGGCATAAGCCGCTTCTTCATTCTTGACGCGCAGGTTCTCGTCCAGCAGAATAGTGCAGAGCCAGTAGTTGGCGTCGTACTCCGCCGAAGGTGCGTCGTGGAAAGTGATGCCTTCGATAGAAGCAAACGCTTCTCGGTATAGTTGTGCGATGTGTCTATGGTGCGCCAAGTGGTCGTTCAGAACGGTCATCTGACCCCGTCCGATACCTGCGCAGATATTCGACAGACGGTAGTTATAACCGATGGCTTCGTGTTGGTAATACGGGTACGCCTCGCGCGCCTGCGTCGCGTACCACATTATTTTATCTTTCGCCGCTTGGTCTTTGCAAATCAGCGCACCGCCGCCGGAAGTGGTGATCATCTTGTTTCCGTTGAAAGAGAGCACGCCGTATTCTCCGAACGTACCGAGGACACGCCCTTTCCAGCGGCTGCCCATTCCTTCTGCCGCGTCTTCGATTACCGGAATACTGTATTTGTCCGCAATCGCCATAATGGCTTCGATATTGTACGGCATGCCGTATAGCGCCACCGGAATAATGGCTTTTGGGTACTTGCCTGTTTGGGCTTTGCGGTCTATGATCGCTTGCTCCAGCAGGGTGGGATCCATGTTCCATGAGTTAGGTTCGGAGTCTATGAAGACCGGCGTAGCGCCGATATAAGTGACCGGGTTGGCAGACGCGCAGAATGTGAAAGATTGGCAGATCACTTCGTCGCCTGCTTGTACGCCGCAAGCGATCAATGCCAGATGGATTGCCGCCGTGCCGGAAGACAGCGCAACCACTTCTTTGTTCTCTCCTACAAAATGCTTCAAGTCTTCCTCAAAGCCGTTGACGTTCGGTCCCAAAGGAACGACCCAGTTGGTGTCAAAAGCCTCTTGAATAAATTGCTGTTCTTGCCCGCTCATGTGAGCCAGACAAAGGTATATACGTTTCGCCATAAAGTTAAATTATTTCGTTATTGTATGTCATTTTCTTGCCGAGGACAGTACAAAAAATCATGCGCATATCGTCAGCGAAGGAGTAGTGTTCCGCGTAATAGCGGTTAATTCGCACCTTATCGGGGTAAATTACCTCGTCATTATATTTGATCGGATCTTCCACCGTTGCCAGCAATTCTTCTTCGTTCCGGTACTTGAGTGTAGCGGGTCCGGTGATACCCGGGCGCAGAGATAAAATGATTCGATCCTCGCCTTGTAACTGGTCTGCATACCCCGGCACATCAGGGCGCGGACCTACAAAAGACATGTTACCGATCAGCACGTCCCATAGCTCCGGCAGTTCGTCTAATTTGTATCTGCGCAGTTTGGCACCGAGCGGCGTTATACGACTTTCTCCGGCTACGCTGACGCTGCTGCCGTTATGCCCGACGCTCATGGAGCGGAACTTATGGCAGGCAAAAAGTTTGCCGTCTTTGCCCACGCGCTTCTGCACAAAGAAAACCGGTCCCGGCATGTACACTTTGATTAGTATTGCTACAACCAGCAATACCGGCCATAGGAAGAGTAGCCCGAAGAATGCCGTTACTCTGTCAAATATGTATTTTAGTATCATGTCTGTACTCCTTTCCGATGAATATATACAATTTTCTTATAAGTTCCGCATACGAGATTGACACAGGTATGCCATAATGAGGGCAGAATAGCCATTCTCTCAGTCTCTCTGAATAGTATGTAGTGCCATTTAATCATCGTCACGATACTATGGTTGCTGACAGATCCGGCGCGTCCCTTGCGATAAGTAGCCAGATTTTCCGGCAACAGATAGCAATCTGCCTTTCGGCTCACTTTTAACCACATGGCGTAGTCGTTATTTTTCTTGATATCCTCAATCTGGATCAAACCTACTATCTGTGTATCGTACATAACGGTTAGGCATCCGGGCCAGCAAAAGGCATACATCCCGGCTTTAGTAATCCTCGAAGGACCGGATACGAGTACTCCTGTGGGTTGCCCGTCGCTATCCATCTCCGAATAGCAGGTATAGGAGAAAGCATAGCAATGTTGGCGCATAAATGCCACTTGTTTCTCCAGTTTATCTGGTGTCCACAGGTCATCGGAGTCGAGGAAGGCAATGTATCGTCCTTTCGCTTCCCGGAGTGCTCTATTGCGCGTGAGTGCGGCACCCATGTTCCTGTCATTGCGCATATACCGGATACGTGGGTCCGTGTAGGAAACCATCACTGCGGCTGTGTTATCCGTTGAGCAATCATCTACAATCAGCAATTCCCAAGCCGTATAAGTTTGAGCCAGGACGCTGTCAATAGATTCACGGATGAACTGTTCGCAGTTATATGTGGGCATTATGATGGATACGAGTTCCATAACTATTAGTCAATTTCTTTATCTGTTCCTTGCAAAAGACGAATAACAGGCAAAGGATAATACTGCCTGCCGCATAGATGATCCAATTATAGCTATTATTTGAATCCAAATGCAGGATTTCTAAGATGAGGTATGATATCGGTTTGAACATTAGCATATGTAAAAATAATACGTATATTGAATTTCGTCCTATATAAGTAAGTATATTCCAATGCATTTTGGTATTTGAGACTAATAATTTAATAACACCATAAATTAGGAAAGTTCCGGCGCATGAGGTTATGATTAATGTCAGCCATTGAACGACATCAATATATTCTTGCATTTCTATGCGGAAAGGAACGATTAAACAAGTACATACTATTCCGAAAAGAAGTATAAAGTGCCACCAACAAGGTTGCCATTTATCCAACCATTTTTTTGTCAATGCTCCTATATAAATGAACACGCCGGCCATAAATATACGTGTGATAAATACTGTTTTAATAGTGGGAAACAGCATATGAATAAGCGTTAATACTATGCAAAAACCAGCCATAATGGAAAATCCGTAAATCAGCAGTCTTGTCCACGATTCCTTATGTGTGGTCCTGTGGACAAACGCAATGATAAGATAACTCCAAAACATGGATTGGATGAACCATGTAGGGCCTAAGAAAGGATCATCGTATACCTCTAAAAAACAAACGATTAGTACCAATCGAAGGAATAGTTCTTTAATAGAGAATAAGTGGGTTATTTTCGAGTGGATGCCATAAGTTATGATTCCCCATTGGAAAAGTACGTTATGTAATAACAAAGAAATTATTGCTGCACAAATAAGTGGAATCGCTAATTTCTTTACCTTATTTATGACGAACGAGCGTGTGTTAGTCAATGAATCCTGATTAAGAAAATAACCGCTAAGGATAAAGAATAACGGCATATGAAAACTATATATTAGTTTATATAGAATGTTTGGACAACTGGAATGTCCGATAACCATCAGAATTATTGCAATTCCCTTTACTATGTCAATAACTTGGTTTCTCAAGAATGTCGATTAATATATTATCAAAAAAAATCTTTTTGGATCGCACGCAAGCTCTCTTTGCTCCATTGTGATTT
The DNA here is from genome assembly GCA_017464475.1 of Paludibacteraceae bacterium. GTDB lineage: Bacteria > Bacteroidota > Bacteroidia > Bacteroidales > Paludibacteraceae > Colicola. The sequence goes on from JAFTZQ010000019.1 coordinate 35,892, forward strand.
TTGGGCCTGATTGATTAATCCCGTGCTAATGTTGCCTGTGTTGGCAATAAGCAGAGTAGGGATATAGCGTACTTTCAATTGCGCTGCGCGTACCAATTCAGCCATGTAAATCTCTTCCCCATACATGAATGTCGGATAATGTAGTTCGGGGTATTGGTCTATAAAAGCCTTCGTAAATAGCATAAACGAGCCGTGCCCGGCATAGATTTCACAAGCCGGATAGACCTTTGAGTTTTTATTCTTCAATAAGTGGAGCGCATGGTACATCCGATAAATCCAGGTACTACTATAAATACTATTCCAAATAAAGAAGTTGCGCTTCGTCGGGCGAGAGAGCATGTGCGGGTTTTCATGACGGTCTATCTTTTCGGTGTAGATATCCGGAGCCGTCCATCCTATACCCCTTGTATCTATACGCAGCAACTGCTCAAAGAAATCGGGCGCTAACTCCAGATCGACATTCGAGATGGAGACGTAGTCGTATTCCTTTGCGTACTTGTTATATATAGGAAGCGCACCGCCCAGATAGCCTAAGTTCTCTTTTCCGTTATCTGCTACCTGAATATCCACCGCCATTTGTCCTTCTACAACTTTTGCAGCGCGATGAACAGACTCCATGAATGCTTGGAGTTCCTTGTCGGAATGATATGTAACACATATGAGCAGTATCTTTTTCATCTCGCGATATAGGTTTTAATGAAATATACTGCAATCCACCAAAATGATATCGGCATAAGCAGTATCGCCGCTATCGTCCATCCAGTATCTAACAATAAGATGCTTTTTGCGATTTTAGTGCTTCTGTATTTGAACATACGGAGCATCCAAATCCAGAGTTCTTCGGAAATACGGAATACCCATAAGAATTTATATGTTCCTTTCAGTTGCTTAGCCATAGACGCCATAAATGCAAAGTTTCCCTCTTGCATACGGACATATGAACCTGTTTTTCCTTGTTCGTTTTGGTAATATATGGCACCACAATAATTGGGTATAACCGCTGTTTTCGGGCGTTGCTTATAACATAATATATGCCATCTCCAATCCTCCCGGAACCGGCAAGAATTTTGGAAGGTTAGCCTATGCTTTTTTATGAAATCAGTTTGATACAGAAAACTATGAACAGGAACAGAAGCTCCTAATCCCCAGTGTACCAATATCTTGTATAAATTCAATTTGACTGATTGCGGTTTTGTACGATGTCCGTTACTATTTTCCGAGCAGTACGCCGTATAACTGATATCCAGATTCTCGCCTTCCATGAGTGCTACTTGCCGCGCCAGTTTCTCTGGCTCCAACCAGTCATCGGCATCCAGAAACTGGATATACTCTCCTTGTGCGTGTTTCAATCCCAGATCGCGTGCGCTGGCGCTACCGCCGTTGATTTTCTGGAGCATATGAACCCGTCCGTCCTGCAACGCAAGGTTCGCTGCTACTTCGGCTGTGTTGTCCGTAGAGCCGTCATCCACGATAATACACTCCCAATCCTCAAGCGTTTGGGCTTGAAGTGAGGCAATGGCTTTGGGCAGAAACAGAGCCTGGTTATAACATGGTATGATCACAGACACTTTCATTTTCTGTAGCGTTTAGATAGATTACTAAATACATAGACAGCCAGAACAAAGGCAGCATACTAAGCGTTCTTGAAAACAGGCTGTAAATAAAATACTGAATGAAAAGCAAGGAGGCAAAGAGGTATCGTTTGTCTTTCTCTGCTAATCTGAAAGCCACAATCAGCATATACCCAATCAAGACCAAATAGATTATTCCTCCAAAAACACCTGTACCCAAGAAGGCCTCCAAGACGCTGTTATGTACATATTTGCCTTGGATAAAAAGGGACGAACCGATAAAGGGGTTGTCCATTATATTCTCAAAGGCATGCTGGTATAGCACATCCCGTCCGCTAGTCACGCCGGCATCCATACTGTTAGGATCATAGATGGAGTTGTACAAGCGGTCCAAAGCTTGATTGTCAAACGAGATCAATATGTCGTTTAGTATTGGCAGAAGCAGTATGAATAATCCGCCTAAAACAGGCAATCCGATGAGGATTTTCACCTTGTGTCCGTTCATGTACAGGAAAGCAATAAAGCAAATAATGAGTGCGACAAGTGCTCCTCGTGAACCGGCTGCTATAGAGACGAATAACCCTATGACGATGGCAAAAGCGCTCAGCAGTTTATGCCATAGCCGGATGTTACGTTGGTAGAATAGCGCAATCGCCATAAGCGTAATAGTAGTACCTAAATGTCCAAAAGCGATAGTATCCATGGATGCGTTTCCCATGAACCGTCCGTCCGGACCGATATAATCCAATGCTTTGCCGGTGACAATATAGGACAAACTAATCAATCCCATGGTTAGAAAGATGAGCAGAATGGTTGTATTCAGTTTGCGTAAATCCATTTCTTCCCATCGGAAGAAAGCGAACCCGTAGAATGGCACAATTGCGGCGTTCGCGTATAGAAAAACGGCAGCAAAAGGATTTGTCACAATCTCTTGTTTCACTCCTGCCAGCATAAAATCATAGTACATTCGGATGAAGTAAATCCAGATGAAGAGTTGAACGAGGAATGAAGCGGTTCCTATGCGTCTAAACTTCACTTTTCCTTCGTGCATTTGCAAGGTAATAATAAAAAGGAACGCTATGAAGATCAGTACATAATATACGCTCTTCATCATAGCGACATTATTCCCTTCCGGCAGGTAAGTAAACCCGTCGTAAGCAAACAGCAATAGCAGAATGAGCCATTGCAAACGTCCTATGAGGCGGTTTCTATCCAACATTCCCGAATAATCGTTTCCCCCATTTGACTCTCTCTTCCTCGCTACGGATATAGGTTCCTTTTGGGCGTCCTTGCTGCTGCATCACATATTCGTTGGATTGAATGCGTAATTGGACCGCTTTCTTTGAATAAGGTCGGTCTTCTGTGGGGTGGAGGTAGATGTTATTTTTGCAGTATCGGTCGTGTGCTTTAGGACACGCGGTATGTATCCGGTAATGAATATCGTTCTCTTCGCCATACAGGAATATCTGTTCGTCGAACAGTCCTGCTTCTTCAAACATTGCTTTGCGCACGCAAAAACATGCGCCACAGAAGTACATGTGCTTCCAGCAGAAGCAATCTGTCCGATTGGCTATGATGCCTCCGATAAGCCGCACGAAGCCATTATAATGATTTAGTAGCGAGAAAGAGGAACCGCGCTTGCCGGACATGTTGACGATTTGTTTGAATCCTACAAGCGCCAGATCGGGGTCTTTTTTGTATTGCGATACAATGTCTTTAAGTGAAATTTGTATCAGCCGTACATCGGGATTCATGATCATTATTATAGGCGAAGAGGCATGTCGGATGCCGATGTTGTTTCCCTGGCCGTAACCGCCGTTTTGGGAGTTGCTCAGCACGATGACTTTCCCGCCGTAGCGTTGCGCTATTTCATTTTGCATGTGCGCAAAGTAGCGGCTGTTATTATCCACCACAATCACCTCCAACGCATCGTCCAAATCATTATGTGAAAAGAGCGCATCCAGACACCCGTAGATGTCCGGTTCGGAATTATACGTTACTATGATAACAGACAACTCTTTCATTTTATTATTTGCCCCATAGTTCTTTGATGACAACACTTGGCCATTTCCAGTTCTGGTATGCCAGCTGTGCGATACCCGGTGCCAGAATAAGTCCCCAGACACCCATTTGCAGCGGACTGAGGAAGAGCCACAGCAATACAACCGTTGCGGCTCCGCTTGCCAGAGACGGAATAAAGAACGGAATCCGGTTATCTGCCATGATAAATCCAGCCGATTGCGCGTGGTTGTGCTCCAAAAGGCTGATAAAGAGCATTACGCATAACATCGCGGTTGGCAGGAAATGTGTTTGGCTATGAATCAGGTCCAAAGCCCAGTTGCCCAGGAATACCCACGCCACACCGCCTGCTGTATACACAGCAATCAGACTTCCCGTGCAGAGCAGGTAATAGCGTCTCAATCCCGCCAGATTATTCTCCGTGCGGCATTGAGCCAGTTTCGGCAAGTATGATTGATAGAAGACTGTTGCGCATCTTGCCAGAATGTCCATCACCTGCAGCGTGATACCATAGCAAGCGACTTCCTCCAGCGTCAGAAATGCCGATCCGATCAGCACGGAGGATTTGTTTACCAGAAATCCACCGGCTTGCGTCAGACCGATTTTAATGGCATTGGGTGTGATAGCGCTTAGTATCTGTTTTGGTTCTTGTGCCGCCGCGTCATCCAATTTGGCTTTCAACTCTTCCGTAAAAAATACGCGGTACGTTAGCACACGGCGGATGATTGTGGAAATCAGTTGTGAACCCACGATAGCGGTTAATCCGAAACCGGCATAAATCAGTCCAATCGCCAATCCCACATAAATCGCCTGACCAAAGATATTGATTTGTTGACTTTGGCGGATGTACCCTTTGCCCGTCAGTAGCGCGTCGTAATAGAAGGTGTAGAGGTTGTAGCAGTTGATTCCGATTAGCAGCAGCCAAGCTATCATTGCATCTTGCCGGTCGCCGGAGTATTTTTGCAGAATATAGTAGAAATAAGCGGTTCCGGCAGTTGCCAACAGCCCAAAGACCGCCAAAGCCATCCACCGGTAGAAGCGCCGCATGGCAATCAGCGAACCTTTCAGCAGACCGTAATCCACTTCGGCATCGCTGGTCGTGTGCTGCACGCCGTCGCGCTGAAGCGTCTTCACGCCCGAGAAAATATAACTGATGTTGCGCGCAAAAGTCGGACGAAAACCGAAATCAAGAAGCAGCACAAGTGCCGTAATGGTCTGAAAAATATTCCAGATTCCCACGGTCTCCTGCGGCATTTTGTTCAATATGAAAGGAAGCAGAATGACCCCTGCTCCGATCATAAAAGCCGTTCCAATATAGCTCCACGCTATCTCTTTCTTCCCGATATGTTCTACCTTTTCAGCCATTTCTTACTTTTCTCCTCCCTTGAGGGGAGGTCGGGTGGGGTTTAATCCCTCCGGAAAATATCTCTCGTATACACTTTTTCCTTCACGTCGTCCAGACAGGCGTCATACCGGTTAGCGATGATGGCCTGGCTGCGAAGTTTGAATTTCTCCAAATCATTCACCACTTCGCTGCCAAAGAAAGTCGTCCCATCTTCCAGCGTCGGCTCATAGACAATCACCTTCGCGCCTTTCGCTTTCACGCGTTTCATAATGCCTTGGATACTGCTCTGGCGGAAATTATCGCTGTTGGCTTTCATCGTCAGCCTATAAACCCCAATGACACACGAATGTTCGTTGGCGGCATCAAAATCGCCATGCCGGTAGTAGTCGTAATAACCCGCCATCGCAAGAACACGATCGGCAATAAAATCCTTCCGCGTCCGGTTACTCTCCACGATGGCTTCAATCAGGTTCTCCGGCACATCTTGGTAGTTTGCCAGCAGCTGTTTTGTGTCTTTCGGAAGACAGTAACCGCCGTAACCGAAAGAAGGATTATTGTAATGCGTGCCGATACGCGGGTCGAGGCACACGCCGTCAATAATCGATTTGGTGTCCAGCCCTTTCATCTCGGCGTACGTGTCCAACTCGTTGAAATAGCTCACGCGGAGCGCCAGATACGTGTTGGCAAACAGCTTGACCGCTTCCGCTTCTGTCAAACCCATTATGCGCACCTCGACATCCTCTTTGAGCGCACCTTCTTGCAGCAGCGAAGCAAACAACTCCGCTTTCTCCACCAACTGCTCGTCGCTCAAAACCGTACCGACAATAATTCGGCTGGGGTAGAGATTGTCTTCTAATGCTTTGCTCTCGCGCAGGAACTCCGGCGAAAAAAGGATGTTCGCGCAATGGTATTTCTCCCGAACGGAAGCAGTATAGCCCACAGGAACGGTGGATTTGATCACCATGACGGCATTCGGATTGACCTTCAGAACGGTCTCAATCACGTTCTCCACAGCCGAAGTGTCAAAATAATTGCGATGCGGGTCATAGTTCGTCGGAGCAGCAATCACCACGAAAGCCGCGTCCTTATAAGCCGCCTCTGCATCCAGTGTCGCCGTTAAGTCCAAAAAACTCCTTTGTCCTTTGTCCTTTGTCCCTTTGTCCCTTTCAAAATATTTCTCGATGTACTCATCCTGAATGGGTGATTGCCGCCGATTGATCATATCCACTTTTTCAGGGATAATATCAACGGCGGTCACCTCATGGTGTTGAGCGAGTAGGGTAGCGATGCTCAAACCCACATATCCTGTTCCTGCGATTGCTATCTTCATTTTAAACTTGATATAACAATGTTTTTTATGTTTATTGCTTTTGAAGGCTTTTACTCGCAGAGTTGCGGAGTTTGATGGTAAAAACTATCCGAAAGCTTGCTTGCGAGGAGTTTTTACCGGCAAATTACGCATAGAGCGAAGCTCAAAAGCCTTCAAA
>JAFTZQ010000020.1 GCA_017464475.1 Paludibacteraceae bacterium
CGGCCGCACGACCAAAGAGCAAGGTGCAGTTAAATCGATTGATCCACGCAAAAACTAAGGAGGAGAGACTATGATTCGTGAAGTAAAATTTGAGTCGCAAGACCGCCGCGAGAAACAGATTCTCGCCGCTCTGAACGCTAATGGCATCGCTTCCATCGAGGAGGCTAACCAGATTTGCGAGCAATACGGCCTCGATCCTTATCAGACCTGCGAGGAGACCCAACGTATTTGTTTTGAGAACGCGAAATGGGCTTACGTAGTAGGTACCGCTATCGCGCTGAAGAAAGGCTGCAAGAACGCCGCTGACGCTGCCGAGGCTATCGGTATCGGTCTGCAGGCATTCTGTATCCCGGGTTCCGTAGCCGACGACCGCAAGGTAGGTATCGGACATGGTAATCTGGCTGCACGTCTGCTCCGCGAGGAGACCCAATGCTTCGCTTTCCTCGCCGGCCACGAGTCGTTCGCTGCCGCAGAAGGTGCTATCAAGATCGCTGAGATGGCGAACAAAGTTCGTAAGAACCCGCTCCGCTGCATCCTCAACGGTCTGGGCAAAGACGCTGCGATGATCATCAGCCGTATCAACGGTTTCACCTATGTACAGACCGAGTTCGACTATTTCACGGGCGAACTGAAGATCGTTCGTAAGAAAGCCTACAGCGACGGTCCGCGTGCGAAAGTGAACTGCTACGGCGCAGACGACGTACGCGAAGGCGTGGCTATCCTCTGGCACGAAAACGTGGATGTGTCCATCACCGGTAACTCCACCAACCCGACCCGCTTCCAGCACCCCGTGGCAGGTACGTACAAGAAAGAGCGTATCCTCGCCGGCAAACCGTACTTCTCGGTGGCTTCCGGTGGTGGTACAGGCCGCACCCTGCACCCGGATAACATGGCGGCAGGTCCTGCTTCCTATGGTATGACCGACACCCTCGGACGTATGCATAGCGACGCGCAGTTCGCGGGTTCGTCCTCCGTTCCGGCACACGTAGAGATGATGGGCTTCCTCGGTATCGGAAACAACCCGATGGTGGGTTGCACCGTAGCTTGCGCCGTTAACGTAGCGCTCGCGCTGAATAAGTAAGAAAAGGTCGATATACCGGGATGTCGATATTCCGGTATATCGTTTTTATTAAAAGACAAAAACAAATGAAGAAATTTATCTTAATGGTTGTGCTTGCTGTGGCAAGTGTGATGATTTATGCGCAACCGCGTGCCATCGGTGGCCGTCTCGGTGCGTTCAATGGTATTAGTTACCAGCATGGTTTCGGAGATAAGAACATGCTGGAGGTAGAGCTCGGTTGGTCGGTTGACGGCCGTACGGATTTTTGGGAGAACGCAGGTGGTGTGCAAGCACATGGTCGCACATGGGGTACTACCGTACAGGCTGCTGCCACCTATGATTGGATTGATCCGTTTAACGCTCCCGTTCCGTGGAACGAAAAAGGAGAGTGGCATTGGTATATGGGTGTCGGTGGAGCCGGCGGTTACGGCTGGAACGCGACCATGACCGTAATTGGTTCGGGCGTTGCTGCTACAGGCAACTCATGGAACTGGGGTTATATCGGCGCAGCTGGTCGTATTGGTATCGAGTACGATTTCTGGTTCCCGCTCCAACTCTCGCTGGACTGGCGTCCTACGCTGGGTGCAGGTCTGTTTGACGACATGAACGGAGGCGCAAGAGCAGGTCTCTATTGGGAGATGTCCTGTATCGCCCTCGGAGTACGCTATAAATTCTGACAACATTAGTCCGAAAGGCTATTCTATAAACTAACAACTAAAAATCTTTATAAGAAATGAAGAAATTTTTATTCATTGTAGTTCTTGCTTTAGCAAGCATTACTGCCTATGCACAACCTCGCGCCGTCGGTGTGAACCTCGGTGGATGGTCGTCTATCTCCTACCAGCACGGCTTTGGAGAGAGCAACATGTTGGATGTAGCCGCAAATGTTATTCTGCCGATCAACACCGGTGTTGGTGTCGGCGGTCACGTTACCTACGACTGGATCGACCCGTTCAATGCACCTGTTCCTTGGAATAACAAGGGTGAGTGGCACTGGTACATGGGTGTCGGTGGTTCCGGCGGTTTCAACTTCGGTACCGGTAACAACGACAGTTGGTGGTATGCCGGCGTTGCAGGTCATATCGGTATTGAGTATGACTTCTGGTTCCCGTTCCAACTCTCGCTCGACTGGCGTCCGAGCCTTGGTGTCGGCACTCATGGCGGTAACCTCGGTTTCAACATCCCGGGTCTCTGGGGTGGTCTCCAACTCGGTATCCGCTACAAATTTTAAGTGATGAAACGGTTATCGCTCATAGCACTTTGTGTTCTCATGGCGATACCGCTGTGCGCTGAATCCACGTCCGTCAAAGGGCGTGGATTCTTCCGTTACGCGCAATTCGGACATAGTCTCTATGCCGACATGCACCCGAATTTTGTGCGGATGGACATTCCTTACTGCACCAACCATCCCGCCTATGACTTTGGCGCGCACGGGACACCTTACCGGTGGCAAACCATGGGACTATTCGGCATCAACCTGCCTCTCTGGACAGGCAACCTGAAGGACTCCACCTTCGCTATGACTGTGAATATGGCGCTGAGTGCCAACCTGTGGATGGATTTCTATGATTTCAGCACCTCGCCCATCGTGGACACCGACTACCGTATCGGTATTCCTACCGTCACGTTTCTGCACCGTCTCAACCGCGGATTCGCGAAGAACTACTCCATCCAATGGAGCCCGTTCAAACATGAATCCACCCATATCGGCGACGAACTGCAGATCCGACATATCGACCGCGGATATGCTATCCGGCGCGTCAATGTATCCTATAACTATACCGAGTTTGTTTTCACTTTTAACGAAGCGGAAAGCCGCTATGCCGAGAACCATTGTTTCCGTCTTGGCTTCATGCTCCTGTGGGCGGGAGGATGGTTTAATATGGATCCCGATGCCGGAGACGCCTCAATCGTCGATCCGAATGGCACGGAATTTGTTCCGTATATCAAGAGAAACCCTTGGGAACTTTATTTCCAGTACCAATACCAGTCTCCGACCAGCAAACATGGCTTTCAAGGCATTGCTTCTATGGAGATCCGAAACCGCGAATGTTATGGCTACGACCTCACTACACTCAAAACAGACGATCCTAAGAAACTACAGAAAGACAAACGCGTCTTCACCTATAATATATTCGTGGGCGCGCGATACAACACACCCGGGTATGACGGTTATTTTTCCCGCATCGCACTCGGTGTCCGCGCTTACCACGGCAACTGTCCGTACGGACAATTCCGGTCGATCAGTAATTACAGCCAGATCGGCGTCAGCCTGATGTTTGAATAATTCACAAATTTAAAACCACATACTATTATGAAAAAAATCATTTTCCCCTTACTCGCAGTAGCGTTCATCCTCAGTTCGTGTGCTGCTGCGCGCCAAGCTAGAGCGAACAAAGACACGAACCAGTTCCGCTATGAGATCGAATGCGCAGGCAATGCGATTCAAGGTACTTATCTGGTAAAGGTATGGACCTATAGCCGCAGCGCAGGTATCGCTGAAAACCAATGCCGCAAGAATGCCGTGCATGGCGTCATCTTCAAGGGATACGGAGGCGGTCAAGGATGCGTCTCGCAACGTCCGATGGCGGCGCAACCGGGTATTGAAAACCAATACAAAGACTATTTTGACAGTTTCTTCGCGGACGGCGGTGAGTTCCAGAAATACGCTTCTATCATGTCCGGTACTACCGAGACCGTACGCGTAGGTAATGAATACAAAGTAGGCGTTGTGGTCAGCGTACGCAAGGACGACCTCCGCAAAGCGCTCGAAGCCGCAGGCATACTCAAGAAACTAAACTCCGGATTCTAAATAATAACCTCGATATATCGGAATACCGATTTCTCGATATATCGGCAAAACCAATATCAATTATGAAACGAAACCTCTTGTACATCGTACTCTGTACCCTTGTACTTTCCCTTGCCTCATGTGGTGCAAAACGCTCTCAGGCGTTCTATGACCAGCCGAGCCGCGTGCTCAGCGCCGATTTCAACGGCACCTATGTTGTGCGTACACAAGTGCGCTCCAAAGATGCAGTCACCGCATTCTATGACGCGCAACGCAAGGTAGTGAAGGAGATTATCTTTGACGGCATTCAGGCTGCCAACAACGGCGTCTCCGACCTCAAACCGTTGTGCCTCGACATGAATGCACAGGAGAAATACGAAGACTACTGGAATGCATTCTTCAGCGACGGAGGACCCTGGAAACAGTTCACCAACTACTCCAAACGCCGTGTTGTCACTACGCGCTATGAACGCGATGGACGACAGATGATTGAGACCGGTACCGTTACTGTGGACCGCGCCGGAATCAAGAAAAAACTTCAGGAAGACGGAATCATCCCCAAGGAAGGAAGATACTAATTCCCCCTCGAAAAACTCGATTTATTAAACCTCGATATATCGAAATATCGATATACCGATTTATCGAAAAAAATTATGAAAAAGTCATTATTTACTATACTTCTTGCGCTGGTAGCTGTTGTAGCAAGCGCACAGATTAAGAAACCGGAACTGATGGTTGTTCCGTCAGACGTATGGTGTATCTCGAATGGATACTATACCGAAGTGGAGAATATGGGTATCATTACCAAAGTGCCGAACTACAAACAGGCGCTGCAGGAGAACATGGGACTCAAACTGGCTATCGCCAAGTTGAATGACCTGATGGCAGAGCGTGAATTCCCGTTGCAGAGTATGGAGCAGATGATCAAGAATCTGGAGCAACGCCGAATGGAGGATAATATGACCACCTCCAAAGCCGGCAACGAATTAGCGGAGAGTCCGCTGGACGAGGTGGCGCGCATGGCGAAATGCGATATCATTCTGGAACTCAGCTGGGAGGTAAAAGACTTCGGTCCTAAACACTCCTTATCCTATATCCTGGAGGCACGGGACGCCTATACCGCTAAATCCATCGGAGCGGCTTCCGGCACCGGAGCTCCGTCTATGACCGCTGATGTAGATGTCTTGCTGGAGGAAGCGATCGTGGCTAACATGGATAATTTCAACCTCCGCCTACAGGATCATTTCACAGAGATGCAGACCATCGGACGCGAGATCACGCTGGACATCAAAGTGTTTGCCAACAATGCTGCCGGCATTGACTTGGAGACCGAGTATAACGGAGAAGAACTGGTGGATGTGATCGAGAATTGGTTGCAACTCAACACCATTCAAGGACGGTTCTCCCGCCAGTATTCCAGCGAAAATGTAGCGAACTTCACCCAGGTGCGTATCCCGGTTTACGACGAGCGCGGACGGGCTATCGATGCCAACGGCTTCACGAAAGGACTCGCAAAATACCTGCGTCAAGCGCCGTATAACATCCCCTGCAAAGTGATGGTGAAAGGTCTCGGAAGAGCCGTCATCGTCCTCGGAGAGAAATAAAGGTATTTACAATTTAGTCATTTACAATTTACTATTTGGATTGTTATGAAACGCATCTATTCTATACTATTAGCAGCGCTCATGAGCGCTACTATATTCGCGCAGACCGAGTATCTGCCGATCTCCGTCTATGCCGCCGATAACCAGGAGTCTTTCCCACAAGGCGCGAAAGCCATGATCGAGAATAAACTGACCCAACTACTGACCCGCAACGGTATTGCCGGACTGGACTACATGGGACAATTCGTTCTGACCATCACTACCACGCCGCTGGATAAAGATGTCATTCCGGGACCTCCTGCCAAAATAGCAGAGAAAATGGAGATGAACCTCTATATCGTGGACACCTATGCCAAAACGATTTTCTCCGCCACTTCTTTCTCCGTTCGCGGATTGGGAGAGACCGAGAATAAATGTTATCTGAATGCCATCAGCCACATGCCGCTCCAAAACCCGCAGGTGACGAAATTCATCGATGAAGGCAAGCAGAAAATCATTGATTATTATGACCATGAGGGAGAGGCTATGCTCAAGAAAGCCAACTATCTGGCGAAGAAGAAAGAATACGAAGAGGCGCTTTGGATCGTTTCTCTTATTCCGCAGCAGAGCAAACATTACGACGCTGCCTTGCAAGCCGGTTTGGACATCTACCAGCAATACATCAACAACGAGTGCAACATCTACCTCGCTGCCGCACGCCAGGCCTGGGCTGCGGAGCAGAATTCCAAAGGTGCAGCTGCTGCCGGAGAGTATCTCGCTAATATCTTGCCGGACGCAGGATGTTACGACGAAGCGATGGAGCTGTACAACGAGATCAAGGGCAAAGTGCTGGATGACTGGAAATTCGAGATGAAGAAATACCAGGATGGCGTGGACCTGGAGAAAATGCGTATCGACGCTTCACGCCAAGTCGGTGTAGCTTATGGTACCCACCAGCCGGCGCAAACCACGTCCATCGAGTTCCTCCGGTCCATCATGTAACCTCTAACCTCTAAGCACTAACCTTTAAACTCTAAACGTTTGTGAAACAAACCATCCTCACATTCCTTTGCGCATGCATGGTACTTCCCATGTATGCGCAAAGCGAAATGGATTACCATCGAAACTCGCTGGCAACCATGCTTGTTTATCACCCCGAGGACGAGTTCGGCGGGGAGATATACAAAGCTTTCGACTCCCTGCCCATCCCGGATAAATACGACGACCACACCATCACCGATGCACGCGTGATTGATAATAGCACGATTTCCGGAGTCCAGTCCAGAAAAACCGGCTATTATAAGGCTACGTATGGGCACCAGCTGACCCCTTCCGAACTCAAGAAGAACGCCCTGCATACCGAGAATCTGCTCAATGAAGCGGAGATCGCGAAAAAGATGGTGGCTATCTGGTTCGGCTTGACTGGCAACTCCGTCTCGGACGCCACCTTCAACACCTCTCTCATCCAGTCCCGCGGACAATACGACGCCAATGATGTGGATGTGGCTGTGGCGCTCCAGACCACGCGAGGGCTCGCTTCCCTCTCCGACGCCGGAGAAGAACTGCTCAACCATACCTTCGTCCTCGTCAATGACATCACCTATGTCACCGCGGAGCAGGAAGCCGAAGCTGCCAAAATAGCGATAGGCGTTATTGGAGGCATCTTCGATGCCCTCACCGGAGGCAAGTCCGGACAACAGATGGCGCAGACGGCGGGCAAAATAGCCGATAGCTTCACCGGATTCAAGGTCAAGACCCATTCTTATCTATACCAATTGGAGTGGAACGACTCCATCGCAGCAATCTTCTACCAGTTCCACTATACTGCCACACCGGATCCCGTGAAAATGCAAGCGTTCCTCGACGACAAAACCACATACCGACTCAAATATGTAGCGCACGAGTATGAGTTCGACAAGAAATCGGTCCTCAAAGGCAAATACTCCCGCACCGAACTGGTACGTACCATCTGCGCGCGGTCCATGGATAAGAATATCGTCGCTCTCGCCAAGCAGTACGAAGATTTCAAAGTCAAGACCCCGGTCTATCAGGTCCTCACCAAAGAAAACGGCAAGATAGAAGGCTATGCCGCTAAGATCGGCATGAAAGAGGGAATATCCGAGACCTCCAAGTTCCAAGTCGTGCAACGCGTCATCAATCCCGAAACGGGCAAAACGTCTTATAAATATATCGCTACCGTCAAACCCAAGAAAGGAAAAATCTGGGACAACCGGTATAATGCCGTGCTGGAGGAAGCTGACGGTGCTACCCTGCCCTATACCACCTTCGTCAAAACCGCAGGAGGCGAGATCCTTCCGGGCATGCTCCTCATCGAAGGCAAATACAAGAAAATAGATAACTGACGGCGGAATGCTTTACGACTGGATCATATCTCTGCCCATGATGCTCTGTTTCTTTTGGTGCATCTTCTTCGCCGTGCGTTTCCATCATGGCAGCGCTGAACCGCGTGTCACGGGCACGATTTACCTTTTCTACATCGCCACTACCATTCTCTACACCGACCATTGGCTGTATTTCTCCGGTCATCCGAGTTTCTTAGGCGAATGGAGTTATTTTGTGGTCAACCTCTGCGTATATCCTTTATATTATGCATACCTGCGCGCGCTCACGCGCACGAAGATATCTTTCGAGGTGCCGTTTTTGCTCCTGCCCGCAGCTTTGGCGACTGTCATTTTCCCGCTGAACGTGTGTTTCCGTTGGGGGGTTGAGGATAGTATTCAGCTGATTGCCCGTCTTTGCTTTGCCGCGCAGATAGCATGGGTCGTGATACGCGGCTACCGCTTAATCAAAGCCACCCGCCAGCGTTTGGATAACAACTACACCGACGACCGCAGTTACCTCCTGCAACCGACCCACACGCTCCTGCTTCTTGTCGGAATCACTGCCGTCGCATCCATGCTACTCAACCTCCTGGGACGGGACTGGTTTGACGGCTCAATACTTGTTGCTATTCCTGCTGTGCTGATGTCGATCCTCCTTTACGGACTGGGCTACGTAGCCGCGCATACCTTCATGCCGAAAGAAACGATCGCCCCGGAGACGGAAGAGGAGGAAGATAAAGCACTCAGAATGACCACCGAAGAGACCGATGCGCTCATGAACCAGATAGCAACGGTCCTTCGCGAACAGAAGCTGTTCGCCTCGCCCGACTTGACCATTCAGGACTTGGCTACAGCCGTAGGTTCTAACCGCACATACGTATCCAATTGTATCAACCACCGCACGGGACTCAGTTTCTCCCAATATATTGCGCGTTACCGCGTGGAGCACGCCCAGCAGATACTCCGCGATCCCGGCTATAACTCCGATAAGGAAGCAGTAGCCGATGCCATCGCCCTCAGCGGCTTCGCCGCCGAACAGACCTTCTACCGCGTCTTCAAGGAACTCACCGGCGAAACACCCCTCCAATACCGCCATAACAATCTCCAATAGCGTTTTTCCGTCAATTTTTCCACATGCAGTGATGTAATCCGTCACTTTTTCCACATGCAGTGATGTAATCCGTCACTTTTGTACGATTTGAGAGTAGATTTGTACGATTTGAGAGTGCTTTTTCATAAAAAAGCAGTACTTTTGTGCGCTGTTTTGCAAAAACTATTAAATTTATGAAAAAGATCTTTATTATTTTGATGGCTGCTATGGTAGCCGCAGGCAGCGTCTCGGCTGCGGACAACAGTAAGAAAACTGCGAAGTCGAGCAAAGCGTACAACATGAGTATCGGTATGGTTGCCGGCTCGGGTATCGGCGTACAGTTCAAAGACATGATCACCGACCATTTCACGATCATTGAGGAGTTCGGTTAC
>JAFTZQ010000021.1 GCA_017464475.1 Paludibacteraceae bacterium
CATACACAGAAGATTCTAACACAGAAACAAATAAGGATCAAAAGACATATACCATTCATCTCCAGATTCAACGAACAGAGGACGATGTAACCGTTGAAGGAAATGACTACCATCGGAAAAGAACATGTACAGGTAGTATTACGAATCATTTCGTAACTAAATCTTATAAACATGTTGACGACCAAAAAGTGTGGTATACCACTGGTATAGAGGATTATTCCATCACCTTTACGGATCCGGTAGGCGGAGAGATGGAAGGCGGAGAATTGTTTGTGGGACCGCTCAGTTCTCTCTCGTATGACTTTGAACCTCAAAATGGAAACACAACCCCTGCCCAGCATGTTGTAATGCCTTCCGGTGAGATTAGTAGGCTTCAACTTGAAGTATTTATCCCATAATTTGTGAAGGTTCATCTTTCCTCTCTCTTCATCCCTGTCACCCGCGTGGCAGGGATTTTTCTTCCAAATGTGTGTAAAAATACATAGATTTGGACAAAAAACACACGTTTTTCTTCCAAATGTGGGTAAAAAAGTATAGATTTGGACAAAAAACACAAATTTTATTTGGTCAATTCAAGAAATTATTGTATCTTTGCAGCGGATTTTAAAGATAGGAGTATGGAAAACTTGATAGGACGTCAATTAGAACTGGCGGAATTGCAAAGAGCTTTGGATTCGAAGCGTTCGGAGTTCGTTATATTGTATGGGCGTAGGCGCGTAGGTAAAACATTCTTAGTAAGGTGCTTCTGCAATGATACCTATAGTTTTCATTTCGTAGGGTCACATAAACGGCCCCTCCAAGCGCAGTTGACAAATTTCCGCGAGGCGTTACAGCGCTGTAATCCTGACATAGACATCCCCGCACTATCCAATTGGCACGAGGCATTTCGGCAGTTGGCGAATTACTTGGAGCAGTGTAAAGAGGCACGCAAAGTAGTTTTCTTTGACGAGATGCCTTGGATAGATACGCAGAAGAGTGATTTTGTAAGTGAGTTAGAGTATTTTTGGTCCAGTTGGGTGCAGAATAGAGATGATATAGTGTTCATCGCGTGTGGAAGTGCAACCACTTGGATGAAAGAGAAACTGGAGGATAACCAAGGCGGATTGCACAATCGTATAACCCATCGTATCTATTTGCGTCCGTTCTATCTGAGCGAGTGTAAACAATACCTGCTTTCTCATGGGTTTAGTTGGGACGACTACCAGATCCTACAGTTTTATATGATCTTCGGCGGCGTGCCCTATTACATGAGTCTGCTTCGTCCGCAATTGAGTCTGGTGGAGAATGTGGATGCCCTTATTTTCCGTAGAGGCGGAGATTTGAGCGATGAGTTCAAAGAACTATATAACGCGCTATTCAAAAAAGCGGATAAGTACATACGGATCGTGCAGCTGTTAGCTACCAAACGGGAAGGGTTTACCAAGACGCAGATTTCAGATGAAACCGGCTATTCCGGAGGCGGACTGACGAAGATTTTAGAGAACTTGGAACGATGCGATTTTATTGTGTCTTACGCGCAATATGGCAATAAGACCAAGCAGACCTTGTATCGTTTGTGCGATTTCTATACGCTCTTCTATTTTAGTTATGTCAAAGATAACCGTTCGAAAGACGAGCAATATTGGTTACACCACTTCCAGGACCGGAGCGTGGAGAGTTGGGAAGGATTTACCTTTGAAGAAGTTTGTCTGCGGCACTTGCCTCATATCAAACGCGGTTTAGGTATTTCCGGTATGGCTACTGAAGCATCATCGTGGCGGTTTGTGCCCAGAAAAAATGATACGCGCAAAGGTGCGCAGGTGGATTTAATCATCGCACGTGCCGATAAGATGATTCATCTGTGCGAGATGAAGTTTTCAGCTACCCCTTATACCATTAAGAAAGAATATGCCGAACGGCTTATCAAACGCAAACAGCTGTTTATGGAAGAGAATGATATCAGCCGAGGCGTTGTATTGACGTTTATCACCCCGTATGGATTAAAAGAGGGACTTCACACTTCGCTTGTTCATTCGTCGCTTTCTGCTAAAGAATTGTTCCTTGCGGAATACTAAAACTGCATCCCTGTCACCAGCGTGGCAGGGATTTTTTTATATATCGAAAAATGGCTATTTGTGACGAAAAAATGCAGATTTGTACGATTTGAGAGTAGATTTGTACGATTTGAGAGTGCTTTTTCATAAAAAAGCAGTACTTTTGCGCGTTCATTTGATTAGTAACACACAAAACTATTAAATTTATGCAAAAGACTTTTCTTCTCTTTCTCGGCTTGGTGCTTATGGCGCTACCGATGAGAGCGCAGGGTGCGGGGCAACCTGTCCAGAAACTGAATGTCTTCATGATGGACGGACAAGTAGTCACGTTCTTGTTAGATGATGAACCGGTGACGAAGTTCGAACCGGGACAGCTGATCATTCAGAGTTCAGGCGATGCGCCGATCATCTACCTCATCGAAAACGTACGCAAGTACACGTACGAAGGTCTTCCGGAAGGCATTGATGCGCCGATAGCAGCGCCGGGAACGATTGTGGTGCGGCAAGGAAAAGACATGGTGGCGTTGGACGGTCTGCCCGACAAGACAACAGTCTCCATCTATTCCGCGGACGGCAAGCTGCTTGTCAGCCGTCAGGCTGTCGGCGGACAAACGACGGTACTTCCTATGACCGCGTTCCCCGCAGGTAACTATATTATTAACGCAGGCGGTGCCTCCTTTAAATTCGTGAAACAATGAAAACAGCATTCAGCCATCAGCCATCAGCATTCAGACGAAGCGTTTTAGTCTTTGTTCTTTGCTCTTTGTTCCTTGGTACTTATGCTCAGGAGGCGTTCTATATCTACCGCAACGACGGGGATTTCAACGGATTCTTCTATGACGAAGTGATCGAGATGCGGCAGTCCAAGATTGGCGTGGACTCGATTGAATATGACCGCTGGGTGACACAAGAGGTCGTGCTTGAGGATACGATCTACCGCATCCCACTCGCAGCGATTGACTCCATCGGCTTCCAACAGCCGGAGATCAAACTGAACTCGAAAGTGAAGTTTATGGAGCGGGACGGTTATAGTCCATATATTATTTGGGCATTCGATTATGGATATAGTGGCTACGAACATGGTGTATCGTTCCAAAATCTGCCTGCCAATAAACTGCCGGAAATAGGAGACGTGCTGTTAGGTTTACCCTCTGATGCGTGTGCCGATAGTGCCTATGCAACTGTAGGCGGCAGTTTCAGCCTTGTTGTAGGAGACGTACGTTCAAATGACGATGGTACCGTATACGTGTACGGAAACCCTGTAACCGAACTCAGCCAGGTGTTTGATCAATATATCACGGTGGAACAGATCGGTATAGATGACCAGAATCAAATCCATCGTCGTATAGCCGGATGTACGCCGGACGGTCTGCCGTACAAGATGCCGCAGAAACAAGGCGGCGGCGAAGCGAAACTGGTGGATATTAATGGTTCGTTCAGCCGGAGTTGGCAGATACCAAAGGATTGTACGCAGGTGGATTTCACTGTGGATATGAACCTTCAAGTCAAGTTCCGTGTCGCTTATGATATCCGTTGGACGAAGTTCTTCGTGAAGATGACGGAAGATTTTGCGCTGCGCGTAAGACCGACTATTGGTCTGACCGTCAAGCGTGAGTTCGAAGCAAGCACGGACGATTTGGTGAAAGAATTTCCTAAGGTGCTGTTCCCTGCCGCATGTCCGATCTTTGAGACGAAACCTTTCCCTGCCTTGTTCTTGAAGGCTTCGGGATCATTGGAAGCCCGACTAAAACTACCTCAGGTATATATGGGACTTGGGTCGGACATTATCATCAATTGTCCAAGCCTTCTTCCTATTTGGCAAACCTTCCATTTGGTACCGGACGAGAACACCGAGCCGACGGAAGAGATGCTTGATTTTTCAGCCAATATCAAACTGAACGGTACCATATACACCGGTATCGAATTTGAAGCGGTGGTTAACACCGCCAGTTGGTTCCGGAAAATCTTCCAATGCGGTATCGGTCTGCATTTCTACTTCGGACCGAAAGCGACTGCGGAATTGGAATGGAGTCACAGCTTCACGAATGATGAGCAGCTCTACTCCCAACTCTTCGGCAGCAAATTAGGTATAGCCTTTATCTCCCTTGGTATGGATGCAACCGCCAAATCCAAAATCGGCTGGGGAGATGAGCACGAAGATACGTTCTTTAGCGGCAGCAAGGATTTTCTGGAATACAACTTCCGTTTGGCGCCCCAATTTGGGGATATGGACGTTGAAAAGGCAGCCGACTATACGATACTCACAGCGAATGTCAATCCCAAAGATATGATTTTGCTTTATAGAGATTTCTCTATCGGCGTTTGGGAAGACAATGGACTTTGGGATTCTGTACCTCCGGTAATGGAATCTCAAATCTTCAGTCCGGCTGCGACGGATGATAAAGGAATGTACTATTTGAGTGTGCGTCATCGTGATTTGAAAGCGAAAAGATATGTGGCTATGCCTATTCTGCGTGCATTAGACGGAACGATTAATATATTAGGCTCAAGAGCATTTTTCAAGGTTCCGGCTAGTCTATCTCTGGATAATAACCACATTAGTTTTGATGGCTCCGGTACACAAATGCGCACCGTTAAATTCACTTCCAATGCAGAAAATTTCCATTTGGGAGGAGCATTCCTTCAGAAAGCTGAGGTAGATACGCTGGATGCCAAGAAAGGCGAGTATCAACTCCGTTGCTACGCGATGCCCAACAGAGCGCTCTTTGCAGAGGTCAACAGACCGGCAACAGACGAAGATCCGGAACACACACCGTTTATTTCCGTAGGAGACACGACCTGTTACTTTGGTATTCATATTGACAAAAGCGATTTGTCTAATGTGAATGTCTATGTAAGTGCGTCCGGAAACTTTAACTTAGGAGATGGGGTAACATGGGGGGCTGCTGGCTTCGACGGCAAAGTAACCGCCACGCGAAGCGGAGACGGTTCCATACGCATCACCGGATCAAAAAGTGAGACCAATGGAAACGATACCTATCATTGGACCATATCAATGGATGTTTATGAAACAGATTTTGATTCTGTAAACTGGGACTATAATTTCAATGTGTATGGTACAGTGACGAGGAAAATTACGAACACAACTATAGGAGAACGTGAGTTTTGTTCCTTCACCTTCTCCAATGCGCAAAGCACGCATGCTGCTTCTTTATCCGGACAATTTTGTGGTAATTTTGACATCAAAGCATCCGATATCACTTCTACCACGTATAGGCGCAAAGATTGGGATATGAATAGTCAACAATATGTGCAGAAACATGGTACATATGTCACGCCCAGCAATCCCAATGAGACTGTTGAACTTGGGTGTTTTATATGCAATAGAGCCCCGGAAAACGAATAATCCCTATTGATTCTCTCTCATCATCCCTGTCACCCGCGTGGCTGGGATGTTTTTATTCGGTGGGGGAGATGGAAGACGACATATCGTCGATAGCCGCCTTGCATTCTTTGAGCAGCGCGGTAGCCTCAGCCGCGAGACGTTTGTATTCGTCCATGGAGATGGCTTCGGAGGCTTCGAGTTGCGAGATGATGGCTTCCGCTTTCTTTATATTTTCATCGTAGTTCATATTCATATCAGGGTATTTTCTTCCGTTACTCCTCCGACTTTCTCCCGACGTCGTCGGCTTCCGATTACGTGTCGTTTACGTCTCGTTTACGTGTCGTTTACGTGTTTGAAAGCAGAAAGAGAGCTATTTTCCTTTGCCGCCCAAGATGACTCCGACGGTGAAGAAAAGGATCTTGAGGTCGAGGAGGAGGGACATGTTCTCTATATAGACGATGTCGCAGTTGAGTCGCTCGATCATTTTCTCCATTGTATCGGTATATCCGACGCGGATGGGTCCCCATGAAGTGAGTCCCGGACGGACTTTGTAAAGCAGACAGTAATAAGGCGCTTCCTGCATGATTTGGTCAATGAAGAAAGCTCGTTCGGGTCTCGGTCCGACGATGGACATTTCGCCGCAGAGGATGTTCCATAACTGGGGCAGTTCATCAAGCCGGTATTTGCGGAGCCAATGTCCGACTTTGGTGATACGCGGATCGTCATCTGCGGTCAGTTGGGGTGCTCCTTCTTCCTCGGCGTGCTCCACCATCGTGCGGAACTTATGGATCCGGAAAGGCAGTCCGTAGCGTCCTATGCGCTCCTGGGAATAGAAGACGGAGCCTTGGGAGGAGAGCTTGATCTGCAAGGCAATCAGGGCAAAAAGCGGCGATAGGAGGATCAATCCGAGCGCGGAAGCGGTGATGTCAAAGGCGCGTTTGATACAGAGTTCGGCGTCCGTCATGTGGTAATCCGTGATACGGATGAGCGAGGGTCGGTCGAGATGTCCGATACGCGCAGCTCCGGTGAGCATATCGTACACGCGCGGAACCATACTGATCTCGCACGAGAGCGGGTACAAGCGCGCAATAAGGGTGTATAAATCCCGGTCGGAATAGCCTTTCGGCAGGTCAATAATCACTTCGTCCTGTTCGCCGGCTACCAGCTTCTCCGCTTCCTCCATGGAGTGGATCGTTTTGGTACGCAAGATCCCTCTGCGTCGCGAGAGAAGGGTGATGGTCAGACGCGGTATATAACTGAGCGTAAACTGGAGCCCGAAGAGGACTATAAGCGACAGGAGATAGTGTTTGTAATTCTCCGTCGGGTCGTCGATGATGATGATAAAGAAGAAAAGCAAGGCAATGACCGCGGCAGAGATGAACGTCCGCAGGAACTCGCGCCAGAGCGGCTTCTGGAAGGGTCGCAGGTAATAGCCGGAGAGGTAATAAACGGTCAGGCAGACGAGCGGATAAGCGACCAGCGGGAGCCAGAAATCGAACGCCGGAATGAGTACGTCTTCCAAGAGCTCCACACGTCCCTCGTACACGATCCAGCGGAAGCCCAGAAAACAGAGCCACACCAGTTCGCTACTGATGAGGTCCGCGAGGATGTACCATATTTGCTGCTTCCTTCTTAACGTCATTATTGTCGGATTATGAGGAATGTGTTATCGCTGTTCACTTTGATGATGGAGCTGGGTTCGTGGGGTGTTTCGTCCTCTCTGCGGAAGCGGCAGACATAGTCTGCGCCATTCAGGATTGCGTCTTCTATCTCATGGAAGAAATGCGCGGTGGGATGTCCGCTGATGTTCGCGGAAGTGGAAACGATCGGGTGCTTCAGTTGGGCGCAGAGGGCTTTGCTGAAAGGCTCGGAGGAGATACGGATGCCGATTGAGCCATCTTCCGCAATCAGGTTTTTCGCCAGATGGCGGGCATTGGGATAGATGAGCGTCAGAGGCTTAGCATTTACCATTTGGTCATTTACCATTTGGTCATTTATGGTTTCCAGCAGCATTTCCGCTGCCTCCGGAACATCGACATAGTAGTCCAGTTTGGCAGGCGAATCGAGAAGTACAAGCATAGACTTGGTATCTTCGCGTTGCTTGAGAGCGTATATTTTAGAGACCGCCGCTTCGTTGGTAGCATCGCATCCGATGCCCCAGACGGTGTCCGTGGGATAGACAATAATCCCTCCTTCGCGCAGGACGCGTATCGCTTCCTGCAAATCGTCCTTATCGTATCTATTGAAATCCATAGCGGCTGCAAAGGTACTGCTTTTTGTCGAATTTGACAAACAAATATAGCAAATTTAAGAAATTTTCTTAAAAAAGACGCTCTGTATTTGCATAATTGCAAAAAATGTTGTAATTTTGTACCCGATTAAATAGGCACAATGCAAAACAACTAAAAAAAATATACAAAAACAATCAAAAATATACACAAATGAAAGAGTTAGATCTTACCAAGTATGGTATTCAGGGCGCACGTGTAATCGCCCACAACCCCTCCTACGAGTATCTTTTCGCAGAGGAGACCAAGCCGGGTTTGACCGGTTATGACAAAGGCCAGTTGACCGAGCTGGGCGCAGTGAATGTAATGACCGGAATCTACACCGGACGTTCTCCTAAGGACAAATACATCGTTGACGATGCACAGAGCCACGAGAATGTATGGTGGACCACCGAGGGCTACAAGAACGACAACCACCCGATGAGCGAGGAAGTATGGGCCAAAGTGAAAGAGTTGGCAATCAAAGAGCTGAGCAACAAAGACCTGTACGTAGTTGACGCCTTCTGCGGCGCAAACAAAGAGACTCGTCTGGCAGTGCGCTTCATCGTTGAGGTAGCATGGCAGGCTCACTTTGTAAAGAACATGTTCATCCAGCCGACCGAAGAGGAGTTGGAGAACTTCGAGCCGAACTTCGTCATCTACAACGCTTCGAAAGCGAAAGTAGAGAACTACAAAGAGCTGGGTCTGAACAGCGAGACCTGCGTGGCATTCAACACCACGAGCCGTGAGCAGGTGATCATCAACACCTGGTATGGCGGCGAGATGAAGAAAGGTATGTTCTCGATGCAGAACTACTACCTGCCTCTCCGCGGCATCGCATCGATGCACTGCTCGGCTAACACCGACATGGAGGGCAAGAACACCGCTATCTTCTTCGGTCTGTCGGGAACCGGCAAGACGACCTTGAGTACCGACCCGAAACGTCTGCTGATCGGCGACGACGAGCACGGATGGGACGACGAGGGTGTATTCAACCTCGAAGGCGGTTGCTATGCAAAAGTGATCAACCTCGACAAAGAGAGCGAGCCGGACATCTACAACGCTATCCGCCGCAATGCATTGCTGGAGAACGTAACGGTTGACGAGAACGGCAAGATCGATTTCGCAGACAAGAGCGTGACCGAGAACACCCGTGTATCGTACCCGATCAACCATATCGAGAAGATCGTTCGTCCGATCAGTGCAGGTCCTGCAGCCAAGAACGTGATCTTCCTGAGCGCTGACGCCTTTGGCGTACTGCCTCCTGTATCGATCCTGACTCCGGAGCAGACCAAGTACTACTTCCTGAGCGGTTTCACGGCTAAGTTGGCAGGCACCGAGCGCGGTATTACCGAGCCGACTCCGACCTTCTCCGCTTGCTTCGGCCAGGCATTCCTGGAGCTCCATCCGACCAAATACGCAGAGGAGCTGGTTAAGAGAATGGAGAAGAGCGGCGCGAAAGCATACCTCGTTAACACCGGTTGGAACGGAACGGGCAAACGTATCTCGATCCGCGACACCCGTGGTATCATCGACGCAATCCTCGGCGGCGACATCCTCTCCGCTCCGACGAAGAAGATCCCGTTCTTCAACTTCGAGGTTCCGACCGCTCTGCCGGGCGTAGATCCTGCTATCCTCGATCCGCGTGACACGTACAAAGACGCTGCTGAGTGGGAAGTTAAGGCTAAAGACCTCGCAGCCCGCTTCATCAAGAACTTTGAAAAGTACACGACCAACGAGGCAGGCAAGGCACTGGTTGCAGCCGGTCCGCAACTCTAAAAACGATCCGCCAAGCATGGCGGATACGTACACAAAAACAGGCACCCGTGAAGGTGCCTGTTTTGCATTTTATTCAGTCTTCCTGCGGGATATTCTCCTCCATGTCATCCGCTTCATCCATTCGGCTTTGGATGACACTATGCCGCATCAGGATCATCCCTTGCAGGACAAGAGCCGGTAGCAGCATGGCTATCACATCCGGATAAAAAGTAGCGAAATACGCGTCCGCAATGCGCATCGCATATATGACTATCAGTACATAATACACGCCCACGGCAAGCGCCACAACATCACATATTACGATTCGCCAACTCACCTTAAAGAAACAAAGGAAACAGAGGATAGTCCCCCACAACATAATCTTATAGCAATAATAAAGCCCTTTAACCGACATGGATTCGGTGTTAGCGACCACTCCTGTATCCAGAGCCGTCTGGGTCATTACAAATGCTTTCTGGTCCATAGAAAAACTACGGACATAAATGATGCCCTTGTCTTCCTGAAAATGCAAGGCAGGTCTGATCGGCAACAATGCGGCAGCCAGAATGGCTACCACCATATATACCAACCGGCGCAAAATGGCATTTCGTTTACTTTTTTCTGCTTCTTCATCCATAATTCGGCTGCAAAAGTACTATAAAATTCGCATATACACAAGTTTTTCGCGTTTTTTCTTGCGTATTTCAAAAAAAAGCAGTATCTTTGCACGCTTTTTGTGTAGCGTGCAGGCTCGTACGCGTGCGCAAGGCATGAGAGCTTGGCAACAAGACGACAGAAAATATAAAAAAATAATAAAAACAAAACAATTATGCAAAACAAAGGACTTGTTAGATTCATGGCGGTGTGCCTTGCATTGGTATGCGCCTTCTATCTGTCGTTCTCTTTGGTAACGAGTCATTATGACAAGAAGGCCAAAGAGTACGCTGCAGGTGACGATGCAAAAGAGTACCTGTATCTGGACTCTATTGCAGCTAAGAAAGTTTGGTTTGGCTACACGCTCAAAGAGTGCCGTGAGAAAGAGATCAACCTGGGTCTTGACCTCAAGGGCGGTATGAACGTGACCATGGAGGTGTCTGTACCGGACATTCTCGACGCATTGAGCGGCCACAACGAGACTCCGAACTACAAAGAGGCTCTGGCTCGTGCGAAACAGAAACAGAAATCCAGCGGAGCTGATTTCGTGACGCTCTTCATCGAGTCGTACAACGAAGTAGATCCGAACGGACAGCTGGCATCTATCTTCTCGACGTTTGAGCTCAAGGACAAAGTGACTCTGAACTCGACGAACGCAGAGGTGGAGAAAGTGATCCGCGAGGAGGTTGACGGTGCTATCAACAACTCGTTCAACGTGCTCCGTACGCGTATCGACCGTTTCGGTGTGGTTCAGCCGAACATCCAGAAACTGTCCCAACCGGGTCGTATTCTGATTGAGCTGCCGGGTATCAAAGAGCCGGAGCGTGTTCGTAAACTGCTCCAAGGTTCGGCTAACCTGGAGTTCTGGGAGACCTATGAGGCTTCCGAACTGCTGCCGATGCTGGCACAGATCAACCGCGAGTTCGCTGCTACTGCTCCTGAGGCAGCAGAGGCACCGAAGGCTGAGGAGGTAAAAGCAGAAGAGGCTCCGAAAGCAGAGGGCGATGAGCTGGCAGAATTGCTGGGTGACTCCGCTGCTGCTGCAGAGGCTGACCAAGAGGCACAAATCGCTGAGTACAAGAAAGCGAACCCGCTCTTCGGTATCCTCAATCCGTCTATCAACCAAGCCGGACAGGCTTACCGCGGACCGGTCATCGGTACCGTTCACTATGTAGATACCGCCAAGGTAAACGCCATGCTCAATTCGCAGATCGCGAAAGCCGTTCTGCCGCGTGACGCTCGTTTCTACTGGACCGTTAAAGCCATCGACGAGGCAGGCAGTTACTACCAACTCGTAGCCCTGAAGGCTCAACGCGACGGCCGCGCTTCTCTCGAAGGAGACGTCATCACCGATGCACGTGCGGACTTCTCGCAACTGAGCGCATACGCAAACGTATCTATGTCTATGAACGCTGAGGGCGCTAAGACCTGGCAGCGTCTGACCAAAGACAATATCGGTAAATCGGTAGCTATCGTACTGGACGGATATGTATATTCGTTCCCGACTGTACAGAGCGAGATCGCAGGCGGTAACAGCCAGATCACCGGTAACTTCACCGTAGAAGAGGCAAAAGACTTGGCAAACACCCTGAAATCCGGTAAGATGCCGGCTCCTGCCCGCATCATTGAGGAGAGCGTGGTTGGTCCGTCTCTGGGTCGCGAGGCAATCCAAGCCGGTCTCTGGTCTTTCGTTCTCGGTTTCTGCCTGATCCTGATCTACATGATCTTCTATTACGGCTGGATCCCGGGACTGATTGCCGACGCAGCATTGCTGTGCAATGTCTTCCTGCTGTTGGGTATTCTGGCTTCCTTCTCTGCCGTTCTGACCCTGCCGGGTATTGCCGGTATCGTCTTGACGATGGGTACCGCGGTAGATGCCAACGTGCTGATTTATGAGCGTATCCGCGAGGAGTTGCGCGGCGGCAAGGGCATGCGCAAAGCAATCGAGGACGGTTTCAAGGGTGCTATCTCCGCTATTATCGATGCGAACGTCACCTCCTTCCTCACCGGTGCTATCCTGGCTATCTTCGGTACAGGTCCGATCAAGGGCTTCGCTGTTACCTACATGATCGGTATCATCTCTTCGTTCCTCACGGCTGTGTTCATCACCCGTCTGTTGCTCGAGGATTATGCATCGAAGGACAATGCGAAGGAGCTGAGCTTCACCACCAAGATCATGCAGAACTTCCTGCAGAACAAGCATTTCGATTTCATCGCAGCGCGCAAATGGGCTTATTGCCTCTCCGGCGCAGTTGTGATCTTCGCTATCTTGGGTCTGGAGCCGCATATCTTCGGTAAACTGAACCTCGGTATCGACTTCTCCGGTGGACGTAACTATGTCGTTCGTTTCGACCAGAACATCAATACCCAGGACGTTCGCGAGAACCTGGAGAACACCTTCAAAGCAACGCTGGAAGGCGACGAGACCTTCTCGCTCAATGTCATTACCTATGGTAACGACGCGAACCAGGTACGTATCTCCACCAACTATCGCATCCACGAGGACAACGCAGAGGCTGACGAATATATCGAGGGTCTGCTCTATGAGGGCTGCAAACCGTTCCTGGGCGAGAACATCACCTTCGAGGACTTCCACTCCACCGAGTCGAACGCCAACGTAGGTATCATGTCCAGCCAGAAAGTGGGTCCGGCGATTGCAGACGATATTACCACCAGCGCTATCTGGGCTGTGCTCGCAGCGCTCGTTGTGATCTTCCTCTATATCCTGCTCCGATTCCGCAATTTCGCTTATTCGGTAGGCGCATTGGTAGCATTGGCGCACGATACGGTGATCGTTTTGGGTCTCTATGCCATCCTCTGGAAGATCATGCCTTTCTCCATGGAGATCGACCAGGCATTTATCGCTGCGATCCTGACCGTCATCGGTTATTCGATCAACGATACCGTGGTGATCTTCGACCGTGTTCGTGAGTACAACAAACTCTATCCGAAACGCGAGAAGAACACCAATATCAACGATGCATTGAATAATACATTGAGCCGTACGTTCTCGACCTCTATGAGTACGTTCGTGGTATTGCTGGCGATCTTTATCTTCGGTGGCGAGACCATCCAGGGCTTCGTATTCGCTCTCTTGGTAGGTGTGATCGTAGGTACCTATTCGTCCTTGTTCATCGCTTCGCCTATCGCTTATGACATCCAGCTGGCACAAGCACGCCGTGCGGAGAAGAAAGCTGCTCAAAAATAAGTAGTTGTTCATGGCAAAAGAGCGAAAACCAAATACTTGTTCCTTCTGCGGCGAAAGCAAACCGAACATGTTCTCCGGCATCGGCGGTGCGCTGATCTGCACGGATTGCATTGAGGCAGGTCACGAATTGGTATTGGGTATGCCCAAAGAGGCAAAGATTGCCTCCGCGGACGACCTGCAATTCGATACACTGCCAACGCCGCAGATGATCAAGGATTTTCTCGACCAATATGTCATCGGCCAAGAGGAAGCAAAACGCTTCCTCTCGGTCGCTGTCTATAACCACTACAAGCGTCTGTTGCAGGAAATCACCAACGACGACGTGGAGATCGAGAAGAGCAACATTCTGCTGGTGGGTTCCACCGGAACGGGAAAAACGCTGCTTGCCCGAACGATTGCGAAAATGCTGAAAGTACCTTTCGCCATTACTGATGCTACTTCGCTCACCCAAGCCGGATACGTGGGAGAGGACGTGGAGAATATCCTCGTCCGCCTGCTGCAGGACGCCAATTATGACGTCAAAAAGGCAGAGCGAGGCATCGTTTTCATCGATGAAATCGACAAAATCTCGCGTAAGAGCGAGAATATGTCTATCACGCGCGATGTGAGTGGCGAAGGAGTACAACAGGCATTGCTGAAGATGCTGGAAGGTACGATCGTGAATGTTCCGCCACAAGGTGGACGCAAACATCCGGATCAGGAGTTTATCCACGTCAACACCAGCAATATCCTCTTCATCTGCGGCGGTGCTTTCGAAGGCATCGAGCGCACTATTGCGCAACGCTTGCACACCCAGGTCATCGGTTTTACTGCACAACAGGAGACCGAGCATCTGGATAAATCCAATTTGCTGCAGTATATCGCCCCGCAGGATCTCAAATCCTATGGGCTCATCCCTGAGATCATCGGGCGTCTGCCGGTTTTGACCCATCTCAATCCGCTGGACCACGATGCGCTGCGCGCGATTCTGACACAGCCTAAGAATGCCCTGACCAAGCAGTATCAGAAACTGCTGGCGATGGACCATGTGACGCTGCTCTTTGAAGACGAGGCATTGGATTTCATCGTGGACAAAGCGCTGGAATACAAACTCGGCGCACGAGGCTTGCGCGGACTGATGGAAGCGATCATGACCGATCTGATGTTCGAACTGCCGAACCATAAGAAAGTCGGTTCGCAGACATTCACCGTCACCAAGGAGTATGCGCAGCAAAAACTGGAACGGGCGGATCTCGTCCGCATGAAGAATGCTGTATAAAGCAAAAACGCGGCACTTAGCCGCGTTTTTTTATGCCCTCTTGCAGAGATATTAGAATCCGCTATAGACGATCTCCAGTTTCATGCCATTCTTGGCGGAACGGATCTTGGTAGCGGAAACGGTCTGTTGCTGACGAACAGAAGAGACTACCGTCGCCGAATTAGTCGTTGTGCTGGTCATGATCGTCACCGGCACAAGCAACATATCCAGCATCGGGGCGATCTCTTTCTGACCGGATTTATGATCTACCAACTGGTGCAGGATTCCGGCTATGAAATCCGACAGATCGTAGCTGTAGTAATATATCGCGTTTCCTAACGAATCGGTTCCTTGCGTCAGCGTGCCCAACAGCGCACACGTATCCGTAGGCAACTCGCGTTTCTTGAAGAACCGATCCATGCTCTCTTCCTTGATCAGCAGCATCTGCGAAGCCGGTTGCAGCCAGTCGTTGCGCTTGATCTCACTGCTGGAGCCGGTGAATTTATTCTCCACTGCCACACGCACCTCTGCCTTGTTCACATACGGACGTTTGATCGTGTCGCCGCTCTGAGGATCGCGCATGTGACGGATGATCGAATCGGCTATCTGCTTCATCGGGAAACTCAGGCGCGTATATACGCCCGCGGGCGCGATAATATAATTATAGGTGTCCGAATCGTTTTGCAGGCTCTCCACCAGCTGCTGCTTGTCCTCGTAATATAGATGATTGACCGTGCGCACCTCCGAATTGGCGTAGAAAGCCTTCATGTCGTGCACCATGGTATCCTTGCCGGCTGTCTTCTCGTATTCAAAATGATAATACACACCCAGCGCAATATCCGATATATTCAGGATAGTAGAGGAGCCGAACGAGGTCTCCAGCACAATGCCCTTGAATTGCTCATTGAATTTCTCCTGGCTCTCAAACGACTGAATAGCCCAGAAATAGTTCGCGAAATCATCGTTTACACGCATACGAACCATCGGAATATAATTCCCGTTTGCGTCTTGGATCGAATCCAGTTTCTCGGAAGCCACAACGATACGGTGGTTCGTCAAAATACTCTGCTCATGCGTGCAATAATCGCTGATATTCAGGTCCGTGGGATAGGTGCCGGAATAGCGGAATGTCTTCTTGTCCATCATATAGGCATTGATCGCCAGCGGTGCGTCCTCGTCGCCTTCCCAACTCGCGTAATACATAAATAGACAGATGGAATCTAACCCTAAATTCCTGATCTGTTCGCCACTCGGGTAATGATACCCCTCCGGGCATGCCAACTGGGTCAGAATCGATGCGCGAAGCACTCCATAATCGGTCTCTATCTCGCCTAAAAGGAACGAATCCGCCTGAGATATGATGGCGTCGCAACTATCTATCGCAGACCGGAAAGCAAACGTATCTGCCAACACAATGATCGCATCGTCCTTGTCCAGAACAGACATTCCGGTATTAGCCACATCACCCTTGCAAGCAGTAAAAGCCACTAATACCGCTGCCAAACACCCTATAAACAACCCAAATTTATGCATTCTATTCGTTTGCACCTAATAATGTTTGATAAAACTCCCACTGCCGTTTGGCTGCCACCGCTGCGTCGCTCGTCGGCTCGTATGTCAGAATAGGCTTGCCTTTCGTCTCCGCATAGTTCGCCACGCGCTGGTTCACCTTCGGCATCGCATACACGATTGCATCGGAATAATCCACCGCCAAACGCATCAATTCCTCGTATCCAACGGGAAAATCCGCAATGCTGCGAACATCCG
Source organism: Paludibacteraceae bacterium (assembly GCA_017464475.1). Taxonomy (GTDB): domain Bacteria; phylum Bacteroidota; class Bacteroidia; order Bacteroidales; family Paludibacteraceae; genus Colicola. Next base: position 16,271 of record JAFTZQ010000021.1, read on the forward strand.
TATTACTGATGCCTTGTATGCGCAACTTGTCGGCAAATTTCGTCGAGAAAGGCTTCTGATACTCATTATCATCCAGCATCAATACGATCTTCGAATTAGCGAAGAACGGCTCGTCGTTGAATGCTTTTTTCAGATACAGAGGAGCTAACGCACTCATCCAGCCGGAGCATACAATGATATCCGGTGTCCAGCGCAGTTTCTTAACCGTCTCAATCACACCGCGGGCAAAGAAGATCACACGGTCGTCATTGTCCGCATATTCGTTCCCGTGCTCGTCCATCACGCCCTTTCGGCGATGGAATAAATCATCATTATCGATGAAATAAATCTGGATTCGAGCAGACTGGATCGACGCAACTTTGATGAGCAGTGGATGGTCTGATTCCTCAATAATCAGGTTCATACCCGACAAGCGGATTACCTCGTGTAATTGATTGCGACGCTCATTGATCTCGCCGAATTTCGGCATGAACGTACGGGTCTCATAACCATGTCCCTGGAAGTACTCCGGAAGCTGTCGATTAAGCTGACGGATAGGACTCTCTTCCGCCAAATAAGGGTTTATCTCTTGGGAGATAAATAGGATTCGTTTCGGCTCTTTCATAGGCATGTGCGATTTTTTCGCATTGCAAAGGTACGAAAAATTTTCGACATGACGAAAAAAAATGGACGAAAAGTGACGAAAAATTTTATTTTTCGACAATTTTTGATTATCTTTGCACGTTTTTTGATTTTTATGAACAATTTTTATCATATTTTATGCAAATTATTACTACCAAAAAAGAACTCCAAGATGTCGTACGGGCATGCAAGGAGGAACGCAAAACGATCGGTTTAGTACCTACTATGGGGGCACTGCATGCCGGACATGCCAGTCTCGTAAAAAAAGCCGTGGCGGAGAACAATGTGTGCTTCGTTTCCGTATTCGTCAACCCTACCCAGTTTAACAACAAAGAGGATCTGGCGAAATACCCGCGAAACATCAATCGCGACGCAGAATTGCTCAGCTCTATCGGAGCGGATTTCGTCTTTGCCCCCACGCCCGAAGAGATGTATTCCGAGGAAGAGATGAACACCACCTTCCAATTCGATTTTGCAGGATTGGACCAAGTCATGGAGGGAAAAATGCGTCCCGGACATTTCAACGGCGTCGTACAAGTCGTCAGCCGGCTTTTCTATCTCGTGCAACCCGACAAAGCCTATTTCGGAGAAAAAGACTTCCAGCAACTGGCAATCATTCATCACATGGTAGAGCGAAGCTCGATGGCTGGTACCTTCGGAAACCTCCAAATCATCGGATGCCCGATCGTGCGCGAAGAATCAGGCTTGGCGCTCTCCAGCAGAAACGAACGACTCTCTGCCTCTGAAAAAGAGACCGCTCTGGCTATCTCCAAAACCCTTTTTGAGTCGTTGAAATGGGCGGAATCTGCATCGGTTGCCGAAGTGCAGCAACGTGTCATCGACACCATCAATGCTGTGGACGGACTGGAGGTCGAATACTACGAAATAGTGGACCAAACAACTCTCCTTCCCACCAATACCTTTGATCATGCCATCGGCTGTGTCACCGTCTATTGCGGACCCGTGCGTCTCATCGATAATATCAAATACGAGTGAAAATAGTCATTGACAGACATATTCCATTCTTGGTGGAAGCCGTGCAACGCGAATGGCAGAAGGTCGATATTTGTCCGATGGAATCGGAAGAAATCGCACCTTCTGCTGTTCGGGACGCAGACGTATTGGTCGTCCGCACGCGCACCCAAATCAATGAATTGCTCTTGGCACATTCATCCGTCCGTTTGGTCTGCACAGCGACTATCGGCTTTGACCATATCGACACCGCCTATTGCGATTCACACGGCATCCGATGGATGTCTTGCCCCGGCTGCAACGCACAAGCCGTCTGCGACTACATAGAAGAAGCGCTGAATGAATATCAAATCTTCAAATCTTCAAATCTTCAAATTTCTGCCACTCCGGTAATCGGAGTGGTCGGTGTCGGTCATGTCGGTTCGTTGGTGGCGCAAATGGCAGAGCGGAAAGGCATGCATGTGCTCCTCAATGATCCGCCCAAAGGAATAGGCGTTTCTCTCGATGAAATCGAAAGAAATTGCGACATCATCACCTTCCACGTCCCGTTTGACAGAACCACCTACCACCTCTGCGACGAAGCATTCTTGCGCCAATGCAAACCCGGTGCACTCATCATCAATGCCGCCAGAGGTGGCGTAGTGGACGAACAAGCCCTGCTCCGCAGCGGGCATCCGTATATTTTGGACACATGGGAAAACGAACCCGAGATTGATCCGGACGTACTTGCAAATGCCCGTCTTGCATCCATGCATATTGCCGGTTATTCCGTGCAAGGCAAACGCAATGCGACCCAAATGTGCCTTGACGCCATCGCAGAGCAATTCCACCTCCCGAAAATCAATATATCCACAGAAACATCCGCCGAAAACGGAGACTCTGCGCCCGGCTGGCTTGCCCGAATCTCCGCAGCCCTCAAAGCCTCCCTTTCTTCCTTCGAATCTCTCCGCAAATCTTATCCCCTGCGGTAAAGTGCGACCTAGTGTCGGAAATGGGTAACGGATGACTAAGAATATACAAGAACAACTAACATCGCGTTCGGCAGAAGAAAAAATTTGACATGGCAAAAGTGGCAAAAATGGCAAAAAAATGACATGACCGAATTGACCGGATTGACCGTTTGTGGCGAAACGGTCAAAAAGGTCAAAACGGTCATAACAAAAAAATGAATGTCAGTTTTGCCACTTTTGCCACTTTTGCCAGTTCAAAAATTAAACAAAATTGCCTCAAAACTTAAAATATCGCAACAGTTGTATACTTGTAAAATTTATTCAATGTGATCTCTCATGAAGACTGATAATTGCGGCCGTAGGAGCGGTAGGAGTCTTTCTCGATCTCTATGGTCGGTTCTTCCCAGGACGCGAGAGGCGATAATTGCCACTCTATATATTTGATACTCATTCCGCGATCCAGCCACTGCTTCTCATAATGGGTCTGAAGCGCCTTTGCATCGTCAAAAAGCTCGATTCCATCGGACTTTTCTCCGTATAAATCATCCGTAGAGCACATCACCGGATAGGGGTTCAGCCGCAGTATTTCCGTCGTATAAGTATAGAGGAACGGACTGTCGGTCTTGAGATGAATCAAACCATTCGGTTTCACGATTCGATGATAGCGCTGCATGAAATAAGTGGAAGTAAGACGTTTGGTGGCTTTTTTCATCTGCGGATCGCAGAACGTGATCCATATCTCGTCCACCTCATCGGCGACAAAGAACTCCGTAATGAACTCTATATTTGTGCGCAAGAATGCAACATTTTTCAGTCCCTTTTGCTCTGCCTCTTTGGCACCAGCCCACATGCGCGCACCCTTGATATCCACGCCGATAAAATTCTTCTCCGGGTACCGCTCTGCCAATCCCACGGTGTATTCTCCTCTGCCGCAGCCCAACTCCAGCACAATAGGGTTCTCATTATGAAAATAGCGGTCGCGCCAATGCCCCGCTATCGGTTCGTATGGAGGTTGGAACACATTATGAAAGGTCTCCATCTCCGCGAATTTCTTCAACTTATTCTTACCCATACATTCATTTACTCATTTTCACATTTCCGAATCTCCATTCCCACATCGGTCACGCCACGTAGAAGTGAATCCCTCATACCGTGCTGCACGGTAAAACAGAACCGCCCTGTATCGGGGAAATGATAATTCTGCTCCAGCAGAACAGGCATCTCGATAAAACCATGGTGCTTGTCACCCAGCCAACGCCCTCTGTCATCCGCCAGATAGAACTCTATCGTGTCATTATACTGCTGCGGGTTGCCGCGCACAAAAAGCCACATGTTCTGATACGGATAGCGCTCCGTATGACGCACATAGAGCAGCAGATCATACGCAGCCTCTTTATCCTCTATATTAAAGACAAATTCCGGCAGTGCCTCTTCATGCCATTCTCCCGATGGAATCGCGATAAATTCGCTATAAACGACTCCTTTCCGGCAGGACGAAAAAGCCACAAACGCCGTGCATAAAATGAGCGCTGCAAACAGTCTATAGGTTACTCTTTTCATTTCTTCGGGCGTTTTTTCTTTTTCCGATCGAATCGCGTCAACTCGCCGTGACCGGTTTGGTATCCTATATCCGCAGCCGCAGCACGGTTGCCTTCCAGCGAGAGCGGTTTCTCGCCGCGTTTGTTCATCGCGATCACCTCATGTGCCCGCGCAGTAGAGAGCGTCACGAGGTTCGCCGGTACATGCTGGTCGGTCGAATACGTAACCGTTCCTGCCAGCGGATCCGTGGAGAAGACATAATAGGTCGCGTCCTTGGTCTCCAGCGGCAAGTTACGCGGCGGCAAGGCTTTGGACGCATCTTCATAGACCGGCACTTCGTAATTCAGACAGCATTTGAGTTTGGCGCACATACCGGCTAACTTCTGCGGATTCGGAGATATATTCTGCAACCGTGCAGCTCCTGTGCCGACCGAAGAGAAATTGATCATCCATGTGGAGCAGCATAGCTCCCGTCCGCAAGGACCCGTTCCGCCGATACGCCCTGCTTCCTGACGCGCGCCGATCTGCTTCATCTCCACGCGGATACGGAACGTCTCGGCATAGACCTTGATCAGCTGGCGGAAATCGACACGTCCGTCCGCGATATAGAAGAAGATTGCTTTCGAGCCGTCGCCTTGGTATTCCACATCGCCGATTTTCATCTCCAGTCCCAGCGATTTAGCCAACTGGCGCGCCTTGATCATCGTCTCCTGTTCACGCGCATGAGCCTGTTTCGCGCGCTCCAGATCCTCCTCCGTCGCAATACGGATCACTTGACGCACCTCGTACCGCGACGTGTCGATCTTGTTCTTCTTAATCTGCAACTCCACCAGTTTGCCGGTCAGCACCACTTCACCCAAGTCATACCCGGGGTTCGCTTCAACCACCACTTTCACGCCTTTCTCCAGCGGCAGATGCGCGCTGTTATGGAAATAGCCTTTGCGGGTATTCTTGAACTGCACCTCAATGAGGTCTGTCAGTTGCGTATTCTCCGGCAGATCGCTCAGCCAGTCGCACACGGGCAGCATGTGCGCTGAATTGCGCTTGGTTGCACCCGCTCCCAACTCCTGAGGACCATTGCCTGTTGTATATTTTTTCATATCTTCGATTGTTAACTTATTCTCGGTTTCTTGATCAATACGATCATTTGAAGGCAGAGGTCAAAGAAAATCATCTTGGCATTGCCGTTCTGCTCGATCTGCCGCTCCGCCAGATCCAATTGGTTCATGATTCCTTCCACATTGCCGGAATGGATAAAAGGCGCGAATTTATCGGAGAAAATGCGCTCGTCCTCCATCTGGTAATTGAGCTCCGGCTGACCCACATTGCGGATAAAATTCTCCCGCACTTGGTTCTGGGCGTATTGCAAAAAATGCTTCTGCCGCTCTCGTCCCACTTTGCTATCCGCCATGTCCAATGACCATTGCCTCAGACGCTTGAGAGACTCAAATTTCTTCTGCGGATCTCTCAACACGCCCACGGTATAAGCATCCCGAAAAAGTGCGATGAAATCGCGCAATTCTTGCTGATTTGCTTCGGATTCATCGGCTTTCTTGAGTGCCGATAGATAGCTACCGTTAGCGATCCGGGCGATGTCTTTTGCCCGCGTTGCATCCATCCCGTTTTGCTCCAGAGCCGCAGCGATCGTTTCGGTCTCCAGACGGGGTATCTGAACCGTCTGCACACGCGACCGGATCGTAGAGAGCAGTTGCTCCGGGTGCTCGGAAACCAGTAGGAAAACCGTCTTCTCCGCCGGCTCTTCCAATATCTTCAGCAGCTTGTTCGCCGTCGTGGCATTCATCTTCTCCGGCTGCCAGATGATCATGATCTTATAGCCGTCTCCGTACGCCTTGAGACTCAGCTTGCGCAGGATCTCCCCACTCTCTTTCTCATAGATCATGCTCTGCTTGCTCTCCACGCCCAATGCCTCATGCCAGTCGTTGAGATCAAAATAATGCTTATTGAGAATGATCTGACGCCAGGGCTCTAAGAAATTATTGCACACTTCGTCCGAACCCACTATCGGGAAGACAAAATGCAGATCCGGATGTTGCAAATGCCGGAACTGGAGACAAGTGGGACACGTGCCGCAACTGTCTTCCTCCGTCCTGTTCGGACAATTGAGATACTGCGCGTACGCGAGGGCGAGTTGCAACTTGCCTATCCCCGATATGCCGGTAAAAAGCTGCGCATGAGGGATCCGCCCCTCACGCACCGCCTGACGCAGCTGTTGCTTCGTCGCCTCTTGTCCTATGATCTCCCTAAAAAGCATTTAGCTATCAGAATTCAGCTTTCAGCTCTTTTCTGAGCGCTTCCACCATCTCGGCATACTCGGCGTCAGAGAGATAGACTTTTCCCGGATTCATCTGAAAAGTACCTCCATAGTCCGGTCCGTCCACATATTTGGGAGCCAGATGGAAATGAAGGTGACTCAGTTTATCGGAGAAAGCGCCGTAATTGATCTTCTCCGGTTTGAACAGACGCTGCATAGCACGCGTCACATCGGCAACATCTGCCATGAAGAGGTTTCGCTGCTCATCGGACAGCTCGTTCAGGTCATTCACATGCCCATCGTAAGCCACCAGACAGCGGCCGTGATAGGTCTGTTCCTTAAATAAGAACGCGCGCGACACGCGCAAGTGCGCGATCTCAATCATCAGATTGTGCAAAGTCTCATTGTTCTGGCAATAGAGACAGTCTTTCGGATCGGAATACATGATGTAATTTACTATTTGGTCATTTACTATTTGGTCATTTATTGCCGGCGTCCGGCTATGACGGCATTGCGGACAGCTTCGATAGCCGCATTGGAGTCCATATTTCCTTCTGCGTCGCGGAACTGCTGCAGGTCGATTGGTTCACCTATATACATCCTCGTCGGCACGCGGTGAACAAACGGTTTGCCTTTGGGCAACGCCTCAAAACAGCCGTCCAGCGACAGCGGAATAACCGGCAGCCCCAAGTCCAGCGCGATCTGGAACGCACCGCGTTTGAACCGTCCCACTTCGCCATTCAGCGAACGGGTTCCTTCCGGGAAAATAACCGTGCTTACGCCGTTAACCAGCTGTTTCTCCACCTCATGCAGACTCTCCACAGCCGCTTTCGCATTGCGGCGGTCGATGAAGATATGCCCTGCTGCTTTGCAACCGATACCCACAAACGGCACCTTGCGCAACTCCGCTTTCATCAGCCATTTGAAGATCACCGGCAGCCAGCCGTATATCAACCATACATCGAACATCGACTGGTGGTTCGAAACGAACACATAGCTCTGTCCCTTCTTGATATGCTCCTCGCCCTCTACCGTCACCGGCAGAAACATCAGCCAGAAGAACGAACGGGACCAGAACTGCTGCACTTTGTGTACAAACTCAGCATTCCGCCAATGGACGGTACAGATCGTGAAAACAGCCGTGAAGACCGTCAGCACGCAAAGTATCGGCCATGCCACCAGATACTGGTAAATTATATAAAACGGTTTTAGTATGCTTTTCATTTTCAATTCCTCACTCTTTATCATATTTCTGCATAAACCCGCGGTAGAGCGCGCATATACGGCGGATCTCCTCCCATTGCTCATCCGGCAACTTGGTTCCAACCACCTCTACTACGCGTCCGGCAGCTATCGTACCGATCTCTGCGCAACGGCGGATATCGAAACCGTCCGCGAGCGCGTGCAGGAAACCGCCTGCAAAATAGTCTCCGGCACCCGTGGAGTCCGTACAGGACGTAGTGATCGCACCTATATGGTGACGCTTGCTGCCCTGCTGCACGTACGAACCGTTCTTACCGACTTTCACCACCGCGATGTCGCATTGTTCGGCGATCATCTGCACCGCCTCTTCCGGATTCAGATGGGTGTAAGCGAACGACTCGTCTTCGTTGGCAAAGACGATATCCACATACTGCTTCACCAGTTCCTTCAGGAAAGCGTGGTTTTCGTTGATCACGTTATACGAAGCCAGATCGAGCGACACCATACAGCCTGCCTCTTTCGCCAAACGGATCGATTTCTCCAGCAGCTCATGGTTCTGCACCAGATAGCCCTCGATGTGGAAGATATCGAATCCGTTGAAAGCATCCTTGGAGATGTCATCTGCGCACAGTTCCGCCGCAGCTCCCAGATACGTAGCGAACGTGCGCTCGCCGTCGGGCGTGACTAATACGATGGAGAAACCGGACATGGCGTCCTGCGACAGCAGCAAGATTGGCTTCACGCCGTTCTTCAACATGTCCTCGCGGTAGAAATCCCCCACTTCATCGTTTCCGATTTTGCCGATGAAAGCGGCTTTTCCACCCAAAGAAGCAATACAGTTGATCGTGTTCGAAGCCGAACCGCCTGCTACCATTCGTTTGCGAACTGACAGGAACCGATACTGGATCTGCTCCGCCTGATCTTTAGAAATAAGGTTCATGCTCCCTTTCGGAAATCCCAGTTCACGCAGATCGTCCTCACTTACCTGCAGCAGAATGTCCGTCAGAGCATTTCCTAAACCTAAAATCTTTTTCATTTTTATCTTTTTTTGACCTGTTTTCGGGGCTTTTAGTAAAAAAACGGCGTCTTAACATCATTTTTTTGCAAAAAAATTTGCACATATCAGAAAAAAGCAGTACTTTTGCACCCGCTTTCGAAAAAGAGAGCACGAACACGCTTCCTTAGCTCAGTCGGTTAGAGCATCTGACTGTTAATCAGGGGGTCCTAGGTTCAAGTCCTAGAGGGAGCGCGAAAACAAGAAGGCATCTACATTTCGTAGATGCTTTTTTGTTGCTGCATTACTGCTTCTTACATCCTTTCAAATACCGCCGCCGGATTGCTTCTTTCCGACAAAAAACAATCCGTGTGCAAAATTACTACAAAAAAATGACATATGCAAGTGCATAGGAAGAAAAAGGAAGAAAAATCCATTTTTTCTTGCATATATCATCAAAAATCTATATCTTTGCAGCGTGAAATGAATGATCCTTGATTTTATTACGCGCCGACAGGACGATTTACAAGCATAGACCCATTGGCAGAACAGACGCCTTGGCAGTCTCCGTATGCCTACGCCGGGAACAACTTCATTAATTGCCTTCTTGGGAATTATTTAGCATAAACACCTCATTCTGGAGCTATTCGGATGGATTTGAGTTGGGGCAAATAGAATTTGATTATATTGGCAACAATAAAGAATTTAAAACCGCATTGGGTGCACAAATCCTATTTGGATATGAATATTCTATAAAACATAATGTATGGACAGATTCTCCCAATATAGGAACCATGACAAATACGTTTTGGGGAGGTCCAGTATTTGTTAATTCTAATGGAACTTTCGGCATAAAAGTGTAAAATCTATATTGAGAGGAGAAAACTATGATGAAAAGAAATAAGATATGGATAGGAGGCATAATAGCACTTATCCTGTATTGTATGCCAGCATGTATTAAAACAGACTGCCAATACAAAAACAATCAGTATTTTCAGTACTATGTGTCCGCAATCCGTATAAAAGAGCCACGAGTAGTGATTTTTGTTAATGAGGAGTGCCCAGACTGGGGGATACACCCTACTCATGCGTTAGTATGTCCTGATAGTGCAGTAAATCATTGTACAGAACCAGATTGGATCAATAGAGAGGATGTTTTTCTTTTGAATACAAGTTCATACTACACAGAAAATGAAGAAGGACGAATTGCATATGGAAATTGGTTCTATAAATTAAAACCATGGGATAAAGGATTTTCTTTATCATTTGATATAAAACCGTACAATGATACTATCAAAGTAGGCAGATTTTACTATGATGATGATTTAACTTTTACATTAAGTTTACACACTACCTCTTTTTACTACGATAATACTAAAAGGCCCAAGGATGAACCTATGAGCGAAAAATGGGACGTGTTAGATACCACGATTTTTTCTAACACGTATCGCCTAGCAGTAAGTCCTAGATATACAATTTGGCAGATATATAAAATAAGTAGATTTGAAAAATAAAATCCAAGACCATGGAGTAAAGGATGTTTTATTCTTTTTCCTAATTATAAAATAAAAGGAGGGCGGCTTAGTGTAGATTTGGAACTTTCTAAGGTCGCAGCTATTAATTTTTCCCATCTTATGGGAGGTGTTGGAGCCATTAATTATCAATTTACAGATAAAAAAGGGACTGTTAAAAATAGAATCGGAGTATCATGGTATCCGTATGGAATCAGCAATAAACTCGTTCTTAAATCGCGCTAATCTTATGAAAAAGGTATTATTGGGGCTATTATTATGTATTGGAGTTCAACCATTACATGCCAAGTACATAATGTTAGATTCGTTAAGGTTTGATATATATCACACATATAAACAAAAAATGGTGTTGCATGAAGGTAAAACTTCCCAAGAAATGTTCTTGTGTGAATTTGTAGAAAACGATACACTTTACATCATCTCCAATGCTTTTATTCTGGATTATAACGAATATATGCATGATGTGCCGGATGTTCTGACTTTAGTGAGTGAACTGATGTCAATTTATCCAGAAGAAGGAGATTGCGATGGTTGTGGATATGTCATAAAGATTGATGGTTTTACTCCTGCAACACTTACATTGTCCACAATTAAGGATATAATTCAGTATACGACAATACCTTCGCCAGATTTCTTATCGGCAGTTATCGAAGATACACTATATGGTTCCTCTAACATCAAATGTGGTGTCTCAATCCAGAGATTACTCAACAACTTGTCTATTAACGCATTGTATTACGATTATACGAAATATAATCATATTGTGTTGATTCCGGAGGATTTCACCTATTCAACTTATCATAAAAAAGGATATGCAGACTTATCAAGTTTGTGCTTTCAACTGAGAATCAAAGATGGAATGATAGATCAAATAATGACAAAACGATCCAAATATAGCGAAAAGGTTGTGAAAAAGTTCAGCCAGATTTATGAATATATGTTTTACTAAGACTTAATAATTGGGCGGATTTTTATCATACGCGATAAAGATGTGAAAGGAAACCAAGATGAAGCGATTATTACTTATTTTACTTGTTGTCACAAGCTATCAATTGCATGCATCTACTCCTCAGACTGAAGGTCTTTATGTATGGAACCCCGGCAAAAATTGGTGGCTGATAAGTCCTGACAAGCGCAAGAATGCCGAACCAAGTCAAGTTGTCTGGGATAGTTTGCTTATTTCTCCAGATAGCACTTATATACTGAAGAGCAGCAGATTCTACGATGTGGGAGGTAAAACTATTAAGAGCATTTCTAAAGGGACATGGAGTA
>JAFTZQ010000022.1 GCA_017464475.1 Paludibacteraceae bacterium
GCACGATTTTTTCGCCGTCGAACAGGCAGGAATTGCTGCCCGTGCCGAGGATGCAGGCAACTCCTTCTGCGTGGCCGCACAATGCGCGTGCCGCGCCGAGCAGGTCGGAGGAAAGATGAAGGTTGAGGGATGAGGGATGAGGGATGAGGGAATTAGGATGAGGGATGAGGAAAGGAAGGAAAAAAGATGGAAGGAAGGGCGGGCAATAACATTGCCCTGAAATGGACATAGAGACGAGACGGCAGAGCCGTGTCCAAATCAAATTTGGACGCAATGGAAGAAAGGGGCTCGCGCAAAAATGCGCGAGAAGGGAAAAGGCGAATTGGGGGAGGGTTATTGGGGGAGGGAGACGGGGACGGGAGGGGGATTGGGAAAGGAGACGGGGACGGGAGGCGGATTGGGGGAGAGAGGGGGACGGGAGGTGGATTGGGGGAGGGTTATTTGGGTTTGATTTTGTCGAAGCCGGAGCCGAAGACACCGCCGACATCGGCAATGGAAACCAAAGCTTCCGGGTCAATGGAATGGATGAGACTGAAGACCAACGAACTCTCGGGTTTACGGACGAGAACGGAGATCACTTTGACCGGTTTTTTCGAATACCAGCCGATGCCGTCCAAGACGGTCACACCGCGGTTGACGGTCGTATTGATCGCTGTGGCGATCTCGTCGTATTTGGAGGAATAAATCAAGAAATGGACAGAACGATGCAGGCGCGCCATGAGCCAATCCACTGCGACCGTATAAGAGAGCGTCATGGCTACACCGTAGAGGACACGCTTGATGTTGAGGAATAACAAGCCCCCCTCAATCCCCCCCCTGAAGGGGGGAAGAATGGGTGTATTCCTGCAGCATGGATTCCGGAAGCGGCAGGAAGAAAGCGGAGGCGATGATGACTACGTCACACGCCAGCATGATATTTCCAAGAGATATATTACGATAGTGGTTCACAATCATCGCCACGATGTCCGTTCCTCCGGAGGAGCCGTTCGCCGCCAAGACGCAACCGAGCGAGAGCCCAAAGACAAAACCTCCGATGATCGCCCCGAGCCATGGGTCTTCGATAATAGGTTCCGGCAGGATCGGTATGACGCGATACCAGAAAGTGATTGCTGCTACGCCCACCATCGTACGGATGGTGAAGCGCCAGCCGACCGTGAGTCCAGCAATGAGAAGCAGTATGGCATTGAAAACGAAGGTAGTAAGCCATACCGGAATCGCTCCGCCGTACTCCGGAAAGAGCGAAGGGAAAAGTCCGCCTGTGACATAATAAATAGCCGAACAGATACCCGTGAGCCCTCCGCCGACGAAAGCGTGCGGCAAAAGTACCCAGTTGACCATCAACGCCATAGGGGCGATGCCGATGATGATAACCAGGTATTCAAATATGGTACGCGCGCGTGAGGTGCTGGGCGCGTTGTGGGGGTTGAAAAAATGGCTGTAGCGCATACTAATTTACAATTTACAATTTACAAAGCGTCCTAGTGGCTTTTGTGCAAACTTAAGAGAAAGTACGGTTCTTAAAATATTGTACCAAACTCATAAAACCCTTTGTGAATTGTGAATTGATATTTATGGTTTGTTATTTGCCGTTGGTCATGGGGTCGAAGCCTTGTCCGAAGACACCGCGGACCTGGCTCTGGCTGACAAACGCATTGGGATCAATCGCACGGACAAGCCGGAAGATTGTAGCCGATTCATAGGAACGGGCTATCGTTGTGACGACCTTCATCGGCTGCTTGTTATAGCCCCCCTCCGCCTCAAGGAACGTGCAGCCCCTGTGCGCCTGGGTAATGATCGCTTCCGCTATCTCATCAGGTTTCTGGGTGAAGATCATGAACTGGACGGATTGCCTCATTCGGTTCATGACCCAATCCACCGCCGTAGAGGACATGAAAGTGTATGTAAGACCGAAGAGTATCTTCTCAATCGCTCCCTGCGTCCCCGCCGCCTGAATCGTAGGGAGGAAAAACGCCGATGAGATAATAAGCAGATCCGACATCATCAACACTCGCCCCATCGGCAGATGATGGTACTTATTGACCATCATCGCGATAATATCCGTTCCTCCGGTCGAGCCGTTGTTGAGGAAACAGATACCGAGGAAACAGCCCGTGAAGAGTCCTCCAATGACGACCGCCATAAACGAATCGGTGAGCAGCGGCACGGGCGCAATAGGTATCACTTTGAGCCATATTGTCAGCCACATCACACCCCAGATCGTGCGGAGGGCATACCTCCAGCCGACCGTGATCGCCGCCAGAACAAGCAGCAAGATATTGATGAGCGCAGAGGAGAGCCAGATCGGCACGTATGTGTTCGTAGCAAAATAAATGATCTCGCATAGACCTGTTACTCCGCCCCCGACGATGGCATGCGGCACAAGAAGTTGGTTGACCGTAAGCGCGTAAGGAATGGTGCTGATGACGATCATCAGAAATTCCTTGATCGTGATCCACGGCAACATGCGGCGGTATTGGCGGAGGTGAAGCCCCCCTCGATCCCCCCGTGAAGGGGGGAAGAATGAAGGGGAGGAGAATTTATTACCGTTCATATTTAGCTACTAAATTACGATCACCGAACCCATTATCGACTCTGGCGACGGGGCACCAGAACTTGGTCTGTGCGACCCAATCGGTGGGGTACGCCGCCTGACGACGGGAATACGGATGGGTCCATTCGTCCGCCACCACTTCGTACTCAGGATGCGGGGCGTTGAGAAGCAAATTATCGGTCTTGTCCGCCTTGCCGGACTCAATGTCGGCTATCTCTTGGCGGATCCGGAGCAAGACGTCGCAGAAACGGTCGATCTCAACGAGCGACTCGCTCTCGGTCGGCTCAATCATGAGCGTGCCATGGACAGGGAAAGAGAGGGTCGGCGCATGATAGCCGTAGTCCATCAGACGCTTGGCAATGTCCGCTTCGGTGATGCCGATAGCATGGAATTGCCTGCAGTCGAGGATCAGTTCATGCCCCACTCTACCCGTTGCGCCGGTATAAACGACGCCGTAGGCATCTTTGAGTCGCGAAGCCATATAGTTCGCGGAGAGGATCGCCGCCGCGGTCGCGTGACGGAGTCCCTCTGCGCCCATCATAGCGATGTAGCCCCATGAGATAAGCGCCATGTTGGCATTGCCGTAAAACGCCGAGGAGACGCGGTTGGCTTCTTCGGTCGGCAGGCAGTCCGCCATCGCTTCGACACAGCAGACAGCTCCCACGCCGGGACCGCCTCCGCCGTGAGGCGAAGCAAAGGATTTATGCAGGTTGAGGTGGCACACATCGGCTCCGATGAAAGCCGGATTGGTCCAGCCGATCTGGGCATTCATGTTCGCGCCGTCCATATAGACATAGCCGCCGTTGGAGTGGACGATCCGGATCATTTCGCGGATGGCTTGCTCGAAGATTCCGTGGGTGGACGGATACGTGATCATACATCCGGCGAGGGTGTCTTTGTTCTCCTCCGCTTTCTGTTTCCAGTCGGCGATGTCGGTATTGCCCTGCTCGTCGCATTTGACGACGCAAGGGATGAAGCCCGCTTGGACGCAGGAGGCAGGGTTGGTGCCATGCGCGGAAGCCGGGATAAGCAGCACTTTGCGATCGGTCTGTCCCAAGCGGCGGAGGTACTCGCGAATGACCACCAGACCGGTGTATTCGCCTGCGGCTCCGGAAGTCGGTTGGAGCGTGCACGCGTCGAAGCCGGTGATGGCACAGAGCTGCTCCTGCAGCTGTTCCATGATCGCTTCGTAGCCCGCCACTTGCTCCGCCGGCGCCATCGGATGCGGCGCCATGGCAGCCCCGTACGTAACAGGGATCATTGCTGCCGCCGGGTTCAGCTTCATCGTACACGAACCCAACGGGATCATGGAGGTAGCAAGGCTGATATCCTTGCGGTCAAGACGCTTGAGATAGCGCATCAACTCGGTCTCGGTATGATAGAGTTTGAAGACCTCCGCCTGCATGTAATTGACGTCGCGGACACGGCTCTCATCGATCGCCCAGAGTCCCTCGAAGGCTTCGTCGGATTCCTCGTACTGCGGCATGTTATCCGAAGCCTCAGCGAAGATCTCGATCAGCTCGTTCATATCGTCGATGTCCACCGTTTCGTCGATAGACAGTCCTATCCATCCGGCAGGGTCGTAGTAGAAATTGATGCTGTGTTCGCCGGCTTTCTCGCGCACGCGCTCGATCCATCCTTCGTCGCCCTCGCGGGTGATGCGGAGGGTGTCGAAGAACTCCGCGTTCTCCTGGGTATAGCCGTACGCCTGCAACATCTCGTTGAGGTACGACGCCTTGCCGTGTATTCCTTCGGCGATGGAGCGGATGCCCTCTGCGCCATGATAGACGCCGTACATGCCAGCCATCATCGCCGAGAGGGCTTCGGCGGTACAGATATTCGAGGTCGCTCGTTCGCGTTTGATATGCTGTTCGCGGGTCTGGAGCGCCAGGCGGTAAGCCGGATGGTCGTGTGCGTCCTTGCTGAGTCCGATGATGCGTCCCGGCATCTCACGTTTGTACTCATCCCGGGTCGCCATATAGCCGGCAGTCGGACCGCCAAAGCCCATCGGCAAGCCGAATCGCTGCGCCGTGCCGCACATGATATCCGCGTCCAGGGGTTTGAGCAACGCCAGCGCCATGAGATCCGCTACGACGGTCACTTTGAGTCCCGCCGCATGGCAGTCGTCGATGAAGGCGTCGTACTCCTCGATCGAGCCGTCGCTGTTGGGCCACTGCACGAGTGCGCCGAAGAAGGAACTGTCGGGCGTGAAGTCGGCATAGGAGCCGAGGACGATCTCTATACCCTGCCCGGCAGCGCGAGTGCGCAAGACAGCGAGGGTGTTGGACCAGATCTTCTCGTCCACAAAGACCTTGCGGACGTCCGCTTTGACCTGCTCACGCGAACGCAAGTTGCGCATCATGGTCACCGCCTCCGCCGCCGAAGTGGCTTCGTCGAGGAGGGAACAGTTCGCCAAAGGCAGCCCTGTGAGGTCCGAGATCATGGTCTGGAAGACAAAAAGCGCTTCGAGCCGTCCCTGGCTGACCTCCGCCTGGTAAGGCGTATAGGAGGTGTACCACACAGGGTTCTCCAACATATTACGGCGAATGACGGCAGGCGTGATGGCGCCATACCATCCCCGACCGATATAAGAACGGGCAGGTGTGTTCGCAGAGAGCACCGCCTCCGCAATCTCCAAGTGCATCTGCTCCGTTAAAGGCTGGTCCAACTCGATTGGCTCCGGCAGCAAGATGTCCGACGGCATGGTCTCTCTAATGAGCGCTTCCATCGACTCGGCACCGATCGCCGATAACATGTGTTTTTCGTCTTCAGGCGTGAGTCCAATATGACGAGACTCCAGATAATTTTCTTTCATATAGTATGATATTTTTATTTTCAAAACCTTTGCGAGTGCAAAGGTACACATTTTTTCTAATATACGCAAAAAAAAGAGCGCATAA
Source organism: Paludibacteraceae bacterium (assembly GCA_017464475.1). Lineage (GTDB taxonomy): Bacteria > Bacteroidota > Bacteroidia > Bacteroidales > Paludibacteraceae > Colicola. The sequence continues at coordinate 5,452 of JAFTZQ010000022.1, forward strand.
ATAAAAAATATGCTAAAAAACATAATTTAATTTGCATATATCAAAGAAAAGTAGTATATTTGCAACATATTTCGAAACGTAACGAAAGTCATGACAAATCTGACAGGAGAAATCGCCCCCATCTGGGAACTGAATCCCCTATGGGAGACGTTGACGGAAGAGGAACGCACACGCGTACTCGGGAAAATCGAGATCGTTCAATACACAAAGAACGAGATGATCCATTTCGATGGCGAAGAATCATCCCACATGGGCATGCTGCTCAGCGGAAAGATCAGGATTTATAAAGAAGGTATCGGTCAGAAACAGATTATCCGATTGCTCAAACCGTATGACGTGTTCGGTTACCGCGCGTGCATCGCGAATGGTCCGTATAACTCCAACGCCAGTGCATTTGAGGACAGCGTAGTATATCGGTTGCAGCGCGATGAGTTCGTCCGTCTGGCGAAAGAGAACGGCGCCTTCTGCTACGGAGTGATGCGGATGATGGCACAGGACCTTGCGATCTCGGAGATCCGGACCGTGAACCTGACGCAGAAACATATCCGCGGACGGTTGGCAGAGAGCCTGCTGCAACTCGTGCATAAATACGGCGTGGAGGAAGACGGTCAGACATTAGCCATGCTGCTGCCGCGCGAGGATCTGGCGAACATGAGCAATATGACGACCAGCAATGCCATCCGGACGCTGAGTCAATTTGCACAAGAAGGGCTGGTCGCCATCAACGGACGAAGGATCAGTATCCTGAATGAGAAAGAGTTAGAAAAAATATCGCGCCTCGGTTGAGACGCGATTTTTTAATCCATCATGTTGCCCATATTGGAGGACATCTGTACCATCCGGTCGTACTCCTCGGGCGAGAGATCATAGAAATAATAGTTGCGCGGGTCGATCGGTCGTCCCTGGTAGTGCACCTCGTAGTGGACATGCGGACCGGTGGACTTGCCGGTGTTGCCGACGAGGGCGATCACGTCCCCTCGTTTCACTTTCTGCCCCACTTTCACGAGCCGTTTGGAGCAATGGGCATAGAGGGTGGCGTAATTGAAGCCATGATCGATCTCCACCGTCTCGCCATACCCTTGGCGCCAGCCGGAATAAGTGACCACGCCGTTTCCGGTAGCGAAAATATCCGTTCCGACGGGCGCAGAGAAGTCCATTCCCTCGTGGAAACGGCGGATATGATAGACCGGATCGACGCGCCAGCCGAAACCGGAAGCCATGTGCTTGAGGTTCTTATTGAGCACCGGCTGGATCGCCGGAATATTCTCCATACGCGTCTCCTGCTTCTTCTCCAGATCCAAGATCTCGTCGTATGACCGCGCCTGGACATAGAGTTCTTTCTCCAAGACATCCACCTTACGCTGCAGGTCCGCCGCCAGCTGGGTATTGGTCATGCGGGCAAGGGAGTCATAATAACTGATCTGTTGGGTTGCGCCCATACGGACGGAGATAGGGATCGGCTCGGCGCCGAGGATCGCGCGGTAGAGATTGTCGTCGCGCTGGGAGAGGTCGGAGAGGACGATCTGCATCTGGTCCACCTGCTTGGAGAGGACCTCCAACTCCGCCGAGAGGTTGCGGTTATATTGCATGAGCGACGCCTCGCGAGGGGACGGGAAGAAATAGAGGAAGGCATAGAAAAAGATCACGCCCAAGCATATACCTCCGATAATATATCCGCCGGAGCGGCGAAGCCAATAACGAAAGCCATGCTCTATGCGTTCCAGCTGGAGCGTCTCGGGATTAATACGATACTTCTTTGACATAAAATTTATTTACAATTTGACAATTGACATTTGACGATTTATTTTTTGTACCAGAAAAAGTACTGGTTTTGGGATTTCTTTTCTTCGGGTGTGCGCGCGACATAAATAGGTTCGCGCGTGTACGGGTTGATGCCGGTGTAGAACATCGTGGTGGAGAGGGTCATGGGCGTCGGGGTGAAGTCCTGGACCTGCTCCGGGCGGTAGTGCATTTTCTTGGTCTCCTCGGCAAGCAGCGCCATGTCGCGTTTGGTGCAACCCGGATGGGAGGAGATGAAATATGGGATCAGTTGCTGGTTCAGCCCTGCCTCTTTGTTGATCCGCAGGAATAGTTCGCGGAAACGGAGGTAGTTCGCCCACGAGGGCTTGCGCATGATCTTGAGCACAGCGTCCGACGAATGCTCCGGCGCCACTTTGAGCCGCCCGGACACATGGCGGGTGATTAGTTGCCGCGCATACGCCTCCGACATCAGATCATATCGGATGCCCGATCCCACAAAAGCATGTTTCACATACGGCAGTTTATCCACCGTTTGGTATATATCAAGAATCGCGCCAAAGTCTTGATTCAGGTTCTTGCAAATAGTCGGTTGCAGGCAGCTGGGTCGGGCGCATTGTTCGCATATCGACCGGTCCTTGCCATGCATGCCGTACATGTTCGCCGACGGACCGCCCAGATCGGAGATCACGCCATGCCAGTCCGGTAACCGGCTCAGCCGCTCTATCTGGCGCAGGATAGAGGCTTTGGACCGCGAGACGATCTGTTTGCCCTGGTGGGCAGAGATCGTGCAGAATGAGCAGCCGCCGAAACAGCCGCGGTGCATGCAGACCGACCATTTGATCATCTCGTACGCCGGGATATGTTTGTCCTTGTATTTGGGGTGCGGCGTATAGGTGTACGGCAGGTCGTATATCGCGTCCAGTTGCTCGGTGGTCAGCGGCAGATAGGAGGGGTTGACCACCACCCATTGCTTGCAGACCGGCTGGACGATCGGCGTCTGGTGGATCTTATTGGACTCGATCTCGATGAGGCGGAAGTTCTCGGCGTGCGCGCGTTTGTCCCGCAGAGCCTCTTCGTGACTCGCCAGACGAATCGCGTCCTCCGGGATCTCGCTCTTATCGGAAGTGAGGAATGCCGTCTGGGGCACGTCATGCGGCACGCGCGAAGGGTCGTTAGCAATCCTATTCGCGATGTCGGTCATGGCTTGTTCGCCCATGCCATAGACCAGCAAGTCTGCGCCGCTATCCACCAAGATAGACGGCATCAGCTTGTCCTGCCAGTAATCATAATGGGTGAGCCGCCGCATGGACGCTTCGATGCCTCCGATCACGATCGGCACATCGGGATAGAGTTGTTTCAGGATCCGGCAATAGACCGTCGTGCAATAATCCGGTCTCGCTCCGGCGCGTCCCTCCGGCGTATAAGCATCGTCCGAACGCTTGCGTTTGGCTGCCGTATAATGGTTTACCATCGAGTCCATCGAGCCTGCCGAAACGGCGAAATAGAGACGCGGACGACCGAACTTCTTAAAATCGCGGAAGTCGCCATGCCAGTCCGGTTGGGGAACGATGGCAATGCGGTAGCCCGCCTCCTCCAGCACACGCCCCAAGACCGCTGCGCCGAAAGAAGGATGATCAATATAGGCATCGCCGGTGAAAAAGACGATGTCTAACTCATCCCATCCCCGGAGATCGGTCTCCTTGCGGGTGGTCGGAAGGTATTTTAAGAGGTCAGCCATTTATTTTAATCAATCTGCAAATCGAGTTTCTCTTTGAGCACAGCGAGCGCGGGGTTGGACTCCTGCATCAGCGCATATTTCTCCTCCGCCGTGTATGCCAGCTGCTCTCTGTCGTACTCCGCCAGGACCAAGCGGATGGTCAGCTGGTCATTATGCAGTTTGCTCCGGAGTTGCGCCAGAAGGGCAGGCATGGCTGCGCGCATCTGGTTCATCTGCCACGGGTTCGGCATCTGGATCTCCGCGGTGGTCCCATCCACCAGCACGGGAGAATAATTCTCGATCAACTGTTTCAGACGCAATTCCTCTGTATGGGTGGTAGCCAGACCAACCCACGCGTCTCTGAGTTGGTCAGCCGTGAAAGGGCTGTTCTGCTCCTCCTTGGGCGGTTGGGCTGTCTCCGGGGCATCGGGTTTGGGAGCAGGTTTGGGTCCCAGCCCGAGGCTGATCTTCGGCATCTTCGGCATAGAAGGAGCCGCCGGAGTTGCAGGTTGAGCCGCAGGTGCTGCCGGAATTGCCTGTTTCTCAGCCATCGGTTGAGGAGCCGGTTGCGGCGCTTGTTTCGGCGTCAGAGCCGCAGGTTGAGGAGCTGGTTGAGGTGCGGCTTGAGGGATATTTTGCGGCACTCCCAGTTGGCATAGTTTGACGAGCGCCAGCTCCACCGTCAGGCGTTTATTGCGCGCCGTGCGATAGTTGATGTCGCATGTATTGAGGATATCCAGCGCTTGGAAGATCCACATCGGCGCACAATGCTGCGCCTGCGCGGCATAGCGCGCACGGATCGCGTCGCTGGTCTCCAGAAGCGGAAGGGTCTGCGGGTCTTTGCTCACCAGCACATCACGCAAGTGTTGCGCAAAACCGGTGACAAAATGCCCGGCGTCAAAGCCATGATTCAGCACCTCATTCAGCAGCAGCAGCGCGCGGGTGACATCGTGCGTCAGCGCACTGTCCACCAAGCTGAAGTAGTAATCCACGTTCAACACATTGAGCACCTCGATCGTGCGCTCGTACGTGATCGTCGTGCCGCAGAAAGCCACCAGCTGGTCAAAGATCGAGAGGGCGTCTCGCATACCTCCGTCCGCCTTTTGCGCCACTACATTGAGCGCCTCTTCGGAAACGGTGATCCCTTCGTTCGCCGCCAGTTTTTGGAGGTGAGCGATGATATCGGGCACCGTGATTCGGTTGAAGTCATACACTTGGCAGCGGCTCAGGATCGTCGGCAGCACCTTGTGTTTCTCCGTCGTCGCCAAGATGAAGATCGCGTATGAAGGCGGTTCCTCCAGCGTCTTCAGCAACGCATTGAACGCCGCCGTGGAGAGCATGTGCACCTCGTCAATGATATAGACCGAGTACTTGCCGATCTGCGGCGGAATGCGCACTTGGTCGATGATCGATTTGATGTCCTCCACCGAGTTGTTGGACGCCGCATCCAGTTCGTGGATATTGAACGACCGCTGCTCGTTAAAAGCCCGGCAGGACTCGCACTCGTTGCAGGCGTCGAACCCGTTTTGCGGGTTCAGACAGTTGATCGTCTTGGCAAAGATACGGGCACAGGTAGTCTTACCCACTCCACGCGGTCCGCAGAACAAATACGCATGCGCCAAGTGCCCCTGGCGAATGGAGTTCTGCAAGGTCTGCGTGAGCGTTCCTTGTCCCACCACCGTCTCAAAAGTCTGAGGACGGTACTTGCGCGCTGAAACAATGTAATCAGACATATTTCTTAATTTTTATAGGCGATAGTATAAATATATTTCTCTTTTTCAATGGTCTCCAGCCGGTATGTCTTATTATCCGGCAGAAGCGTTTGCAGTTGCTCGCACGAACAGATCCCGGTGCCTTCCGCCTTCACGACCGCTTCTTTTTGGGTCCATAGGCGGGTGAACATCCGATCCGGCTGTGCCGCAGAACGGATCATTCGCTGCTCCTCCTCGTTCATCGTCCGCTCAATCAGGTCCTTGTCGGCATGGCGGATGGACTCGATGTCAATGCCGATCGGCTGCTCGTCCACGGCGACCGCTATGCCAGCCTTGCAATGACTGATGCTGAAAAACGGTCCGTCCGGCAAAAAAGGTTTGCCTTGTTCGTTATATTCCATTTTCTGCCACTCGATCGGGGTTTGGTCGGGGTTTTGTCGGGGTTTTGTCGGGGTTTTAAGAATATCCCGCAACATACCCCAACTCTTCAGGCAGCAAAATTGTCCCATCGTGTGTTTGTATCGCAGCGCCTGTTCGCGCCGTTGGTCGGAAACGAGCGGTAACATCCGGTTCACCTCCGTCTCCGTACATTCCTCCATCCGGTCAAAGACAACTACCTTCATCCCTTCAACTTTCAACTCTCAACTACTCCGTCCTTCTTCGCGTACACTTTCCAATACACAACAGGCAGGATTGTTACGGTCAACGGTAAGGTGAAGATCGTTCCGAAACAGATCACTACACCCATCGGCATCCACAGACTGGTTGCGGCAATGATCATCGGCAGCACACCTAACGCCGTTGTGGCGCTGGTTAGGAACACAGGCCGCATACGACGCAGACCTGCCATAAATGCCGCATCGCGGTACGAGAGGTGTTTGTATTTGCGGCAGTCCTCCGCGTACTCATACATCATGATGGCATTCCGCACAATAATTCCTATCAGACTGACGATTCCCAGCACCGCCGTAATGGAAATATCCAGTCCGAAGATCCACAGTCCCAACATCGAACCGAACACACATAGGATCGCGGACGAGAGGGTCAGCAACGCCAAACCGACTTTGCCAAAATGGTACAGCAGCAACACCAACATGACCGCCAGCGCAGCCACGACGGACCAAAGGATCTGCGGAATGAGCATACCGTTGATCTCCGACAAACCGCCATAGCTGATCGACACCCCTTTCGGCAAATCGGAGAGATGCGCATCCACCCATTTTCTCACTTTCTTCTCCGCCGAGACCTGACTGATCTTGCCCCTCATATCGGCACTGACCGTGATAGTGCGCACCGCGTTACGCCGCTCCAGCGAGGTATGATGCCAGTCCGGCACAAGAGTCGCTACCTGACGCAGCGGAACCCATACACCGGGAATCGCCGTCGGCACCTGAATAGCTTTCAGCTCATCCGGCGTCAGAGCCGACGAATGCGCCGTATAAAGCACTACCGGCACTCCGTAACTGCCCTCATACAGCGTCGTGATTGTGGCGCCTTGGGTGGTCTGACGGAGGTAAAGAGACAGCATCGTCTGCGTTATGCCGAGACGCGTTGCCTCATCCGGATCGAGCACAATGCGTGTGGACGAAGCTAAGTTATTATAGTCGCAATGAACCCATTGCAGCTCCGGCAAAGAAGACATATATTGAAGAATAGAATCAGCGAAAGGCGCCATTTCTTCCCATCGTTCACCTTGTACGCGAACCTCCAGAGGGTTCTTAACGGCTTGATAGTCAAGTTGTTTAAACCGCGCATAGGCATTCGGGAAATAGTTCTCGTAAGTCCCTGTATATTCGCGCAATAGTTGCGCCGTAGCCTTGCCGGAAGTCGTGTTGACGATCAACTGCGCATAATTGGGCGCCGGCGTCTGAGGCGTGTACGTAGCATGGAAACGCGGAGAGGACTGGCCTATAAAAGCCGTCACACTTGTCACCCGCTCATCTTTGCGCAATATCGACGCCAGCGAATCCGCCACCGCGGCACTCTCTTTCTCCGTCGCTCCTTCGCGCAAATGGATCTCTACGGCGAAGAACTCACGCTCCGCTTTCGGCAGCAACTGCAAGTTCAGACGCGTCAACAGCACGACACCGATCACGGTCGTTGCAGCCAAGAGTGTCCAGACAATAAACGGATGGTCGAAACAGAGTTGCAGCAGCTTTTTATACCCGTCTTGCAGCCACGTGAAGAACTTGTTTTGTACCCTCTCCACGAGAGTCAGTTCATCGTCCTTGCGTTCGCGGATAAAACGGAAGGCAAGGAAAGGCGTTACCCACGAAGCATAGAAAATACTGGCTACCAGCGCAAAGAGAACCGCCCAAGGGAAGAGTTGCACGAACTCGCCTAACGGACCGGTAATGATTCGCGTCATGGGGAAGAACATACCGCTAATCGCCATCGTTGCCAGCGACATCGGCACGAAAAGAAGAGAGGTGCTCACTACCGCCGAATACCAGCGCGAATGACGTTTCGCCAGCTGGTTGGTGTAGCCGTCAATGACGATCACACTATCGTCCACAATCATGCCTAATACAAAGATCAGCGCCGCCAGCGTCACGGTATTCAATTCTATGCCTGTCAGGTACATCAGTCCGATACAGATCGCCGTACATACCGGCACTCCGGTGGATGCCACCAGCGCCGTCCGAAGCGGGAAAAGCACCAACATGACTGCAATCACCACCAGAATGGAAATAACAATATCTCGCAGGAACGAAATGACCGAATCGTTCACCACCTTCGGCTGATCCGTGATACGGTGAAAACGGATGTCCGGCGGCAGCAACGCAGCGGCTTGCGCCAGCTGACGGTCCACTTCTTCGCCAAAAGCCACAATATTATTGCCCGGTACCATCTCCATATTCAGGATCAGACATGCTTCGCCGTCAAACTCGACATATTGTTTGGGCGCCTGGTACCGCCGCACAATAGATGCGATATCTTTGAGCCGGATGACACCTCCTGTGACAGGATCGGACCAAACGATCTGCTCCTGCATTTCGTATTCCGACTGATAGGGAATAACAACCTGCAGCGCCCCCTGCGCGTCACTCTCCCCGCCTATTGTGCGGAGCCCCTGCAATGCCATCTGCGCCTGAAGAGCTGTCGGGTTGATGCCATACCGCGAGAGTTGCTCTACGTCAATCGTGATTGCGATCTCCTCGGTCTGCTTACCCATAATACGCAGTTTACCCATCTCGGGGATCGTGCGCAGCGAAGAACATATCTGCTTGGCATATTCCTCTAATTCGCGCGGGCTGCGTTCATCACTCTCCACCGCAATCAGAATAGACGAGGTATTGCCGAAATCATCTATCAGCGCTGTCTGGAGCACACCTGCCGGCATTTGGGTCTGTTGCAGCAACGGCAGTCCGGCGCGGATCTTGGTCCACGCCGCCGCATCGTCCTCCACATCATTGCGCAGCATCACATAGACATAAACAATCCCGTCCTGGCTCTCCGAATAAGTCATCGATTTGTTTACCGTCTCAAACGAATTGATATAGTCCTCCAGAGGAATCGTCACTTGTTGCTCCACCTCGCTGGCAGTAGCGCCCGGATAAAGCGCCACGACAAGACCTTGACGGATGGTGAACTGCGGAAACTCATCTTTGTTCATCCGCGGCAGAGACCAGATGCCGAAAGCCATCAGTCCCAAAAACAATGCCATCACAAGACCGTGATGCCGCATTGCTCCTTCTATGTGTTTGCTTGTCTTCAATTACAAACTACCTTGCATCCTTTGTATAGTTTCTGGTAGCCCTCAACAATCAGGCTGTCGCCCGGATTAAGTCCCGAAGTAACCCGCACGCCGGAAGACAGATAGCCGCCGGTGGTGATCTCGCGGCGCACAGCCTCTCCCTGCTCTACCACCCATACAGTCGGTCCTTCGGGCTTCAGCAAAATGCACCCTGCGGGTACGACGATCTCTTCGCTTGACGGATGCTTGCCGCCGTGAATCATAACCTTGGCAACCATACCGTTCATCAGGATCTCTTTTCCGCCTTTGATCTTCGCCACCACGTCATAGGTGTGCGTGATAGGGTTGGCGGTGACGCTCTTCTCCGTGATCTCAATCGGTAGCACGGTATCCACCGCGGCACATTCCACTAATCCGCTGATCCGCTCTCCGGTCAGCCCTTTGATCTCTCCTTCCGGAACCGTGAAGCGCACCGAGAATGAAGACACATCCAGGATCGAACAAACCTTTGCGCCCGGGATCAGCGTCTGCCCTTTCTCCGCCTTCAGTCCGTCCATTATTCCGTCGCACGGAGCCTTGAGCGTACACTCCGCCAGCTGTTGTTTTGCCGCGGCGTAGAGCGATTTGGCTTGCGCTAACTGGCTCTCTATCTCCACCATTTTCTGGTCCGACACTACCCCTTTGGCATGCACCGATTTCACACGGTTGTAGCCGTCCTGCGCGTGCTTGAGCGTAGCCTCCGCCGAACGAAGGGCATTCATCGCTTGGGTGTTATCAATGGTCAAAATCGTCTGTCCGGCTCGTACCTTCTGGCCGTTCTTCACCTCAACAGAAACCACACGTCCTGCGCTCTGCATACTAAGCGGCGTCTCGCGCTCCGGCTCGATCGTACCCACATAACGCGTAGCAGCACTACTATCGTGCGGCGCAACGACCAAGGTCTTCACCCGCAGAGGCGCTATCTCCTGCGGCGTTTTATCGCTGTGTGTACAAGCGAGTAAAGCCAACGCCACACATCCTAATATAATATATCTTCCTTTCATCCTTTCACCTTCCTCCATTCGATAGTAAGGTACGCCGCGCGCGCTATCAGGTGCGCGAAATAACCGATATAGAGTGCCTGCGCTCCAACGAAACGATAAGTGAGCGCATAGCCCAGCACAAAACCCGCGGCAGCCCAGATCATGGAATTGCGGATCTGCACGCCTGCCGTAGCTCCGACATACACACCGTCCCACATAAACGCCAGCGTACTAATGATCGGCATAGCAATCAACCAGCCGATGTATTTCGTGGAAGCCTCCAGTACGGCTGCATCGCTCGTCAAAAGCGCAATAGATCCTTTTCCCCAGATGCCGTATATCGCCGTAAAGACCGCTCCGACTGCCAATGCCCATAAGAACAGCGCACGCACTACGGCATTGACACCATCGTCCTTGGTACTTGGTACTTGGTCACTTGGTACTTTCCCCCACTCTTTTCCCACCAGCGCTTCGCCCGCATAGGCAAAACCGTCCACAAAGAAGGAGAAGAACATAAACAGCTTCATCATAATACTGCTCACCGCCAGCTCAGTGTCGCCGTAGAGGCTGGCGAGAGAAGTATAACCCACATAAACCACCATGAAACAGAGCGAACGGATAAACAGATTGCCGTTCAGACTCATCATTCGCTTGATCGCTTTCCATTGCATAGCTGCGCGCCACTCCTCGAAATTCCGGAATAGCGACTTGCCGAAATAGCGCGCAAACAAGATGATCAATGCCAGCAACAGACCGCTGTATTGCGCAATGAGCGTACCCCATGCCACACCGACTACTCCCAGCGGCGTATAAACCGCCAGCGCGTAACTCGCCGCCATATTCACCACATTCACCAGTATATCAATCGCCATCGGACTCTTGGTGTCCTGCATGCCGATGAACCAGCCTTTGAAAGTGAACAGACATAAAGTCGCCGGAGCTGCCCAGATACGCACATAGAAATACTCGCGCGCCACAGCCGCCACTTCGTCCGAACAAGGCACGATGGCTAACACCGCCGTCACGAACACCCATTGGATAGCCCAGATCACTACCGCCGCTATCAGCGCTACAGACACACTCTGAGTCAGTATCTTCCGACACTCGTCCGGCACCTTGGTACTTGGTCCTTGGTCACTTTGTCCTTTCCCGTATGCTTGTGCCGTCAGACCGCTGGTGCCCACGCGCAAGAAGCCGAAGTTCCAATAGAGCAAATCAAAGAGCATCGTACCGATCGCAATACCGCCGATCGCCGAGGCGTCACTCAAGTGCCCCACGATAGCAGTATCCACAATTCCCACCAAAGGAATCGTGATATTGGCTAAAATGCTCGGTATCGCCAGCCGTAATATGTCTTTGTTTATTGCTTTCACAATATTATTTCCGTCGGTATCTCGTCGGTATCTCGTCGGTGTTTTGACACAATATTTTTTCTACTATAGGAATAGCAAAATCATCAGCTGTCCGGTCAGCACACGCAGGAACATCGTCAGCGGATAAACCGTTGAGTAAGCCACCGCTGCGCGGTCGTTCGCCGAACTCTGCGCAGTAGCATAAGCCAGCGCAGGAGGATCGGTCGTCGATCCTGCAATCAGACCCATCAGCGTGAAATAATCCAGTTTCATCCATTTGCGCGCCACAATACCGATCAGCAGCAGCGGCAGCAACGTAATGATCACGCCATAACCGATCCATACATAACCTCCGCCAAGGAGAGTCGGAATAAAGCTCTTACCGGCTCCGAAACCCACCGCAGCCAAGAAGAGCGAGATACCGATCTCGCGGATCATGAGGTTTGCCGAAGTGGTCGTATAGGTCACCAGATGCCATTTGGTACCGAACGCACCCATCAGGATAGCGACGATCAGCGAACCTCCGGCGATTCCTAATTTGAACGGCTGCGACAGACCCGGCAGCGCAAAAGGAATAGAACCCAATGCCACGCCTAAAATGATACCGAAGAACAGGGACGCCAGGTTTGGCGCGTCCAGTTTCTTGGTGGAATTACCAAACGCCTTTGCAATCTTGTCCACCGCCTCTTTCTCGCCCACTACGGTCAGTCGGTCGCCTAATTGCAGCCGCAGATCCGGCGTCGCCAGCAGCTCAATTCCTGCGCGTCGCACGCGCGTAATAGTGATATGGAAAGCGTCGCGCACCTTCAGATCACATATCTGTTTGCCGTTTATCTTGTCCTTGGTGACCACAATATGCTGGTTCACCAGGTGAATATTCTTCTCTTGCTCTTCCCATTTGATCTCCGCTTTCTCGCCGAGCAGCAACACCGTCCGCTCGTTCTTCTTGTCCGTCACGAGCCGCACTTGGTCGCCCACATGCAGCAGCGTCTCCGCGTCGGGCATGAACTCATTGCCGTCTTTGTCCAGCACACGGCTGACTACGATCGTCACATGCGTCAGCAGACCCAGATCGCGTACATGCAGTCCGTCGATCTGCGGGTTGGTCAGCTTCATGTCATAATGCTCCACTTGCTGCACCTCGCCTTTCTCCGCTTTCACCTGCTCTTCCTCTTGGTCCATCTTGATGCGGAACACCCAGCGGATCACGAGCATGGAGAACAGGATTCCCACTACGCCCAGCGGATAAGCCATCGCGTAGCCGGACGCAATATCCGGATTCGACACACCCGTCAAGTCCTGATAAGTCTGTTGCGCAGCACCCAGACCCGGCGTGTTCGTCACCGCTCCGAAGAGCACACCCGTCATTGTTGCAATGTCCGTTCCGCTCAGCAGATGAATGACGTACGCCGTCACACAGCCTAATACCACTATACTTGCCGCCAGCATATTCAGGCGCAAACCGCCTTTGCCGAACGACGAAAAGAAACCCGGTCCCACCTGTAAGCCTATCGAATAGACAAACAGGATGAGACCCAGGTCTTTTGCAAACGATTCTACCAACGGATCAAGCGTCATGCCGAAATGGCTGCACGCGATCGCGCAGAATAGAATCCAGGTGATGCCGAGGGTTATTCCCTTGAACTTGAGTTTCGCGCCCAAGAAAATACCCACGGCGATCGCCAATGCCAGCACAAAAATCGAATGTGCTATGCCTGTACCAAAAAATAAACTACTAAACCAATTCATTATTTAAATTCAAATTATATGCTATCTCATGCCCCCTTGGCACCCTCCCTTTCGGGGGAGGGCGGGGGGAGAGGCTTATAGCTCCGCACCGAGGGTATTGAACTCACGTCCGTCGCGAACAATGATCACTTGTCCGTCGCGAACGATTTTCTCTACCTTGCAATTACAGGCATCGGTATTGTCGATAGCCTGATCCTTCGGCTCTTCTCCGGCTTTGTAACCGAAACCGCCGCGGGCATTCGCTTTGCGAACAGTTATGCCTGCATCCTCCGGGAATACTTCTTCTTTCAGCTGTGCACCCGTCATCAACTCGGCATTGCCATTCAGAGCCTCTACCAGATAGATGGCTTCATCCTCGATGTTCTCCAGATCGCAAACAGCCTGTGCAGCATCAGCCGCAGCCGTTGCAGCCCACTCTCCGAGGGTGTATTCCATGGTCAGCTCAGCAGCAGCCTCTGCGCTCAGAACGGTCTCGATATCCTGCGTCGTATTGCCGCTCTTCGTGTCAACGAAAGTAACCACATTGCTTGCCGGTGTCAGAACCGTGCCGTCCTCCAGATGCGTGTTGTACTCGCCGAACTGAGGCCAGGCATTCGCATTCATCAGTTCTTTGGTCCAACGCTCGATCTTGTTGCCGTCCGAGAAACTGAACTCGCCTGCGCTGTAGTCCACAAGCGTGTTGAGGAACGCAACGCTCGGTTTGTTGTTCCAAGCACGACCCATACTTACGGTCGGGCACTCGCTCTGCACGGTGCAACCCTCGAACACATAACCCTTGTCCGTTGCAGGACCGTTGTTTGCGGTCAACGCATCGCTGCCGCCGCCGTTCGAGTTACGTTTCTCGCAGTACAGCAGGTTGTTCTTGAAATAAACGCTACCGTCGCCGCAGATGAAATCAACCGTTCCGTGGATCTCGCAGTCCTCGAAGTACTTCACGGCTCCCTGCAGGTTGCTGTAATAGGTATCCTGATAAGAGAGCAGACGCACGTTCTTGCAAACGGTCTGTGTTCCTTGATCCCACAGAGCCACAGCGCGGCCGTTGTTGTTCTTGTAGTAATCCAGCGCATTCTGGATCGTCAGATCCTGCAGATACGTGTTCTTCACGTTCTTGTTGATCTTGATCGTTGCGGTCTTATCAATACTCTCCTTCATAGCGTCCGGAGCGTTCATGATGATCACGCCTTGCATCGACTGACCGATGAGAGCGATATTGTCTTTCGCAATCGTCGTCAGGCAGGTCTCGCCTAAGTCATACACACCGTTCGGCAGGAAGATCTTGTCGCCGCTCTCGGCTTGTACGAGTGCCAGCAGGAACGAAGCTACGTCGCCGCCCGGAACCATATAGTAACCCGTGGCTGCATCTTTCTCCAGGAAATCCAATACATTGTAAACCACAATCTTATGGATGTATTGCTTTGCCGTCCAGCTCAGCGTCAAGGTCGTAGCCTCGCCGGTATATTTGTACGAATACTCGGTTCCGTCAGGTGTTGCAGTAGCACCTTCCGTTCCGTTCTTTACTACACTGGTACGTCCGACTTCGGTCTCGCCGTTCATCAGAATCACGTCGCCTGTCTCCGAATAGGTGCACAGTGTCACTACTACGATTGCATTGCCTGCCACCTGAATATCAATACTTCCGTCTGCATTGAAATACCAGCCGTGGTTGTTGTAATAACTACCGCCGTTCGCCGTTACGGTCTCATGATCTTCCGGATAGAAGATAGACGAAGCGAAATCATAAGTCTGTACGCTTCCTACGGTAGCCTCCTCGATCGGAGTCACTTTTGCCTGGATAGTGGTGTTGCCGGTGATGGCATCGCCAATAACGGCTTTCTTTCCGCTCGTGTAGAACCATCCGCGGAACACCTCTCCCTCAGGGATCGTCAGGTCGCTCTCGCCGTAAGGTAGTACGGTCAAGTTGGCTCCTTCGTAGGTCTCAATCTTGCCCAGCGTAGTACCGTTCTGGTCTTTGAAGATCACGTCGCACGGAGTGATTTCCGTTGCCTCCGCAAAGAAATAAGGCAGATAGGTCTGCGAGCCCAGTTCGAAAGTCAGCGTAGCAGCATCGCCCGTATAGACGTACAACACATTCTGGGCGAAGGTACCGGCGGTCTCGCCGCAATCTGCCTTGTTGCTGAAGGTAGCAAAATCCGCTCCGTCTTTCTTGATAGTTATGTCGTGTTTGCTGTGCTGGCATGCACCGATGGTGAATTTCACCGGACCGTCAACCGGAACGGTAATAGTACCGCCATAAACACCATGCTGACCGCCGTTGTAATTCGTTCCGTCTACACTCACGCCATCCGGCAATTCACCGCCTTCCGGCAGAAGTACCGTATAAGGGTTCTCGCGGAACTCGATCTTGAAGTCCGTGAACGTACGCTCTACGTTCTCCACGAACTGGATCTTGGTCAGACAGGTCTCCGTGTTCAGCAAACGCTTGATATAGATGTTGTTCTGCGTCTCGCTCAACTCTACGATCACCGTCTGCAACTCCGTTACTTCTGCGGTCTGCGCGATCGAAGTGGTAGCCGCTGCCGTCTCGCCTTCCCATGTGAAAAGCTCCAGCGAAGCCTTGTTGCTGCCGCTGCGCGGACCGTACGTCAGTTTCAACTTACCTGCTACGGCTGCTTTCGTGAAATAAGCATAACCGCTGCTGTTCAGTTTGATTCCATACAGACCGTTGTTTTTTCCGGGACCGTCACTAATGATGCTCCCATAATACAGTCCGTTGTCAGGGTTGGCACTCGGAGCGCCCTCCGTGTAATCCCACAGCAGGTCATTCTCCCCTGCCCACATGGCGGTGCTCAACAGAGCAGCTGCCAAAATTGTAAAGATTTTTTTCAAGTTATTAATTTTCGATTTTACTATTAGTTATAAGTAGTTTGGTGGATTTCTGCGCTTTTCGTCTCGCCCGGTTTTACAATTTGAATTTTCTTCATATTAAGCATTTTTACGTTTCTCTAATTGTCCCTCCAGGGCAGCCAGGCAAGCGTCGATTCCCTCCTCAAACGAGTCGGCAGTCTTCTCCGCGAACAGACCTGCGATACGGATTTTCACCTCTTTGTTGGCGTTGGTCTGCGGTTTGATCACGCTCATGCGCACCTCCACTTTGTCGTCGGCGTTCAAATGACGCTCAAAGCGATTCATTTTCTTCTCGATAAACTGTTCGAGTTTCTCTGCCATCTCGAAATTTACTGCATTAATTGTCAGATTCATAATACGATTTATTTTAAAGGTTAAACAAGATTTATTTTATACTTTCAACAAAAGTTTCAAAATCGGCTGCAAAGATACTACAAAAAATCGACATATGCAAGTGCATATGAAGAAAAATCTTTTTTCTGCAAGTTTTTAAGCGATAAATTTTAGCAAAAATAGAATTTATTCTATTGTTTCGTGATCGATCATGCCCTTGGGAGCTTGCTCACGGAGGGCATAAGCGATCATGGAACAGAGGGCATTGCCCTGCTAAAATTTACCGCTTAATGTTGCGTATGCCCGGCAGGACGCGACCGTATTTTCGGAGGGAACCCGCTTGCGGGGCGTGCCGAATTTACAACTTTTTTTGCATTTATGCAAATAAACATCTGAAAAATTTGTACATATACGATTTTTTTTGTAATTTTGCAGCCTCGAATGAATAAGGCTACTATTATGAAGAAATTATTTTATATGAAGAATTTATTTTACTCGCTTTTCTTTACGCTTTTGTGCTGCGCATGTATGAATGGGCAAGGCGCCTGGATTCCTCTCACGGATATCAATGCCGTTGCGCCGTGCGGCACCTCCGATCCCAACGAGCAATGCGACACCTATGTCGTCGTGCCTAAAAATCTTTCCAGCGGAAGAGACCTGCTGGACAATTCGCTCGCGATGCGCATTTTTTGGTATGTGTTCCGCTTTTTGCTCTACCTCGCAGCTGTGCTGGCGTTGGGCTGGTTTGTCATGGTTACTTTTGTGACGGACAAAGGCAACTGCGACAAATGGTTACTGCCTTTCTTGTCCGTTGTGCTGTGGATTTTTGCCTCTGTTCCTTACCCGCATTGGTACATGGTTTTAGCGGTTCCTGTAGCCATGATGATGTTTGTTTACCCGCTGTTCTTCACTTACCGCGCAGGAAGATTTTTCCTTTCGCATCTGGCGGGAACGGCGCTGTTGGCGGCTTTCTATATGCTCCTGTATAATTCGGCACTCGGTAAAAGTTCTTTCATATTAGGTCTTTTGTCTGTCCTGCTGGCCACGGGAATAGCCCTATGGATGGAGCACCGCTGCCGCAAATATTTCTGTCCCCACTGCCACTATTACGGCAAACATGAAGACATGGGATTCACCGATAAAGGCGGAGAAGTGAAGCATCGGAGGGAAACTCATGATACGTATGATCACACGGAGATTCACTGGGGAACGAAGTATAAGTATTATAACCGGACTTATGAGGATATAAATGAACGCAAAGTGACCCGATACAGACATTACAGATGTTCAAAGTGCGGCGAACTTTTCACGCGCAGATCGTTCACGTTTTTGGATTGAGTTTAATCTCCCTTTTCCTCCCATTACTCCCCCTTTAGGGGGCTGGGGGGCTTCTCCTCCCTTTTCCTCCCATTACTCCCCCTTTAGGGGGCTGGGGGGCTTCTCCTCCCTTTCCGTCCCCTTCCTCCCATTTCTCCCCCTTTAGGGGGGCTGGGGGGCTTTTCCTCCCTTTTCCTCCCTTTCTCCCCCTTTAGGGGGTTGGGGGGCTTCTCCTCTTTAGCCTGCTCCTTTTTTGCCGTCCTCTCTGTGCATTTCTCGCGCATTCTTGCGCGAGCTTTCGTTGTTCCTTTCGGTGGCATTTTTGCCGCCGGATTCCTCAACGTCCATTGTGCCGGATATTATCCGGCGTTTTTTTCTGCTCCGCCCCAGACAACTATCCGGCTTCCCTCCGTCTCCTCTCCCTTCCGTCATCCGTTTACCTCTCGCCGATGTACCGGCGAGCTTGTTCCTTTTAGGAACATGCTTGATACTGTTTTTTCCATTTTCTTACCATTTTCATCCCAAAAAATTTGCATATTCCAATTATTTTTTGTACCTTTGCACCCGAAATGAAGTCCGAATCGACCCCAAATAAGCCCCGCATCGGGGTACCTTCGTGGTAGTCCTAGACTTTGTTAATTGATACTACGACACACAAGACTGAATATCAGCACATTACGCGCCATGGCAATGCACTTGAAAACCATAGTGATTAACCGTTTGAAATGGGACGGATTCGATTTTGTCTCACTTCCGCGGACGGACACGCCTCACAAACGGGGTGTGCACTATTTCCGTCCCCCTGTGGAAGTGAAAACTCTATGGGGTGCCATGGACACACGGAAAGAAGGCCGACACTACAAAAAACGCATAGTCGTCCGCCCTTCTCGCTTCCGTAACGGACTCTTCGAACTCTACGCCTACCATTTCCCGACCCACTGGTCCAAAGCCTGTGTTGCCAACCGCGAACTGATCAAAGAAGCCCAAAAACAAGCGCACGCCATCGAGCACGACCATTCCCTGGAGGCGCTTACTTGGCGCGTGCGGTTCTTCAACCATTATTTCACAGTCGTCAAAGGCGGCGCGAAGCCCGAAGCAGGCATGAAGCGCTATGCCCGTTTCTACCAATATACCTACGTCTCCATCTACCGCCAGCTGCAAGCCGAGCGCAAGAAAGCACAAGAACCAGAACCCATCTCTTTCGAACCCGTCTCCGCGGACCAACCCTTCCGTCTCCAGCGCCACACCTTCCATACCGCCGCGAACACGGTTCTGAACGCCTTTTCCAAGCCAGAAGACACTTTCGAACCCCAAAACGAAGCCATTTGGCACGCTAATTTACCCCCTCCGATATAAAAAATCGCTCTAAAAATTTGCATATATCGAAAAAATGTACTATCTTTGCACCCGATTTTGATGTGAGGATGGATTTGACTGCTTGCAACCTCGTTAAAACAATGCTAAAACTTGTGCCGCAAGACCAAACAGTCACTTGCGGTTTTATTTTAGTAAATTACTTTATGCATTATTTATTTACAAGCGAATCGGTGTCTGAAGGACATCCGGACAAAGTGAGTGACCAGATATCGGACGCGATACTGGACAATATGTTGGCGCAAGACCCGCAGGCTCATGTGGCGTGCGAGACCCTGTGCACGACAGGGCAAGTGGTGATTGCCGGAGAAGTGAGTTGCAAGGGCTGGGTGGACATTCAGCAGATCGCCCGCAAGACCATTGCCGAGATCGGTTACACCAAAGCGGAATACAAATTCGAGGCGGAGAGCTGCGGTATTCTGACCGCGCTGCATGCCCAGAGCCAAGACATCAACATGGGCGTTTCGCGTGCCGAAGCCGACGAACAAGGAGCCGGTGACCAGGGAATGATGTTCGGTTATGCGACCGACGAAACGGACAATTACATGCCTCTGACGCTCGACCTGGCGCACACCTTAGTCTATACGCTTGCGCGCATCCGCAAAGAAGGCAAACAGATGCTTTACCTTCGTCCGGACAGCAAGAGCCAAGTGACTATCGAATACGACGAGCAGAACCGCCCCGTGCGCATCGACACGATCGTGCTGAGCACGCAACACGACGAGGAATTGAGAATTGAGAATGGAGAATTGAGAATTGAAAAAAAGGTTACACCTGAGTTAATCAAGCAAGATGTGATTGATATTCTGTTGCCGCGTGTAGCAACGCGTGACAGCCGTTACGGACACCTGCTGCACGATTTTCTGGAGGACAAGAACGCCAAACTATTGGTGAACCCGACGGGCAATTTCGTCATCGGCGGTCCTCACGGCGACACGGGTCTGACCGGGCGCAAGATTATCGTGGATACGTACGGCGGTCGTGGCGCACACGGAGGCGGCGCATTCAGCGGAAAGGATCCGTCCAAAGTGGACCGTTCGGCAGCTTATGCAGCACGCTGGATCGCCAAACATCTGGTAGCCGCCGGAGTGGCGCACGAAGCGCTCGTTCAGGTCAGTTACGCCATAGGCGTAGCCAAACCCGTCTCGCTCTATGTCAACACGTACGGCACAGCCCAAGTGCCGATGAGCGACGCAGAGATAGCAGCCAAAGTGAACGAACTGTTCGACCTCCGTCCGGCAGCCATCATCCGCGACCTCAAACTGACGCAACCGATGTACGAAGAGACCGCCAAATACGGTCACGTCGGACGCACGAACGAAGTGGTCACAAAGACTTTCTTCGACGCAGACGGCAAAGAATTTACCCGCCAAGTAGAATTATTCACATGGGAGAAACTGAATCGATTAGAAGAAGTAAAAGCCAAGTTTGGCTTGTAATAGCGATCGTAGTGCTGTCGCTGGTCATTGATCAGGCGATCAAACTCTATATCGCTACGCATTTTGCACTGGGCGAGAGCCGCGAGATCTTCTCGTGGTTCTGGCTGTGCTATGTGGAGAACAACGGCATGGCGTTCGGCATCGAATGGTTCAGCAAGTTAGCCCTGACGCTCTTCCGGCTCGTTGCGGTCGGGCTGCTGGGATGGTACGTACACACGCTGATCTACAAACAGCAGGCGAAAACAGGCTATATAGCAACCATCGCGTTTATCATCGCCGGCGCATTGGGAAACATCATCGACTGCGTCTTCTACGGCAAACTCTTCGGCTATGCCGGATGGTTCTACGGACGCGTGGTGGACATGTTCTATTTTCCGCTGATCCATAATAGCGCCGGCGAAGTGATCTTCTTCCGCCCGGTGTTCAACTTCGCGGACAGTTGTATAACGTGCGCCGTAGCGGTCATTCTGCTCTTTTATCTCAAAGAGCTGAATGGGAAATAAGCCCCACCCAGCCTCCCCTGAAGGGGAGGAGACAGGGGGAATGATGGATTGATGAGAAATCAACTATACATAGTATTGCTTGTGCTAATGGTCCTTTTCTCCGGCTGCCGCCCGAAAGGGATTTTGAGTTCGCGGGAGATGCGCCAAGTGCTGGTCGATCTGCATAAGACCGACGGCATGCTGCAGACACGCGGCGCGCGGACCATGGAGTACGAAGACAGAGACCTGTACTACGCCCAAGTGCTGGCGAAACATCATGTGACGCAAGCGCAGTTTGACTCCTCGCTCGTCTGGTACACCGCACACCCGCAGTTTTTCAATAAGATCTATCCGAAAGTGCTCAAAGACCTCGAAGCGGAGGAAGAAGCCTTCAACGAGCTCTACGCCGAAGAGTTGGCGGGCATGAGCAATAAGAAATCAGAAGTCAGCCCTCAGCATTCAACATTCAGCCGGACGGATCTGGACAGCGTGCTTTGGGTGATGCAGAACGGATACGGAAACTCGTGGAGACGATGGGAAAGACCGCTCCCCACTCCTCCTTACAGAAGCGAAAAATAATTAGTGCATGATCTTATAGATCAGCTCTTTCCATAGATCGGGATCTTTCGCGGAAGGGTTATTGATACCTTTCAGACGCGCATCGGTCTCGCGCAAATACCCGATTATAAGAAATGTCTTACCCGCCGAATAGCGACGAGCAGCCATCTCGTAATCCTTGACGAAATAAGGGTTGATACCCAATTCCTTTGCCACCACAGCCTGGGTCTTATTCGGCAGATAGTGGTACATCAGCAGGTTAGAAAAGAAGGTGAACAGAGGTGCCATCTCGCGAATCATGGGATGGTCCTTGCTACCGCCGAAATACTGCGCAATACGGTTCGCTTTCGCTACATCGCCGCGGATAAGCGCCGACTGAAGTTCCATAATATTATAATCCTTCGAGATACCTATATTGCGCTCCACCAAGGCTGCGTCAATCGTGTTCACCCCTTCCGGACGACCCGCAATCAGTTTATCCAATGCGCCAACGATAGCCGACAAGTCTGTTCCCAGATGGTCCGCCAGCAGCGGAGCGACCTTCGGATCTATTTTTAATTGAGAATTGAGAATTGAGAATTGAGAATTATATTCGGCGATATAATTAAGAATCCATTTCTCCACCTCATAGTCGCGCAACTTGTCGGACTGCAGCCAGACGACCTGCGGGTGTTCCGCCACTTTCTTCCAGAGGTTCTGCCGCTTGTCCGGCTTGCCGTTGTAGCAGATAACCAATACCGTCTGGGGCATAATGACATTCAAATACGCCTCCAAAGCCTCCCATTTCTTGACCGCTTGCGCTTCGCGCACAATGACCACCTTGCGTCCTCCCATCATCGCATATCCGCGCGCGGCAGAAATCACCGGCGCAATGTCCGCTCCCTGCAGATCACGACCATAGACGGTCTGCTGGTCAAACTCACGCGCCATCTCATCCAAAGCGTGCGTGGCAATGAAATCATACACGCGGTCGATATAATACGGCTCCTCGCCGCACAGAATATAAATCGGCGCGTACTTGTCGGCTCTCAAAGCCGCCATTATGTCGGAATATTTGGAGGTCATTTCTGATTTCTGATGGCTGATAGCTGATGGCTGATAGCTTACTTACTCCCAGCGTCTGTCGGGCGCAAAGAGCCTTCGTGCGCCATGCAACAAAGTGGTCCACACCAAATGGCGGGCATAAGCGGGGCTGTATGGCGCTATTCGTTTGGCGTTCGCTATACGGGAACGCATCGTATAAATCTTGCGTGCAAGCCGCCCTTTCGGTGCTTGGTGTTCGTCCTTAGGCGTGCGCATTCTTCCGGATAACAAATCCTCTGTTATTCGCTCCGCACGCGCGGCTACTGCGTCGGTATAGAAAAGCGCTTCTTCTTTCGGAAGCCCTAGATAAGCATGCATCACATAGGCATACAATTGCCATGCATCCATGAGCCGCAGCGAGCGCAGATACTTGCGCAGACGGGGCACATCAATCCTGTCCTTATAATGATGCAGCAGCAGCGTCAGATCGCATATCTGCCGCACATTCGCTCCGGCAGAGAGCAAGTGCTCCCACGAATGAAGGAAGATGAGCAGCGCATTGAAGGTCGGCTCCGGCACACGCACCTCAAATCCATTGAGCAGAAGCGGCTCTGCCTGCTGCATTCCTTCTCGCTCATAATGCGCATAGAGCCGCTCGTCCCGCGGGTGTTGGAGGCTGACCGTCACGCGGTGCACCTCTATCGACACCCCGTCGGCAATGAGGTTATAGTGCTTGTAATGGTCCAACTCTTCGTCGAACTTAAGCGCATTAGGAAAAGTCTCCCGCATGACCGCACACGCCGGATGGTATTGCTCGGGCCCCACATAGAGGTCTATATCCCCCCACGCGCGGTAATGCGGCTCCGGATAGAGCGCCGCAAGCCCTGCCCCTTTCATCAGCACGGCATGAATACCTGCGTTCTGGAATGCCGTCCAAGCTTTTTCCAATGTGTATTGGAGCGCCACTTGATTCTGCATCGTCGCCATACAGACACTCTTCATCTGCGCACGCACGGCAGCAGAGAGCGTCTCTTGGTTCAGAGCCGAAGGAAAGACCAGCGCACCTGTTCCCTGCTGCGCGTGAAGCGCCAAAAGGAGCGGTGTCTGCTCCTCCTGCCAAACAACTTGTTCGCCCCACAATGCAGCGCGAACGAGTGATAGATATGTAGAAAATTCTCTTCGCACAGCAGATTAAGTCAAATCATATCCGTAATGACGCAAGCGCCCTGTGTTGGAACGCCAGTCGCGATCCACCTTCACAAAGAGCTGCAAGAACACTTGTTTCTGGAAGAAATCCTCGATATCCTTGCGAGCCTGCGACCCGACGCGTTTGAGGGCTGCCCCGGCTTTGCCGATGATGATACCCTTCTGGCTCTCGCGCTCACAATAGATCACCGCGGAGATGCGGATGAGGTGCTCTTCCTCTTGGAATGACTCCACCTCTACCTCCACCGAATAAGGGATTTCTTTGTCGTAATTGAGCAGCACTTTCTCGCGGATGATCTCGTTCACAAAGAATCGCTCGGACTTGTCGGTCAGCTGATCTTTCGGGAAGAAAGGAGGTCCGACCGGAAGTGCCTCCTTGATCGCATCGAAGAGCTGCGCTACGCCGAAACGCTCTTGCGCCGAGATGGGAAAAATCTCCGCTTCGGGCAACTGGCTATGCCAGAACGCGACAAGCGACTCAAGGGTCTCTTGGGTCGTCAGGTCAATCTTGTTAATAACGAGGAAAACTCTCGTCCCCGCAGCCGCCATCCGCTTCACTTTCTCCAGAAAGTCGGGATTACGGTCGATGGTGTCCTGCGGCTCGGTCACATAGAGCAACACATCTGCGTCCACCAGCGCCGAACGGCTGAACTCCAGCATTTTCTCTTGCAGCCTGTAGTTAGGCGAAAGGACGCCCGGAGTGTCGGAATAGACCATTTGGAAATCCTCGCCGTTGACGATCCCCATAATACGGTGGCGGGTGGTTTGCGCCTTCGATGTGATGATCGACAGACGCTCCCCCACCAGCGCGTTCATTAACGTAGATTTGCCAACATTGGGGTTACCAACAATGTTCACAAACCCACTACGGTGGGCCTGTGAACATTGCTGATTGCTGATTGCTGATTGCTGTTTGCTCATCATTACATTACTGCGTCATACAGCTCATCTACGGAGTTGAACAGCTTAGCCGGCGAGAGTTTGGTAACCTTGCAGCCTAACTTCTTCTCGATAGCCTTCAGGTCAATCTTCTTCGGATCACCCATCAGAACGATTGTTACCGGTTTGCCCTGTATGTTCTCTTTGTAGAACTTCTCGATATCGTTGAAAGTCAGCGCGTCGATAGCCGCTGCATTGACTTTGGCAGGGTCGTCTTTGTAACCCAGACGCTGCCAGTGCTCATACGCTGCAGCTTTGGAACGCATGGACGGTTTAGCCGTCTGTGCAGCCTGTTTGAGAGCCGCCTTGAGGGCAACGAGATTAGTAGAGTCAGCCGGCATTTCGTTCAGGATGTCCATATACACGCTGATCGCATCGTTGACCTTGTCGCTCTGCGTGCCCACATAGCCGATGAAATAGCAGTCCTTACCCGGCAGTTCCGGCGTAGCGTCCACACCATAAGCGGAATAAGCCATGGAGCGTTTTACACGGATCTCATTGAGCACGATACCCGTGAAGCCACCGGACATATACTGGTTGAAGGCGTCAGATGCTACATCCGAAGCGATGTCATACGGGCGACCGTTGATGTAGAAATAGAGATCCGCCTGCTGTACGTTGCTGTTCGGCAAGAAGAGCACAGTCGGTTTGTCATATTTCTGACGGTCCTGTACGAACGGCGATTTGGACGGCTTCATACCTTCTGTCAGCGGCAGGTTAGCCACCAGTTGGTCCTGAGGCAGAGTACCGCAATAGAATACATCCAGCGCGTACTCACGAGCCTGAGCGATGAGCGACTGCACTTTCGGCAGACCCATTCCCCAGATGTCCGCGAACGGTACTTCGTCCAGATAAGAGGACTTCTTGCCGTACATAGCGTATTGCATCAAAGCGGATTTCTGAACGGCTGTCTGTTTCTGACGGATCAGACGGGAAACGAACACACTACCCTTTACTGCATCCAGCTGTTTCTGCTCCAGATAAGGCATGAGGAGCTGGCGGTTGACCAGATTCATGATCTTTGCCATGTTGCCGTCCTCACCGGTAATAGCAATATAGAAATAGGAGTCGTTGCTACCATAATCCACAGAAGCACCCAGTTCCGCCATCTGCTGTTTGAAATCCTTACCCTCGGTAGCCGGAGATCCCATGATACCGGCGTTACTCATCAGCGCAGCAGCATAAGGCAGCAGCGGCATCTCATGCTCACCTACACCGTAGCGGAGAATGAGCGAGAAGATATCATTCTTGTTGTTCGGGGTATAGCGCAGTGTCACGTTCTCGCCCAACGAGCTGACTTTCACATCATTGAAATCGTTGAAGGTCTGTTTGAGCGTGCCCTTCGGCAGTTTCTGGAAAGCCTCAGCATAGGCAGTCTTGGCGTTCTTCACCGGATCAAGCGGTTTGATATTCGGCTTCGGCAGCGGTTTTGCCTTCATGCTCTTGGTGTCCTCGTCAAAGGAGATGGTCATGTGGTCTGCATCGAAGTATTTCTTCGCTACGCGTGCGATCTCCTCTTTGGTGAGGGACTGTATCTTCTCGTTAGCCGTGAAGATGTCATCTACGGGTTTCGCATATGTGAACGCATCCACGAGGACATTCATCTTGGTAGAAGGAGACTCATTGAAACTCTTGTAGCTCTGCGCGTACATGTGTTTTACGTTCGCAATCAGTTCATCGGATATCTCGCCGCGTTTGATCTTGTCGATCTCCTTCATGATGATAGCCTCGGTAGCCTTGTCAGACTCATACATCCGCTGGTTGGCATCGTAGTACGGAACTGCCATTACGAACACGCGTCCGTCATTACGACGGGAATCCGAGAAGGCATATGCCTGTCCTACGTCACCCTTGGTGTTCACCTGGTCCAGCAGACCGGTCTGGCCGTTATAGAGGAGATTGCATACGAACTCCAATATATCCTGGTCAGGATCACCTTCCTTCACTCCCTGGTAAACCCACGCTACTTGCGGAGTGTAACCCAAGTTATAGTGTTTCTTGCCTGTCAGCTGAACAGACGGATAGCTCGGACGGGCAGGCAACTCTTTCGGTTGCAGACGGCCGAAGGTCTCTGCAATCATAGGCTTCGTGCTCTCGGTATCGAAGTCACCCACAATGATCAATGCCATGTTGTTAGGCACATACCATGTGTTGTAGAACTCGATCAAGCGAGACAGACGCGGATTCTTCAGGTGCTCCGGCAGACCGATCACGTCACGCTCGTACGGAGAACCTTTGTACACATCCTCCATCAGTTTCTTCTGTGCCTGCGAAGACGGTTCGTTGGCGTACATGTTGTACTCCTCAAACACGTTCTCCAACTCAGCCTGGAACGTACGGAACACCGGATCAATCAGACGGTCGGAGAAGATCGTCAGCCAGCGGTACATCTCTGCTGCAGGGAACGAGTTGTGGTACGCCGTCAGGTCATAGGACGTGTAAGCGTTCACACCCTCGGCACCGATGAGGTCCAGCATGTTGAAGAAATCTTCGGTCGAAGAGATCTTCGCTTCACGCATGGAGCATTCGTTGATCTGCGTAGCGAGTTGCTCACGTACTTTCGGATCGGTGGCATCGCTGTACTGGTCGTAGAGCGCGATGATCGAGTCATAGATCGGTTTCTCTTTCTCCCAGTCGAGGGCGCCGATACGCTGTGTGCCCTTGAAGAGCATGTGCTCCAGATAGTGTGCCAAACCGGTATATTCGCCCGGTTCGTCCACAGCACCTGCGCGAACTACTACATAGCCCGTTACATCCGGCGCATCGTGGTCTTCCCACAAAAGCACAGTGAGACCGTTTTCCAACTTGTACTCTGTCAAACCCTCACGGGATTGAGCGGAGAGAAATGCGATGCTGCATACCAGCAGCAGAGCGCTAAGTAAATACTTTCTCATTGTTGTTAATTATTTAGTTTTGTTCTAGTTTATCTAGTTTAACTAGTTGTACTAGTTTATCTAGTTTTCTTTACCATTCCAGCAATACTTTGCCGCATTGCCCGCTTACCATGACGTCGAAGCCCTTTTGGAAGTCCTCGAATTGGAATCGGTGGGTGATGACCGGACTGAGGTCCAAGCCTCCGAGCAACATCTGCTCCATCTGGTACCAAGTCTCCCACATGCGGCGTCCGGTGATGCCTTTGATGGTCAGGGCGTTGAAGATCACATCGGACCAATTGACCTTGGTGTCACTCGGCAGTATACCTAATTGGGCAATGTTGGCACCTTTATACATATGTGCGATCATGTCGTTGAATGCCGCAGGCGCACCGCTCATCTCTAGTCCCACATCGAAACCTTTGATGCCTAATTGCTTCATCGCGCCTTCAATAGTCTCGCCCTTTGAGCCATCCACCGTCAGCGTCGCACCCATCTTCTTGGCGATCTCCAGCCGAAGCGGGTTGATGTCCGTCACCACAATATGTTTGGCTCCGGCGTAGCGGCAAATGCCTGCTGCCATCGTACCGATGAGTCCTGCTCCCGTGATCAGCACATCTTCGCCCAAGAGCGGAAAAGCAAGAGCTGTATGGGTGGCGTTGCCGAACGGATCCATGATCGCTGCGAAATCATCGGGGATCTCCGGACGCAACTTAACCACATTACTCTCCGGGATCGTCACGTACTCCGCGAAACAACCGTCTTTGCCCATGATACCCACCGAGATCGTGTTCTCGCACACATGTCCCATGCCTCTGCGGCAGTTGCGGCAGTGTCCGCAAACGATATGTCCTTCCGCCGTGACGCGTTCGCCGACCTTGAAATTGCGCACACCTGCTCCCACTTCGGCTACGATACCCACAAACTCATGTCCCATCGTATAAGGCGGTTTGCAGTGGCTTTGCGACCATGCGTCCCATTTATACATGTGCAGGTCTGTTCCGCAGATAGCGGCTTTGATGACCTTGATCAGCACGTCGTTCACGCCCACTTCCGGCATCGGCACTTCTTCCATCCAAATGCCCGGCTCCGCATATTTCTTAACTAACGCTTTCATTTTTTCTAGTTTATCTAGTTTAACTAGTTCTTCTAGTTTGACTAGTTCTTTTTCAATACTGCAAGTTCCGTGCCAATCTTTGTAAAGGCGGCGATACATTTATCCAATTGTTCGCGCGTGTGAGCCGCAGAAACCTGCACGCGGATACGCGCCTGACCTTTCGGAACGACCGGATAATAGAAGCCCGTGACGTATATTCCTTCTTTCTGGAGAGCCGCAGCAAACTCCTGACTCAGCCGTGCGTCATACAGCATAACTGCGCAGATAGCGGACTGCGTCGGCTTGATATCAAATCCTGCCGCTTTCATCTTTTCTACGAAGTACGCCGTGTTCTCGTGCAGACGGTCCTGCAACTCGTTGCTCCGTGTCAAAATCTCAAACGTCTTGATACCTGCCGCAGCAATCATCGGCGGAATGGAGTTCGAGAACAGATACGGACGGCTGCGCTGACGCAGAAGATCAATGATCTCTTTCTTACCCGTGGTGAAACCGCCTACCGAACCGCCGAACGCTTTGCCAAGCGTGCCGGTGATAATCTCCACTTTGCCGCGCATGTTGTACAGCTCGGTCACACCGTGTCCGGTCTTGCCGACTACACCTGCCGAGTGGCTCTCATCCACCATGACCAGCGCGTTGTATTTCTGCGCCAGTTCATAAATCTTATCCAGCGGACACACGTTTCCGTCCATGGAGAACACACCGTCCGTTGCGATAATACGGAAACGCTGTGCCTGCGCTTTCTTCAGTTGCTCCTCCAAGTCCGCCATGTCGCCGTTCGCATAACGGTAACGAACCGCCTTGCAGAGCCGTACGCCATCGATGATAGAAGCGTGGTTGAGGGCGTCGGAGATGATCGCATCTTCTTCGGTCAGCAGCGGTTCAAACAAACCGCCGTTCGCGTCAAAGCACGCCGCATAAAGGATCGTGTCTTCCGTTCCGAAGAAATCGGAGATCACCTTCTCCAGCTCTTTGTGCGTGTCCTGCGTGCCGCAGATAAAACGCACAGAAGCCATTCCGTAGCCGCGTGCGTCCATACGCGCCTTCGCTGCCTCAATCAACTCTTTATTGTCCGCCAAACCCAGATAGTTATTCGCACAGAAGTTGATCACTTCCTGTCCGCCTTCTACTTTGATTCCGCTTGACTGCGGAGTGATGATCACCCGCTCGTTCTTATATAGTCCTGCTTCCTTGATCTCCGCCAAGGTCTGCTGCAGGTGTTTCTGAAATTCCTGATACATAGTTGTTTTGTCGCTTAGTACTTTGTCCCTTTGTCACTTTAAATGATTCCTTGCTCCAACATAGCTGTCGCCACTTTCATGAATCCGGCGATGTTCGCGCCCTTCACATAATCGATCGTGCCGTCTTTCTGCGTGCCGTAACGAACACATTGTTCATGAATCGACTCCATGATATGATGCAGTCGCTCATCCACCTCTTTTCCTGTCCAACTCAGGTGCTCGGCGTTCTGGGTCATTTCCAGACCGCTTGTAGCCACACCGCCTGCGTTAACCGCCTTGCCCGGTGCAAAGAGCACTCCGTTGTGTTGGAAGAAATGAATTGCTCCCGGCTGGCAGCCCATGTTCGAAACCTCGCAGCAACACCAGCAACCGTTTGCCTTCAGCTCCTTTGCGTCCTCTTCGCTCAACTCGTTCTGGAACGCACACGGTAGCGCTATGTCGCACGGTACCGACCATGCCTTCTTGCCTGCAGTAAACGCACAGAGCTCCGGGAACTTATCCGCCATGTCTTGCACTTTATTGCGATTCGAAGCACGCATAACGAGCATATAATCAATCATCTCTTTGGTAATACCACTCTTAATTACCACTACGCCGTCCGGTCCGCTGATTGCTACTACTTGCGCGCCCAACTCAACCGCTTTCGTCGCAGCTCCCCAAGCCACATTACCGAAGCCCGAAATAGCCACTTTCTTTCCCTTGATATCTTTGCCGGCTTTGTGCAGCAGGTGTTGCGTGAAATAGAGTGCGCCGAAACCGGTTGCTTCCGGTCGCAGGATACTTCCGCCCCAAGTCATTCCTTTGCCTGTCAAAACGCCTGTATGGTATTCGCGCGCGAGCTTCTGATACATTCCGTTCAAGAATCCGATCTCGCGTCCGCCGACACCCACATCGCCTGCCGGAATATCTTGATCGGGACCGATGCAACGCCATAACTCCAGCATGAACGCTTGGCAGAATCGCATAATCTCCGCGTCGCTCTTACCTACCGGATCAAAGTCCGAACCGCCTTTCGCGCCACCCATCGGCAGCGTCGTCAGCGCGTTCTTGAACGTCTGCTCGAAGCCTAAGAACTTCAGCATCGATGGCGTCACGGCTCTATGGAAACGCAAACCGCCTTTGTACGGACCGATCGCGCTGTTGAACTGAACGCGGTAACCGAGGTTCGTCTGCACTTCGCCCTGATCATCAATCCATGTCACGCGAAATGTAAAGATTCGATCCGGCTCCACCATCCGCTCCACGATCTTCGCCTGCTCAAACTCCGGGTGTTGGTTGTACACCTCTTCGATCGACTCCAATACTTCCTGAACCGCCTGCAGGTACTCTGCTTCCCCCGGGTGTTTCGCAGCCAAACGCTGCATAATGTCTTGTACTTTCATTATTTTGTGTTTTTTATGGTTGATTAAGTGCAAAGTATTTCCACAGCGGCGCGGCATGCAGCGCTTGGATGATCTCTCCGTCTTCCAGCATTTCTCGAACCTGCTCCTTCTCCATGATATCCACATGAATGTCCTCTGTCGCCTCCTGGTGTTGTTCGCGGCGTTTCTCCACGCCCGTTGCCAAAAACGTATAAGAAAGGTTATTATGATTCGTCGGATTCGGCGAAAGGGTCATGAACAAGCTCCATTCCCCACCCTCGTATCCGGTTTCTTCGCTCAACTCGCGTTTAGCTGCCTCCAGCGGCGTCTCACCCGGATCGATCACACCTGCCACCAGCTCATAATGGGTCTCACCCAGCGCGTGACGGTATTGATCGACCATGACCATCTTGCCTTCTTTGGTAATGGCAACCACGTTAACCCAGTTCGGAAACTCCAACACGAACCATGTTGGTATCTGCTTGCCCGAAGGCAACTCCACGCACTCCTGACGCACAGACAGCCACGGTCCCAACCGCAGTATATTCTCGCTGTGCACTACACGCCATGGACGATTATCAATTTTCGGATACATTGCTATTCTTCCAATTTTGCCTGCAAAATTACTACTTTTTTTTCATATATGCAAGTGCGCGCGCGTTTTCTATAAAAAAAAGTGCAATTTTACGAAGCCGGAATTTGGATATATGGGATTTTTGTTGTATTTTTGTACCAGATTTGGGAGAAAGTTTTCTTTGCGCCCTTTTCTTGCGCTTTTCTCCCGGTCACGGCAGCCGAATCTCCCCCTAATCACCCCGTAATAACCCCCTAATCACCCCCTTATCACCCCCTTTTGAGTGCTAAAAAAGAGGGAAAAGAAAGGACGGATATACGGAAGAATGGAGGCGAGGACGGGAGGGGCGGGCAATATTATTGCCCGGAAACTACCAAGAAAGAAAAAGCCGACTGGCAGACGGCGAAACTGCCAAGGATATAAAGCCACATGGCAGACGGCGAAACTGCCAAGGATATATGGGCGGCATGTTATACCGTGTAATGGATGCTGTAGAAAACCCGATTTAATCGGGCGCAAGGGAAGAAAGAAAAAGAACCGATTCCTTATACGATGGAGTCGGTTCTTTTCATTAATAACAGAGGATAATTTACCAATTATCTCCTCCAGTCGTTCCGCCACCCGAATATGGATTTACGGGCATAGGCTGCTCCGATGAGCCATTGAGTGCATTGGTATATGTATTGATAAGTGCCTCTATTGCTGCGTCTCCAGAAAGGCCACTCAGTATAGCCTGTTGATATGCGATGGTGCCTTGTTCGAAACAATACTCATTTTTATTTAATTTGACAGCTAATTTGTTATTCTTGCAATATTCATCCCACTCTGTCGGATGTGTTTTGGAATATGATTCTAAATCCATGATTAATTGACTGTATTGTTCATTTGTGAGAGCTACATTAGTCGTTTTGTTATTATTGGAAACATTCAATCTCCCTTTTTTAAGTTTATTCAGAGGTAACATAATCATTCTACCGCCGAAGTCAACTTTAACCATTGGACGAACTATCACAGAGCTGCCATTTTTAGATATACGGAACTCCAATTTGGCTCCTTTTTCTGCAGACAGAGGACGAATCGAAATGATGCTTGCCACTTTCTTATCAAAAGCAGACAAAATTTTTGCTTCTGTTTCTGTTACATAAGCAAAAGGAGTGGTACCAAGATATTCAAACTCAGGGTTAGGATTAGAACGTGTTATTGCTCTATATTCTACCGTCGCTCCATCATAATCATGATCTGCTGCATAAAAATTAAGAACTGGCTTCCCATATGCGAGAATATTGAAATCGTTTGTTCCCCTACTCTCACTATATTCTACACTCACGCTTGGTGAATATTGCCCGTATGATTGGTTGTTGCCAGCTTGTCCGGAACCGTCATCCCAACCAACATGACCCGTATTGTTCATCGGCTGTTCTTGAACTTGAGAAGCGGAAGGAGGAGTAACATACCGACCATCATCATACAATACACCCTCCACATCGGCAGACTGGATGGATTTCGCCTGACCATCTTGTGTGTATAGTACGTTTTCCGGAGTAATTGACTCTACTTTTACATCTTCAATGTTACCATTGGAACGTGTAACAATAATGTCAGCGTATGCCGCAAACGGAAGCGATATACACAAAACTAATAGTAATCGTTTCATAATCTCTTATATTTTATTTATTCATCTTCAGGAACCAGACGGAACATATAACTAATGTCTTGTTCATCAATGATTGAACGAACATCATATTTGCGCGTTTGCGTCATATACCCCTTCTTGCTCACCTTGATTTCTATTTGTACAAGTCCAGAATTATTATACGTTAGACCCTTTATATCCAATGTCTCTGTTCCTTCGTACGGAGTGGTCTCCAGATATTTGTAGTTCTGGTTCTTCACCTCCGGTGTTTTGGAAATGACGCGCCACTCCACATCTGCTCCTTGCGGACGAGAGTTCACATTCCAATGAACTACCAAATGTTCTAGAGCGGTATTACCCTCACCTGCCACTTTCTTGTTGCCCTCTTTGCTCGGGTCATTGGAACGATGGAGGAAATAAGCAATTCTATCCCAATCCACATCGTCCAAAGCAGTTACAAATGCTTGGTTAATAGCCTGCTGGGCAAGTGAAAGAGAGGATGCGCTTCCATACACACTTGCACGTCCTGCTATCTCTGTAGTCGGATAAACGATAGAGCGGTTGTGATCAAAGACCTTAACATCCATGATAACTGTTCCTTGCCATCCTATGCCGGAAAGCCAGTCGGTGTGGAATTCCTTAATTGTGACCTGCATGAGGTAGTCTGTAGCAACATCGGCATCCATGTTGAAGCCCATTACACGCATGTAGCGGCGCATGCCTTCCGGTATAAATGAACCTATACCCGGATTAGCGTGGATAATTGGACGAGAAGTCGCTGCTGCATCGTATATCTGTAGCAAACGTTTGTCTGCACGTCCATCTTGGATATTCAGACGGATGCCATACTCTAAGTTAGCGTACTTGTCTGCCTGAGGCGTACGAGCCAAAGCCAGATTAAGATTGTACTCTTGCGGTTGAGGAGCCGGTGCTACATAGCGGTTAGAAGAACATGATGTTGCAGCCAACGCAATGCATGCCATAGCAGCTAGAATTGTTTTTGTTTTCATGATTTAATGAATTTAAAGATTAAACTTATTTTGCATCTGTTTTCAGTTTGATGAGTTTGGCAGAAACGGTAGTCTTAAGGACAATATCTCTACCGCGTTGCTCTACATTTGTAGAGATTACCGGTTCGATAATTCCATCTGCCCCACGCACTTTTGCCGCATTAATGATTCGATAGATTGCCAGATTACGAACCATATAATGGGGAGCGATTACATCGGTATACGTATCCTCATAATCGTTAGTTAGAAAACCAAAACGTGCGATACCATCAAAATCTGCTCTATAATATCGACCGTTTTCTTCATCTACTTTGAAGACAATTTTGAACTCTCCGTTTTCTTCTGAAATAGTGATTTGTTTGCCCTTCCTCTGTGTGGAATAAATAATAGTAGCATCGGCAGTTACCGTATTTACAATAGTGTAATCTGTCCCATGTTTGAGATTTAATTCATCTAAACGCACAGAATTGATAGTATTTATCGCTTCTGGCATCATCACATAGGGTGTTATATGCTGCTTCGTACCACACGAAGTCATTATGAACATGCATGCCATCGTCATGGATGCAATAATCAGTTTTTTGTTAAACATAATAAATGCATTTAATTTATGTTATCTCTACTCACTTAACGGCTTTTCGAATACTCCGTTAGCTCGCTTTGGAATCAGAGTGAGGCACATAAAAAGAGCGTGGAGCTAAGCTGCTTCAATCTGGGTCTAAAGGATTTGCTGGACTACCTAACACACCAAATCTATACGAACAAAGCCCACGCTTTAACGTGAGCATTTCGGCTTGTTCCTTGGTGTGTTTTAAGTCTTAAGATAAGTGTCCAGCTTTCTTAGACCCAAGTATTTGAGCTAAAACGCTATTATTTATGTATGTTGCCTTTTAGTTGTGATGTTTCATAGGCATATATTTTTAGTTTTTATTTTGGCTGCAAAGGTACAACAAAAAAATGACACTTGCAAATAAAAGTGCCATTTTTAATGATTTTACGGATGTTTCCCGACTAATAGCGGAATGGTTATTGTCCGATGGTGCCACCGCCGCCGAGACGGGACGATTCATCGAGATCACCCACTTTGCGGTATTTGGTGCGTTGCTGTTGACCGAACATCCATGTCACAGACAGCATCACACGCTGCTGGCGGACGGTATTCTTGTACCACGAACGGTAGCCCGGCTGCTGACCTAAATCGTCACTTTGGAAACTGAGCGAACGAAGCAGATCCTGCACATTAAGATTGAAAATCAGCCCTTTCTTCATCCACATCTTACGCACGCCGAAGCTTGCAAAATAAGTACTTCCCGATCGGTTATAACCCGTGGTCATCGGCGAAGACCAGTTGCCGTCCAGCGTCAGCGTCCAGTCCTGCGGCAAATAAGCAGAGAGCGTGCCTCCCACATAGCCGTAATGGTTCCTATTCTCATACACCGGCGTCCCATCCGCATTCTTCTCGTACGACTTGTTGATGAAATGCAACCATCCGGCATTGACCGTAAGCGCCAGCCATGCGCCCTGCATCGATTTGGAACCGTCCTCCGCCTTAACATACTTCGGCACCAGCGGCAACTCCGTCAGCGAGACATTCACACCATGCGTGGTACATGTACCGAAATTCGACCATTGCGAAAGACCGATTCCGTTCGGCAGGATCGTCACTTTGGAAGAAAACATATCCTGCGTGTGCGCAAAATTGAAGGTCATATTGAGGTACTGCGTCCAGCTGAAATGCACCTCCACATCGTTGTTAAACTCCGGCGTCAAGTTGGTGTTTCCTTTCTGAATCGAATAAGCGTCCACGTACGAAGTAAACGGATTGAGCATCCAGTAATTCGGACGTTTAATACGCCGCGTATAACTCGCAGAAACGGCTATCGGCTGCTGCAACTTACCCAGCGGCTTCGTCGTATAGCCGATATAAGCGGTCGGGAACGGATCAAAATAGGATTTGTTGATGACCGAATCCAACCCATCATCCTTCCAGTCGCCGTGGGAGAACGTGTATTCGCCGCGCAGACCGATTTTGACAGACCAATGCTCGCCGAATTGCTTGCCGACAGAGATATATGCCGCCGCCACGTGCTCGTCATAGCGGAAGGCGTTATGATCCGTGGGACGCACTACTCCATTTCGCGTCGAATCGGTAGTCATGTTATTGTCCGTCGAAGAGAGCGCATACTTGACGCCGCACTCGATCATACCGGTTTTCCAGAACTTGGTCTGAAAATCCATCTTCGCAGAATAAATATTGACGATCTGCTTGCTTTTAATATCAATCCCAAGCGCGCTAATACCATTAAAAGGCTTGTCGTAACGCGTCTCCTGGAAATTGGAAGAACCATTATTATACCTATTGTAGTCGATATTAACGGTCAACTCGCGCTCCAAGTCCTCCGAGAACGTGTGCGTGTAGTTGAGGTTCGCCGTGTGCTGCGGAGCTTTCAGACGATTCTGCGAATTGGTCGTACTGTTCGTCGTGTCCGTTCCTTGGATCATATAAGCGGCATTGAGTCCCGGCACGATATGTTGGTCCACGTCCATGAACGGCACTTGGAGAATGAAACCGAGCGTGTTGAGCGAATCCACATACCAGTCGTTACCGACCTTGAGCATGTAGTACTGGAAATTGATGTTGTAATCCGAATAGGAGTAGTTCTTCAGCATCGGCGTTTCGCGCGAAGACTCAAAGTCGATATCGTTCTGCGCAAAGACCTGCGTAAACTGACCGAAAGTATAGGTTTTCTCTCCGCGGTAATTGAGCATGAGCGAAACCATTTCCTGATTCAGCCAACGTTTCACATCGCCGAAATACATTCCTCCATAACCGGCAGAAAGCATTCCGTTCAGACCTTTCATCATATTCCTTTTGGTCTTGATATTGATGATTCCGCCTTGACCCGAAGCGTCGTATTTGGCGGAAGGATTCGAGATAATTTCGATCTTTTCTATCGTGTTTCCGTCTGTTCCGTCCAACATGGCTTTGAGCTGCTGACCGCTGAGGTACGAAGGTTTGCCATCGACATAGATTTCCACCGACTTACCGTTCACGGTAATATTGCCGTCCTTGTCGATCCGCACACCGGGCGAACGACGGAGAATATCATTTCCGTTAGAACCAGCAGCCAGCGGCGAAGCAGAGACGTTCACCACCAGCTTGTCCATCTGCCGCTCAATAAGCGGTTTCTTGGCTTTCACCTCCACCTCTTTGAGCCGTTCGGTCTCTTCGCGCAGCACAAAATCCGGTCCACCGAACGCCGTCTGGTAACCGATATACGAAGCCTGGATTAAGAACCCCTCCCCAGCCCTCCCCTCAAGGGAGGGAGCAGAAATCTCATATTTGCCTTCTTCGTCGGTGATCGCACCTGTGAGGAGGGTTGAATCCTGCGCAAGCACAGAAATCGTCACATACGGCATCGCCTCGCCGCGGCTGTCCACCACACTTCCTTTGATCGTCTCCGCCTTTGCTGCTACAGAGACAAACAGAGCAAATAATAAAACAAGCTTTTTCATAACTCAAATTTCAAATCCGGTGCAAAAGTACTGCTTTTCTTGCGCCCGGTATATGAAAAAACGGACATTATGTATTTATTACGCAAAAAAGACAGAAAAATCTTCTGTCAACGGAATACCTAACATTCGGAACTGTCCCGGCGAGACACAACCCATCTGCTGAAACTCCAGCGCAGCATGGCTCAGGTCGTAATAGCCGTGCCGCAAAACCGTAGCCAATAAATCGATAGATTTGCCCTGTGCAGCCTGTTGCTGCATGTCCTGTATGGTTCGGTGAAAACGCCTTAGGCGCACAAACTGCTTCGGCGGGATTCCTACATAATTGCGGAAGACACGCAGAAACTGCCGTTCACCCAGACAGGCTATAGATGCCATTTCGGCAGCAGAGATATTACCTTTCGCTTCGTCGCAAGCGGCGATCACCTTTCTTATACGCGCGTAATGGGGAGCTTCCTTTAGCGGAAGACGCCCCATAAAGAACGCGTCTAACTGCGGCGCAATTTCCTCTGCTTTGGGCGAGGTTTGGAAGATCTGATTCAAATGCATCAGACCTTCGTCGCCACTTTCTCGGGCTGTCAGCACTTTGCCGGATAACTGCTGCAAGTCGATGCCTGTCAAGACGTGCATTCCTCCCGGCTCGAAATCCATCATCATTCCTTCAAACCAACCGCTGAGGGTTGTCAAACCCAAGGTAGTCTGATTTGCACCGAGTAGCATTAACTCACCGGATTGTTTGCCTCCGATTTCCACTACGGCATTTCTGACGAAGATGAAACTACCGTAGTTGGGCAACAGCGGCTGTACGTGCTTCCCGTTTACAAAGTGTGGATCATCTGCAGGAGGTGTCATCGTGTCCGTCGAACCCTCCGCGCGCACAAACACATAACGGGAGATATACGGTCGCAATGATTCGGAAGGAGAAAGAATCTTAAAAATCATTTTTTGCGCAGATAGATAAAGAAAGTGGTGCCCTTGGGCGAAGTGGCAAACTCAATACGTCCGCCGGAACCCTCCACGATATGTTTCGAGATCGCCAAGCCAAGTCCGTTTCCGTTGGACTTGGTGGTGAAGTTCGGCTGGAAAATACGCGCCTGAATATCCTTCGGTATTCCTGTTCCGTCGTCGGAAATGGAGATTTGCACTTCGCGGTCCGAATAAGCGGCATTGAGCACCACGATGATATCCGTCGGCGAAGCCTGCAAGGCATTGCGGATGATATTGACGAAAACCTGACTGATCTGCTCTCTGTCCGCACGTACCATGACGCCGGAGTCGGCGCCCACATACCGCACAGGGATCTGCTCATCATTCGCGCGCTGGAGAGTAATGACATTCGACAGTTTCTCGGCGATATCCACTTCGGTCGTAATGACCTCCGGCTGCTTGGCAAAAGCCGAAAAAGACTGCGCGATATGCGCCAGATTATCAATCTCTGCAATCAGCATCTTAGTCGTCTTGTCGAAATACTCGTCGAATCCCTCTTTGCCGCGTTTGAGTTGCAGTTTCTGAACCGACAATTTCATCGGCGTCAGCGGGTTATTGATCTCATGCGCAATCTGGCGTGCCATCGTTCGCCAAGCTCCTTCGCGCTCCGCGCGAGCCAGCTGTTCCGCACTCTCTTCTACCCGATCGACCAGCATGTTATAGCGTTCAACAAGTGCACCCAACTCATCGTGATACGGATACTCGATATGATTGTCCCGTCCGCCGATCTCAAACTGGCGCATTTTATCCGTCAACATGGAGATCGGAGCGGTCATTGATCGCGTGGCAAAATAAGAGACCAGCAGCGAGAACAGAAGCGCTAACAGGAACGCCGGAATAAGCCGCTTAAGCAGAGATTGCACCTCCGCCTGACGCGTCTGTTCGCTCAAAAAATAAGGAACCGCAATATACCCGATCGTCACAAAAGCACCATTATGAAACGGCAGGTAAGCGATAAGATACGGTTCATCCTTGATCTGCTCATAGAATAGCGCGATATGGTCGTCGCTGAAGAAAGGCTTGTTGGGATTCATGTTCCGCGACAGGATGCCGCCGTCAAACAACTGCGGAGAGGAAGAAGCCAATAATTCGCCATTCAGCGCATAGACATGAATATCCTGCTGCATATCGATACTCAGATCGCGCAAGTCTATCGTCAAACCGTCCGCCTGCAACGGAGTCAGCGTCACATCCCAATAATAAAGCGACCGCAAATACGACTGGATATACTCCGCGCGAGTGGTCAGATCACGACGCTGTTGCGCCTCAACGCTGGCATGAACATAGAGAATGGACATGACCAACATGAAGATGAAAATCACCGACACGCAAGCCAACACCACCACCATGATTCGCGATGTGATCGGTATATTTCGCAAAGATTTCTTCATCTGAACGAGCAAACAAACATTTTTCGCTTGCAAAATTACAACAATTTTTGCACATGTCAAAATTATTTTGTACCTTTGCACGCTTTTTTAGCAAAAATACACATTATGGTACAAATTTTTACAGCTTTTCTATTAGGATTGCTCACGATATTGGATCCTTGCACGCTGGTGACAAGTATTACCGCCATCAGTTATATAGACAAGGAAATCAATAATAAACGCAAGGTATTGAGCAACGGCGCGATGTTTGTGCTGGGCAAACTGGCGACGTACGTTCTACTCAGTATTCCGTTTCTCATGGGCGCACAGACCGATGGTATTCAGCATGTGCTGAGCCATTGGGGCGAACCGATCTTAGCGGGGTTCATGCTCGTCTGCGGTGTCGTGCTCCTTTTCAGCGGTCATCACCACCACACCCACGACCATGGTATCAGCAAATTCCTCCAAAACGCGGACTCCAATGCCAGCTGGCTATGGTCTTTCATCCTTGGTATCTTCTTCGCTATCGCTTTCTGTCCGCATCGTTTGGTCTATTTCCTGACCATGATAGATATCACTCTGACGCTGCCGAACACATGGAATTGGCTCATGCCGGTGATTTTCGGTCTCGGAACAGGTCTGCCAATCATGCTCATCGCGTGGCTCGTAAGCTACAGCGCAGTCAGCATCGGCAATCTGACCCAGAAAATGACTCATTTCGAGAAATGGTTCCGACATATTTGCGCCGTTCTTTTCATCGGAATAGGTATCTATCTGTGTATCCACTGCGTGATCGAAGCGCACGAACACGAACACGGAGATTGCTGCCACCATGAGCATACAGAATTGGTAAAATAACCAAATCGCCCAATCGTAAATCGTCCAATCGTCAATGAACTTGGGATTTCAGTTCAAGCAATTCTTCGTCCGGCACGACCGTTGTGCAATGAAAGTGGGCACCGACGGGGTGTTGTTGGGCTGCTGGAATGGCTATGATGCAGCCGCTGCCGGGTCGCCTACAATACCACATCGTTACCACTACGCAAGGTGCCTTGACATTGGCACCGGTTCCGGCTTAATCGCGCTCATGCTCGCCCAGCGTTTTCCCGACGCGCTTATTGACGCTATCGACATAGACAAAGCCGCCGTAGAGCAAGCCGCAGAGAATTTCGCCGCCTCACCTTGGTCCGACCGCCTGCATGCCTTCCATGCCCACCTGCAAGAGTGGCAAAGCCATTCAGCCTACTCCCTCATCGTCTCCAACCCGCCTTATTTCCAAAACAGTCTAAAAAATCCGGACAAAGGGCGGCAGACCGCACGCCATACGGACACATTGAGTTTCAGCGAGTTAATCCATCATAGCACACGCCTCTTATCCGAAAATGGTATTCTGGCACTTATCCTGCCTACCGAAGCCGAATCGGAAGTGTGCGAATTAGCGCAGGCAGAAGGGCTGTCTCTCACGCGCATAACACGCGTATATAGTAAGGAGTCCAAACCCGCGCGGAGAGTTCTATTAGCCTTCGGGAAATCGAAATCTCGAAATACCGATATATCGACATCTCGAAATACCGCTCCCGTTGAAGACACCCTCGTCCTTGAAGACGAAATAGGCGGCCGTTCAGCCGCCTATCGGGAATTAACAAAGGACTTCTACCTATAGGCGGAAGTCCTTTCTGTATCAGCCATGCATGGCTGATTATTTGGCTACATTGATCGCACGCACCTCGCGGATGACGGTCACTTTGATCTGACCCGGATATGTCATCTCGTCTTGGATACGTTTCGCGAGATCGAACGACAGCAACTCCACATCCTTGTCGGACACTTTGTCGGCTCCCACGATCACGCGCAACTCACGACCGGCTTGCAGCGCGTATGTCTTGACAACACCTGGGAACGACATAGCGAGGTTCTCCAGGTCATTCAGTCGCTTCACATAACTCTCGACGATCTCTCGACGAGCTCCCGGCCGAGCACCTGAGATCGCATCGCAAGCCTGTACGATCGGCGCAATCAGCGTCTTCATCTCGCACTCGTCATGGTGAGCACCTACCGCATTGCAGATATCCGGTTTCTCACCGTATTTCTCGCAAAGTTTCATACCCAACTCTGCATGCGGCAGCTCGACATCGTCATCTGCCACTTTACCGATATCGTGCAATAATCCGGCGCGCTTAGCCGCCTTGACGTTCAGACCCAACTCACCTGCCATAGC
Source organism: Paludibacteraceae bacterium (assembly GCA_017464475.1). Classification (GTDB taxonomy): domain Bacteria; phylum Bacteroidota; class Bacteroidia; order Bacteroidales; family Paludibacteraceae; genus Colicola. Next base: position 47,892 of record JAFTZQ010000022.1, read on the forward strand.
GGCACATAGGTTCGCGGTCTCGCGGGCATGCTGTAGCAAGTTCTGGCCATACGAAGAACGATATTTCATCTTTCCTACCAAGCGGATCAATTCCGGATGCAGACCGTGAATACCGAGGTCAATCGTAGTACGTTTACCTGTCTCAACGATCTCTTCCTCCACCTGCTTGGTCACTTTCGCTACCACTTCCTCGATACGCGCAGGATGGATACGTCCGTCCTGAACCAGCTGGTGCAACGACAGACGCGCGATCTCGCGACGTACCGGGTCGAACGCAGAAAGGGTGATCGCCTCCGGCGTATCGTCCACAACGATCTCCACACCCGTAGCGGCCTCCAGCGCGCGGATATTACGTCCCTCGCGGCCGATGATACGACCTTTCACTTCGTCGTTCTCGATATGGAAGACAGACACCGTGCTCTCGGCTGCGGTCTCCGAAGCCACACGCTGGATAGTCTGAATAATGATTTTCTTCGCTTCTTTGTTTGCCTCCAGACGCGCATTGTCCATGATCTCGTTCACATAAGACATGGCTGCAGTCTTGGCTTCGTCTTTCAAAGCCTCTACCAACTGCACTTTCGCTTCCTCGGCACTCATGCCGCTCAGTTGCTCTAACTGACGTTGTGCCTCGTGGTGCATTTTCTCGATCTCCTGCTGACGATAATCCAACGCCTGCTGACGCTGCTCTATCACCTGCATCTTCTGATTCGTCTCATTGAGGGTCCGTTGAATCTCGCCTTGACGCTGGTTCAACTGCTGCTCGCGCTGCTGTAAACGTTGCTCTTGCTGTTGTATACGTTTCTCCTGCTCGCGCACGGCATTGTCGTGCTCCAGTTTCAGGGCGATAAATTTCTCCTTCGCCTCAACAATCTTGTTTTTCTTCACCACCTCTGCTTCTTCGGTCGCCTTCTTTATTATGTTGGCAGCCGCGATGCGGGAGATGAGGTAGTAGATCCCTGCTCCGAGAAAGAGTCCCACTACGGCACTAATAATAAGTAAGATTGCTGTATTCATGTATTTGTTGTTTTGTTATTAATTATAGTTCACTCGTTCACTCCCTTTTCATGAGAAGTCAGGTAAGGTCTAATCTCTTCATTCAGTTTCTTCAATTCTCTCTCCACGGGTTCCAAACTCTTCTCCCGTGCATCGGATTGTAACGCCACTGCTACTTCGAGCGCCGTGTACATCCATAATTGTTCCGCCGAAGCGTTGGGGCGTAGTTTCAGGTAATACTGATAACGCCTGTTCAGCAACTCCGCCGCGTTGCGGTAGTTCGGCTCCGCCTCGCGTGGCACATCCAATCCCACCGTGTGGGCATCCAGATGCAGGTTGATATGTTGCTTGTCCGATAACAATTCTTCAAATCTTCAAATTATCAAATTAGCGCTTCAGCGCGCTTATTGCTCGGTCCACTTGTGCTATCAGCGCGTTTATTCGCTTCGTCGCTTCCTCAGTTCCCTCTGCCGCCGTCATGGCGTTCGCGGTGGCCAGCCGACGATTCTGTTGCTGCAACTCCAGCAACTCGCTGTGCGTGCGGATCAGTTCCCCCCGCTGCCGCTCTATGTCCTCGCGCAAACGTACATTCTCTTGCTGCAACGCCTGATAGCGCTCCAACAAAAGATGTACGTTTTCTGAAAGTTGATCTAACGCTTGCACACAAGTCCTTTCTCCCTCCCTTGAGGGGAGGGCTGGGGAGAGGTTTTAGAAACTATATCCGACACCCAGACCGATCACGCCTTTGAACTGGCAGCGCTCACTCAGATTGCCTTCTTTGTCTGCAATCAGAGTTCCGTTGTAGTATTTCAGGCTGGTCTGCAGAGTAATTTGCAGACATTTCAGGAACTGATAGCTCAGCGCGCAGTCCCAGTCCACATCGAAATGACCGAAATAACGGTTGTTGTTCGAATACTCGTAGTAATTCTCGTTCTTGTCGCGAGTCTCCCATGAACCTGCGCCGTACGTATTCTCATAGAGGTCCTTCAGACTGAAGCCCTTGCCTTGATACGGAGAGAAAAGAGCCAGCGTAGTGCTAAGTTTCAAATCTTTGTATGTATAAGCAATACCACCCTTGAAACTCAGACCGAACTCAGCACGCGCATTGCGGTAAACCTTGTTTCCGGCTGCGTCATATACATAAGTACCATATGCTTTCTGCATTTTGGTGCGCAAATCCTCTCCTGCTGCGGTCTGCAAATCAAAACCGCCACCATTATCATATGCTAAAGCAGCTGCGTCATATGCAGTCTGCGCAGCGGTGCGCTCTGCAGTTGTTTTTGCCTGATCCAGTGCATATTGGAAGGCACCCAAAGCTGCCTCGCGGCTGTATTTTCTATTCCAGGCATCGCCGGTGTAAGCCGTTGTGACACGACCGGCAATCGGAGACAGATAGATTGAGAAATCCGCTCCTTTGTAACTCTTCTTCCAGTCAATACCGACAGAAATATCGGTGTAAGAAGGAGCAAGCCATTTGGAAATAATGTCGTTGTAGCCGTCCACGTAGTTGCGACCCAGCGCATACTGGCTTTGGAAACTTCCTAAAACGGTCAAATACCAGCTCTCTTTGAACTCCCAACCGAACTTGGTAGCCAGCTTGATATTATCGCTCGATTTCTGGAATGCATCCTCTTTCTGGTCAATCCAGGTCATACCGAAATCGGTATCAAAATTGGTCTCCCATGCAATCGCATTCTTATGGTACAGCAAGTGCAACTTGGCATACACAATACCATTCACGTTGTTCTTACCACCGGCAGCCCAGTTAACCAATCCGGTTGCAGCAGCATTCAAACCCACTGTTCCGTCAAACTTCCAAGCCTTCTCCGCATTCTCCAGTTTCTGCAAATCCGCTCCGGCTTTCTCAGCAGCATCCGCATTGCCCGTTACGGTAGCTTTATCTACCGTCTGGGCGGAAACAGCAAACATGGTCATCATGGCCATTACAACAGATAAAATAGTTTTCTTCATTTTTATTCTAAATTGTTTGTTATACAGTAATTTTTAAAAAATCGGGCACAAAATTACAAAAAATTTCTCATATACGCAAATAAATAATGTACGCGCGCGACTTTTTTCAACAAAAGTGTCAATTTTTACACATTTTTTTTTAATATGTACACATTTATATGCAAAAAAAGCAGTAATTTTGCAGCGTGAATTAATATCCGCCAATACGTGCATGCCGATACGGCAAATTTACGAGACGAATACGAGACACATACCCGACGATAGAAACAAAAAAACAACAATATGACAAACACATTTAAAAAGAGTTTTCTCATCCTCGCTGCCTACTTCTTGGCTAGTACGCTATGGGCTCAAAAAACGTACACTTTTGACGACAATGTGGCCCTTGCTACTGACTGGACGGTAAACAAAACTGTTCCCGATGGAGGAAACGGAGACTGCACGATTGCGGCTCCTAGCAAATTCAGCGCAAAGAATGGAAATTACTTGTACTTTGTTTTTGAGAACAAGAGCGGAATCGTTATTTCTATTACCAGCACTGCTTCCTTCAATAACATCAGTAATATCACATTTGATGCGGTTTCAAACGATAATAGCAAACCGAGTTGGGCATTGGATATCGTGGATGATAATGGAAATGTTGTAAAAAACATCTATAGCGGCTACGGCACTAAAGCTAATTTCGACACCGGAGGAACCAACAAATGGGGTGTTTCTAATAGCGATGTCAATCCAGCTACATCCGGTCATGTCAGACTAACACTTACTGCATCCTCGTCCGGTAAATATGCGGCTATAGATAATTTAGTCGTAACCTACTCTGCCGGTCCCGTTGCTGTTAGCGATGTTTCGCTCAACAAAACAGCCACTTCGATTGAAGCCGGTCAGTCCGAGCAGCTGACAGCGACGGTATCACCCGCAGGAGCAGACGATCCTTCCGTCACATGGTCCAGCGACAACACTTCTGTTGCTACTGTGGATCAAAACGGAAATGTCAGTGCTTTGGCTCCCGGTACTGCTACCATTACAGTTACTACTACCGACGGCAATAAAACAGCTACTTGTACCGTTACTGTTACTGCACCGCCTGCACCAATTGATGTACAAAGCATCAGCATGAAATCTACTGCCACCATCGGCATTGGCGCCTCTGAAACACTAACTGTGACTTATGACCCTGTAGATGCGAACACCGGCAAAGCGCTCACATGGAGCAGCAGCGATAATTCCGTTGCGACCGTTGACGAGAACGGCAAAGTAACCGGTGTTGCAGCCGGAACGGCTACTATTACTGCCACTACAGCCAATAATAAAACCGCCACATGCACCGTTACGGTACAAGCCGTTGCGGTCACAGGAGTAACGCTCAGCAAGACATCTGTCTCGCTCCAAATAGGCGGTACCGAGACACTCACCGCTACTATAGCGCCGGCCGATGCCACCAACAAAAACGTCACTTGGGAAAGCAGCAATCCTGCCGTAGCAACAGTAAACAACGGTCAAGTGAAAGGTATTGCAGCAGGTTCCACTACTATCACGGTTAAAACTGTTGATGGCGAGAAAACGGCGACCTGCTCTGTTACGGTGACAGCCGCTCCTCCTGTTCCCTCAACAGACCTTGCTGTACACGAGCCCGAGATATACGAAGCCAAAGAAATTGCCGGTGGCTACAATGGCACATTAAGTGTCGTCAACGGACGCGAATACGAGGTCTATTACATCAACCGTGACGGAAATAGCAAGTTATCCGTCAACACTTCCAATACGGACAAAACAGGAGCTATTACAAATACAGAAGGAGACAACGGATGCCGCGCAATAGATAATTGGTTCTATGTCGCTTCTGCAGGTTCTGGTGGAGATACTAACGGAGCGGCCAAAGATGAGTTTGAGCAATCTATCCGAAAAGTGAATATGAAAGAGGGCAATGTCATTGAATTGCATGTAGATGGATTTGACCAATTTTCTTTTTACGGAAAAGATAATAGTAATAGTTCTACAAAATGCTTCGAAGTTTATATCAATGATGTGAAACAATCCACCACACCGGATAACAGCTATTCGATTCGTAGATTTGCGCTTAATGGCAGAAGTCTCATTCGTGTACAGGCGTTGAGTTCGAGTAACAGCAATTTTGTTGCCTTCTCCCTCCGTCTGGCGCAAGAGCCGCGAACGAAATGGGTCAAAGGAAATGACTCCACCCAGGTCGTTTATCAAACAGGCTCTATCAATCCGATCACGTACTCCACCAAGTACAACAACATTCCCGGAGCAGAAACGGCTTTGGTATGGGATGGACCGGAAGCAACCGGTATTAGTTTGACCAAACATAATGGTACGTTGAGCGACACGCTGATCTTGAGTGGTCAGGCAAATTGCCCCGTGGGCACGTATAAGTACCATATCGTGGCTCATTACAACGGCATGGAAACCAACCGCGTATCCGGTAAGTTTATCGTTAAATCTTCTATTGCCGCCAAATCTGAATTGGACGCATTGGCATATACAGGCGAAGAGATGGATCAAATCATTTTCTCCTATTATGCGCTGTCGCCCAACGATGTACAGCTGACATGGCCCAATGGACAGCCGGAGGGCATCAGCGGCTCCGGCAGCAATGGTAGATATATCATAGGCGGTACTCCTTCCGTCTCTACAGGCACGTATCCCTATTCGATCACTACTGCCGGAGGTGACACTACGTTCACCGGTACGATCTCTGTGATCACGCCGAACTACGGTTCCAAATCAGTCTTGTACCTGTGCAAAAACGCCAAGGACTTCAACAAAGATGCGGTATATCAAACATTAAACGGCACAGGTTCCAACCAATGGGATCTCTTCCCTCGCAAACAGAAAGAAGACGGACCGCGGCCTGCTGAACAATACACCAACTATAAATGGATTCTGATCTCCGAGGACGCCGATGCGGACAACATCGAAGTGCTGGAGGTCATTCGCGGCGCCGCTAACTTGCCGGTTCTGAGCATGAAAGGCTTCACGTATGCGCAAGGACGTCTGGGTTGGGGAGAACCGAACAACGGCGCGATCGATACCACTCTGAATACCAAGAACAAAGGTACCAAACTATACATCGAGCAACCCTCGCATCCGATCTTTGCACGGTTGGGTAGTAGTCTGAAGAAAGGCGACTCTATCCAGATCCTGAGCAACTATGAGTTGAATGGTATCATGCCGGTTGACGTCAAATTACCGGGCACCTATTGCCTTGCTACCGCTTATACGCGCGACATCAACGACTACTACAAAAACGGCGAACTACAAACAGCGCTGCACGAAGTGCCGGCTAACATGCGCGGCGGACAGAAATATATCTGCCTGCCGTTGGCTAAAGGTGTTACTTTCACCCCGCAAGGAAAGAACCTGCTCAACGGAATTATCTCGTACCTGCTGAGTTCTACCCAAGCATCCATTGAGGCGCCGGAGCTGCAGATCAACAGTTTCGAACTTCTGGGTGTGAAAGCCACCATTAACCAAAGCGAGAACACGATCTCGCTGGCACTCACGGAAGAACAAAGTGCGCAACTGGAAGGAGCTGAACCGACGATTAAGATAGCCGATGAAGCCAACACCCATGTCACCACTTCTGCGGTTCCGCTGCAATATGCGCTCTACACCCCGAAGATCTATGTGGTCACCGACTATATCAACCGCCGCGCGTACAGCCTGACCATCGATGTCTATTCGCCGGAAGGAATAGAGAATGTATATGAAGCCGGCGAATGGGTGAATATCTATGATATTTATGGTCGCAAGGTAGCTACGACGAACGAGAATATTTATACGATGGATCTGCCGAGAGGAATGTACATCATTGTGACCGAAAGCGGCGAGACCCTCAAAATTATGCGTTAAAACAGAAATGCGAACAGAAAACGAATTAGAGGGGGTAACTCTCTTGGGAAACCAGCACGTGCAATATAGCGACAACTATAATCCCTCCGTGCTGGAGACGTTCCCGAACAAACACCCCGAGAACGACTACCTCGTTACCTTCAACTGTCCGGAGTTCACTACCCTTTGTCCCAAGACAGGGCAACCCGATTTCGGACATCTGTACATCAGTTATATTCCGCGGGAGCGAATGGTGGAGAGCAAGAGCCTCAAGTTATACCTCTTCTCCTTCCGAAACCACGGCGATTTCCATGAGGACTGCGTGAATATTATCATGAAAGACCTCGTCCGACTGATGGATCCTAAATATCTGGAGGTCATCGGTTATTTCATGCCCCGCGGCGGAATCAGCATCTATCCCTTTGCCAATTATGCCGACAAAGAGCACGAGGAACTGAAGGCACAACGCCTCCGCGAACAATTCACACTAAACACGAAACACTAAACAAAATCCCATCTCCCTCCCTTGAGGGGAGGGATGGGGAGAGGTTATTATGAAGGATACCCTTATCGTCCTTTCCGGTGGACTGGACTCCACCACAATGCTTTATGAGTACCGCTTTCGCATCGGCATGGCGGTCTCGTTTCACTATGGCAGCAACCATAATGACCGCGAGTTAGAGTTTGCCAAACTCCATTGCGAGCGGCTCGGAATACCCCATCTGGTCATCCGCCTGCCGTTTATCAAGCAGTTCTTTAAATCCTCGCTGCTCGAAGGAGCCGAAGCGATACCCGAAGGCAACTACGACGAAGAGAATATGAAATCAACCGTCGTACCTTTTCGCAATGGTATTATGCTCTCCATTGCCGCAGGCATTGCGGAGAACAACAAGATGCAATATGTGATGCTGGCGAATCATGCCGGAGACCACACGATCTATCCTGACTGTCGCCCTGAGTTCGTGGACGCAATGAACAAAGCTATCCATTTCGGCACATGGAATGGGGTCCAACTCCTCACGCCTTATACCAATCTCACCAAAGCGGAGATAGCCTCCAAAGGCAAAGAACTGAATATCGACTACTCCGAGACTTGGAGCTGTTACAAGGGCGGCGAGCACCACTGCGGCGTCTGCGGTACCTGCCGCGAGCGCAAAGAAGCCCTCGCGCAAGCCGGCATTGAAGATAACACCATTTATGATAATTGAGAATTGAGAATTGATAATTGATAATTGAGAATTATGTACTACGTAGAAAAAAGAGTAGAGATCTCGGCGGCGCATAATCTGACGCTGTCATACGAAAGCAAATGCGAGAACCTGCATGGCCATAACTGGATTATTGTGGTCTATTGCAAAGCCAAGGAACTGAACAAAGACGGGATGGTGACTGACTTCACCCACATCAAAAAAGTTGTGAAGGACACCTTTGACCATAAATATATCAACGAAATACTGGACGTTAATCCGTCGGCGGAGAACATCGCCCGCTGGATTTGCGACCATGTAGAGAATTGCTACAAAGTCTCCGTCCAAGAGTCCGAAGGCAACACCGCTATTTATGAGAGAGACTAGGATCCTAGGAAACTAGGGCCCTAGGATACTAGTAATGTACCGAGTTAACGAAATATTCTTTACCTTGCAGGGCGAGGGCGCGCACAGCGGTATTCCCGCTGTGTTTGTTCGCTTTAGCGGCTGCAATCTGCGCTGCCCTTGGTGCGACACCGACTTTGCCGAGTTTACCGAAATGAGTGCATCGGAGATCGTAGCGGAGATGTGCGCGCTGTACGACGCTCCTAATGAGCGGCGTAAGATGTGCGTCCTCACCGGAGGCGAACCGAGCCTGCAGGTGGACAAACCGCTCATTGACGCGCTACACGAAGCGGGGTTCTATATCTGCATCGAGACCAACGGCACACGCCCGCTGCCCGAGGGGATCGACTGGATCACTTGTTCTCCCAAAGAGTTCAGCCTTCAGCATTCGGCAATAAGCCATCAGCCGCCTTTGGCGCTCAAGAGAGTGAACGAAGTAAAAGTGGTCTTCACCGGCACGTACGACCCGGAGATTTGGCGCACACATATAGAAGCAGAGCATTGGATGCTCCAGCCCCTGCGCTACAACGGCGATCTGCTCATGGAGAGCGGGATCGACGAATGGTCGGAGGACAACAACGATAACTTGGACGAAACGGTCCGCTATATCCTCGCCCACCCTTTCTGGCGACTCAGCGTCCAACTCCATAAGATTATCGGTCTTCGATAAAAAAACAGACGCCCGAAAGCGTCTGTTTTCATATTTCCGTGGTTCGTATTAGAAATCAACACCTTCTACGAGCAGCGACGGATCTTTCTTCAGCTGCTGCAGGAACTTGATCGTTACGTACTGCGCACCCCAGCCGAAGTTTTCACAAGCGGTGTGAACGCGTTGCATCTCTTTGATAGCGATGCGGTTGTCTGCGATCGAAATACGTACCATACCGAAGATTGCCAGGTCTTTGTCATCCTCGCTCATCAGCGGAGTAAGAGCTGCGAGGTTCGTCGGGTGATCTACCTCAGCAGCACAAGCGCGGAGCACGGCACTACGGTCCAAACCGTTAGCGGCAGCCAAATCGCCGATACGCTCTACCTCAGAGTCATACAGATTGCCATCTACGATTGCGATGTTCGTGGCAAAAGCAGCAAAAATTTGTTCTCTTGTCATAATAGTAAAAATTTGTGGTTAATATTAATATTGAGCAGCGTCATATACGGCGTCCGCTATCTCGGCGCCCGCTAGACGTTCTATGATGCAGAAGGCGAAATCAGAACTCAGACCCGGTCCCTTGCCTGTGATAATATTCTTGCTTTCAACGACTAATCCGCCGACATAGCTCTCACCCAGCGCGGCTTGCAGACCGGGATAACAAGTAGCCTGTTTGCCCTCCAGAATGCCTAATTTAGCCAGCACGGTCGGAGCAGCACAAATCGCCGCGATCAGTTTGTCGGCTTTGTTATGCTCGACGAGCAGCTCGCACAATGCGGAACATTCGCCCAACTTGGTCTGTCCGCCAGGAAGAATCAGCATCTCGGCGTCCGAGAAATCAATCTTCTCCATCAGTCCGTCTGCTTCCACGGCGATGTTATGCGCCCCGAGAACCATCGGATTGCCGGTTACAGACACTGTCGTCAATGCGATTTTTGCGCGACGCAGCAAATCAATCGTGGTAACTGCTTCGATCTCCTCGAAACCATTGTCAAGAAACAAGTAGTTCATAACGTAATTTACAATTTAGTAATTTACAATTTAGTTAAACTTGAAATTATAGGTAATTGTTCCGATCTGGTCATGGTCGCCCTCGGTAAACTTCGCCTTCTTGGCGGCGTCGAGAGCGAGTTGGATAGTTTGTTTATCCGATATATTGGTGCCCGTTGTTTCCCGCGCGTCCACTACTTGCCCTGCGGCATTCACGCGGATCTGGACTACTACTTTGCCTGCTTGGTTAAAGGTGTTGGACGGTTGCGGCAACGTACCTTTGATACTCCGTCCACCCAGCGACCAACTATTGCCACCTTGCGAACCGTGTCCCACAGGATTGCCTTTCTGTCCGGCTCCTTGGCTGTTGCCCGATCCGGTCGTGTTACCGGATTGACCGAACAACGAACCCATCTGGTTTGCTTTGGCAATCGCTTCAGCCTGCTTGGCTTTCTCTGCCGCTTCGGCTGCTTCACGCGCTTTGCGCTCCGCTTCTAACCGCGCCTGCTCTTCGCGTTGACGCTGTTTCTCCGCAGCTTCTGCCTGCTTGCGCTCACGCTCTTTGCGTTCCTGCTCTTTCTGCAGCGCCAGCGACTCCTCGTCCTCCTGTGTCATCAGGTCGTTATTCGAAGGAGCGGAAGGCTGCTCTGGAGCGGCTGCAGACGGCTGCTCCAAAGGAACCGCCTCCGATTGCTCCGCCATGTAGCCTCCGGCTTCCATCACTTCGCCGAACGCTACCTCCACGCCTTCTTCCTCTTCCGGCACTACGGCAGTCAAGCGAATGAACCAAAGCAGTAGAAACACCAGAAGCAGGAACAGGACCGTACCCGTCGTTGCTACAATATGTCGTTCTTGTTTTTTGGTCATTTCTTAGTCGCCACTACCAGCCGCATGTGGTGTTCGTTCGCTATGTCCAGCACGCGCACCACTTCCTTGTACGCTACATCCTCGTCGGCATGCAGCGCAATATACATCGTGCTGTCCGAAGCCTGAATACCGCTCAGGTATCCCTCCAAACTCTCCGGGTCGATTGCCACCGGTTTGGCTTTGCCGATCGCCACATAATAGTTACCGAGGTTGTCAATCGACACTTTGGCTACCTGCGGACGGGTCGCTTTCTGCGAACGCGAAGTCGGCAGGTTGATCTTGATATCGTTGGGCGAAGACATCGTGGACGCCATGACGAAGAACAGCAGTAACAGGAACACCAAGTCCGTCATGGAGCTCATCGCGAACGTCGCTTCTACCCTATTGCGTCTCTTTAGTGCCATACTTATGCGGGCTCATTCAAAAGGTCCATAAACTCCAGCGTGCGGCTCTCCAGCAGACGTACCACGCGGTCGATACGCGACACCAAGTAGTTGTACGCAAACATCGCCAGAATACCGACGATCAGACCGCCGATAGTGGTCACCATCGCTTGGTACATACCCGTGGACAGCGCGCTCATCTCGATCACGCCGCCGGACGTCTGCGCCATGTTATAGAAGGTCTGAACCATACCGAGTACCGTTCCGAGGAATCCTAACATCGGAGCACCGGCTGCGATCGTCGCCATGATCACAAGTCCCTTTTCGAGACGTCCGACCTCCAGATTACCGACGTTCTCCACTGCCACCTGCACGTCCTGCATCGGACGGCCTATACGCGTGATTCCTTTCTCTATCATGTGCGCGGACGGCGTGTCCGTCTGCTTGCAGAGGTTCAGCGCCGAGTCGATCTTGCCTTCGTGGATATAATCGCGAATGCGGTCCATGAACGATTTATCCTCGCGCGTGGCTTGCTTGATCACCACCAGACGAGCGATAAAAATATAACATGCAATCGCCAGCAGGATTGCCAGAATGACCATGATCCAGCCGCCGTATTGCGCCATTTCCCATAAGTTGATAGATTCCTGCACAGCCTCTTCCTGTGCTACCATGTCCTCCGCGAGGGCAATTGTGTCAATTTGTAATAACATATTAATTTTCAAATATCAAATATCAAATGTCAAATGTCAAATATCAAATGACTTACTTTAGTAAGTCCAAATATTCCTGTATCGTCTCTTGGATGCCCAGATAGAGCGCGTTGCAGACGATGGCATGTCCGATTGACACCTCCGCGGTCCAAGGGAATGCCTGAATGAACGGCTTCAGGTTCTTCAGATTCAAGTCGTGTCCGGCATTCATACCCAGACCCAGCTCGTGCGCTTTCTCCGCCGCCGGACGGTATTTCTCGATCGCCTTCTTCGGGTCCTCGTTAAAGAGCTCCGCGTAAGGTCCCGTGTACAGCTCCACGCGGTCGGCTCCCGTGCGCAAGGCGTACTCCACCATCACCGGATCCGGATCCACGAAAATGCTCACGCGGATACGATGGGAGTGCAACTCATTCACCACGCCCTTCAGAAAATCCAGATGCCGCTTGGTGTCCCAACCATGATTAGAGGTCAGCTGATTCGGGTCGTCCGGCACCAGCGTCACTTGCGTCGGACGGATGTCCGTCACCAGCGCCATAAACTCCTCCGTCGGATTGCCCTCTACGTTCAGCTCCGTCTTCACCATCGATTTCAACTGATAGACGTCCTCTTTGCGGATATGCCGCTCATCGGGACGCGGATGAACCGTAATCCCCTGCGCACCGAACAACTCGCAATCCACCGCAAAACGCTCCACGTCCGGCAAGTTACCTCCGCGCGCATTGCGTAGAGTAGCCACTTTGTTGATATTTACACTCAGTCTTGTCATAGCGAAAAATCTAAATTTGCCGCAAAGATACAACAAAAATTGCATATACGCAAATTTTTTTAGAAAAATATACTTATATTTGCGAGTATAAAATATTTTTAGTACCTTTGCACCCGCAAACTGCGTTGGGCGGAGCGTTCCCACCTTGATTTGGAAAAAAGACCGTGTCCGTTCCGCCTAAGAGGGTTTGTGACATATTTAATGGCGTTTACTAACGCTTGTTTTGGGCCATTTGAAACCTGAGAAACTTCAAATTTGAAACTCGAAAACAAGGCAGTAGTAGATGCCCATGGGTGTATTTATACCCGTGCGTATCAGTATTATGGTACGTGCGTGTGCGTATATACACGGCGTGGGTTTCTGCGTTGCTTATTCGGTTTCAAGGGTTTTCTCAGGACCTCAAATGGCGGATAAGTAAGAAAAGAAATCCGCGTTTTTATGCTCTTTAACTCAATCGAATTTGCGTTCTTTTTGCCCATCGTGTTCCTTATTTATTGGGCAATCGGGTACGCGCACATAAACGGAAATACCAAACTCAGGCTGCAAAATGCCTTTGTCCTCATCGCCAGCTATGTCTTTTACGGCTGGTGGGACTGGAGGTTTCTGTTGCTCATCGCTTTCACGAGCTTTTGCTCTTGGGGAAGCGGTCTATTGATCGGCAAATCTGTTTCATCTGTTCAATCTGTGGACGGTCATAAAAAAGCCAAGTTCTGGATGATAGCCAACATCGTTTTGAACCTCGGCATCCTATTCACCTTCAAATACTACAATTTCTTCATAGAAGAGTTCTGCCAGTTATTCCCCTCCCTTGAGGGGAGGTCGGGTGGGGTTATTTCCCTCATCCTCCCTGTCGGCATTTCGTTCTATACCTTCCAGGCACTTTCGTATTCGATAGATGTCTATCGCCAAAAGATCGAACCGACCAAAGACATTATTGCCTTCTTTGCGTTTATTGCGTTCTTTCCGCAGCTGGTGGCGGGACCTATTGAGCGCGCCACAAACCTTCTGCCGCAGTTCTTGCAAAACCGCAAATTCTCATACGACCAAGCGACAGACGGAATGCGGCAAATCCTTTGGGGTCTATTCAAGAAGATTGTTGTAGCCGATAATTGCGCAACGTACGTTGACCAAGTTTGGGCAACATACGACACCCAAACCGGTTCTACACTTTTATTAGCAGCCATTCTCTTTACGTTCCAAATCTACGGCGACTTCTCCGGCTATAGCGACATTGCCATCGGAACAGCCAAACTCTTTGGAATCAAACTGATGCGCAACTTCAACAATCCGTATTTCTCCCGTGACATAGCGGAGTTTTGGAGACGCTGGCATATATCTTTGACCACTTGGTTCCGCGATTACGTATATATCCCTCTCGGCGGTTCTCGTCCGGAAATCCCTGCTAACATCCAAAATCCCGACCGCTACAAGAAACTAATCATCATCCGCAACACGTTTGTCATCTTCCTCCTCTCCGGTTTCTGGCATGGTGCCAATTGGACTTTTATAGCCTGGGGCGCATACCATGCCCTCCTCTTCCTCCCTCTCATCCTCCTCGGTAAGAACCGCAAATACACGAACCAAGTTGGCTCTTATCTTGACGCCTCCGGCTCCGAGCGTCTCCGCCTTCTCCCCACATGGCGCGAATCCCTCCAAATCCTCTGTACCTTCCTTCTCGTCGTCTTCGGCTGGATCATTTTCCGCGCTCCCCACATGCCCACCTTATTCCATTATTTAGAAGGAATGTGTGATGCATCTATATTTACCATTCCTTGGCTGATGAATAAAGGATTCTACCTCCCTTTGTTTTCCGCAATACTAATAATGCTTTCTATTGAATGGCTTAGCAGAAACAACGAGCACGCTCTCCAAAATATAGAGTGTCATAAAATATTGAATAATACATTTGTACGCGTTGTTTTATATGCTCTTTCCCTTTTCTTAATATTGGCTTTTAGAGGAGGAACAGTTGAGTTTATTTATTTTCAGTTCTAAAAATGAAAAAATTTATCACAAATAGCCTCTTATGCTTCTGCATATTTATGTGTATTTGGTGTGTAGCTGAGTATGCTAAAGAAAAAATCTATTTGCCTAATGCTTATTCCTACAAGTATAAACACGTGAAGGGCAACTCATCTATTAAAACGCTTTTAATAGGTCACTCTCATTTTGAGAATAGTATAAATCCTTATTTAATGGGAGATAGTATCTATGATTTCGCTATTAGTGGCAGAAGATGGATATATTGGGATGTGAAATTGGCGGAACAACTATTACCCACTATGCCAAATCTGAAATATGTTCTTTTCCCATTAGGCTATGCTATGCCTTATGAATCGCCGCATTTTCAACCGCTGACAGATGTTATAGAAGAAAACATCTACCAATACGGAAAGAATATGCATGTTATGTACGACAGATTTCCGGAAAATTATTGGTATAAATCATCCCTTGTCAGAAACGATATGAAAATTCATTTCTGGCGTGAGAAAAATCAAGACAAATTAGGTTATTATAAATTGGAAGGTCAATCCGAGGAATGTGCAACTGACCAAAATGTAGATTCTAATATTTACGAAGGAGAAGTTGCTCAGCTATGTTTGAATGAATATAAGGAATACTTCATCCAATTAGCAAAAATCTGCAATGAAAACAACATTCGCTTTATTGCCGTCACATGTCCTTGTGCTGATAGTTATATACAAAACACACGTCCTCAAGGAATTAAGAATCTCTACGACTTGGTAGATAGTGTTCGCACGTACTATCCGATAGAGTATTATAATTATTTGGATGATCCGGAATTTCGTGCAGATTCATTATACTATAACTGCTCGCACTTAAATTCCATAGGAGCCGATAAATTTGCGATTCGTCTAAAAAACGACTTAGGTCTGTAATCCCTTTCTTTTCTTATTTATCATGATACTCCTTTTTGCTTGTTCCTTTTCGGATCATGCTTGGCTCTTTAGCCTGCTCCTTTTTTGCCGTCCTCTCTGTGCATTTCTCGCGCATTCTTGCGCGAGCCTTATGTTGTTCCTTTCGTCTTTTTATTCTTGGTAGTTTCAGGGCGATGCCATCGCCCGCCCTTGCGTTTTTTATCAAAAAATTTGCATATTCCAAATATTTTTTGTACCTTTGCACCCGAAATGAAGTCCAAATCGACCCCAAATAAGCCCCGCATCGGGGTACTTTCGTGGTAGTCCTAGACTTTGTTAATTGATACTACGACACACAAGACTGAATATCAGTACATTACGCGCCATGGCAATGCACTTGAAAACCATAGTGATTAACCGTTTGAAATGGGACGGATTCGATTTTGTCTCACTTCCGCGGACGGACACGCCTCATAAACGGGGTGTGCACTATTTCCATACCCCTGTGGAAGTGAAAACTCTATGGGGCGCCATGGACACGCGGAAGGAAGGCCGGCACTACAAAAAACGCATCGTCGTACGCCCTTCTCGCTTCCGTTTGGGGCTCTTCGAACTCTATACATACCACTTCCCGACCCACTGGTCCAAAGCCTGCGTAGCCAACCGCGAACTGATCAAAGAAGCCCAAAAACAAGCGCACGCCATCGAGCACGACCATTCGCTGGAGGCGCTTACTTGGCGCGTGCGGTTCTTTAACCATTATTTTTCTGTTGTCAAAGGCGGCGCAAAGCCCGAAGAAGGCATGAAGCGCTACGCCCGTTTCTACCAATACACATACGTCTCCATCTACCGCCAACTGCAAGCCGAGCGCAAGAAAGCACAGGAACCGGAATCCATCTCTTTTGAGCCCGTTACTTCCGACCAACCCTTCCGTCTCCAGCGACACACCTTCCAAACCGCAACAAACATGGTTTGGGACGCTCAAAAAATTGCAGAAAATAGAATTTTTAACAAAGGCTCTTGCATATATGCAAAAAAAGTAGTACCTTTGTGCCCAAATTAGATTAGCGAGGAATCGCCTTATGACAATAGCAATATTTGGAAATGCAATGAAGTCGCAGACTTTGGTAGAGGTGCGACACATTTTGGAATTCATGACGGCGAATGGCGTGCATGTGTTGCTCTCGCAGGAATTACGGCAAGAATTAGACTTGCGCGAGTACCCCGGATTTCCTGAAAATTGGGACAGCGACGAGCAGCCGGAGAACGTCTATGGCGAGCCGATTGATTTTGCTCTTTCGGTCGGCGGCGACGGCACGTTTTTAACTTCCGCTGCCGTGATCGGCAACAAGAACATTCCGATCCTTGGTGTCAACGTCGGACATTTGGGATTTTTGGCAGACGTGCAATCGCAAGACTTGGACGATATACTCCAAAAGTTAGTAGCCGGTGAATACACGATTGAGCGCCGTAGCCTGCTGAATGTCAAAGTCTTAGACAAAGAAGGCATCTTGCGCAACGACCTCGTCATGGCGCCGAATGCGCTGAACGAAGTAGCGATCTTGAAGCAAGGTCTGACCAACATGCTGACCATCGAGACAAAGGTGAACGGCGAGTTGCTGCACACGTACCATTCGGACGGTCTGGTCATCTCCACGCCGACCGGCAGTACGGCTTACAACCTCTCTATCGGCGGTCCGCTGGTCGTGCCGCAGAACAGGACGATCATCCTGACTCCGATCGCGCCGCACAGTCTGACGGTCAAACCGATCGTGGTGCCGGACGACTGGACATTCGACATCCGCGTCAACAGCCGCTACGACACCTACATGGTCTCGGTCGATGGTCGCAGCCAGAGTCTGAGCACCGACATGAGTCTGCATATCGAGCGCGCTAATTACACCGTCAAAGTAGTACAAATCGGCGATAACAGCTTCTTGAAATCACTACGGACAAAACTGAACTGGGGAAAATGATATTAGATTCTATAGTTTGGGATGTGGACCCGATCTTAATTCATATCGGGGACGGAGGCATACGATGGTATGGCTTGTTGTGGGCGATTGGTCTGTATATCTGCTGGCAGGTAAACGAACGGATGTATAAGCGCGAGCATTGCCCGGCGGAATGGGCGGACCAGTTATTCTTCTGGATGGCTGCCGGCGTGATCATCGGTGCGCGGCTTGGGCACTGCTGGTTTTACGAGTGGCACGACGTCACGAACCCTGCTCTGGCAGGTTATTGCGAGTACATGCGAATCTCTACCAAACCCTGGCATTTCATCGCGTGGGAGTTCGCTTATCGCAACCCCTATATCGAGCACCCGCTGATGTTGCTCAAGATCTGGGAAGGAGGACTCAGCAGCCACGGCGGCGCGATAGGTCTCATCACCGCGGCGGTTCTGCTCAATAAATATAAGTTCAGCCGCTATCCGCAATTCGGCACCAGTTGGCTCTGGATCCTTGATCGCCTTTGCGTCGGTGTCTGCTTCACGGCTATGCTGATCCGCCTGGGAAACCTGATGAATAGCGAGATCTACGGCGGACCGACCGACCTGCCATGGGGATTTATTTTCGTTCGCGACGGGCAGACCGTTCCCTGCCACCCGACGCAGATATACGAGATCCTCTATTGCTTTGCGGCGCTTTGCGTGACATGGCCGCTCTATTGGCACACCGACGCACGGAGACGCGAAGGACTGCTGCTCGGAATCTTCTTTGAGATTGTGTTTGTGACGCGATTCCTGCTGGAGTTTATCAAGAACGACCAAGAGGCGTTTGAGGCGGGGCATGTGCTGAATATGGGTCAGCTGCTGAGTATTCCGTTCATTCTGCTGGGTATATACCTTATTATACGCGCGTACATGCGCCCGTTAAGCCCTGTGGTGGATGTGCGTCCGAAGAGTTTGGAGAAAAATTATCAAGACAAATGACAAAGAAAGATTTACGTATCATATTTCTCGGCACGCCGGAGTTTGCGGTAGCGAGCCTGCAGGCGTTGGTAGAAGGCGGCTATAATGTGGTCGCGGTGGTCACCATGCCGGACAAGCCGGCAGGCAGAGGACACCAGCTGCAGTTCTCGGACGTGAAGAAATATGCGCTGTCGGTCGGTCTGCCGGTGTTACAGCCGGAGAAACTGAAAGACGAAGCGTTCCTCGAAGAGCTGCGTTCGTACCATGCGGACCTGCAGATCGTAGTGGCATTCCGCATGTTGCCGGAGGTCGTTTGGGCTATGCCACGGCTCGGCACGTTCAACTTGCACGCGTCGCTTTTGCCCCAATACCGCGGCGCAGCGCCGATCAACTGGGCGGTCATCAACGGCGACAAAGAGACCGGAGCAACCACTTTCATGCTCAAACAAGAGATCGACACCGGTAACATGATCCTGCAGGAGAAGATTGCTATCGGCGAGGACGAGAACGTCGGTTCGGTACACGACCGACTGATGGAGATGGGAACCGGATTAGTGACCCGCACGGTGGATCTGATCATTGAATGCGAGACCAACGGCACGCCGCTGCCGACCACTCCGCAGCCGGAGATAGCTGAGCTGCGCCCTGCGCCGAAACTGTTCAAAGAGACCTGCGAGATCCGTTTCGATGAGATGAGTGCCGAACAGGTGCATAATTTCGTTCGCGGTCTCAGTCCTTACCCTGCCGCATGGGCGAACCTGACGATCCACGGACAGAGCTTCGAAAACGTCAAGATCTATCAAGTGGAAGCAATAACCCCACCCCAACCCTTTCCTCAAGGGAGGGAGCTCATCATCCCTTGCCGCGAAGGGGCGGTGCGGATTCTGGAGCTGCAAGTGCCGGGCAAGAAACGAATGGACGCAAAAGCGTTTCTCAATGGACTACATTAAGAATTTGAAGATTTGAAGATTTGAGAATTTGAAGATTTGAATTATTTAGCGCTCATAGATAAGTACTACGGCGAGAGTCCTGAGTTGCGGCATGTGTTAGTGACGCACAGCAGGCAGGTGGCAGACCGTGCGCTGCGGATTGTTGACGCCCATCCGCAATGGGAGGCGGAAGGGCTGGTGGATCGCACGTTCATCGAAGAAGCCGCCATGCTGCACGACATCGGTATTATCTATTGCAACGCGCCGAAGATATACTGCAACGGTCCGCACGCCTATATCGAGCATGGCTATTTAGGCGCAGAGTTATTGCGCAGCGAAGGTCTGCCGAAGCATGCCTTGGTCGCCGAACGGCACACCGGAACAGGTATCACGATCGAGCAGATCGAGCGCGAAGAATTGCCGATCCCCGAACGCAATTATTGCCCGCAGAGTCTCGAAGAGAAAATTATCTGCTATGCCGACAAATTCTATTCGAAAAGCCACCTCGGCGAGGAAGTGGCTTTAGAGAAAATCAAATACAATATCTGGAAATACGGTCACGAAGCGTTCGTCAGGTGGCAGGAGCTGGAGGCTCTGTGCAACTGACAACTGATGGCTGATAACTGACGGCTACCTGAACTTATGGGCGAAACCGACGGAGAGCAGTTCGCGGAACTGGATCTTGGCGTGCGTGTCGCCTTCCATAATGACCGATGTGTCGTAGCGCGGGTGCAGCATAAGCCGTGCAGACATGAAGCGGTTGATGATAAAATCACAGTTGATCTCCAAGTCCAACTCTACATGGCGGTAGTTGGTGTACATGTAGAATTTAGACTCCAACGCCACCTCTCGCACCGGCTTCCATGTATATTCCACGCGGACGGACGAACCGATATTATGCTGGGTTCGCTGTCCAGCTTCCAAACCATACTCCGTAGCTTTCACCCGCGCCGTGTCCATGACGTGGATCACTTTGTATGAGACCGGCGAGACGGAGATAGAGAGCCCTTTCACGGGCTTGTAGTCAATACCGAACGCGGCATTGAAGCGGAAGGGCGAGAAAGGACCCGATTTCAGCTCCATCGAGTTGGATTTATAGGTCGGCAGGAGGCGCGTCTCGAGTTCGACAGAGAGAGAAGTAAAGAGTTTGGGCACGATCCGGAGGTTCGCTTTCGAATAGAGCCGCAGCAGATCGTCGGTCGTGTTGACCTTATGCAGACTGTCGGCAGAGATCGTCGATCCGCCGATGCGCCATTCGCCCGTGTTCTCCCATGTAAAACGCTCGGTAATATAACTGATCTGCCCTTTGGCGATGCCGAGTCCGGCAAAAGAGGACGAACCGCCCTGATACCAGTTAGAAGTAACGTAGTTCTGGGTGACCTGGAGCATGAGCGTCGCTTCGCGCCGCCAAGGCGACCGCAAGTCGCGGATAGCGCGCAGCACGTCGTTGCGGTCCTCCACCTCATCCTTGATCCATGATTTCTCTATCACAATCTCCGGCGCTTTGGGGATCTTTTGCAACTCCAGCGCGGCATTGACCGTCTTGAGCGAATCGACTTCCGCTATCTCGCGTTGGATTGAATCCAGCCGCATGATCTCCGCGAGGGTCAGGGTGTCCACGGTGTCCGAGGCATGAATCTGTTCGCTCTGGCGGGAGACCATGTCCAGCAAGAGCGCATCCATGTCGGCTGTGCTCTGCTGGTCGGACAGTTTGAAGGTGTCCGTATATAATTGTTGCGCCGTCATACTCATGGCGGCGCAAATCAATCCTAATATAATTGATACTCTAATTCTCAATTTTCAATTCTCAATTATCAATTATCAGACTCCAGTCGCTCCGGGGCGTCCGTGACATTGTTTGTATTTCTTACCTGAACCGCAAGGACAGGGATCATTGGGTCTCGGTTTCTTATCCACGTGAATCGGTTCGGGGCGTTGTTGCTCGCGGGTGTCGCGTCCGGCAGCCTGCGACATACCGGAAGCCTGTGCAGCTTGCTGTACCGCATCTTTCTGGGTGCGATAGCGGCTGTAGTCCATGCGGCGTTGCTGTTGCGCCTGTTGCACCTTGTCCGGCTCCTGCACATGGATCTGACCACGCAGCAGGATCGCCAGCGCACGGCGGTTCAGGGTGTCCAGCATCTCACGGAAGATATTGAAGGACTCCAGTTTGTAGATCAACAGCGGATCTTTCTGCTCGTACGAAGCGTTCTGCACGCTCTGCTTCAGGTCGTCCAACTGACGAAGGTGCTCTTTCCACTCGTCGTCAATGACATAGAGCAGCATTCGTTTCTCGAACTCCTTGACCACTTCCTTGCTGTGGCTCTCCGCCGCCGACTTGAGGTTCACGGCGATGTTATAGACCTTCTTGCCGTCGGTTATAGGAATCAGGATATTCTCGTACATCTGTCCTTTGGTCTCATAGACGTACTGGATCTGCGGGTCAGCGGTCTGGGTCAGTTTGTCCATACGGCGCTTGAAGCTCTCCAGCGCTGCCTCTGCGATCTGTTCGCTCAGCTCCTGACGCTTGCCGCGAGAGAAGGTCTCTTCGTCGAACGGCACCTCGATAGCGAAAGTCTGCATCACGTCGTATTGCAATCCCTCGTAGTCGCCGGCTTGGCGTGCCTCATTGAGGATGCCTTCGGCGGTCTCGTAGATCATATTGGTGATATCCACACCTATACGCTCACCCATCAGGGCGTGGCGACGCTTGGCGTAGATGAGGTTTCGCTGCTGGTTCATGACATCGTCGTACTCGATCAGGCGCTTACGAATACCGAAGTTGTTCTCCTCCACTTTCTTCTGCGCCCGCTCGATAGAGCTGGAGATCATGGAGTGCTCAATCATCTCACCCTCTTGGAATCCCATTCGGTCCATGACGCCGGCTATACGCTCGGAACCGAACATACGCATCAGATCGTCCTCCAGCGAGACATAGAAGACAGACGATCCCGGGTCTCCTTGACGTCCGGCACGTCCGCGCAGCTGGCGGTCCACACGACGGCTCTCATGGCGCTCTGTACCGATGATAGCGAGACCTCCTGCTTTCTTCACCTCCGGCGTCAGCTTGATATCGGTACCACGACCCGCCATGTTGGTTGCAATCGTCACAACGCCCGGTCTGCCCGCTTCGGCAACGACTTGCGCCTCCTGCTGGTGCAGCTTGGCGTTCAGCACATTATGCTTGATCTTACGGATATTGAGCATCTTGCTCAACAACTCGGATATCTCGACGGAAGTCGTACCGACAAGCACCGGACGACCTTGGTTCACCATATTCACGATCTCGTCGATCACGGCGTTGTATTTCTCGCGCTTGGTACGATAAATACGGTCGTTCATGTCAATTCGGGCGATGGGTTTGTTGGTCGGGATGACCACTACGTCCAGTTTGTAAATATTCCAGAACTCACCCGCTTCGGTCTCTGCCGTACCGGTCATACCTGCGAGTTTGTGGTACATACGGAAATAGTTCTGCAGGGTGATCGTAGCGAAAGTCTGGGTCGCGCCTTCTACCTTGACGTTCTCCTTGGCTTCCACCGCTTGGTGGAGTCCGTCGGACCAACGGCGTCCCTCCATAATACGTCCGGTCTGCTCATCCACGATCTTCACCTCGCCTCCGTCGATGATATAGTCCACATCTTTCTCGAAGAGGGTGTATGCTTTGAGGAGCTGGTGCACGGTGTGCACGCGCTCGGATTTAATGGAATAATTGGTCAGGATGTCGTCCTTCTTCTGCTGTTTCTCCTCGGCTGACATCTGGCTGCTGAGGGCTTCTTGCTCCAGCTCCGCCATCTCGCTTCCCACGTCGGGCAGAACGAAGAAATCGGGGTCGTCGGTCGTGCCGGTCAGGGCATCAATACCCTTGTCGGTCAGCTCGATAGACTTGTTCTTCTCGTCAATGACGAAATAGAGTTCGTCGGTGGCGATATGCATGTTCTTCTCGTTCTCCTGGAGGTAGAACTCCTCGGTTTTCTGGAGCCGCACTTTGATTCCCGGCTCGGAGAGGAACTTGATAAGCGCCTTCGATTTCGGCATTCCCTTGAAGGAACGGAAGAGCGCTAACTCGCCTTCCTCACGCACTTTCTCGTCCTCGGAACTCATCTTGGCTTTCGCCTCAGCGAGAAGTTTGGTCGTGAGAGTCGTCTGGGTGCGCACGAGCGCCGCTACGCGGTCTTTGTATTCGTCGAACATCTGATCCTCGCCGCGGGGCACAGGACCGGAGATAATAAGCGGCGTACGGGCGTCGTCGATCAGGACGGAGTCCACCTCATCCACGATCGCGTAGTTATGTCCGCGCTGCACGAGATCGAGCGGACTGATCGCCATGTTATCGCGCAGGTAGTCGAAACCGAACTCGTTGTTGGTTCCGAACGTGATATCGCACGCATAGGCTTTGCGGCGCTCGTCGGAGTTGGGTTTATAGCGGTCGATGCAGTCCACGGTCAGACCGAGGAACATATAGAGCGGACCGTTCCACTCGCAGTCACGTTTGGCGAGGTAGTCATTGACGGTGACCACATGCACGCCTTCGTGGGTGAGGGCGTTGAGGTACACCGGCAGCGTTGCGACGAGGGTCTTACCTTCACCGGTAGCCATCTCGGCGATCTTACCTTGGTGCAAAACGACACCGCCGAAGAGCTGGACGTCATAATGGATCATGTCCCAAGTGATCTCATTTCCGCCCGCCATCCAATGGTTGTGGTAGATCGCTTGGTCGCCCTCTATGTCGAGGAAATCATGTTCCGCCGCCAAGTCGCGGTCAAGGTCGGTAGCTATGACCGAAATCTTCTCGTTCTGCGCAAAACGGCGTGCTGCCGATTTGACGATAGCGTACGCTTCCGGCAGAATCTCATTCATCACGCGCTCGTACTCGTCCTTGATCTCCTTCTCCAGACGGTCCACTTCATTGTAGATCTTCTCGCGTTTCTCGATCGGCGTGCCTTCGATAGAAGCTTTGAGTTCGGCGATGCGGTTCTTGCGGTCCGCTACTGCGGCTTGCAACTTGTCCATCAGGGCGTACGAGTGCGCACGGAGTTCGTCATGCGAGAGCGCGTCAATCTTCTCGTACTGCTCCTTGATCTTGTCCACTATCGGCTGAATGGCGCGCATATCTTTCTGCGCCTTGTTACCGAATAGTTTGGTGATAATTTCTAAAAAATTCATATATCGTTTCGTTATTTACATAAAATGCGGCTAATTAGCCGTTTTTCTCGTGCTTAACAGCACTCGATAAAAAACCGTGCAAAGGTACAACTTTTTTTCGATATATGCAAGTACAAAATGCATGCCGTGCGATTTTTACTGCCAAAATGGCATAGAAAAAGCGCCCCGAGGGGTTTTCGGGACGCTTTTCTGAGATTTCTACATTCAGCTATGAGCCTTCGACGTTTTGCCTTAGCAGTTAACTTCTGCGCGAGCCATCGCGTCTTTGTAGTACTTCTGGTCAACGAAGACATCCTCCTTATACGGGTTGATGTTGCGTTTCTTAGCCTGGTACATGATGTAGCAGAAAGCTACGATGTTGGTGATCAGCGCGAGTGCGGAGATGCAGAGCATTGCGTTCGGGTTAGCAGCCACGGTATCAACCGTTGTTCCGGTAACAGCAGCCTCACCGCCGGCAACCTCATACAGTTTCTCGATCGTTGCAAAACCGTCCACGTACTGCGTCGGCAGCACAACCCAGCTGAACTTATGGAAACCGTCCTTGAAGATCTCTTGGAAGAGCGGGAAGACTTGCGCAAACATACACCAGATAGCGAGGGTGTTAGCACGGTTCTGAATCCATCCGCCGCGGTTCCAGCAGATAGCAGCTACCGTCGGAGCCAGCAACAGCGCGATACCGCAATACCAGCTATGGGTCGGCAGGCAGTTGTAGGTGTAAGCGAAGTTCCAGATGTCATACACGAGGATATACACCCAGGTCATGTCCGCCCAGATCATATCCTTGCGGTCCTTGGACGGATATACGTTCCACCAAGCGGTCATACAGAAGATGTTAAACAGTCCGGCAACGCCGTTGAACACATTGTGCCAGCCGCCATACAACCATACACCTTCGCTCGACAGCCACCATTTGTTCCAACCCATGATAGCGGACTCGAAATCCGATACCACAGCAATCAGAATGTTAATAGCCACAATGATGAACGGGAAGGGCTTGAACCAGCGTTTTGCACCGATACCCCACTCGTACTTGATCATCATGAAACCGATACAGCCGGTCAGGGCAGCATACAGTTTGGCATAATGGAACCAGCCGTTCATGTAGAGGTGGGTCTGGTTCGTCAGTGCCCATTCGGCACCCATGCGGGCGCCCACTGCGATGGCGATGAAATAGATCGTCAGCGCCAGCGGAATGGCAAAGAACGTGATTGCACCGCCGAGTTTGGTGCGGCGTGCGAACTCATTCCACAAGATCAGTCCTGCGAGGACTGCAAAAAGCATTACCCATTGGATCAGGGCATGCTCTCCATACACTTGAAAAAACATAGATTAGAATTTTTTAAGATTAAATGATTGATTATTATCGGTATATCGACCTTTCGGTATATCGAGTTTTCAACTTTCAACTTTCAACTCTTTCCGCTCCTTGGCATAGCACCAGATCGCCCAGACCGCCGTGACGACCACGGACATTGGCACGCCGATCGTCAGCACTTCGCGTAAGTTCCATGCGAAAAGTTCGCCGTTGACCAGATGGTCAATGAGCAGCATGATAGATCCGCCCCAGAGCATCAGTTCCAGAGTCTTTAGGTTACGTCCGACAAACGTGTCGGTCTGTTTCGTTACTTTGCGGTAAATAGTTGTCGCTACCGCCTGCGTTAATGGTACAATAAAACAAGCCATATTATTATAAAATTTCCAAAATGTTCAATTTTGTTTTATCGGGGTTTTGTCGTGGTTGTTTCGGGGTTTTTCCCTTCTTCCAATGTTCCATTTTTCCCCCTTCAATTCTCAACTCTCAATTCTCAACTCTCAATTCTCAATTCCTTTATCTCCACCTCGTTGCCGCGAAGGAGCCATGTCTTCTCGCTCCCGCAATGAGGGCAGATCTTGCCGTGCGCCACAGTGGGATAGTCCTTTCCGCACCCGTCGCAATGGGTCACAGCAGGTATGGGTTCGATCCTCAACTCGCAGCCCCGCAGCAAGTCCTCTTTATCCGCCGCCCACCGCCAGCAGTCAGTCAGGTACTCCGGAATGATCGTACTCACCTCGCCTATGTTCATCACAACAGTCGAGACGTGCTCCACCCCATTCTCCTCCGCCGCTTTCTTCACGTCACGGATGATATAGAAAACGATCCCCAGTTCGTGCATTATTTTTTCGGGCTTAGTCCGGAAATAAGGATCTTTCCGCCTCTCTTGATCATGTAGGGCAGGATGCCGTCGAACTTGTTCTCCGAGGTGCGCATGACGCTGGCTTCAGGATGTTCACGGTGCAGATGGATCGCGTCGAAGCCACACTTGGTAGTACAAATACCGCAACCGATACAGCGGTTTTCATCGACCACCGACGCGCCGCAACTGAGACAGCGGGCAGTCTCTATCTTCACCTGCTCTTCGGTCAGCGTACCGTGGTATTCAGCGAATTGGCTCTTCGTCGGAATAACGCCCGGCTCCTGGCGGCTGCTGTTGTCGTACTGCTCTACGCGGATGTCACTCTTGTCCAGTTCAATGAAATCGCGACGGTTGCGACCGATGGTCATGTGACCGTGCTGCACGAAGCGGTGCAGACTCTCGGCGGCCTCTTTACCTGCCGCGATAGCGTCGATAGCGAACTTCGGACCGGTGAACACATCGCCACCCACGAAAATATCCTCTTCAGCGGTCTGGTACGTCAGTTTGTCGGCTACCGGGTACACACCGCGAACGAACTCCACCTTGGTGTCCTTCAGCAGGTCTTTCAATACCACCGTCTGACCGATCGCAAAGATCACGAGATCAGCCTCCAGCGTAAGAGTCTCGTTCTCGTCGAACTTCGGCGCAAACTTATGCTGCTCGTCGAATACAGACACGCACTTCTTGAAGGTGATTCCTTTCACCTTTCCACTTTCACCTTTCACTTCCATCGGTCCCCATCCCGGGTTGATGATCACGCCGTCCTCACGCGCCTCCATGCGCTCTTCGAGCGAAGCAGGCATGATATCTTCGGTCTCCAGCGACAGCATGGTCACTTCTGCCGCGCCGCTGCGTTTGGCTACACGCGCAGCATCGATAGCGACGTTTCCGCCGCCGACTACCACCACTTTGCCGCTGATCTTCTTGCCTCCGCAATTCGCCTCGTGCAGGAAATCAATCGCCGTCGTTGTGCCCTCCAAATCCTGTCCCGGGATACCAGGCAGACGACCGCCTTGGCAACCGATCGCGACATAGAAACCCTTGTAACCCTCTTTGCGCAGGTCTGCGATGGTAACATCCTTTCCGACCTCTACGCCACAACGGATCTCCACGCCGATCTCACGCATGATATCGATCTCGGCTTTGATGACCTCTTTGTCCAGTTTGTAGGACGGAATACCATACCGCAGCATACCGCCCGGCTCTTCGTTCTTCTCAAAGACCGTGGGCTTGTAACCCATCGTCGCCAGATAATAAGCACAACTCAGTCCGGCAGGACCGCCGCCAATGATAGCGATTTTCTCTTCCCAGCGCTCTTGCACATTGGAGCATATATTGACCTCCGGAATGAATCGTGTCTCGGCATGCAGGTCGCGGTCGGCAATGAATTTCTTCACAGCGTCGATAGCGATCGCGCGGTCTATCGTGCCGCGGGTACAAGCGTCCTCGCAACGGCGGTTGCAGACCCTTCCGCAGACTGCCGGGAACGGATTCTCGCGTTTGATCAACTCCAACGCCTCGGTGTATTTGCCTTCCGCAGCTTTCTTGAGGTAACCCTGCACAGCGATATGTGCCGGACAAGCGGTCTTGCAGGGCGCCGTTCCGGTCGGATAACAATTGACACGGTTGTCGTCGCGGTAGTTCTCGTTCCATTTCTCCGGTCCCCATTTGGTCGCGTCCGGCAATTCCTGCTTCGGATAAGTCTGCGGTCCGTGCGCAGTGCATAGTTTCTGACCCAACTTGACAGCACCCGCAGGGCAGTACTCCACGCACCGTCCGCAGGCAACACATTTCTTCGGATCGACCTCCGCCACGTACGCGCTACGCGACATATTAGGTGTATTGAACAGCTGCGACGTACGGAGCGCGTTGCATATCTTGACGTTGCAGTTGCAAATCGCGAAGATCTTTCCCTCTCCGTCGATATTGGTCACTTGGTGCACAAAACCGTGATCTTCGGCTTTCTTGAGGATCGCCATTGCCTCGTCGTATGTGATGTCGTGTCCTCGTCCGGTCTCGCGCAGGTAGTCCGCCATGTCGCCCACACCGATACACCAGTCGCGGTAGTCGTCTGCACAGCCCTCATCCAGTTTCTTGCGGCCGTAGCGGCAGGAACAGATTCCGACACCGATATGCCCCTCGTATTTCTTGAGCCAGTAACTGATATGCTCTATATCGACCGACTGGTTCTCCATCGAGATCGCTTTCTCCACCGGAATGACGTGCATACCGATTCCGCTGCCGCCCATCGGTACCATCGGCGTGATCTTCTCCAGCGGCAGGAACGTCATGCGCTCGAAGAACATCGCCAACTCGGGGTGACGGTCCATCAGCTCGGTGTTCATATTGGTATATTCGGCGCTTCCTGGCACAAACATCGGCACCCAGTAGATCCTGTCCTCGCGGTTGAAAGTAGTGCCAGCATCCGGTCCCTGACCGTTGGTGTAATGGTCGCCGTAATCGTACTCCAGCATGCCGAAATACGCCAATTTGTCCAGCAACTCGTCGAAACTCTTGTCGTCCGGCGTGTAGTGTTTCTTGGCGTTCATCTCGTGCAACTGCGCGTACGTGTGGTGCTTGCGTACCTTAAAGAAATTACCGGGCAGCATGTCCAGCAACAGATCCAGCGACGCCTCACGCGTCACCGCATCCATCTCGTCCTCAAAGATACAGGCGAGGCCCCAATACTCCGGGGCGTCGGTAGTCATCTTGATCTTTCCGGGAATCCGGTCCGTCACGTGGCGGACGAACTTCAACAACTTCGGATTCGGATTCTTGTCCCCTTTGTGCTTCGGGACAAACTTCTTTGACATTTCAGGCATGGTATTATTTACGATTTAATGATTTACAATTTTTCGATATGTCGATATATCGGTATTCCTATTCCTTCCAACGAGCAACTTCCTTCATCAGCCACTCGGCAAACGCCTCCACTCCTTCGCCGGTCTTGGCGCAGATGGGGATGACGGTCGCTTTCGGGTTGCGCATGTGGATGTACTCCTTGCATTTCTCCATATCGAAATCGAAGTACGGCAGGACATCAATCTTGTTGATCACTACCACGTCGCAGATAGAGAACATAAGCGGATATTTGAGCGGTTTGTCATGCCCCTCGGGCACAGAAAGGATCATAGCGTTCTTCACGGCGCCGGTGTCGAACTCCGCCGGACAAACGAGGTTCCCCACGTTCTCCAAAATAACGAGGTCGGGACTTTCTCCCTCTCTTGGCTCCCTCTCTTGAGGAGAGGGCGGGGGGAGAGGTTGGGCAAGGGCATTCAACCCCTGCTCCGTCATCTCTGCGTCCAGATGGCACATGCCTCCGGTATGCAGCTGGATCGACTCCACGCCGGTTGCCTCTTTGATCTTGATGGCATCCACGTCGCTGTCTATATCCGCTTCCATCACGGCAATACGGATCTTGTCCTTCAGACGGTTGATGGTCTGAATGAGCGTAGTCGTCTTGCCGCTGCCGGGCGAAGACATCAGATTGAGGAGAAAGACGCCTTTCTTTTTCAGTTCTCCGCGCAAAGCGTCAGCAGCGCGATCGTTATTCTCGAAGACACTCTTCTTGATCTCGATGATTTTTACGTTTTCCATGGTCTTTCGGGACATTCCGTCCATTTCGGCTGCAAAATTACTACATTTTTTTGATATATGCAAATTTTGGGGCGATTTTCTTAAATTTGTGTCGGTTTGGGTTTCCCTGGAGAAAGAAAAAAAAAAAAAGAAAAGAACCAAAAGAATAATAAAAAAGAAAGTCCGACCGACTAGTCTACCACCTTTATAAAGGTGGTGGTCACGCGTATACGCGTGGAGATGCCGATGAAGCGGCATGGCGGTCGGTCGGACTAATTTTTAAAGAATTAATTTTTAGGATGTCCTTCGGACTTCGGCGGGTCGTTCCCGGGACATGGTCCCGTGATGGTCATGTGCTTAATCCGATATAGGAACGTGTTTGCCTTGTTATGGGAATGTGCTTCCATCCGCCTTACCATCACGGGATCATCTTCCGAGGAAAGGCTAATCAAAAGCGACTCACAACCGAGAGATGACCGAGAGAAGAAACCGTATAAAGTAGCTTGAAAAATAGACATTCTTGTGATTATAACCGAAAAAATGCCATAAAATTTGGCGGTTTCAAAAAAAAGCAGTAACTTTGCACCCGAAAAACGCAGTTAATCGTTCCCTTTAGGGATAAGAAAAACTTTTTTCTCCCTTTAGGGATAAGAAAGTTGCAAAGATGTTTGCACATGGCACGAGAAGAACGAAATATGATCGGTTTTACGGTTGCACTCATTAGTGAGTTTGCAAGCCGTTACGGTGTGGAGACACGCCAAGCCTATGCCTACATGAAACGCTACAAAGGGCTGGAGCATTTGCGTCAGCACTATGCCGTTTTGCACACGCAATCTTTCGCGGATACGGTAGAAACGATGGCACAGGTTTGCGCCAATAACGGAGGAGGACTCAGATGATGAAGCTATACCACGGTTCCAATGTGTCTGTTGAACTGCCCGACCTGAGTTTCTCCAAACCGGACAAGGATTTCGGAAAGGGTTTCTATCTGTCTGCAGACCGTCAGCAAGCAGTTGAAATGGCGGAGCAGAAACTGAGCCAAATCAAGAGCGGCAGCGTGTGCGTATCCACGTTTCTTTTTGATGAGAACCTGCTCTATTCGGATGAATTGAAAGTCAAGATTTTCAATGACTACAGCGAGGAATGGGCAAATTTCGTACTTGCTAACCGAACGCAAGGAGACAAAAAGCCGGTTCACGATTACGACATTGTGTATGGTCCGATAGCAGACGACGGTGTCACTTTCCAACTCCGCCGTTACATTGGAGGCGTGATTTCCCTTCAACGGCTGGTTGAAGAACTACACTATGCAAAGGGTATCACCTTCCAGTATTATTTCGGAACGGAACGGGCGTTAAATACTTTAAAACGAATCTAATATGGCATTGACGAAGGAGCAAATACAACTGATGAAAGACGACCTTTGTACGGAGTTGGCAGGTCTGTTGATAGACGAATACCACTATGATCCGCAGGAGGCTATTGATGTGCTATATACGTCAGAGACTTTCGAGCGTCTGCAAGACGACTCCACGGGTTTGTATTACCAAAGTCCCGGTTACGTCTATTCGTTCCTCCAAAACGAACTAACCACCGCAAAGGTGTGTTGATACACGTCCCTCTCCGAGCGGTGCTTCCGAGCACTCCGGGCAAGGAGAAATGATATAGATTCGTTTGGTATATGATCGATATTTTAAAACAATTCAAAGGAGTTGTTGACATACCCACCGAAAAGGAGAAATTGGATTCTCTAGATGAACAATTTCGCTTAATGGCTAAGGAACTGCTTTATGGTGGCTACTTTCTTATTGAGGGAGAAAAGCGTTTATATTTAGACGATATAGAGTTTTACTATCATGAGGAAATGGCAGATGGATTGAAAGATCCTATAATGTACCATACTAATGAAAATGAAGGAAAGGGGAAAGAGATTCCATATTTCAAATTAGGAAGGCTTAATCTTCATATTTCCGGTGTTGATGTTACATTTGAGAATCCCGATAAACACTACCGCGCTTCATTCCTAATTCGGGGTTTTCATATCGGCAGTAGTGCATATGATCCTCATGCATATGATTCTCATTCTACGCATGTTTATTCTGAAATGCTTTATATGGGAGTACCATTAGGCAAAACTATTGAGATAAAATGGGTGAATGAAAAACAACCTGAAAAGGAAACTTATATTCCAAAAGGTGAGTGGAGGCAGAATGTGGCAGAGTACGAATATATAGAAGGAAAATATTCTAAAATTGAGTGCAACGAGAAGAATTTTGATTCAGACAAGTATTTTCGCTATT
The DNA here is from genome assembly GCA_017464475.1 of Paludibacteraceae bacterium. Lineage (GTDB taxonomy): Bacteria > Bacteroidota > Bacteroidia > Bacteroidales > Paludibacteraceae > Colicola. The sequence goes on from JAFTZQ010000022.1 coordinate 80,603, forward strand.
CCGGTCATGTGTTCAAGAAATGCCCGAGAAAATGGCGATTTAAGAAATATTATTTATAATATTAGAGGACATAAGTCCTCTTTTTTGTTGTTAATATCTTCTGCCAAACTTTTAACAATTTTTAACAGAATATTTTTGGAAGTTAGCGAAAAAAGTTGACCTTTGCACCGCTTAATGTGTAAGTGTACATCGGTGGACGCTTGCTCATAGCAAACGCTTTAATCGAGACCGCTGGCTTGTGAAAGTCGGCGGTTTGTTTTCGGACTTTTATCTTCCTCATCTTTTTTACGACTGTCTTTATTTGGGCGTTCCTATATACCTCTGCAGATCCACTCATCTCCAGAGCTACATCGGTCGGGCATTGCAGGGCTTCACAAGTTCCGCATTGTTACACAATACCGTAGCCCTTCCAATCCCTAACGCGGGATTGGCTTACGCTTCGAATTGCTGACGATGCTTCATGATCGTCGGCAGGTTCTTGGATGCCCACGCTGTCAGTTCCTGAACAATAGGCACCAACTCTGCGCCGATAGGCGTGAGGCTGTATTCTACATGTGGTGGAATCTCCGGATAAACCTTGCGGACTATGAGGTCATCCGCTTCGAGCGTGCGCAGCGTGCCGCTTAAAACGCGCGTGCTGATGTCCTGAATAGCGCGGCTCAGATCGCTAAAACGAATCGTACCATGCTCGCTGATGACGAGCAACACTAAAAATCCCCACTTATTGCCGAAGCGGGCTATCACATTGCGCACCGGGCACATCTCAAACATGGAGTTCTGGTTGTCTTTTTTACGCATAACATTTCTTTTAAAATCGACTGCAAAGTTACAACTTTTATCCCTAACATACAACACTTTCAAAAAAAAAGTAAGTTTTTTATAAAAATATTATTCCTAAAATGCAAGTAATTTCCAAAATGGCTAAAAAAGTAACTATGTCACCTATTTGTAACCTCTTGCACATGTCAAAAAAAAGTAGTAATTTTGCACCCAAATTCGTGCTATTATGAACTTTTTTGAACTCGTCAAATATCGTCGGTCGATACGCAAGTACGAGGATACGCAGATTCCTCGTGAAGACTTGGAGCGCATCATCGAAGCCGGTTCGTTCGCGCCTAATGCAGGCGGCGGGCAGCGCAGTATGATTGTGGCTATCCGTGACCGTGAGATAAGCGACAAACTCGGCAAACTGAATGTAGCAAGTCTGAGGCGTGACCATCTGATCGGTGGCAATGTTTCGGCAGAGCAGCCCAGTATCATTGATGATCCGACCATCAAAAGCGGTTTCTACGGAGCGCCGACAGTAGTGGTTGTGTTTGCCCAGCATAACTTTCTATACAGCGTGCCGGACGCTTTCTGTTGCGCAGAGAACATGGTGTTAGCGGCTACCGAACTGGGAATCTCGTCCTGCATCATCGCACGTGCGGAAGAAACCTTCTATAACGATTACGGCAAGGCGCTCATGGCACAATGGAACGTGCCGGAGAACTACGCCCCAAGGTGCTTTGTGCTGCTCGGTTACTGCAAAGGCGAATACCCGAAAATCAAACCCCGCAAAGAGAACAGAACACTCATTGTGGAATAAACGCTCCAAAGGAGCTATAAACTTTATTAACTGCGCGTAAGCGCTATAAACCCTTATTATTATGAAACGTGTAAACGATTTGTATGTTCCCCACAGCGCACAAGGAATGCTGTGCGAGGAGAAACCCGCTGCTTGCGGTAGTGCATGTGGCACTGGTGACAAACCCGAAGAGAAACCCGCTGCTTGCGGTAGCGCTTGTGGCGCAGGTGACAAACCCGAGAAACCCGCTGCTTGCGGTGCTTCCTGTGGAGCCGGAGATAAATAAGTATGGAGTATTTTGCCTTTCAGTGGCACATAACCGACGAGTGCGACCAGCGGTGCAAACACTGCTATATCTTCGCCGAGGGACACCCTGCGTTGATTGAAACGCCGTGGGAACGGCTGGTCAGCACTCTCGATAACATCTGTCGAATGGCGGAGCGCATGAACCGTGCTCCGTATCTCTATATAACCGGCGGAGATCCTATTCTCCATCGTCGTTTTTGGGATTTGTTGGAACTCGTCCAAAGTCGCGGAATTCCTTTCACGCTCATGGGCAATCCATTCCATCTCACATCCGAAGTGTGCCGTCGTATGCACGCACTCGGTTGCCGTAAGTACCAACTCTCACTCGATGGACTCAGAGAGACGCACGACCGTTTCCGCAAACCCGGTTCGTTCGATGCCACTCTCGCAGCGATAAAAACCATCCGCGAAGCAGGCATGCATTGCGCTATAATGTCCACCATCAGCGCGGCAAACATCGATGAGATACCTGATCTGATAGATATCATCGTCGCCAACAAAGCGGACATCTTTGCCTTCGGTCGTTATTGTCCCACCTCCGAGGACAAAGCGCACAAAGAAACTTGGCACGTGGAGCCTTTGCGCTACCGCGAATTCTTGGATAAATGCTGGCATAAGTTCGAGCTATACAAGGATTCCGAAACCACTTTCAATCTCAAGGACCATCTATGGACGCTCTATCTCTACGAGCGCGGTCTTTGGACAATCCCAGATAACTTAGACCCGGACACTATCTACGATGGTTGCAACTGCGGCAACTGTCATTTTACTATCTCTGCCGATGGACGGCTGATGGCTTGCCGCCGTTTTGAGAGTTATGTCGGCTCTGTGGCAGAAGAGATGTACGACGTCTATCATGGCGATAAGATGAACGCTTATCGCGAGCATGAGCGCTTTGAGAAATGCGCCAAGTGCGAACTGCTGCGTTTCTGTCGCGGCTGTCCTGCCGTAGCCTTTGGCTACACCCACAACTTCTACGCTCCCGACCCGCAGTGCTGGAAAGAGGTGTGAGTTATTCCCTTTTACACTTACCTATGGTCTCCCATTTTTCTGTCACGTTTGTTCGCCCTTCGTCGGAAGCGACGATCAACGATTAAGTTACTGCGTAACAAATGTAGTTGTCATGCTTCCTCCTCTTCCCACAGATTAAAATCTGCGGGAGCCCTATTATTACAGCTGCGTCCATCACTCTACCTGCCGGTGGCTGTAACTACCTCTAATCGCGTTCGGCAAATGGATCGCAAAATACGATACCGCTCCGCCGAGAAAGGAACCAACCAACATAGACATAAATAATATGGTCTATAGGTCAATTGGAAACCTGCATTTTGGTCCGAGATGCAAAAAAATGAAGAAAGTTACGAAAGAGGTGATAGATTTTGCGACTTATTTAACTATATATAGAGGGGCATGGATTTCGAAGTATAATAGTGGCGCGAGAGTGGCTTGAGAATGGCTGATTGAGTGCTACAATTCACAGATTCACAGATTCACACATCTGTGTGGCTTCAAAAATACCTATAATAATATAATATTAATATTATATATTATCCAATAGACACGAACACAAAATTATGTGTGAATCTGTGAATCTGTGAATCTGTGATTCTTAACATTATGTTTGAATCTTAATAATCGGAAACTTTTGAGGGACGAAAAGAGGCGATTTTCGGGCTTCTATCGTCCCGTAGGTGTCTCGTAGGTGTCTCGTACGCTGGTAGTAAGCCTTTCGAGTCCGCCCGAATCTTAATAATCGGCAATTTTTACCTTGGGGACAAAAAATGACGATTTTTCGTGACAAAAACGAAAAAAAACGACACATTTGAATACATTTCATGCCAAAATCCTTGCATATGTCAAAAAAATGTAGTATCTTTGCATAGTTTTTTTACATATTGCTAAATTAGGGTTCATATGCTTACGTACTGCACATACGGCGCTCATATCCAACGAATTGTCCCCGCTGCCATACGGGGAGGGTATTCGCATACATCGCCTCCGCAGTCATATTGTAAGCACCCCACAGACCAACGCAACGCTATCACAGGCGGTGTCTGCAATTAGCGGGTGCCGCTTGCGCGTATATTGATAATTTTTGACTACCATAAATAATGAAGAAAATCTACGTTCAGCCACGCATAGAGACCGTGGCAACCACACCGCAGCAGATGCTCTGCGCCAGCGGAGGCATCAAAGCGCAAATCTCCGGCTATAAAAAGAACACCGGCAGCGGCTTCAGCCAGACTTTTGTATGGCTGGCAGGCATCGTCTGCTCGTCGCTGCTTTTTCTTGGCACGGCATGCAGCACCACTAACAACCCCGACCAGCCCAAGCAGCAGGCGGAGCTCAAGCCCCGCACACTGGTGGTAAAAACCTCACCCCAGCCCTCTCCCCAGGAGAGGGGGATTCTGCGTCTTCCGCAGGCTACCATCACGGAGAACGGGGATGCGCTGGATGCTATCTGGAGCGCAGGCGACGAGATTTCTTTCCGTAATATGAGCCACGCGAGTTATACCGATCCCCAAACCCAAGCAAGTGTTTACCTCGACGGCGTATTGTTAGCGGACAGGTCGGCGAGCATCGCTTCGTTCGCGAGCAATGCCAAAGTATGGTGTGCTTTGGGGGACAAAATACTGCTCGTCTATCCGAAGGCTACTGCCCCTGCTATCAGCGTGGAGGGTGATCCGCTGAGGGCTACATACACTATTTCCCTGGCTGATCAGAACGGCACGTTGGGCACAATAGCCAGCACGTATCACCACAGTTACGGTATCGCCACAATAACCGAGGTGACCCCCACAGTGGCAAATGCGGAGTTGGCTGAGATGCAGAACCTGCTGACGGTCTGCAAGTTCTCCTTTGTGGACGGAAGTAACCAACCCCTCACGATCACATCGCTTAGTATCAGCTACAACGGCGGCGATTATGCCGGCACTTACCCGGAGACGGCGAGAGTAACTGTGACGCAGGGCACCAACTCTACGGCAACCGTGACGCCAGACAATCAAAATAAAGAGGCAGAAGGTGACCCCCTCACCATTGCCCCTGACGGCAACCCGGAGGTGGTCTATGTAGCGCTCTTCCCCGAAGCAAACGCCACTGAGTACTCCTTCACCGTCACCAGCGGAGAGGATACCTACACCGGCACCGCTACAGCTCGGCTCAATGCAGGCGAGTTCGTAGTCGCTACCAACCTGAAACTGACAATAGTAAATCCCTAAAATCGCTATACAATGAAAAAATTATCTCTTATTCTGTTGACACTGCTGTGCGCAGTGGGAACGGCATCCGCCATTGCGGATTGGGTGCCGAGTGAGCAGTATTGCCGATTCTGTAACAACTTCAAGTTTGATCATGCATTTACGTTCTCCAGCCCCGGAGGAGAGGACAATGGTAGTATTTATTCGCCCGGCGTGGATTTTCAGGAGTGTCAGGGCGTGATTGCCTTCTCCGTGATGAGTTGGGACCGTTTCAATGCCGTAGGTACAAACTACGGTATGACGTGGCTGGAGGTATATCTGACGGCAAGCGGTCAGAACGATATGTATCTTACCGATATCCATTTTACCGACCCCGGGCGAGCCGGTACGTGGGCGAACAGTTATAAAGAGTCGAATTTCATCCAGGCGTATGACATGAACGGCTGTAAGACCTATTTCCTGCAGAAGCGGCAGTTCAAGGAGTATGACCGTTGCCAGTACTCGTACTTCAATATCGTGTATAGCGAACTGGTGTACGACTATATCCATAATAACAAGAACAACAATCTGGGCCTGCGTCTGAAAGTGCGTTGGGACAATAGGAGTTTTGATGAAAAATTCACGTTCAAGAATGAGAAGGACGATATCCTACCTCGTACAAGTACCCCTACGCTGAGTAATTTCCAATGGACTAAGAACAGCAGCGGAGAGACGGTGCTTCGGTTCACGGCAAGCGAGATCGATCATGGCATTTATTATGAGCGTGCGGTAATAGATGGTAAAGCCGGTTCGGTGACACAGATCACCTCGAACGGTTCTGAGAATCGTGAGCGAACGGATGTAGCCGCTCTGACGCGCGATCAACTCAATCGTATGGCTCAAGCTAACGCGTCCTACGCCATCGAGGTGTCCCGTCGTGCCAACACCTATATCAGCAAATCCTACTACAATAACGACCATGGCGGTCCTGCTTCGCCGTTTGCCGGACCGCAGTCCGATTGGAAGAAAGTGTACGTGCCGGCGCTCTTTCTGCCGGAGAATGTGCAGCTCTCCCATACAGGCAGCGATAGCATCTATGTTGCCTTTGATATCCCCCGTAAGCCCCATGACCGTGACGAAGATGAGTCGGCTATAGTGATTGAGTACTCGACGGATGAGAACTTCGGTTCGTATGAGACGGAGCGTGTGGATTTCAATACCTCCAACCGCCTCGTCAAGACCTCGTACAAGGTAGGTTTGCCCATCCCGATGAAGATGCTCAATCAAGGGCGCAAGACGTTCTATGTGCGCCTGAGCCGTGAATTTGTGGATCATACGACGACCTGCGTCAAGGAGGATATTCTCATCAATACCGACCTCAGGAAATTGTCGGGAGTGAATGCGCATGATGAAGGCGGTAAGATTAAGGTCAGTTGGACGCACGAGGGCGACGACGAAGGCATTTGGACAGGAGATATGTACTATCGTGTACAGTATGTGGTGAGCGGTACGACCTACAGCCAGGAATATCCTAATCGCAACCTGACATCAGTAGAGCTGACCGATGGCATCCCGACCTGTCTGCCCATCGAATATACGGTACAGATCCGTACGGATGCGAAGATCATTAGTTCCTGCAAGAGTAATTTAGAGACTATGGCTCCCACCCGCGATGCGGTCATCACTTCGCTGACCGCCACCAAGGGTGAGTCCAACAACCGCGTACGCCTGCAATGGACCGTCCCCAAGGACAAGAACGGCTTCTCTTATTTTACTATTACGCGTGCCCTGCGTGGCGACAGCGTGGCTACCACACTCGTGCCACAGATGCCGATGAACCCCGCGCTGACCACTTACACCTACGAGGATAACTCCATGGAACTCGGTACGTACTATAACTATACCGTAACGGGATTCCGCGATTGTGACGGATCGTTGTCGCCGATGAGTACGCTCACCACGACCGGATTCGCCCTGCCATACGGCGTTATAACCGGACAAATCACCTACGACGGACGCCAAGGTGTACCGGGCGTGCTCGTTACCGCTATCACCGAAGACGAAATTCCGGTGCCCAAGAGACTGAAGATGGATACGGTAATGAGAGATACCATTACTAACTTCCGCACGCTGAAACCAACACATTATAATTATATTGGAGGACCCGGGTTTGAAGGTGAAAATCATACAGCCATGTTTTGGCTCCGTGCTGATGCTAACGCCATGCCACCAACCGATGAAGCTTTACTATATATAGATAGAATATGTATGATACGATTAGGCACCAATGGTAACAATGGTAACATAATAGTTGAGAGGTATTATTTGAATGGTGCATCTTATATTCTTCAACATCCACTGAACCTAAATACATGGAATCATGTGGCTGTAAGCATTACAAGGGATTCCGTGTTCCTATATATAAACGGACAAAATGTTAGAAAAGACAGTAGGAAACCTATGGATTCGGACACACGTATCGGTGACTGGCGTTCCAGAGGATACGAAATGGCGGATGTGCGAGTCTATAATTATTGCATGGATTCCACGGAGATACGCAACTCCGCTCTCACTATTCCGCTCAAAGGGAATGAGCGAGGTCTGGAACTCTATTACTCCGCTTGCGAGCAAGGCAA
>JAFTZQ010000023.1 GCA_017464475.1 Paludibacteraceae bacterium
ACCATACCTCATCCAGTGGGACAATACAGGCGAAGTGCTGACGCTCATGCATTTCACCGACATCACTTGGGACGAAGACAATAATGCCTCCCACGCCGGTACAGGCGACGTGAGTTACGCCGGGTTCTACGGCAAAACGCACATCAATGACAACGAGAGCCATAGCAACCTTTTCTTAGCCGGCGGAAACGAACTCTACTGGCCCTCCGACGGAGATGATGAGGACGCCAAAATGTTGGGCTTCCGCGCATACTTCCAAATCTCCAGTGACCAATCACCAATCACCAATCACCAATCACCCCTCTATCGTGGCATGCCTGCCGCACTGCGTATCAAATCGACACCGACCGGCATTGAGACAGAGCATGTGGATAATGTGCATTGCGCCAAGATCCTTCATGACGGACAAATAATCATTATTAGAAACGGAGAGAAATACTCCATAAACGGACAGAAATTATGAGACAATATGTACAACCCTGTACGGAAATAATTTCTGTACAAATGCAATCATCCGTCCTCGTTGGCAGCAATAATATGCCTGTTAAAGGCGCAGAAAGTCAAATAAAAGCTTGGTAAAAACAAAAAATTAGTAAAACAATGAAAACGAATCTCCTTCGTACATCGTACTTCGTACCTTTGTACATTTTTCTGTTCCTCTGTACCTTCTTTGGCTGTAAGAAAGGTAACACCCCCGAAACCCTGCAAGGCTCTAGCGAAAAACCGGCATGGACTGCTCCTGCCAACTACGACTTAGCCTCATCCATGACTGCGGTCATTAAGGTAGATCTTTCTTCCTGCTATACGGCGGAGCAACTATCAACTGTCAACTATCAACTATCAACTGACGACATGCTTGCTGCCTTCTCCGGCGACGAATTGGTAGGAGTTGCAGAACCCCTCCCCCTTCAGGGGGACGGGGGGCAGGAAGAGGGGTTATTGTTCTTCCTCTATATTTGTGCACCGACTAAAGGGGAGGACATAACGCTCAAATACTACTCATCGGTATTGAAGAATATCTTTATCGCCGAACCGTTCGCTTTTGCCAATGATACCCAACTCGGTTCTATTGCCAACCCGTATATGCCGCAGTTTACTATATAGAAGTAATCGTGCCTTTGGCTAAGAAATAATCGTGCATGTCAGGGCTAAGAAATAAATTTTAGTATTCGCCTATTTTCCGAAGAAGCGGAGCACCTCAATAGTGCCCCGCTTCTTTTTGCGTGTATTCTTGCTTCTGCTAGGGCTCCGCCATCATTTTCTAAAAAAAATGTTCATTATATGGTCCATCATGCCGTTCTGTATAAATAAAAAAATAGTAAATGAGAAAATCGTAAATATTTATGGCAAAATACAAAGCAATGACCCATACCCAATTGGCGGATTGCGCGGGTGTGTCGCGTCGCACGTTATATAAATGGTTACATCCGTATGAGGATAAATTACGTAAATTAGGCGTCCAACCAAACGCCAAAGTGATTCCACCAAAGGCTGTACGTTTTATCTGTGAAACCTTCACGATTGATATAGACTAATGCCCTTTCTACAATCATATCACCCTCGTGCTCCACCTCTCTATCGGGGTCCCCAACGAACGCTAACGGGAAGGAGTGGGATTTATTGTGCATAATTGGGAAGCACTGGGAAATCACCATCCCCCTTGTCGTATCTTTGCACTCGATTTCTAATTTCGCTGAGCTCAAACGATTATTTCCGAAATCAACTAACTGTTTAACGTCACGTAAGCGACCATTTTAACTATTTAACTCTTTAACATTTTAACAACTATGAGTCAAATCAAACCTATGGGACTTATCGAGTCCATGTCCGGCAAAGTATGCGAACACTCTGACATGTATTTCTTCCGCAAGAACGGCAAAGTCTTCTCCGGCAAGATCTGTAATCCTTCCACCAAGGAACCATCAGAAAACCAACTCGCCGCGCAAGCCAAGTTCAAGACCGCACGCACCAATGCCAAGGCAGCCCTTGCAGACCCCGAGCAGAAAGCTATTTTGGAAGCCGCCTTCAAAGCGCAGAAGAAATACTATTCTTTATATGGTTACGTTTTTGCGCAAGAATATGCGAAACTCTAATCTCGTCACCGGTCATGCTCTCGCGGGTAGTACCGCGAGCAGCACCATCGGTTTAGGCCTTGCGGCTGTTTCCGCAAGCCTGCACCACCGGTCCTGTGCGCGGTCTTTCCGAGACCGCGTTACCGCCTCTCCGCTACCCGGAATAGCGAAGCGGTCAGGATAATCCAGATTTTCCGGAAACCTTAATCGTAAATGAATTTATGGCTAAAGTATTTTTTCTCGACCCGATAGACTACATCAGTGGCAAAATCTCCAAACAGCACCGGACGATGTTTTGCTACCGGCGAGCCTCCAAACTCAAGTACACCTCCGTTCACGGCGACCGCTCCACACCGACAACCACAAAGGAGATGGAACTCCGCAATCGTTTCAAGGTTGTGCGCGAGGCAGCCCGTCTGCGTGCGATGGATCTCATGCACCTGACTTACGACCAGATGGATTTCATCGAGGAGCGCAAGACCAAAGGCACGGCATTCAAGTACACCACCTACAAAGGCTGGCTATTCGGCAAGGCGTGGAAATGCTTTGACGAAAGCACCAACAAGGTAACTTTGCCCGATCGTCTCAATACTCTCGCATAAAAGGAGATGAACCATGAAAAGGAACTCTTTTCTCCAACTCCTTGGGGCAGTCGCAATGTGCATCTTCGGTTGCACATTGCTCACCGCCGCCTTTGCCCTCCCTCCCGTCGGCATCATCGACTCTTCCGTCCTCGTTGCCTTTGGTGAAATCCTCACCTTCGTCGGCTCTCTCGTAGGTATTGACTACCGCTATCGCTACAAAGAATAGCAATGTCTATTTCTTATCTCGCCTTGCTCGAACGATTCCTTCAGGCGAATAGGATTCGCCGCTCTAAGGACTAGAATGTTTTTTATGTTTATGTCTGCTTTATCGTCCGTCCTCAATAGAGGCAAGTGTTTGTGCGGACGGGCTATTATAAACTTGTTTATAGTTAGTACGGCTGTGCAAATACTTGTGGGCACGGTAGTGCGACGGACGGTAAAGCAGGGTTTTATATGTTTTTTTCTAAAATAATCAACACCATGTTATTATCATTGATTAGAACCAACGCCACGCCCAACGAAACAACGGGCATCCTTCTCATCGGTGGCAAGCCTTTTTGCGGCACCCTTGAACCACCCACAGTCCCTAACGCTGCCCATCCCAAGGGAGCTATCCCTATCGGGTGGTACAAACTGACGCTGACCAAATCCCCGCATTTCGGTCGCGTGCTCCCGCTTGTGAACTATGTCCCGGGCTTTGATGGCATCCGTATCCATGCCGGCAATACGGTCAAAGACACCGCCGGCTGCATCCTTGTCGGGCAACTTTCCGGCACAACACTCTTCCACTCACGGACGTTCGAACAGGACTTGATTGCCAAACTTCAAAAACACCCAGAAGATGAACACTACATTGAAATAATCGTGCCCCTTGTGGGGCTAAGAAATTACTACTCCGGACCGTTTTTATACCGAGCATTGCAGCAGTACTCATGCTCTTGCCTGGCCTGTTCGGTGGAGCACAGCTTGACCTCGACTGACACCCGCCGGCAACTCTCCACCCATTTCCACCGCGACAGCATCTATCTTCATGATAGTACGGCGGTTGTGTATAAAGCCTCTCCAACTTTCACACCGTGCAGGGTAGATACCCTGCTGGTGCATGAGTGGCACACGCGTTGGCGTGAGAAAGAGGTCATCCGCACCGACACTGTCCGAGTAGAAACAACCCGTACAGAAACCATCCCTGTCCGCTATGTCCCGCCCTTCTACAAGTACTGCACAGCCTTTGCAATCCTTGTCCTCATTGCTCTCCTTCTCCGCCTTGCATGGTGGTTCTATAAAAAGTTCTATCTTTAATAAGGTGTGCGCTCTGCGCATAAGCGATCTTTGACATATTGTCTTCTCTTTCCCCCTTTATAAGGTGTTCGCTTCGCTCACGGCTGTGTTGAATCTTTGCTATTGGAGACATTTGGAGGGAGGTGAAGCGTCAGTAAAAAGATACCTTATGACGGATGCAGACAAAGAAAGAAGCTCCAAGGACGAATCCAAGAGGCTTCTCAAAGTGGCGGCTACCTACTCTCCCACAACGCAGTGCAGTACCATCGGCGATGCTGTCTCTCGCTGCTGCCCTCGCCCCTCTGCCGCGCCCCTCTCTGCTCCGCTCTCTCCCGCGCCCGCGCGCCGCAGGCGCGCACAGCCCACACCCCGCATGGCGCACACCGCAGACACCGCGCGCGCCTCTGAAGCAGGCTTGGCGATGTCAAACTCCGATTATACCGCCCGACTACATAAAATCTATGGTCTCTCTCAATAAGGTGTTCCCTCTGGTCACGGTCTTTGTCTATATATAGGGCTTTCCTAATAAGGTGTGCTTCGCACGGCTGTCATAAGTGCGTAGCACTGGGGACCCCAGCGTAAACCAATGTAATGTTTGCGATGGGGAGAGCGGAGGCACAAGTCGCCTTTACCAACTAGCGGAGTGGTTTGGTCTTTGCGATCTTGTTGCCGAACGCGAGGGCAACTACCTGCGGTGTGGAACGTGAACGCATTTTCTCAATACGTTCACTCACATTTATTTGCGTATATCGGAAAATTGTTGTACCTTTGCACTCGCAAACGTAAACAACACCACAATGACACTATTAGAAGCCATCCAAGCCCGCCACTCTGTGCGGCAGTACATAGACAAACCGATAGAAGCGGACAAACTGCAATCACTACGTGATACTATCGACCTCTGCAACCGCGAAGGCGGTACACACCTCCAACTAATAACAGACGAGCCGCTTGCTTTCAGCAAAAGCAATGCCCCTATGTACGGTAAGTTTGCTAATGTGCGTAATTACATTGCTATCATCGCATCCAAAGGTAACGAAGGTAGCGAACTCGCTGGCTATTATGGAGAAAGGGTAGTGCTCCATGCGCAAACGCTTGGACTAAACACCTGTTGGGTAGGCTTAACTTTCAAGAATATCAAGACTGCCTATACGATCGCACCCGGCGAAGAACTGAAAGCGGTAATCTCATTAGGATACGGAGTAACACAAGGCGTGCAACACCCGCAAAAGAAATCTATCGAGGATGTAACGATTAACAAATCAAACCAAGCGTTACCGGAATGGTTCATCAAAGGAATAGAAGCTGCTCTCTTGGCGCCCACCGCCGTTAATCAACAGAAATTCACCTTCATCCTAAACGCAAACCAAAGCGTACAAGCCCAAACTAAATTCTCCCTCATCGGCTACACCCATCTTGATCTCGGTATCGTCAAATACCATTTTGAACTCGCCTCCGGTCATAAGATCTAAAGCAATACCCGCGCAACCTCTTATCCAATAACCTCTTAACCCTCTAACCCGTATTACTCGCGCGCCCTGCGGTCGCTCGAAAAAAAGAAAGACCCGGAGCGTCCTTCCTTTGAATTGGAAGGAAGTCCGTGACCGCTCCGCCTAGAAAGGTTATAAAAATGGAAAGACCTATATTTCTTTTTTGAGAGAGACCATATCTTTTCTGCCCCGGTAGGAATAACCTGCGTTTGCCTCCCCGTGTATGCCTCATCGGTGGCGGAGTGGCGCTATGGGGTGCGGTGTGCGCCATGCGGGGTGTGGGCTGTGCGCGCCTGCGGCGCGCGGGCGCGGGAGAGAGCGGAGCGGAGAGGGGCGCGGCAGAGGGGCGAGGCAGAGGGGCGAGGGCAGCAGCGAGAGACAGCATCGCCGATGGTACTGCACTGCGTTGTGGGAGAGTAGGTAGCCGCCACTTTCAGAGCTCCAAGCATCAGCTTGGGGCTCTTTGTATATGTGGTGATGCTACCTATTCTCCTTCCATCGGGGGCTGGGGGACTTATCCCTGCTGCTGATCGTACTCCTGTCCGCATACCCTCCACAAGTACGCGCGCATGGTCTTGGCACCGCCTGCCGTGTCTTTCTGCGCAAGGAAGGCTTGCTGGTCGGCAACGATCTTGGTCAGATCGGCGCGACGTGCGGTGACCATCGCTGCTACTGCCGAGAAACGCTCACGCGCTTTCAACTCCTTGGTGGAGGGCTGGGTGGTACGCTCGCCGTGGACGGAAGTATATTTCAGTCCGGTGGCTTTCATGTAATTGTAAATCGTGCGAAATTTCTTCGCGATCTTGCCCGAGATGTGATGAATCGGGTCTTCAAAAAATACTTTTCCACGGAGTGTTCTCCCAACGGAAAGGAAGAGGCAGCTTCTGCATAAGAGGGAAAGATACAGACCGTTTGTGCTAATAGTGGAAAACCTCGGCAATGGATGTGCCGAGCACAGGACACCGCAGACACATGTCGGCAGAGCCGATTACCCGCATTCAATGCGGGCGCAATGAACAAAGAAAGGAGCGGCATAGTATGCCGCACAATGAACGTTGCGCAAGCCCGATAGTATCGGGCGAAACTACCAAGAAAGAGGCGGCTATATCATAGCCGCACAACAGACGAGACAAGAACGGCAAATCTGATTTGCCGGGAAAGGAAGAAAAAGCCAGCCTGCTTGGATGGAAAGCAGGCTGGAGTGAATGTCGCTCGGCGGACTAACGCTGAGAGTTAAACAGCACCGATAGACCCGAAATAATGTTCTTACATTATTGCAGTACACCCTGTATGTCATCGCGGACTTGGCGTCCAATTACATCGCTGTAACCATTGACCCATTCATCGCGAATCAATTTCTGTACTTCTGTTTTAACCGACAATTGGGTTCTGTCATGATTGAATTTCAGAGTAACTCTTACACGGAATTTTTTGTCACTCATGCCATTCGACTTACGGTAATAGTTCCAAGCAGAACGTGCATAACCACCATCTTTGTTAATCATCTCCATTTCATACTTCTCTGTTAATAAGTCTAGAGCCGTAGAGAAGGCTTTGTCATAATCAAAATTTTCGTGAATCATTACACGCATCCAGTCTGCTTGACCTTTGTGCCATCCTTTTACAGAAGCACATCCTAATGCCAGCATTACAAATATTCCCGCCACGATGCAGGAGCATACCATTTTAATTGTTTTTTTCATAATAAATTTGTTTTAATTTGATTAATAATGCAAATAGCAAAATAGCTGCTATATAAAATATTATGTCTAAAATATCACCTGTTCCCGGAAAATATCCCAAGAATTGCAATATTTCCAAAATAAGTGCGAGAGAAATTATCGGAATACAAAACATCCATTTTATACGCTTATCTCTTGTCCAAAAACCTTCCATAAACAATAAATACGATAACATCCATAGACCATCTGTCAAATTATATTTTACCCATAGTGGTAAATGGATAGAATGATTTCTAATGAAATTAAAAGAATCATTATAGTAATCCATTCCAAGCCATGAGTATAATGCCATATCTCCATCCCTATTACTCACGTAAATATATAATGTTAATATAAGCAGAAATATAGCTGATAGTATGGTTGTCAGACTGATAAGCGTTTTAGACATTTCACATACAAATAAATCCCCTAATTAGCATTTTCTTAAAGTAACACCTCCAACATTCACCCACAGCAACTTACCTGTATTGCTGTTGTATTCATATTTACATGCGTAGATTTGTTTCCCATTCTCATCCAGCAAAAGTAAATAACCATCTTTGATAGTATAACTTCCTTCATAAGAATGACTATCATTCCAGAAAACCATTCTGCCAGAAGAATACAATGTTAATTCTGCGCCATTTCCACAAACTTTGTGCGTTCCGCGCAATACAATTGCATTAGCACTTAATGATAAAGCAAACGCTGCAACTAATATTAATAATACTTTTTTCATTTTTTTTAGAGCCGTTCTATCCCATCGCCACTTCGGTTTAAAATCTATGTATTAGCCTACTCTTTATTGGATTTTCGGCGTTCTCCGTCAAGTACCATGAATCTGCAGTGAGGCACATAAAAAAGCGCGGTACTTCGTATCGCTTCAACAGGATTCTTGAGGATTTACCGGACTACCTTACATTTCCTATATCTATCGAACAAAGCCCACGCTGAAAACGTGAGCATCGTGCTTTGTTCTCGGAAATGTAATTCTTGTCAAGTGTCCGGCTTTTCAAGAATCCAAGTATAAGCGCAACGCTATAATTCTATGTATATTGCCTTTTAGTTGTTATGCTTCATAGGCGGGTGGTGTTATTTGTTATTGTTATTTAGTTCACTACCAATAATCTTCAGCAGTTCTTCTTGGTCGGGTAAAGCCTTTCGCAGACGTTCCGGCATGTCGGTCGCAGTTTTATAGGTTGCGACTCCCATCGGTTTGTCATAGTCCTGAATCATGTACTCCACATACGACTTGTCGGCACTCTTACAAAGCACAATGCCTATTGACGGATTCTCATGTGGTTTGCGTACGAAATCATCCAACAGGCGCAAATATCCATTAAGTTCGCCAAGATAAATCTGCTTGAACGGTCCTGTTTTCAGCTCGATAGCCACCAGACAATCCAACTCACGATTGAAGAAAAGCAAATCAATGCGATGTTCATGTCCGTGTACGTTGAGCGTGTATTGGTTGCCGACAAAGAGAAAATCCTTGCCGAAACGAAGAATGAACTGCTTGATATTGTCCACTATCTTTTGCTCCACCACCGTCTCGTTAACCTCTTCAATATCACGCGCGCCTAATTCCTCGACGTTAATAAAATCGAGCATGTATTGGTCTTTGAACGCCAAAATAGCACGTTTTGCAAGGCTTCCGGACGGTAACTTTTGCAAGAAATTATTGGGTAGTTCTCCTCTTTGCGCATAGAGATTTTGTCTGATGCAGTTTTTGATTCCATCCGGTGTCAGGTGCTCCCGTGCACAAAGCGAGATATAAAACATCCGCTCTTGGCGGGATTTGGTTCCTATGAGGATATTGGTGTGATGCGTAAAACCTATACTGCGGAAATCATTTCCCGGGAACGCATCAGTAGAAGGGAAATTAAACGGCAGTATTTGAATTTCGTTCATTTGAATGAGCGAATTGATTTCCGGCAAATCGCTCGTTTGAATGAGCGATTTTGCTTCCGGTGTCTGCGCATCCAATTCTCGCCATTCTTCATAAAAGGTTCTCATCTTCTTTATATTAGCTTCCGAGAACCCCCTGAGCCCGGGCATGTCATGTGAGAGCAAATGGCTGATAGTTGCAATCGCAGCAGTTCCCCATTGGGCTTTGCGAGAGTAGTGCGAGATAAAACGACCAACAGAATAATACAGCATCAACTGGATGTTATTCACACCTCGTGCAGCTTCGTACTGGGCACTAAGAATGGCATTCTTAATCGTTTCTGCTGCCTTTATATATGATTGTTGTATCTCGTTTGAGGTTGCCATATTCTGTTATTTTTGCAACTTTCGGCTGCAAACCGGTTTAGAACCGGAGCAAGATATTTTGCACTTTTGGGTGCAAAGGTACTGCTTTTTTTTGATATATGCAAGGGTTTGGGGTGAAAAAGCGTACGAGGGGTGTCGTTTTTAGGCCGATTTATGCCGGAATAGGCAGATATAGGCCGTCTTAGGGGAGCAAGGTACCGGAGAATCAGGAAAGACCGGACCGCTACGCTATTCCGGAAAATCGCTCTTTTGGGGCGATGCTATACCATGCGGAACGGGACTGCTCGCAGAACTCGCGGACACAGGACACCTATTCCATTTCGCGGAGGAGGCAGGTGCGGATGAAGGCATCAAGGCGGAAGTACTGCTTGCGCTTGCCGGTTTTCGGGTCAATGGGTGCATCGGGTTCGGGCTTTTGAAGTTGGGCTTTGAAGCGGTCTTGCCAGTATTGGAGCGTAGCAAGGTCTTCGGGCGTAGGGGTGTAGTCCGACGGAAGCGCAGGGTTGGTCGATTGGGAGGCTTGCGCTTTGAGGTATTTGGCAGCCATGAGAATACGCTTGGTCTCGGCACACGCGGCTTTGAACCGAAGCTGATGCTCCAGTTCCTTGCCTTTCGCGGGATTCTTCTTCCAGTTGCGCGGGTAGAGAATCTGGTACGCTTCAGGCTTGGAGGCTCCGATGATTTTGCCGTTTGCGTCACGGTAATACTTGCGGCGGTGGATGGTTCCGTCCTTGGTCAGTGTGCCGCGGATCTCTTGGACGGGATCTTGATAAATAACTTCTGCCATGTCTTTTTCTCGCTATCGTCAGGCTTGTCTCGGCTTAGTAGCATATTAAAATCCAAATAATATCCTAATAATAACCTAATAAAAGCCTAATATACTATGCTAAAACTGCGTGCAAAGGTACGACAATTTTTTGACATACGCAAGGATTTTCGGTAAAAAGTGCTCGAAAAGGCACTTTTTACGTTATTGGCTATTATTGATTAATTTTAATCATATAATCTGACAAATACAGCCGCCAGTTGCGCCAAGTGTGGCCACCGATGGTCTCGGTATATTCGTGCGGGGCTTGAGCTTTATCCAAACGACGATTGAAACGTTTGGCGTTCACATGGAACATGTCTGTCTTGCCGGAATAGACGTAATAGGTCGCGCTATCTTTTGGCAACTGCTCTTTGTGTACCACCGGAGAAAAGAGCCCGACCGCAGAGAAATAGTTCGGCAATAGATTGGCGGTATTGGCAGCCATCCGTGCACCATCCGAAAGACCTGCGATATAATGGTCATCGGAAACACAAAGCGTTGAATCCACGAATGCCGTCAGTTCCACTAATGCCCGTTCAATGTCATGGTCATGGCACAAGCGCGAGTAATTCATGATATTATTAAACAATGAGCGATGAGTCGGCTTGCCTTCTTGCGGCTTGACATTCACGTCCGGCATGACAAGAATCATCGGTTGGCTCTTGCCTTGCGCCACCAAATTTTCCAATATCTGAATCGCCCTTCCCCGTTCACTCCAAGAACCCTCATAACCACTGATACCATGTAGCAAGTAAAGAACAGGATAACGAAGTGTATCGCTGTAGCCTGCAGGCAAGTATATATTTACCCGCCTGTTTAACTTCTCCGCAGAGCTATACCAACTTGTATGTAGCATTGTGCCGCGTTGTGCCGGTTGTTGGTAGAGTGCAGTTTGTGCCGTTCCGCCTACTGTTACGATGTTCCACTTATGTGTCATCTGCCAAGCGGTATCATTGTTCAGCGGGTCGTTTTTCCGCTTGCCATTCACCTTGAAACAATACGTATAAACCTCCGATTGGATAGGGCGAGTAGTGGCATGGAAGCAACCGTCACTCCCCCGTTTCATCTTCACGCGCTTGCTTCGCAAATCGGTGTAACGCGTACTATCCTCGCCTGCATAGAAGAAATCTCCATAAACGCTCACCCGTTTTCCCATTCCGCAGTAGCAGAAAGTCACTGTACTATCCTCGTTCACCACCACCGATTGATAATCGTGTGATATATTGATGGTATGCCGTTTGCGCGCCTCCGAAGGAAGCACGCAAAGCAACATCAGTATTAATATGAAAGATTTACCACTTTTCATTTTTTCGCATGTGCTAAATCGGTATTATCGTAAGCCAAACGGATATTATCAACCCACATGGTGTTTCCGGGGCAACCGGTGAACGGTGCCATACTGCCGGCAGAGATCTGAACAATGATATGGGTTGGTTCAAGGTCTCCACGGTAATCTACCTCCTCAATGCAGACCATCTGTCCTTTGCTGTTATGCGTCTGATGGCGGTCATTGGTAAGTGCTAAGGACGATTTGCCGTACTGTACCGGCAAACGGAAGTCGTTTTGCCAATCGGTGGATTGCGTGATTTTCTTTTGCACCGTTCCCACACGGTACGCATAGACGTGTCCGTTCTCTTCCCAACGATGTTGAAGAATGAGCGTGATCTGTCCTGCATCGCGACCATCGACATTTTTCACATGAGTCTTAGCTGGTGCATAAACCGCTTGTTGGTTTTGAATGAGCGCTTTGTAATCGAGGATGAGCGCACTCGGACGACCGCTAAAAGGTATTCCCATGTCAATCGCGGAGTTGGGATCAGAACTTTGTTTCATGCCCACCACGTCAATCATCTTGCCGGTGTAGATAGACCCCGTTGCGAAAGCTTTGAAATTGATGCCGATAGCACTCACTGTTTCCAGTGTACTCTCCATGCGACAGCAGGTTCCCTCTCCGCGCTTTTCCGGACGAACCGAAACAGATACTTTCTCTACGCCCATCGCTTTGGCGTGCGCATTGCTGCAATCCCATGTACCGCCTAATTTGTATAGCGTTTTGGTCCTGCCACCGATAAGCGATGATTCCTTGATTTGCTTTGTTTCCCAACTTTCAAAATCACTCAAAACTTCTACTCGCTCTTGTGCCGAAAGGCTGCAAGTAATGAATAGTAATGCTATTAATAAAAACCCGGCAAACGCAGAATTATTAGTTTTAGTTGTCATAATTGTAATTGTTTAAAAATAAGTTCTAAATGTGATCATTATACTATTTTTCGGAGCAGCGTATAATTCGCTGTAAGGACAGGCGGTAGGGCTGAAACAACCCTTTGTCCGTCTTAGAAAAGTGCGGCAATGCGACGTAGTCTGCGGCCAAGGCTCTCACGCTGACGAACAGGGCGAAGAGACTCAAAAGTAACACGCGTTTCATTTTCTTTTATTTCTTCGTTCAACATTTGCTCAAACAATTCCACCGACGTTGCAAGGCTGTACTGACGACCGAACTGGCGGTATTTCTCTTCCATAACGCGGCGCTCTCCCGGATGGTCTAACCAGTAGTCGATAGCTCGTGCGAGGTCTTTCGGGTCACCGGGGATAAAGAGGCTGCGACCATCCAAAGCGAACTGCGGTGTCGCGCTGACGTGGCTGTTGGCAATAACCGGTACTAGACCCGTTGCAAACGCTTCTATACAACTAATAGCTTCGCTTTCCATATCCGAGGCATGTACGTAGAGATCCGTATCTAATAGATTCTCAATCAACTCGTCACGACCTACATAGATAAACTGCGGCCGGTGCTTGAGGTTTTTGCCCAATTCCACATATTTCTCATATTCCGGACCCTTACCTGCAAAAACAAGTTGGATGCGATCGGCATACTTCGAGTACTTTACAGCGTTGATGATGACGTCTTGACGTTTCTCTTGACTCAGACGACCGATCATCATAATTTTAATCGGAGCATCGTTGGCTTTCTTCACGCGAATCATTGCTTTTTTGCGTTCACCAGCCTCCATGAATGCGTCCTGGATACCGTTGCTAATCGGGTGAATCTTCGCTGTATAACCACGCTCGGCGATCATGCCGCCCATAAACTTAGAGGGAACATGTACGTGACGCACGTGATTATAAATATCTTTGCTCCAACGATGGTAGAACATCTCATTCACCCAATCCACTTTACCCATGCCGATGGACGAAGTGATATTCTCCGGTTGGATATGGAACGCTGCCGTAACCGGTTTGCCAATCTTATTGCAATAATGGATAGCTTCCCATGTGATACCGAATGGAACAAACACATGTACCAAGTCTGCCCAATCGCATGCCTCGTGAACAATCTCTTTGTCGTTGTGCGCGAAAGAGAAATCGTGCTTGTCCAACAGATATTGGAAAATTGGCACAATAAATTTCTGCGTGCGGAATACACCATCCGTCTTTGGCTCGGTCGCGTTGTCTTTCGGACTGTCCCAGCAGAGTACTCTCACTTCATGACCACGGCGACGCAACTCGCCTGCATAACGTTGTGCGGAAATAGACGTACCATTGTTGGTCGTGTAGAAACTGTCGATTACGAATAAGATTTTCTTAGCCCCAAGGGCACGATTAGCTTCGCTTTTCATTTTTTCAAAATTTTAATTGTTAATACGTTGCGGCTCTTAACCGCTCATTTTTAGGAGCACTTTGTTTGCCCTTCTATACGTATAACAAAACAGGCTGCAAAAATGCAACCTGCTAAATCATTTTTTTTGAAAAATTTTTATTTTCCTATGAGAAAACCGAGTCGTAAGCCAACTGACCAAGGCGTGAGACCTGTTCCTGAAAAGTCACCATAAACACCGGTGAGAAGCGTTGTATGCTCGCCAATAGGATGAATGGCATCCATGTGAAGCAGAATCGTCTCGTCCGTCTCTTTGGTCGTGATAGCTCCCGAAGCGCCCTTATAAACAGGCCATGAAACGGCAACACTTGCAGAAGTGTGCAAACCCCATTGGGGTGAGAACAGCCAACGCATGTGAATACCTAAAGGAATGCCGAAACGCCCCTCATTCAACAATCCGCCGGAAGTTGGTTGTGCCGAATGGGAATAGAATAAACCGGCACTAATTCCCCAGTGGCGATAGAAATAAAAGACGTAGCGGGCGTCTATGTGCGTTTGTAATTCTGAACCGTAACCTAATCCGACCGAACCGAGGAAAGCGTGGCTGATGCCGTTGGCTTTGGCTCGTTCGTCAATCAGGTTATATTGTGAACCCTTCTCCTTCAATCTGCCGCGATCATACAATGAATCCAAGGGGACCAAGTCCAACGTGCTATACGCGCGTAACATCTCCAACTCTTCGTGCTCGCGCGTAATAAGTAAGGTGTCCGGTTCTGGGATTTCCATTTCAGAAAGCTGCGGTTGAATTGTTTCCTGCGTCTTCTCCGGCGCAGGGGTGATAATGATAATATTCTTACGCATGACAAACGTGAGACGATTGCCAAGGAATTTGCGCAAAAGGGGTTGAATATCTGAGCCAATATAGGTTCCTCCGACCGCAGGGGCAGAGGCTATGTCCTGCGGCCGACACATAAACGAATAACCGAAGTAGCGCTCCAAATCCTGTAGCACCACATGGAGAGGTGTGTCGTAATAGGATTTTTGGAATACTGCCGCTTGCATCGATAGGCAGCAAAGACAGAATACTATGAGCAGGCTTCTTCTCATTGAGCGGCAAGGCGATAGTGATCTTCTTCCTGTTCTATTACTATAGGCAGCAAGGCCTCCAATGCTACACAAACATCCTCGAAACTATCGTCCGTATTGATAGAGATAAAGAGCGTCTCATTTGCCAACGCCGTGTCTCCGACCTCTATATGTACATCATACAAGCGTTCCAAACGGTTAACCAAATCGGACAACAAGATATTGCTCGCTTCCAGTTTTTTGCGGAATAGTTTGGAAACGGTGTTGAACTGAACCAAGTCGCCTGTCTCAGCCAAGAGAGAATCCTGCAGGTACTGTACTTTGACTTTTCCGCTCGTCAACTGCAGCGTATAGATGCTGTCGGTCGGATAGGCACGCAAGGTGAACTCTGTCCCTAATACCGTTACACTAAAGTCACCCGAGTGAATGATAAAGGGGCGCTCTGCATCTTTGGCTACGCTAAATGACGCTTCACCTTCAAAGAGTACTTCACGGGTTTTCTTTCCAAAGTTCTCTGCGCAAGCCAATGAGGAAGATTCATTAAGGCTTATCTCGGAGCCATCAGACAATACAAAATTTTGTTGTTCTTGTACGTCTGTCTGAGCCATAAACGGTTCTTGAGCGTTCGGCCACAGCCACCATGCCAGACCGCCGATAATAGCAAACACAGCCACCGACGCCGCATAACGGAACCATCGTAAGCTGTTCAATGGTTGAATAACCGGTTTTGAAGCATTCGCCTTTTGCCATTCGCCAGTTGCCCTTAATTTCTCCCATGCCGCTTTCGTTTTCTCCGAAGCCTGCGCCTTGGCTTGTTTGCGCCATTCATCTTCCCAGATACGGAAGAGTAGTGCGTGCTTGTCCTCATTTAGCCATTCGGACAAACGCTTCTCGTCAGCAGCACTAATCGTACCACGAAAATAGGCTTTCGCTATGTCGTAATATTCTTCCATTCTATTCGTATAACAATATAACTTGCCAAAATGCAACCAACGGCAGCAAATTTTTCGGCAAATAGGTTCGTAATGCGTCTAAAGCGGCATTAATATGCTTCTCCACCGCCTGTCGGGTGATACCCAATTCTTCCGCTATCTCCTTTGGCTTCATTTCTTGCTGGCGGCTCATCGCAAAGATCTCGCGGCTTTTCTCACTCACATGCGTCAAAGCTTCATCAATCTGTTGTTGCAACTCATCCCCAATGAGCACCGCGTCCGCGTCGGGTGCAAAATCCTGCCAATAGAGTTGTTCCGAACCTCCTACCTCCATGAGTCCATCCAACGATTCGGTACCAATCACCGCCCTGTGTTTCAATTCGTTCAAACACTCATTTCGCACCATCTGAAACAGCAGCGCCTGAATGTTGTCCAACTTCACCTCGTCCCGTTTCTCCCACAACTTAAGAAACGCATTTTGCACAATGTCCTCTGCCGCCTCTTCCTCCAAATACCGCACAGCGAACCGCACCAACCTCGGTTGGTATTCAAAGAACAATTGCTCAAATTCCGCCGTGCTAATCATGTCTTTATTGCATTGTAAAATCGGCCGTAAAATTACAAAAAAATCTGCACATATGCAAATTTATTTTCAGTTTGCAAGCAAATTAAACCAAACAGCATCACAGGTACAATACTTTTTCGAGATATGCTAATAAAATTTTGATTTTGATAGGGAATGTGTTGATATTTGTGTTGCTTCCCGCTTTGTTTTGTTTTCCGCGTCGCTTCTTGTGCATTCTCTTCCAAATCTAAAGATTTATTTGTTTATGTTAAAAAAACTTGTAACTTTGCACTCATAAATATGAAAAGGGAAGATATACAGTATGCTTTTAATACTGCGAAACTGCAAAAAGGTGACATCCTTTTAATAAACGACTACGAAGAAAGTCTTCGCAAGAAAATGGGCGGCGCAAAAAATACACACGCTGCTTTATATATGGGCGATGCGTTTATTATGGAAGCAAATGGATATGGTGTTACAATGAATCACATTTTTTCATATGGATTTATCAATAATGATGATGCATTGGTCTATAGACCAATCAATGCCACAAAAGAAAGTATTGAAAATGTTATCTTTTTTGCTCGTGCAAAAATGGGAAATGAGTTTAGTACTCGCGAAGCATTGAGGACACGTGACTATAGGAATACAGAAGAGAAAGAACATGAAGAAAGAATGTTTTGCTCTCGTCTCGTGGCACAATCATATGAAAAGGCTGGGATAAAATTGGTTCACAATTCCGATTATTGTGCTCCCATTGATTTTATGAGTACCGATGCTTTAGAACAGGTACCAGATGTATTAGAACCTGTAGATACTGATGATTGGAGAAATATAATAGAAAAGAAAATTATAGAACGAGAGAGTGGTGACGACATGATATGGTTCTCTGAACTATTTGAGAAATTACAAGCCTTATATGGAGATTCAAATATCCAATACTTTGACAAATTAGTAGAAGCCGGATTGAAAAGTCCGGAAAATGACGAAAAGTGTATAAAAGAAATAGAGGCATATGGCTATTTTAAGTTTAAAGATAGAATTATGGCTTCTTTCCCTTGGATAGAAACAACTGAAACATTTGCGGAATATTATCCTGAAACAGAGGATAGACTTTGGTTCCTCCTTAATCAAGAAAATCATTTTGAAAAGACATATTTGCCTATTTTTAAGCAAAATGCCTCTACATTCTGGTTGATGAGTGTTATGTATCCAGAGTCTAAATTATTGCAATATTTATCCTCTGGTTCTCGCTCCATATTAGATGATGCAGAGAATCTCCTCGATAAAATGTATCAATTATTTGACTTTACGCTGGCAGATGTGGATGGATGTAGATTGTTCTATAAGAAACTACACGAAGAAACACTGAAAATACAAAATCATTAGAGTTTGTTCTGCGCTTGTCTTGCAAGTAATCTTCCCTCTATTTAAACAAATCTTTTAGATCTTTCTAATCTCCAGAAACACAAACACCCTTCTCCAAATCCATAAAAAAATCATAGATTTGGCTGAGTGTTATCGTAAAAATGCTAGAATTTTAGCCAAATCTCAAAAAAAATACGCGATTTGGTTGCGTATATCATTTTTTTTTCGTACCTTTGCACCCGAAAATTAAAATGTACCACACATTATGTTTGGCAGAGAGGAAGAAAAACGAGTATTACTATCGCTGTTAGAGAGCGATAAATCCGAGTTTGCGGCTGTTTATGGACGTCGCCGTGTCGGGAAAACGTATCTTGTGCGTGAGACGTTCAATTACAACTTTGCCTTCCAACACACGGGTTTGCAGGATGCTACTATCCGGGAGCAATTAGAGGAATTTGCTAATTCCTTGATTATTGCAGGAATGAAAAAGGTAAAACGCCCTTCAAACTGGTCGCAGGCGTTCTTTATGTTAGGCCAGCATTTAAGTACGCTGCCGGAAGGAAAGAAAGTAATCTTTATTGATGAGCTTCCTTGGTTGGACACTCCTAACTCTAAATTTGTTTCGGCACTTGATCATTTTTGGAATGGATGGGCGACCGCTCGTAAAGATATAGTTTTGGTAGTATGCGGAAGTGCAACTTCTTGGATCATAGACAAAATCGTTATGAACTATGGTGGCTTGCATAATCGATTAACGGAACAAATCTATTTACGTCCGTTCACACTACACGAGTGTGAGCAATATGCAACGGAACGCAATTTGGGTATGAGCCGCCGCAATATCCTGGAGACATATATGATTCTTGGTGGCATTCCTTTCTACTGGGATATGCTGCGTAAAGACTTATCTTGGGCGCAAAATATTGACCGTATGTTCTTCTATCCCAATGGAAAGATGCGGAATGAGTTTGAGGCGCTATATAAATCATTATTCCGTTCCCCCAAAACTTACATTGATGTTGTCTCGGCTCTTGGAACCAAGAAGGTCGGCATGACGCGCAATGAGTTAATGGCAGCACTTGAAGAAGAGAGTGGCGGCACGCTGACAAAAACACTCCGTGAATTGGAACAATGTGGATTCCTGCGTTCGTATAGCTCCATCGGAAAAGCCAAGAAAGAAACTGTCTATCAATTGATAGACAACTTCACATTGTTCTACTTCAAGTTTATGGCGGATGGCACTATCAATGAGAAAGACTATTGGTCGCGTACAATATCAAAACCAATTTACAACGCATGGAGTGGTCTGGCGTTTGAGCGTGTTTGTTTCCAACATATAGACCAGATTAAACATGCTTTAGGGATATCTGGTATCATAAGCAATGTTTATTCATGGGTGTATGTTCCGAGAACTTCGGACGAAAAGGGCGCACAGATTGATATGCTTATTGACCGTGACGATAATATCATCAATTTGTGTGAAATGAAGTTCTCACAAGGAGAGTATGAACTAACAGAGAAATACGATTTGGAGTTACGTAACAAAATAGGCACTTTCCAAGCGAAAACCAAAACGCGCAAAGGAGTAAGCCTTGTGATGATAACGTCCTATGGCCTCAAACAAAACGCATGGGCAAACGGTATCAATGCTCAGTTGACAATGGATAACTTGTTCCATGCATAAGAAGAATAAGTAAGTTAGGTGTGCAACATATTAAACTAATATATCATGAAATATAAGATATCAGCCTATAATGAAAGCGTAGTAAATGCGGGGATTACTACAGATTACCGTCAAGCAATTGCTGAATATATTTGGAATGGCTTTGATGCTGGTGCTCAAACCGTTCGACTCGATTATGTAGCAGATGAGTTAGGTAATCTTATGGAATTTTCTATAACTGACAATGGTTCTGGAATCAATAGAAAGACATTAGAATCAACATTTGGCGCATTTCTTTATTCGCAAAAAATGCGAACATTTCAAAGAACGTCTGAGGTAAAAGGCAAAAAAGGAAAGGGAAGGTTCTCTTTTCATAATTTTGCATTGATGGTCGATTGGAATACGCGATATATGGATGATGATGGACAACTAAAACAATATAATATTAGCATCTCCGTAGAAGATATGTCAAATTATGAGGTGTCTGATGAAACAATTATAACAGATGCAAATGCATCCACGGGAACAACGGTTACATTTAAAAATCTTACAAGCCTCTATCAAGAACATCTTATAGATGCTTCTTTTACTGAATATATTGCACAAAAATTTGCTTGGTTTTTATGCTTGAATAGATTTAGGCATTATGCTATTCTCTTAAATGGAGTAGAATGGGATTATGAATATCTATTTGGTACAAAAGATGAATTCCAATTGCAAATAGGCGATGACCAATTTGATGTGACATATATAAGATGGAACCAAAAGATTGGAGATAAATTTTATTTTTACATGTTGAAGGGCGATTTCTCAGAGAACTGTAAAGTTTTGACATCGTTCAACAATAATACTATCAATTTTTATCATAGCGTATATGTTACATCATCATATTTCAATAATTTCCAGTTTGAAAAAGAACCAAGTCCGCGATTTGATAATGTAACTAATCAATTAGATCCTACATATAAGGAATTGATGAAGGAATTGCGCAAAAGATTGGCATCATATGAAAGACACTTTGTGAAAGAAATTGGAGCGAATGATCTGCTACTGAAATTCGTAAAAAATGGTTCAATGCCTCGCTTTAAGGATAATAAATATGATCAAGAACGCAGGCAAGATTTAGAGGAAGCTATAAAGAATATATATATTATCCAACCGAAGATATTCAAAGGTCTGAAAAAAGAACAAGAAAAGACATTAGTTGGCTTCCTTAACCTTTTGTTGGATTCTAATGAAAGAGAAAGGATTATATCCATTTTGGATGGTATAGTAACTTTATCAGAAGAAGAGCGAGAGCAATTGTCAAACGTGTTGCGTTCAACCACGATTAGCCGTATTAATCGCATGGTTAATATGATTCATGATAGATATGAAGTAATAGAGACATTGCGTAAATTGGTGTATGATTTATCAAAATTTACGAATGAAAGAGATCATATACAAAAAATCATTGAAAGTAATTATTGGCTTTTTGGAGAACAATTTCACATGGTATCGCATGACGAATCTTTTGAAAATCTAATTTCAAAATATTTATACATTCTCGATGGAGAAGATGCGAAGCCAGAAGTTATAGGTAGCGAAGAAAGAAATAGGCGACCGGATATTTTCATGTGTAGGCAATACATCCATCCGTATTTGGACTCTAACTTGATAGAGGATAATGTAATAGTCGAACTTAAGAGACCTAATGTTGAGATAGGTGTCGTTCAATATCGTCAAATTGAGGATTACATGAACCTTATTAAAAATGAGGCTCAATTTAATAGTCAACTTAGGACGTGGAAATTTTATGTGGTTAGTAAAGAACTTTCAAAGGACGTGAAGGATAAATATCGTTCGTTTGAACATTTTAATAAGCGTTTTCTTGTTAATAAAGTTGATAATTATGAAATATATGCAATGAGTTGGGACGATGTATTTAAGTCTTTTGAGTTGCAACATAACTACATTCTTGAAAAATTAGGGTTTGATAAATCAAAAATTCAAGAGGAAATAACTTCGGTTCCGCAGACCAAAGCAGGAGCGGATACATTAACAAAAGAGATTGATAACTTGAATGCAAATTAATAGAGGATTATAATGTTCTTAATACTATTGACAAAATTGGACGTACACGATTATGAATGAAAGACAAATTGCTGAATTGATTTTTGATAAGTTTCGCTCATCAAAGTGCAAAGCTGGCGAAATCGTACCGATGAGAGTAATTCGTTTCTCGTTAATCATGAATTTGAATCCCAAAGAGAAAGAATTGTTTGATATAGTTTTTGTCGGGTTGCAAATAACGGGATATTTTACATATAAAAAAGACTCTCTGGAATGCATCGTATTAACACAAAAGGGATATGATTATATTTATGAGAGAAATCTTGTGGATAAAATGCAGAATACTCCATGGATAATTCCGGCCTGTGTTAATACTGATTGGAATAAAGCATATAATAAACTCTGGAGAATTATAGGTCCACAGGAGGGAGCATTATGCTATATTAAGGGATCCGACTTTTATAACTTTATTTTAAAATATTCAGATGAATTACCGCCGTCGTATGGCATGTACATTGATGAACTTAGGAAAAAGGGGAGATCAACAAGTAGAGTTGACTACTATAAAGATTTGATTGATGGACTGTTAGAAAAACAAAGAATGTATTTCTACGGTGATTTGCAATCTTGGATAGAGGGTAAATTAGTATATAGTCGCGCAGAAATAGATTTTGGTGTTGGTAGAGATTTATTCGAGGACAAAAAATCGGAAACAGAATCAACTCTGGCCGAGAAAGACGTTACTGATAAGCAAGTAGAAACCTCAATAGTAGAAGAACAACATCCCATAGTATTCATTTCATATTCATGGGATAATGAACAACATGAGGAATGGGTGCTAAAGTTGGCTACTCATCTTCAGTCAAAATATGGAATTAGAGTCATTCTAGATAAGTGGGAGATGAAGCTTGGAAAACTATTACCTCATTTCATGGAGCATGCAATTACAGATTCACAAAGGGTTATATGTGTGATGACACCGAACTATAAAAAGAAAACGGAGAAATTAGTTGGGGGTGTTGGCGTTGAATATTCTATAATATCTGCTGAAATTCAAAAAGATATTAAAACTGAGAAATTTATTCCTTTATTTAGGTCTGGGAATTTGGAAGATATTCCTGTATTCTTATCTGGTCGCGACTTTATAGATATGAGGGACGATGCTAATTATGAAGAGAAAACGGAAGAGTTAGCACGAGATATTTGGAATGAACCAAAATGTAAAAAACCAGCACTTGGTTCAAAACCGAAATTCACTTAAATATATTTCCCTACAAAATCCACTTTCTTTGCACTTTCTCGCTCCAAAATTTGCCTATGTACAAAAATAGCAGTAACTTTGCAGTGTAAAGTATGAAGGGACATAGCAAATAGGAATATAATAGTAAAGGTTTTGCAAAATATGAGAATACTAATTATTGGAGCCAGTTCCGGCATCGGTAGAGAACTTGCCATACAATATGCAACTAAAGGAAATAAAGTGATTGCGGTCGCACGTCGCAAACCATTACTTTGTGAACTTTTTCAATACTCATCAAACATACAAATAGCACAATGTGATATATCGAACATAGAAGAAACAAAAACACTTCTATCGATGATTTTCAAGGAAACCATTCATTTAGCTATTATATGTTCAGGAATAGGAGATTTTAATTCGGAACTTGATTTTGCAATAGAGAAACAAATCATCGATATCAATATTCTTGGTTGGACGTTTTGTGTTGATACAATATACAAGAATCTTGAAGAGCAATCAAGTGGACATTTGGTAATACTCAGTTCTTGTGGTGGTCTCCGAGGCGAGCCTTTGTCTCCTTCATATTCTGCTTCTAAAGCATATCAAATAAATTATATAGAAGCGTTATGCAAAAAAGCTTACAAAAGCAAATTGCCGATACACATAACTGATATTAGACCCGGATTGGTTAATACAAGGATGGCTAAAGGAAGTGGCTTATTCTGGGTGATGCCAACTGAAAAAGCTGCAAAACAGATTATAAATGCCATCGCCCAAAAGAAAAATGTCGCTATCGTAACAAAACGATGGGGAATTATACATTGGATCATGCGACATCTTCCTCGCTCATTTTATATCAGGATATAAATTACTGATTAATACAAATGCAAGCCTGTAAAAAATGGGCTTGCTTTTTTGATATAACGGGTCTATATTTGCTATTTATTGCACACTTGTGTGAGAAAATCACTCGTCAAAGTCTCCAAGCCATCTACCAACGTAAGACCCAAGTCCATCAGAAACTCTCCCTCGCCGAAGCCGAAGACATCACAACTGCGATAATCTAATTAGAACAACGCTCATTCAACACCTCTTTTAACGATTTTTTCTTTCCCCCATTAATAAGGTGTTCGCTTCGCTCACGGCTTTGTCTTTGCTCTGCAAAATTTCTTTTTTACGGACATGCAAGAAGATAGTCGTCGCAGGTGGTGGAGAGGATGCCTCCCGCGCCCAATGGCACAAAAGAAAGAACCCCCAAGACGAATCTCAGAGGTTCTCAAAGTGGCGTATACGCTACTCTCTCCACAACGTTGCGTACCGAGGGCACCAATCTGTACTGCCTGCGTTGGCTAGAGTTCAGTATATTAAACCGACAGATAAGAAATTCAAACAACCCGGAAAGTTTGATCCCAAAGCATATTTCTCGGGCTATTATGGTGTATTCCGTGGCAAATAGTATACTCCCGAAATCATCCAGGCACGAGCAGTTCCCATCGCAACAAAGTTCTTGCGCCCCTTGCCGCTTCATCATTCGCAAAAGGAAGTTGAACCTTGTGTTTTTGAATGGTTTGTGGCTCCGACTCTCGACTTCATTCAGCAACTCCGCACGTACGGTTCAGAACTGGAGATTCTACAGCCGCAATCTTTACGCGAGCAATTTAAAGCGGAATTGGAGAAACAATTAGCATTGTATAAATAACAACAAATTTTATGTTGGAGGAAGAAGCAAAAGTTCTTGCAGAAGAGTACGTCCATGAGAATGAATCCTCACTACTTAGTATATTCTTCAAAGCATAATTTTACCGAGAATAGCACTCATAATAGTCGTTTATTTCGCCACGAAATATATTTTTTGCCTTATAACGTGTTTTTTCTTGCATATCTCGCGAAAAAGTTGTACCTTTGCACTTGGAAATGAATGGGACGAATCCACATATTGACGCAAGCAGACAATCCCTGCCGTACTATCTGGCGGAGGAGTTTGCGATGCACACCAACCGACCGCTGTTTATCACCGGCAAAGCCGGAACGGGAAAGACAACATTCTTGCGGAAGTTGCGCGAACAGACGCCGAAGCACATGGCAGTCGTGGCGCCAACCGGTGTAGCAGCCATCAATGCCGGCGGAATGACCATTCATTCGTTCTTTCAGTTGCCCGTCCGGACACTCATCCCCACACCGCAGTCGTACAAGCAACTGTTTGCAGAACAGCGACTTACGCAGCGCAAACGCAATCTGATTTATCATCTGGAGATGCTGGTAATAGACGAGATCAGTATGGTTCGTGCGGATGTGCTGGACGCGATAGACGCCGTTTTGCGGCGGTACAAATACCGCAAGGATCAGC
The DNA here is from genome assembly GCA_017464475.1 of Paludibacteraceae bacterium. GTDB lineage: Bacteria > Bacteroidota > Bacteroidia > Bacteroidales > Paludibacteraceae > Colicola. Next base: position 25,076 of record JAFTZQ010000023.1, read on the forward strand.
CTTTCGGAGGCGTGCAAGTGGTGATGATCGGAGACCTGTTTCAGCTCTCGCCGGTAGTGACGCGCGGAGAGGACGAAGAGGCGATGAAGAAGTACTACGACGGACCGTATTTCTTCCAAGCGAAGGTGATGCAGGAGTTGCAACCGGTTTACGTGGAGCTCGATCATGTCTTCCGGCAACAGGATCAGACCTTTGTTCAACTGCTGAACGAAGTGCGTGAGAACCAGCTGACTGCGCAAGGTCGTGCGTTGCTCAATGCGCGGTACAACCCGCGGTTCAGGAACACCGACGAGGACTTCCATATCACCCTCACTACCCACAACCGCTTGGCGGACGAACTGAACGAACGCGAGTTAGCCAAACTGCCGGACGAGCCGCGTGTTTTCACGGCGGAAATCAAGAAAGATTTTCCGGTCAATATCTATCCCACGGACGAAGAACTGACGCTCAAAACAGGTGCGCGGGTGATGTTTGTGCGCAACGACGACCAGAAGCCGCGGCGGTTCTACAACGGCAAGATCGGCGTGATTACGGAGATCGACAGCGACAAGATCATCGTGCGCTGTGAGGACGGCGAGATAGAGGTGACGCGCATGGTGTGGGAGAATATCCGCTACCGCGAGGACGAGAAAACGGGTAAGATTGACGAGGAGATTTTAGGCACCTTCACCCAGTATCCGCTGCGGCTCGCGTGGGCGGTGACGATCCATAAAAGTCAGGGTCTGACCTTCGACAAAGTGATCATCGATGCGGCACGTGCTTTTGCCGCCGGACAGGTGTATGTGGCACTTTCCCGTTGCCGGACGCTCGAAGGCATCGTGCTGTCTTCGCCGCTCGATTATGTGGAACTGGACAACGACCCTTCCGTGCTGCGTTATACCGACAGCCAACCGTCCGTAGAGACGGTCAATCAGGCACTTCCGACCGCGCACAAGGAATACGAGATACAACTGTTCAGTGCGCTTTTTGACTTCCACCGGACGCTTTCGCTAGTCGATCAGATGCGCAAAATGGCGACATCCAAAGTGTCGTTCAACGCTGAGACCCTGCCGTTCTTGGAGGGCCTGCAACCCGTTTTCACCGAATGGCAGGACATCGCCGATAGGTTCCGTCCGCAACTGACCAAACTGCTGCTTTCTGCCGACAAGACGATGCTACGTGAGCGTTTGCATGCAGCGTGCGGGTATTTTGTGCCGCAGATGGAGCCCGTTGTGCAGCGGATAGCCGACCATCCCTGCCGGAGCAAGAACAAAGCCGATGTGTCGGATTTTGAGCCGCTGCTGAGTGACTTATTCTTAGTCTTGCACGAGAAGATGCATCTGATGCGATTGCTGCTCCAAACGGACTTTCCTTCTTCTGAGTCGCTGCTCCAAGCCCGCAACACGTTCGTCGCTCCGATGGATGATCTGCAGCCGCTCATGGAAAAGCCTCAGAAGAAAGCACCGAAATCAAAAACTCCCAAACAGCCCAAAGCTACCGCCCAAAACGAGATTCGTCAGGACACGATTGACGACATGGCGTTGGAAGCCATGATTCACGACATGTTGGAGGAAGGCAAACCTTCTTCCTATCTCTTGGATTTCATCAAAATGATGCGCAAGAAACCCGCGCAGGACAAGCCCGCTGCCTCTCAGGCGGGTGAGCGTTGGACAACGGAAGATGACTTGCGTCTCCGCGAACTGTTCCAAGAAGGCACTCCCATTTCCCAATTAGCCAGGGATTTCAATCGCACGTACGGCGCCATCCGTTCCCGCCTCAAGAAATTAGGCTTGATCGAATAGTGCGCATCTGTGTTCGTCTCGTATCCTTTGGCTATATAGGTAAATGACCATAATACACCACAGCCACGAGGGCGGCGATTTGGAGGATGAGGATGACGGGGAGACCGTATTTGAACTTGGCGTGCTGGGTTTTGTGATGCCAGAGTTTCATGCCGAGGAGTGCACCGAGGCTGCCGCCGGCAACGGCTATCCAAAGTAAGGTCGCTTCCGTGATACGCCATTTGTCATGTTGCGCCTTCCATTTGTCGATGCCGTACAAGAAGAACGCGACGATGTTAATCACCGCGAGGTAAATCAGAATGCCATATAAGAGGTATTGGCTCATTTACGCCAGGATGTCTTTGTATTCATCGGTGCGGGTGAGGAGGGCTTGGGCGTAGGAGCAGACAGGGATGATTCGGCGGTTGTTGGCACGCGCAAAATTCACTGCGGCAAGAACCATCTGACGGGCAATACCTTTGCCTTCAAAGCCCTCAAAAACGCGTGTGTGGTCAATGATTATCCGTTCGGGCGTGGGGCGTGCGTAGGTCATCTCGCCGACCTGGATCGGCTCGGTACATGCCCCTTCATCGGTGGCTTGCAGCCATGCCTCGAAAACGCCGTTCTTTCCGGTCTCTTGGTGTTGAATAGTTATCATCGTTGTTCCAGTTCTAATAATCGTTTCTTAATTTCTATGCCGTATTCGTAGCCGCCTATTTTGCCGTGTGCGGCGATGACGCGGTGGCATGGAATGAGCAATGCAATGGGGTTGGCTCCGACGGCTTGTCCTACAGCCTGCGCGGATTTACAGCCGACCATCCGGGCTACGTCTCCGTAACTGACCGTCTTGCCGTACGGAATAGTCAATAGAGCCTGCCAGACGCGTTGCTGAAACGCCGTGCCTTTGGGGCGGACGGAAATACGCCCGTCTGTCGTTGCGCCCATGACGGCATTCTCCGTCCGCTTACCGCTGAAATACTCATCCAGCCAACGCTTTGCTTCGTTGAAGACGGCGATTGCCTGCGTTGGCATGGAGTGGGGGGCTGTTCCATTACCGGAGTTCCCGGATTGCATACCGGGTTGTCCTTCTTCGAACCGCAACGCCGTCAGCACCTCTCCGTCACTCTCCATAACGATTGTACCAAGAGGTGACGGATATGTAGCGACAAACATCATCTCTGTATATTTTGTGAATGATGTATATACTCAATAATCGCTGCAAAGGTACAAAGATTCTTTGAAATGAGCAAATATTTACTCAATTTTATTTGAATTTTTACTCAATTCTATTGATCATAAGGTTTGCTGATTTGGGGCAATTGAACTGACATTGGCCCGAGATGGGTAGGCAATAGGTTCGGTAATGGATAACAGATGACTAAGAATATACAAGAACAACTAACGCTCAATTTTTGAACATAGCGTTCGAAAAAAATGACATTGCACTATTTGCACTATTTGCACTTTGGAGGGAGAAAGTGCAGAAAGTGCAGAAAGTGCAAGTCACTTTTATACGCGTTCCGCATGTGAGATGGTTATTTCTGCGCCGGGAGAGGAGGCATAGAACATGTCGAGAATGACGGGTTCGGAGCCTCGGTTTTCGCCACGGTGGACGGTGCCGATGACCTCTATCATCGCTTCGCCGGCATGGAAAGTGCGTTCGGTGCCGTCCGCACAGACGATGGTCAGTTCGCCCTGCTGGATGATGCCGTAGTTGATGACAGGGTGGTGATGCCATTCGGTCTTGGCGCCGGCAGGAAAGGTTACACGCTTGACAATCAGTTCGGGTTTGCCGGCAGGATAGTCCGGCAGGGGCGCTCCATCCCAAGTTTGGGAGGAACGGAGCAGTTCAATTGTTTGAATAGCCATAGTTTTATCAGAAATGTTTGTTATGTACCACTTTTCACAAAGGGAACGGAGCTGCGGTTCGTTACGGATGATAGCGCGCAACTGCTCCAGACTCCGCACATTGCGCTCGGAGTTGAGCCAAAGGCGCATATAACCGCCTTCGGCGTATTTCTCCAGGAGATGTTCGCGTGAACGAGTGTATAGTGTTTCAAAATCGCCGTTCGGGTAGAGTTTTGCGGAGTATGCCATCGTACGGGCAATGACGGTCTCGGGAATGATCTGTCTGTCGGCTTCGGCTACGATAGCGCCGTAAATGGTACGCGGCGGGTTCTTACCGCTTGCGCGGTGGTCTTCTACTGCATCGCGCATGGTCAGCAGCTGTTCCTCCGTGAACCACTGCCGGAGTTTGGAATCCGCCATCAGGATTTCGCCGGAACGGATATGATGGGTCTCGCGGTCGAAACGCAGCCCGAGGTCATGGTATGCGGCAATGACATATACCATCTGTTCGTCTGCACCATGTTCGCGCGCTAAGATGAGTGACTCGCGAATTACCGCCTCCGCATGGTCGCGTTTGTGCCCTCCGTCAAAGGCATCGTACTGCGGCAGGATCTCCTGCTCGATATATTGTTTTAGGTCCATCTTTGGGGTTGTTTGCATAGTTGTGATTCTAAATTTTTCGCAAAAATAGAGAAAAAAACTGACATGTGCAAGAATTGTTTCTTTTTTTTTGTGTATGTCGAAAAATTGTAGTACCTTTGCTGACATGAAAACGATAGAGGTAGTAGCAGCCGTCATTTTTGATGAGCAAGGACGGATCTTTGCCACACAGCGAGGATATGGAGAGTGGAAAGACTGGTGGGAGTTTCCCGGAGGTAAGATAGAGCCGGGAGAGGAGCGAGACCAAGCTTTGAAAAGAGAGATCCGCGAGGAGTTGGATGCCGAGATAGAGGTTGGGGAGTTAATGAAGACGATCGATTATGACTATCCTTCATTCCATCTGACGATGCATTGTTTCCGATGTACCTTAGACAGTGCCGTGACGCTCAAGGAGCATGAGGCTGCCAAATGGCTGAAGCCGACGGAACTAAATTCCGTTCGGTGGTTACCGGCGGATGAAGGATTTATCGCGGAGTTAAAGTAGAAGGTATATTACTCTTTTGGTTGTTCGTCGTTCTCCGACATATTGCGGAAGAAGAGATCGACCACGCGTTTGGTGACGATGGTCTTGCGCACGGCGTGCCGCACTTTGTCCGCCGACGAAGGTCCTTCGTCTTGGGTAGCAGTAGCCGCTGCTTTCTCCGCCTCCTCCACTTGTTTCTCGCGTGCGTCGATCTTCGCTTTGAGCGAGTCGGAAGCGTGTGCGTAGAGGAAGTTATAGCAAGGCTCAGCAGCCTTCATGATATACGGCGTGAGGAAGGTTGTGAGCACCGAAGCCGCCACGATGATCGGGTAGATAACAGGGTCGGTAACACCCAGTTTGGAACCGAGCGAGGCGATGATGAAGGAGAACTCGCCAATTTGTACGAAGGAGAATCCGGTCATCATAGCGTCCTTGAGTGTCTCTCCTCCCCACCAGCAACCGAGGGTACCGAAGAGGATCATGCCGATGATGATGACTACAGCCACGAAGAGGATCGAATCCCAATAAGTTACGAGCGAAGTGGGGTTGATCATCATACCGACGGATACAAAGAAGATAGCGGCGAAGACATTCTTCAGCGGCGCCATGAGATGCTCAATGCGATGTGCCTCTTTGGTTTCGGCAAGGATCATACCCATGACGAAAGCGCCCAGCGCGGAGCTGAAGCCTGCTTCTTCTGCGGTCAGCACCATACCGAGGCAGAGACCGAGGGAGAGGACGATGAGGATCTCATCGTTGAGATATGAGCGCACCCAGCGGAAGAGGGTCGGGATGATCAGGATTCCGACGACGAACCAAACGACGAGGGTGACAGCCAAAATACCGACTTTCTCAAGCAGCTCGGTACCCTCGAAATTGTTTCCAACCGCAATCGAGGAGAGCAAGACCATGAGAACAACCGCCACGATATCTTCGAAGATGAGAATGGAGGTAGCTCCTTTGACGAACCGCGCTTTGGACAGTCCCGCTTCGTCCACCGCCTTCATCACAATCGTCGTAGAAGACATACAGAGCATAGCGGCAAGGAAGATAGAGTTCATGTTGTCCAGCAATGCAAACCGTCCGACGCCGTACCCGAGGACGAGCATACCGAGCACGATGGTAGCGACACCGATAAGCGCGACCTTGCCGGACTCGAAGAGGTTCTTGAGTCGGAACTCCAGTCCGATACAGAAAAGGACGAAGAGTACACCGATATTGCCCCAGGTCTCGACATTCTCCATGTCAACGAGTTTCTCGCCGAAGAGGTGAGGACCGACTAAAATACCGGCTACGATATAGCCGAGAACAACGGGCTGCTTGAGCAGCTTGAAGAGCAAGGCAACTATGCCTGCTGTGATCATTAAGATGTAAAGATCGTGAACCATATTATTTATATTTTGTAGTTTGTTGTTTTAGAAGGGATAGCCAATGCCGAAGTTGAGGCGGAGGGCGTCAAGGGCAGAGGGGATGTTAAAATAGGTGGTGATGGGTTGCGTCTTGTCCACCTTTCCTTCTTTGTCGTATCGGAAGGTCTGGTATGGCGAGTGGATAGCAACGCCGAGGTCCAGCCGGATGACGAGTCCTTCTATGTCAAGTCGCAGACCGGCACCCGTTCCGAGCGCGATCTGTTTGGCGAAATCGGGGTTGTTATAGAGTCCGTCTTTCAGATCCTCGGGTATCTCCAGCCGCGTCAGGTAATCCTCGTATCCGGCAGCTTTGAATAGGTCCACGGTCGAGTACCAGTTCCAGACGTTTCCGGCATCGACGAAAGCGGCTCCGTAGAGTTTCCAGACGATGGGGAAGCGGAGTTCGACATTCGCCTCCAGTTTGAAATCGCCTGCATGGAAGAAGTTCTGGTTATACTTGGCGGAGTAGAAGTTACCAGGTCCATAGGCGTACGGCGTAGCGGCACGCATACCGTTCGGTCCGCCGGCATAGAAAGCCTCGGAGAGGGGCGCGAAATAGGAGTTACCTAATGGGATATTCGCTCCCGCGAAGAGGCGCGTAGCCAGCGATACTTTCTCCGTAAAATTGAATTTATTACGCAACTCCAGCGATAGTTTGACAAACTGGTTGAAGGTGATCTTGCCGAGCGGTTTGTCCTGCTCGTTCCACTTATGTCCGAAGGCGCAATAAAGGGCGTTGATGAGGTTGCCGGACTCCTTGACGCCGAAATCGAACATGGTGTTGACGGCGCGTTTGGAGCGGTAGTTATTATAAATGAAGTTATATCCGATGGAAGGCACGAACTCGTTTCCGGCGATGACCTTGATGAGCTGCGGGTACTCCGCCGCCTTGTCCAACAGATCCGCCGACTCAGCCTTCATCAGCACAACCGAGAGGGAGAAGGGTGTGAAGGCGTGTGTGATATAGGGGTTGTTGGCGGAATGGAAGAAATAGGTGAACGAGCCCGATAGTTTATGCACACCATACCCTCCGGCGATGTTCTCGTATTGGTAGCCCATCATGTATTTGGTATCTCCTTCGGGGTTGTTCTTTCCAGCCCAGTGGAGGTACGGGAGGACGAGCGCTGCGTTCACGCCGAGTTTGTAAGTATCGGTTTTCTTCGGGTCGCCCGGATGGCGGTTGCGGAGTGCCCAATAATAAGCTCCGTTCGCTTTGACGGTAAAGGTCTCTCCGTTGCCGAGGACATTCTTGAGGTCATACTTGAGGCTGGCATCGGGACCGAGGGAGTTATTGGTACGGTATGCAATACCGGCGTCTGCAGAGAGACTGTGTGTGCGCGTGAGACTATCTCCGCGGAAGATCTCCCGTCTCCGCCAGTCCTTGGTATAGAGGAGTCCGAGACCGGATTTGTTGAGTTCGCCCTCCAGAATATTGTTGTAGTCGCGCTGGGAGTACAAGCGGACGGACAAACGGGGCAGGATACGGTAGTCGGCGGTCAGCGAGGAGAAGAGTCCGTTCGTCTTGTTGACCTCGGGATTGTCGGAGATAGTGGAGCCGAGGGTGATTCGCAGGCGGTCTTTGAGGAAGGACTTGCTGATGGCGATATTCATATCGTTGGAATTGCCGGAGGCATGCCGTGTCTGTCCGGAACTGATGTCAATCTCCATGAATTTGCCTACTTTGGAGTTCGCCATGGCGGCATTGATACGGCTGTTGATGATGGAGGAGAGGGCGTAGCCTTCGCGTTGCGCGGCTACGTTGCTCTCGCCAACGTACATGCCGGTAGCGAGGAGGGTGGCAGCGAGTCCTTCGCGCGTGCCTTCATCAACGGACGCCAGCTCACGCGTGATGGCTTCGTCCTGCGGCGCTTCCAGAAAGAAATCGATGGACTCCAGACCGAGAGAGTCCAGCTCTCCGTTGACGCGCACGCCGGTTCGGAAATCCACACGCCGGGTTTCTTCGCCTTCGGACTCCACGTCGGCTTTCACTTTCTGGGAAGCGGATACATGGAGTTGGGTTTTTCCGATCGGTCCGTTGAAGGCTATATGGCTGCCGGAATCGACTTTGAACGGCATGACGGGATAAGCTTTCGGCGAATATTTGACCATACCGTCGTCCACATTCACTTTTCCTCCGAGGGTCAGCGGCACGCTGTCGTTGACTCCGTACCGCACATTGACTGTACCGTGAGGTTTAACCTGCGCAAGGTTTTTCTTATCAATCGGATATGTGATGTCGGTGGTTGGTAAGATGGTGACGTCCACATCTGCGACGATGGAGTCGAGCGGTCCTGTGACCGTACCGCGGATGTCGGTTGCGAGGTCGCCATAGACCGGAATAGGTCCGCCTTTTGGCAGTTTGACCGGAGCAAAACTATCGGCTGCAAAGGTGACATCGAGCCGCATTTGATCGAGGTTGAGTCCGCCGTTGAGGGCGATGAACGTGCTGTCTGCTCCATAGACAGGCAGTCCGTTGAGATCCAGTTTGTTATGCTCCATGATGATGGGGGTCTCGCCCAGACTGATACCTGCTTCGAAAGGTTTGTATTCTGCTTGTACGCCGATGGGCTGCACTTCGGCGGAGATGTCTGTCTTGCGTGGCAGTCCGTCCACGGCTGCTTTGGCTCGCACGGCTCCGTGCAGGGCTGTCTCTTCGGGTAAACGGACGATCCCTTTCACTATGTCCAGCGGAATATCATCGAGCCGCACATCGGCTTTGAGCGCGTGGGCGTAGTTCTGCGAGGGCTCGATCCGGATGTCGGCTGTGCGCGAACCTAAGTCCATCGTGCCGTAAGAGAGGCTGTCGAGCGTTAGTCTTCCGTCTCCGCGGAGGATATTCTCTGTCCGTTTCAGATTCATCCGCAGTATCGCATCGGTACACAGTCCTTCGACCGCTGCCACTCCGTCCGAAAGGCGTGTGCGGGCGTCAAGCGCGAGATCCGTTTGCCCTTCGGTCATATGGATGTCCAGCATGGCGTGAGCAGAGGGCAGGCGGAAAATAGTACTGTCTTTCGTACGCTCTATTTCGGGCATGGCGGCGGCAAGCGAGATGCCGGTCTGCAGCGAGTCGGAAGCGAGGGCGAGGTTGATTCGTTGGATGTCCAGTCCGAGGCGTTCGATGATCGGTTGCGCCGGACTGCCATGGAAGAGCGCGATGGTGGCGTCGATGGCAGGGATGAGATGACGGAGTGTGTCCAGCATCGTGAGGTCGGAGAGGGACGTGATTGGCGTGAGGACAGCAGAGTCTCCCACGGCTCGGAGCAAAGGCTGGAGACGGCTGACGAACTTAAGCGCGTGCATCGGAGTGCGGGCAGAGAGGTTCAGCCCGTCCGCAGCCAGATCCACAGAGGTCGTGCTATCCGTTGCAAAATCCAGATTCAGTTTGGAGGATGCAAAATCTTCCTCCGCCACATGCGCCTTCACATTGCGCATCCGGGTATGGTAATCGATGCGGATGTGCTCCGGCGTCATAAACTCCGCTACGCGGAACTGATGCTCGGTCTGCGCTTTGACCCGCAGGTCTTTGCCGCTCATGGCGAACGGCAGATGGAGCGTTCCTTGCACTTCATGGTTCGCCAACTCGGCATTCAGACGCAGACCGGACGCGTCTATATCGCCATAGACGGCATCGTCCAGCCGGAGGTTCACCTTACTTTTCATCGCGCGTGAACGCGGGTTGATACCTTTGCCGGTAGCGTCCAAGTCTCCGGCGAGAATGATGCGTGTCGAGTCCTTGAGGAAAGGCGTGAGGTTGACGCGGTCGATATGGATGGTGGCGTCATAGATTTCGTCGTTGATGTCGTAATACGCGCGGAGTCGGGCTTTGGAGCCGCGGAACTCGGCTTCTCCGACCGTCTGAACACTCATGGAAGCGAGGCTCATCTCGGTGGTCTGCAGATCCGCTTTGGCGCCTATCTCGGACGAGCGGACATGCAGTCCCGGGCTGGTGATGAGACTATGCGCTATATCTGCGCAGGCTGCGCCGTAGATGGTGTCGGCGGGGATGCGCAGGTTATTGAGCGAGAAGAGAAAATCGCCGACGTTGAGCCGACGTGCGTCATAGCAGTTCGCGCCCACATCGACGAGCGCGCTCGTCGAGAGCAGACGGGTGTCAATACCCATACCCAGCGGCGTAAGGCGGAAATGGATGTTTCGCAGTTCGCCATCCGGCAAATCAAAACAGAGTCGGAGCGGCGCAACCGAGTCAGTCGGAGGTGGTGGAGCCAGCGTGTCCGGTCTCAAATCAATCCCCACATCCGCATCGTGGATGCGCAACCCGTGCAACGGATATTTGCCTTCGGCAATAGAGATCTCAGGACTCGATGTCTGTAGCATTCCTACAATTACATCAACCCCTACGGTTTTGATGAGGCTGTCGGAATGGAAAGTCGTTTGCTCTAAATACAACGTGTCCACCACAATAGGAAGGTGCAAGAAATCGCTGAAGGGAGCCGTCTTTCCGCCTGTCAATATCTTTGCTTCCAGCCAAAGCGTGCGCGTATAAACTAAGGTATCCACGCCCTGATGACCCACAAAGAGGCTGTCTATCTTCACCCGCACAGCCAGGTCGTCCTTGCCTTTGTATGCACGGTATAGAGCCTTCGGCGAATGATGGAATGGAGAGAGGTAGAGTTCTCCCAAGTCGATATCCCAGTCGGTCTTTTCGTTGGCTACGGAAACGCCCTTCTCTACTACTGCATGCCGCGCGGAAGGCACATAAAGCACCACCCCTACTGCCGTCAGCAGCAGCAACACGATACCCGCCACAACGACTGTAACCGCCAGAGGTATCTTCCATATGAGCGACTTCCCTTTCAAAAGCTTTTCTGCACACCGAATTTGATGCCGTATAATCCCGGCGTGAACTGGTTATTGAGCAGGTTGCTCAGCTTGCCCGAGAAGATGATGATATCATTCGTGTATTCGCGGCGGTCTGTGTAGAAAAACGCCGTCCCGCTGTAACCGAGCGAGAGGATCGAGAAGAAGATCTGGAACGTGCTCTTGCGGTTGAACTGGTACGTAATGACCGGCGACACCTGGAATCCGTAGGTTATTTCATGACGTAAGCCGTCGTAATATGTATGCGCGGCGTTGCCCTCTGTCGCTCGCGGAAACGCCATTCCCGTGTAGAGGTGCGCCTCCAGCCATATACCCACCTTGTCGTTGAAGAGCGTCTTCATCTTGTAACGCACATACGGCGTCACCTCCCATGAGCCTACGTGAACACGCAGGTCCGCTCGGATGGTCGTGTCCGGTTCGGAGACAAGAAACGAAACCCTCGAACTGGCATAACTGCCGCCGAAGCGCAGACCCATATGCCATTTCTCGTTAAGACGCCAGCCTAACCCCGGCGTCAAGGATAACGACCATCCGTTCTCATTCACTTGGTCGCGCGTGTCGTTATGGAAATAAATGTCGAAATTATAGCCGTAATAAAGTTTCTGTTTCCACAAGGGAATCTCTTTCGCCGGCATGGCTGCTTGGGCTGTGTCTTGGGCGGCACTTATGCTGTCCTGCGGCGTCTCAACCGTTTTCGTCTCGCCTGCGATAACCGCCACATCCGCCAGACCTTCACCTATATGCGTTTCCTGAGACGCCAGCGGAGAGCAGACCAGTATTGCTATAACCAGCAGCCCGGTTTTCAGGAACGGCTGCTTGTGTTGTGTAGAGAACCAATTCATATCAGAATTGCAATGCTACTGCCATCCCGCCGTTGCGGTTCATACCAAACACCCAACGCAGGTCCGGACGTTTCGCCTTCTCTATATTATAGAGATTGACCGCTTTGTGCATCCGCGTGTAACCCACAGCCAGACACGTCACGCCTGCTACGGTAATACCTGCGCCTAATGTAGTAAGCGAATAACTGATGTCCAACATGTAGTCCTGCGTGATCTGACCGCGCAGACAAGAGGTTAGAATCGAACTACCGACTGAGTTCACAGCCAGACCGATTCCGAAACAACTCCAGCCGGCGATACTCAGCTTATGACCGTTGTCGAACAGCTCAAACGCTTCCGGACAGGTGTTCTTAAGGTAACCCTTAAACTCGCGTTTGTTCATCACACTGCCGTCCATCATGTACTTGTCTCCCACACGATAAACAGGCGATTGAGCCATGGCACCTACGGCGAACATGACCAACAAGAACATTGATAAAAATTTCTTCATATTCATATTTATTTATTGTGAGTGTACACCTTTGCACTTTATCGGGTGCAAAAGTACTATTTTTTTTTGATTCATGCAATACTATATTAAGATTTTATATACTTTTATTAAGAAAAAGCACAAAAAATAAATATATCGCTTGCGATATTAAAATAAAAGTAGTATCTTTGCACTCGATTTAGTTCGACGAAATATGAAAACTTTATTAATTATATTACTTACGGTTATGAACATTTATGATTTTACGGTGCTCGACACCAAGAAAAATGAAGTCAAATTGGACGAGTACAAAGGCAAAGTCCTTTTAGTGGTAAATACCGCTACCGGTTGCGGATTTACGCCCCAATACGAGGCGCTCGAAAACCTTTACAAGAAATACAAAGACCAGGGTTTGGTCATCTTGGATTTCCCTTGCAACCAGTTCGGAGAACAAGCTCCCGGAACAGAGGAAGAGATCGTTTCGTTCTGCCAACTCAAATACAAAGTGTCTTTCCCGCAGTTCGCCAAGATCGAGGTGAACGGCGAGAACGAGAGCCCGGTATTCACCTACCTCAAAGAGCAGGCTCCGACCGAGGAGTACAACGGTCTGGGTGCAAAGGCTACCGGCGCGATGTTGAAGAGAATCAGCAAGACCTATAACAAAGAGTCCGACATCCGATGGAACTTCACCAAGTTCCTCTTGGACCGCGAAGGCAAGGTAGTGGGCCGTTTCGCTCCGACCACCAAACCCGAAGACATCGAGGCAGAAATTGTAAAATTATTGTAATTAACTTTTAAAATCAATAAAATTATGACAAAGGAAGAAGCACTCAAACGCCTTGCATACCTTGGCGCAGTATGGTTTGGAAACAGTAAACAACATTTCGCTTTCTCGGCGTACGACCGTCTGAACGGCTGGAATAAGCTCGCCGACAAATGGAAAGAGGAAGCAGAGGAAGAGTGGGACGAGGCAGAAGAGGTTCTCAACCGTCTGGTAGAGCTCGGCTGCAAGCCGGCTGACCTGCAGGAAGCAATGAAGACCATCGAGTTCCCGTTCTACGATGACCCGAAACAGCAGATCGAGACCGACTACAACCCACAGGCTGTAGAGGAACTCAGCCGCCTCCACGCTGCTTTCGCGGATGACGTTCCGACCCAGAAACTCATCGAGAAATGGATCGACGGCGAGGTAGAACACATGGCTTGGGAGAAGCAGTACATGAACTACATCGAGAAATTTGGCTATGAGAACTTCCTCATGATGATGGTGTAATTATGGAAGCAGCAAAAAAAGTATTCGACTTCTTGGAGGATGCAAAGTCGTTCTATCTGGCTACCGTAGAGGGTGACCAGCCGCGAGTTCGCGTGTACGGCGCACAACTCTTCTTCGAGGACAAACTGTACCTCATGTCTTTTGCCCGCACGGCCGCTACAGACCAGCTGGCAGCTAATCCCAAGGCGGAGTTCTGCGCCTTCAAGGGTCAGACACTCCGTGTGGAGTGCAAACTCGTGGAGGATCCCCGTCCCGAGGTGAAAGAAGCCATGCTGGCGCACATGCCCTCCCTCAAAGCCGCTCTCGGCGACCACGGCGAGAACGCAGTCATGTGGGAGGTTAAGGACGCCACAGCCCGTTTCTACAAACTCATGGAACTGGCAGAAGAACTGAAGTTCTAATTAACAATATCAAACAGCGGCTCTGCCGCCAAACAACATCAAATTATTATGAAAGAGCAAGTTTTAGCTGCCATGCGTGCAGCAGGCAAGCCTGTTTCGGCTGGCGAAGTGACAGCCGCTCTCGGCGCAGACCGCAAAGAGGTGGACAAAGTCTTCGCTGAACTCAAGAAAGAAGGCGCCATCGTTTCGCCGGTACGCTGTAAGTGGGCTCCGGCCAACTAAATGACCAAATGGTAAATTTAATTGGTCTTCTCATCCCGTTTTTGGGCACAATGCTCGGCTCGGCGTTTGTCTTCTTCATGAAGAAAGACATGCCCGACCGCCTGCAAAAAGCCCTGCTGGGATTCGCTTCAGGAGTGATGGTAGCGGCCTCTGTCTGGTCGCTACTCATTCCTGCTATCGAAGCATTCCAACCTCTCCACCATCGGCTTTGTCCTCATGATGGTCCTCGATGTGGTGTTGGGTTGACACGTTAAACCGTTAAATTGTTAAAATGCAAATACCATGACCCTCAAACTTTTCTTTCAGGCTCTGACGAAGTTCCTTGCCGGCTTATTATTGGTCGGTTTGCTGCTGTTTGTACCGGCCGGCACGTTCGATTACCCGCAGGCGTGGCGGCTCATCGGGCTGTTGTTCACGCCGATGCTTATCGCGGGTGCCTGGCTCATGTGTAATCAGCCGGAACTGCTACGCAGACGGTTGAGCGCAAAAGAGGAACAGCACGAACAGAAATGGGTCGTGGCTTTGAGCGGATTGCTTTTTGTGGCGATGTTCGTTGTGGCAGGGCTTGGCCGTCGTTTCGGTTGGTACATGCTGCCTGACTACGACTGGATTACGTACCCTGTTATCGCGCTTTTTCTCATAGGCTATGGGCTCTATTTCCAAGTGCTCCGCGAAAACGTGTGGCTCTCACGAACCATCGAAGTACAGCACGACCAGAAGGTCATTGACACAGGGCTGTACGGCAAAGTCCGCCATCCGATGTATGCGGCTACGCTGCTGCTTTTCCTGAGTATGCCGCTGGTGTTGTGCTCGCCGTGGGCGTTTGCTGTCATGCTGCTGTATATCCCGATAATCGCACTCCGTATCCGCAACGAGGAGCAGGTGCTTGAACGAGACCTGAAAGGCTACAAAGAATACAAGCAGCAGGTCCGTTATAAGGTCATTCCGTATATTTGGTAAGATGAACTTCCAACTCTTCGGCACAGAAAAATCCCCGACTTTGCTGCTCATTCCCGGCTTGGGAGTGTCGTACGAGATCTTCCTTCCGCTCATTCGCCTGACGGAAGACCGTTTCCGTATCATCGCCGCCGAAGTGGACGGTTTCACCCTCGGCAAGCACACCCGTTTCACCTCCGTGGACGACCAAGCCGCACAAGTCATCGCCTATATAAAAGACCATTTCGATGGACATCTGGATTGCGCTTACGGGCTCTCGCTGGGCGGTAAGATCCTCTCGCGTATCTTGGAGCGTAACGAGTTAACCATCGACCATGCCATCCTCGATGCCGCGCCTCTGCTGCCTTTGCCCCGATGGCTCGTCAATCCGCTCCGTTACTACCAGGCGGCGAATGTCTGGACCTGCTACCACTGGACGGGCTTCTGGAAAGCACTCTTCCGCTCGCACTATTTCGACGTCCTGCTGGACGAGTGCAAGAAGGTCTGGCGCTTCGGCGGAACGCAGGCAGTCGTGGACGGCTATAAATCCGTCTATACCAACCGCCTCAACGCCATCCACGGCGCGGACATCCATTTCTGGTACGGCACCAAAGAAGCTTTTGTCGCCAAACCGCAGGTGCGCCATCTCCTCTCCCTCTGCCCGCAAGCCCACATCGAAGTCTTCCCGGGCATGAACCACGGACAACTCCTCATCGACCACCCCGAAGAAATAGCCAAACGAATCCAAACTATGGCACAGTAATTGTTCTGATAAAAGCAAAATGTTTAACCCTCAAAATCATCGCTTTATGAGAACCAAACTGCTTACCCTTTGCTTCGCCCTGATGGCAAGCCTGACGATGTCCGCGCAGTATGTGGTGTCGGACAAGTACGACCTCTGGTTCGAGGACACCAACAACGAGATGACCACCCGCAAACCGGAGTATTGCACCGAACACTACCAGGACCTTCGCAACGGCTGCCAGGTCCGCCTCTCCGGCAAAAAGGTCTATATCTACCGCAACGGCTATTCCATCCTCTATGGCGATGAGATCAACGTGCTCTACAACGGCTATTACCGCGTCCGCCGGGGCAACACATGGTATCTCGCGGACGAAGACGGCTACCTCGTCAGCGGCATCTACGGCAAAGAAATACGGTATTATCCGTTTGGCTATGTTACCGTGCAACGCTCTTCCGGCTACTGGGACATCTACCATTGTTCGGGGCGCAAAGTAGAAACCTATTCCTATGAGCTTCCGGCAATGTTCGGAAACGGCTTTTTCTGCGTCAAACAAGGCACATGGTGGTATGCTGTGGATCAAAACGGCGACAAAATCTCCGGCGTCTATGGAGACCAAATCTTCCTCTTGAACGACGGTCGCTGGAAATGCATCCGCGGCAGCTATGTGCAATATGTAGAGTGATTCTTCCGCCAAAATCGCAGATTTCTGTCATTTTTGAACGATTTTATTTGCATAATTCATAAAAAAGTAGTACTTTTGCACCCGAAATAGTTACACTACTGTAACCTTTTAATCAAAAATTGAATTATGAAGCAAGTCAGTTTTAAGAAAGCAATCAAAGCGTGGCAGGGGATTCAGCCTGTCTCTGACAGAGACCGCGAGAGGCTGAGTCGCCGTTTTACGATTGACTACAACTACAACAGCAACCATATCGAAGGCAACACGCTGACCTATGGTCAGACGGAGATATTATTGCTGTTCGGCAAGATTGTCGGCGAAGCCACGGTCCGCGATGTGCAGGAAATGACCGCAAGTAATGTCGGCTTGAAGATGATGAGCGAAGAAGCGAAACTGCCAGACATGCCCCTCACCCAGAACTTCATCCGCACTTTGCACAAGACACTTCTGCGCGAAGATTACACCGTCTATCGCAATCTCCCCGGAGGCATGCAAACGAGTTACACCATCCATGCCGGACAATACAAGACCCGCCCGAATAGTGTGATTACGCGCTACGGAGACCGTTTTGAATACGCCTCGCCGGAAGAAACGCCCGCTCTGATGACCGACCTCATAAACTGGTACAATTCCGAGGAGGAACTGGGACGATTGTCGCCTGTTGAGTTGGCGGCGCTCTTCCACTATCGCTATATTCGCATCCACCCCTTCGAGGATGGCAACGGACGTATTGCGCGACTGTTGGTCAATTATATTCTCTCGCGTCACGATCTGCCGATGATTGTAGTCCGCAGCCGCAAGAAACAGGAATATCTGGAAGCGCTTCACCAAGCGGATTTGAATGTGGGTGTTATCCCAAGTCAAGGAGCGCACGCTTCCCTTGAAA
The DNA here is from genome assembly GCA_017464475.1 of Paludibacteraceae bacterium. GTDB lineage: Bacteria > Bacteroidota > Bacteroidia > Bacteroidales > Paludibacteraceae > Colicola. Next base: position 42,508 of record JAFTZQ010000023.1, read on the forward strand.
ACATAGAGCCTTTTGTGCAATATTTCCATAAACTGGTAGCCAACGAGATTTACAATGACTATCTTTTTGTGACCCGCAAAGAGGAAAACGTCTGGTGGTATGACGGAGAGATGATTGAGTTCCGTACGCCGAATTATGCCAAACTGCTACGGTTGATGCGGACGCAGCCTGTATTGACACTGGAAGACATGACGGAGGAACTGGGTATCAGTATGACCGCCGTACGGAAATTAGTCAACCAACTGATAGAAAAAAACTACGTCGAGAAGAACGAAAAAGACAGTTCCTGGCGTGTAATCATTACCCCCTCCGTATGATTTTAATGTGCTTGTCTTGTAAATCTACCCTAAAATAGCGGTCAATCCGCCTAAAAACCGCCTAAAAACTGCAGTAATCCTGCTGTCAAACACGTAAACGACACGTAAACGACACGTAAACGAGACGTAATCGACACGTAATCGGAAGCCGACGACTACGGGAGAACCTCGTGTAGTGTACCCCGTTTTTTTGGACACTTTAATTGATTTATTATGAGAAAGAAAGTGCCCTTGGAGGTCAAAATGGAAGCGTTAAAAATGCTTCAGAGCGGCGAATCCGCTCATGCAGTAAGCAAACAGTTAAGAATCGGACTCGGCGAGTTGCAGACCTGGCTCCTGATCTACGCCAAAGAAGGCGAGCGCGGTCTGGCAGCGTACCCTAAAAACATCTGCACAGGTGCGATAAAAGACAAAATTATTTGCACATATCGTCAAAAAAGAGTACCTTTGCACACGCTAAGCGCCAAATACAGCGTTCCTTACTCGTCGGTATGCCGTTGCATATCGACCTACAAGCGCAAGGGAAATGCAGGCGTTGAAGGCGCAGTAATAGATATAATGGAAGTTATGAGATCAGGTGACACCTTGGAAGAAGCATTGACGAAAGCTGAGCTTAAACAAAAGCTCAAGGAGGCGTTAAACGAGAACGAGTACCTCAAAGCGGAGAATGCCTTGTTAAAAAAAGTAAAGGCCTTAATGGAAGCAGAAGAGCGCAGGAACAGTCGCTCGCGCAGGCCATCCAATC
>JAFTZQ010000001.1 GCA_017464475.1 Paludibacteraceae bacterium
ATCGGTGCCTATTTAGGCAATCGATGGAGACCAAGGGCATGAATGACGGCAGGAAGCTTGCTTACTGACCGGCATACAGGGACTTGGGCGCAAGAGCCATTAGGCTCGGGGGCTGCGCATTTTCGATTTCCTAAAGCCTTTAAAAGGGTTTATCTATGTTTATTTTCGTAAAAACTGCAATTTTATTTGTGTATCTCAAAAAAAAAACGTACCTTTGCACGCTAATTTGAAAATATAACATTAATTATATCATGAGGAAGATTTTAACATTTCTTTTACTCTGCGTTTTTGCTGTGACAGCAAACGCAGTTCCCGCCCGCCGCGGATGGCAGACACGTGTTCAAGCCGATGGTACTACAATCGAAGTACAGCAATTCGGAGATGAGTTCTACCATTTTATGATTAACCGTGACGGCAAACAGGTGCGCGAAATCAACGGCATGTACGAGGTCGTCGGAGAAGCGCCTTCGCCTGCGAAAATCCAAGCGCGCCGCGCAGAAGGGGCCGCGCGACGCCAGCGTAAAGCTGTCGGCACAGAGCCGAACCTCGCTCCCAAAGGAGTCGTTATTGTCGTAAGTTTCGCCGATAATAACATGCAAACAGGACACACTCTCGCTACCTTTACCGAACTCTTCAACTCCACTAACTGCACTGTCAACCAAGGATACCCTTCCGCTGCGCAGTATTTCGCAGATCAGTCCAACGGCGCTTACCGCCCGCAGTTTGATGTCTTCGGACCGGTCAAACTCAGCCGCAATATGGCTTATTACGGTAAGGACAATCCGGGACAGGATGAAGGAGACGACCAGCATGCTACGGACGCCGTGGTGGAGGCGTGCATCCTCGCGAACCAGCAATATACCATCAACTGGGCGGATTACGATTCGGACAATGACGGATATATTGATTTCGTCTATGTCGTTCATGCCGGATACGGGCAAGCGGACGGAGGTGCGTCCACTACTATTTGGCCGCATAACTGGGAAGTGTCGGAAGCGCGCACTTACGGCTACTGCACCTATACAAAGGATCAATGCAAAGTGGGGGGCAAGATCATTGAAACATACGCCATCTCCGCCGAATTGGATCATTATGCCGACACGCTCAACGGTATAGGCACCCTCTGCCATGAGTTCGGACACGTAATGGGTCTGCCCGACTGGTATGACACCGACTATGGTACCAACTACAATAACTGTCTTACTCCCGGCGACTGGGATGTCATGGACGGCGGCGCATACGGCGGAGACGGGCACTGCCCGCCTAACTACAGCCCGTGGGAGAAATATTTCTTCGGATGGCATACTCCTGTCAATTTGGGTAACACAGGAGCCACCCTCACCCTCTACCCGAACGGAACGGAGAACTACCAGGCTTACCAGATCAACGCTTCCGGTACACAGCAAGGACCTACCACTTCCGGATGGTGCTATTTTATCGAAAACCGCCAGCAGGTGGGATGGGATAGAGGCCTGACCGCAAGCGGAATGCTTATCTGGAAAGTCAATTTCAATGCGTCGGCTTGGGAAAATAATGTACCTAATAATTCCAATACCAGCGGTGCTCCTTTATATACCATCATCTCTGCTACCGGAACGAAAATCGGTTGGGACGGCAGAACAGACCACTGCCCCCAAAACCCATTCCCCGGAAGCGGAAACGTAACTTCCTATACCGGCATCTCCGGCAAACCGCTGCTCAATATCGCGGAGTCCAACCAACTCATAACCCTCACCTATATCGAGGAACCTGAGGTAGAACCCTTTGAGATCACATGGAAAGTAGATGGCGATAATTTCGCGTCCACCACCTCTACCGGTACGATCGTTCTTCCAACCAACGAACCGACACCCTGCGAAGGAAAAGTATTCGTCGGATGGACAGCAACTGCGAATTATTCCTCTGCTACTACCGCTCCGACCTTCGTCAATGCCGGAGAACCGGTTGCCGAGGGCGCAACCTTCTATGCCGTCTTTGCAACTCAAAGCGGAGAAGGCGGAGCCGCACAAACGACCACTTATACCTTCACCTCCAAGGCGTGGGCGGATGCCACCAACAGCTGGACCGGCAAACAGTATGATACCGGCAAACATGGTGTGCAAGTAACAACCGGTGTCAGCGGCGCAGGTGCTGAGACAAAGACAGCAATGAACAACGTCAGCAAGATTGTAGTCTCCTATTGCACCAACGCGACAAAGGGAGAAGGCAGTATTAAGATGTCTGTTGGCTCGACAGAGTTGTCGAAAGAAGTAACCAAAACAGGCGGAGCGGACTTGCGTGACTTGGAATATACCTTCAATAATGCTTCAGGAAAGGTCGGTATTGAGGTAACTTGTACCACCAACTCCATCTATATCCACTCCGTCGCTGTTACTGCGGCAGGTGGCGCTTCCTATAGCAATTACACCACTTCCTGCGGCGGAAGTGTGGAGACCATTATTGAAAACATCGTTTCCGAGCAACCGGCGGCTGTCAAAGCCATCCGCAATGGCCAGTTAGTAATCCTCCGCGGCAACGAAGTGTACTCGGCAACCGGCGTCCGTTTGGAATAAATGAAAGTAGTCGTCCGAAATATTCTGGTCTGTTTCCTCATTCTCAGCCCCGCTCCCTGCCGGGCTGTGACTCCTACTTTTGTGCATAATTTTCATGAGATGTTTTATGAAGATAAGCCGGCAACATTAACAGTTACTAATTCTAACCAAACAGGAACGGTTACAAGAGATAAAATAACTTATACGTGTTCGGGTGGAGCTTTATTTTCAGCGGATTACAAGAAAACAAGTAGTCAATTAACCATTTATTTGGAGACTTCAAGTGCACATTTTGTAACAACTACGCAGATTCAGAATTTAGATAGTTTGTGGATAGACTATGCTCCATATGAGTCATTAGATATTACAGTGAAAATATCAACTGATAGCAGTTCATGGTCAGATGTTTCTGCTATCTCTAAAATCCCTAAAGGACCGAAACATGTGAAAATGCCAAGCGTGGGAGATTACTACGTCCGCATTATGTATTCTGACAAGAATGTGTATATCCGGCAAATAAACTACACCTGTCTTGATCCTTTATCCGGCTGTCCAAACTGCTTCATTTACAGACCAGAGTAGTATCAATACGAACAATATATTTTTTATGTTTATTGCTTTTAAATGCTTAAACCCTTCAGGGGGCGGGATTGGACGATAAAACTATCTGGGAGTTTACTCACAAGGAGGTTTATCGAGCAATAACGCAAAGCACGTAGTGCAAAAGCATTTAAAAGGGTTTTGTAGGTTTTTTTCTATAATTCTATAAAAATATACAAGGTGCGAATAGAGAACGACATATTGATCCCGGAGCTAGCACGGCTGCTGGCAGAAGGAAAGGAAGTGCGTTTCACGCCTTCCGGCGTCAGTATGCGACCCTTCATCGAAGGCGACAAAGACTCCGTCATCCTCTCGCCGCTGGAGCGTTTGCCGAAGAAAGGAGACATCCTCCTTGCGAATGTCCCTGCGCCCGGAGAACAGAGACGATATGTACTTCATCGCCTCATCCGTATAGAAGGAGCCGAGACCGGCGAACCGCTTTATATCTTAATGGGAGACGGTAACTTAGCCGGCACAGAGACCTGCACCCGCGCAGACATCATCGGACGTGTCACCCGCATTGAGAGCCCTTCCGGAAAACGAAAACCTCTCACGCGAGGCACGCTCTGGCGTCTCCTGCTGCCGTACCGCAAATACCTCCTCAAAATCTACCGCCACACCATCCTAAAATGGCACTATTAATTATATTGTAAATAAAGTAAGATAAACCCTTTTAAATGCTTTAAAGCTTCGCTTTCTATGTTCTTGGGTGCTATAAACTCCTCGTGTGCAAGCACCCGGATAGTTTCTATCCCCCAAGCCCACACCCAAAGGAGGTAAAGCATTTAAAAGCAATAAAAGAAGATAAAATTATTTAGTTTATTTATTTTTATTGCCGCAGGGCTTACAAACGACAGAGGGTTTTATCTTAATTTATATACTAAAATCAACAACGAGAAACGTTATAAACAAATATAGGAAAAATGCAATTTACGTTAAAGCGCATAGTGGATGCACGTCCTGAGATGTTGGAAGAACTGAAGCAACGATGCTATGTCGTCAATGGGTGTTTGGTAAAGGTGCATAATGATTTGGGACCGTTTCTGAACGAGTATATGTACCAAGACGCTTTGCAGATATTACTAGACGCGAAGCAGATTCCATACCAGCGCGAATATTACTTTAGAATAGAATACATGGGCAAACCAATCGCTCATAAACACTATGTGGATTTCTTGGTTGAAGACGCTGTTATCGTAGAGTGTAAAGCAGTTGAGAAACTATGTTTAGAGCATAGACAACAATTATGGAACTATATGCGTCTGACAGGAAAACAATTAGGAATATTGTATAATTTTGGACCGGTAAAAGGGCAGTCGGAACATTATTATTTAGGCTCGGATGAAGTCATGTATATGTTCTGAGGCACAATGGAGGGACTATTGAATGAAGTTTATTTTAATTTATTGCTTTTGAATGCTTTCCCCGCAGGGGTGCAGGATTGAACGATAAAGCTATCTGGGAGTTTACTCACAAGTAGATTTATCGAGCAATAACGCAAAGCACGTAGTGCAAAAGCATTTAAAAGTTTTTATCTATATTTATATACTAATAAAAATCAACACTTTATGAAAACAATTGAAGGATTCAAGCTCCGCAAACTGGGCAATGAGTATATTCTGGTGGGCGAGTCGATGGCGCTCATCAATTTCAACAAAATGATCACCCTCAATGAGACTGCTGCTTTCCTCTGGGAGAAAGCGGAAGAAATGACCCGCGAAAAAGGCTCTTTCGACGTCCCCGCGCTCTGCAAAGCGCTCTGCGAGGAGTACGAAGTGTCGCCCTCGCAAGCCATGACCGATGTCTCCGCCACCGTCCACTCATGGCAAGAAGCCGGAATCATTGACCGCTGACTTCTGACGGCTGACATCTGATTGCCTTTTTTTAATAAACGGCTACACCTTATTACTAATCGCGCGCGCAAGTGTGCGATTTTTTTGCCTATTTCAAAGAAATATAGTAATTTTGCCCCGTTTTTGGCATAAAATTTAAGATTAACATAAAAATTAACATTATTTTAAAACAAAGTATGAAAAAAATCTTTACCCTATTAAATGCTATGCTGCTGGCGGTGAGCGTCTTCGCGGCAACCGAGCAAGCATGGTACAATGATGTCACGTCCATCACCAATAATGGACAATATTACATCTATTCCGTCAACGGAAAAGGCTTTATGCAAGCCGGACAGGAGCAAGTGAAGGCAATTACAACAAGCAACTACACGAATGTCTCTACATTCAAGTTTACGATTGCTAATCCGAGCGAAGGAACAGTGAAGAGCGGTAATTATTATTTGAAGTGTTACAAGGAGGTAATCGGTACATCGAGCGGTCCTATCAACACCAAGACGGAGAATGGTACAAACATTATCTTTACTTCGATGAATAATGGCGAATATTGGAATATTCACGGTCATTATAATGTGTTTGGACAGCGTTATCCGGCATTGTATTACAAAAACGGTGAATATAATGCCTATATCAGCGGAAGTGGCATTAACTATAGTAATACCAAAGATCTGCAGACTGTTTCTGAGTATCGTTGGTATGTAGTATCTCAGGCACAATTAGACCGCCACTGGGCTATCTATTTCTTCGACCTCTACAAAGAGAGCGTTAGTAATTATACCCAATATGAAAATCTGGTTCCTGCTGCATATTATACGGCATTGGAAACAGCATACAGCCAAACTTTTGATGTAACGAACGCAGCCCATTCGGCTGAGGTCGTGAATGCAGCCAAGTCGGAGCTGGAGAATCTCTATAACAACGCAGGTGCTGTGGCAGACGCTTACGCTGCTGCAGCGGCGAAAATCGCTAATCTGGAGGCTGTAGAGGATAAGGGTGAAGATTTCGCAGAAGTAACCGCAGGTATCTCCGCTGCACGTCAGGCTATCGAGAACGCGCTGAGCGTAGAGGCACTGAATGCAGCTGTTTCCGCTCCGAATCTCAAAGCGATTGACCCGATTACATTCAATGTGACTTCGTTCATGGCAATCAGTTCTGTAAGCGAGGCCGCTTCTTCTGCTGCCGGACGTACGCTCTCTTACGTCGCTGCTGATGAGGCAATTATCAATGCGGGAATGGCGATTTATAAAGGCGCTACGACGCTTACCGCTACCGCTGCAGCTACCGATGCGTACTATAAGTTCGTTCGCTCGGCACAAGTGACAGTAGATGCTCCTACTACTTACGGTGACTTCGCTCAAACGACTTGCGACGAACCGGTAGAGTTCAACGAGAAGACCTATACCGAGACAACCCAAGAGGACGTCAATGTAGGTCTGAACTTCATGGGCGGCGACTCGATCGTACATGTCTCTGTTGTTATCAACCACGCTTCTTTCGGCGCAGAGGAGATGACCATCGCTTATGGCGCTGAGGAGATATGGAACGGTATCGCATTAAGCGACTCAACGGTTGGTGAGCACGAAGTGGTATATGTGACTACCAACGCAGTTGGTTGCGACTCCGTCGTCACGCTGCATCTGACGGTTACTAAACAGGACGTTGTTGTAAAACCGGTTGAGCTGTCCTTCTGTCGTGGTGGAGAAGTGGAGTTCCGTGGAAATACCTATACCGAAGCCGGCAACTATACGCTGGAGGCAGCAGGAGCAGAACGCGATACCCTCTTCCAAATCACCGTGACGGAACTTCAGCCGTCTGAGACGGTAGAATCGCTGACGATTCAGTATGGCGACAAAGAGGTATGGAACGGAATAGACCTCTCTACCTACGCTGTAGGCGACTATACCGAGTATTTCAATACCACCAATACCGCCGGTTGCGACTCGATTGTTACCTTGCTTCTCACTGTGGATAAAAAGGATGCCTTTGAGGCAGAGCAGGAACTGGCGTTCTGCGAAGGCGATTCTGCTGAGTACCGCGGCGTTTGGTACAAAGAGGCAGGTGAGTTCCCGATTGAGATCGTAGGCGAAGTGCAAGACACCCTTATTACCGTGAAAGTCAATGTCTATGCGGTGGACAAGGCGGTTGAGCGTATGACCGTAGCAGCCGGAGATAAGATTGATCTGCCGGAGGGCGAATGGCTCATCGATGAGAAGACTTTCACCGGCGAATATCTTACCTCGGAAGCCGACGTGCCGGAGCTTGTCTTCGTTCAGTCCGGCAAGACGGAAGAAGGATGCGACGCTATTACGGAATTGGTAGTAACCGTTACCAGCCGTGAAGGCGTAGAGAATGTTTCCGTAGAAACAAAAGCAGAGAAATTCATGCGTGACGGCAAGCTCTTCATCCGTCGCGGAGAAGCAATATATACCGCTACCGGCGAAAGAGTTGAGTAAGGTATTACAAAAAAAACAAAATGAGCAAAAGCAGCGTCTTCGGGCGCTGTTTTTGTGTCGGTACCGCTATAGCGCTTTGCAGCTCAAAACAAAAAAAATCTGGTGTAAATTTGCGTATGTCGTTTTTTTGTTGTACTTTTGCAACAAAATTACTATAATAAATATGGCTCAGGCAGCGGAAATAGAGAAATCAACTAAAAAGAAATAGAAGTTCAGTTATTTCCATTTTGGAAAGTTCTGACGCAAGGCTGTAACAAGTGTGGAAATTATAGAAAGTACAAACCCACAAGTGTGCCGAAGCAGGGACTTATGGGTCTTACGGTTGCAAAAGTACAACAAAAATTTGAAATGAGCAAATATTAAGAAAGAAAATACATTTTTTTATAATTTTAGGAACGAAAAATAAAAGTCAATGACATCAGATATACAAAATATTATTTCTTGCGGAGAGAATAGCCGTGTGCAGTTTAAGCAGGAGTGGACTTCGCCCAAACAAATAGCATCGGAGTTAATAGCTTTTGCCAACACCAAAGGCGGTGACCTCTATATAGGCATTGAGGATAAGACAGGAAAGATTATAGGTCTTTCGTATGAGGAGATACAAACTATCTCTCGCGAGATAGGCAATATAGCCAATGAGCAGATACGCCCAGCATTATATGTGCAGACGGAGACTTTATCCGTTGGAGACAAGCAGATTTTGGTTGTACACATCGAAGAAGGAAGAAACAAGCCCTACAAAGACTTGCAGGGAACAATCTGGGTGAAGCAGGGAGCAGACAAACGCCGTGTAACGGAAAATAGCGAAATTCTGCGGCTGTTCCAAGATGCAGGTGCTTATTATCCGGACCAGCATGTTGTGTTACGTACCGGAATGAGTGACTTGGATGAACGATTATTGGAGGCATATATACAGAAGAAATCATCTACGGTGGATGTTTCGCTTCCGAAAGAGCAGTTGCTCCGTAATATGCAGATTATGGATGAAAGTGGCTGCCTGACGATGGGCGGTTTGCTGTTTTTTGGTAAAAACCCGCAAATGTATATGCCGAGCATGGTTATAAAGGCTGTAGCTTTTTACGGAAATAGTATAGGTGGTACCCAATATAGAGACAGTAAGGATTTTTCGGGTACTATTCCGCAGATGTATGAACAGGGTTTGGCGTTCCTGAAGAATAATCTGCACGCCGTGCAATCCGGACAGAATTTTAATTCTCTCGGTATCTTGGAAATACCGCAAATCGCTTTGGAAGAGTTACTGCAAAATGCTTTGGTTCATAGAGACTACCTCACCCCGGCTCCGATACGGCTGCTCATATTTGATAACCGGGTAGAAATTATCAATCCCTGTCATCTCGGAAGAGGGATGTCGGTAGAAACTATTTTACGCGGAGCAACTTACCAATGTAACCCTCTGCTGGCTAAGTTTTGTGAAGAATTGATGATTTACCGGGGCTTGGGTTCCGGAATACGTCGTGCATTGGCGGAGTTCCCGGATTTGGAAATTACATATCGTGAAGATAGCGGGGATTTTATCGTGACTTTGCAGCGCAAAACAGAGGCTGATGGCGAGAAGGATGGCAAGATGGGAGAGATAAATGGCGTGAAGGAACCTACTGAAAGACAATATCTTATATTAAGAGTTATTCGCGATAATGGCGAGATAACGATACCAGATTTGGCAAGAAAGACAGGAATTAGTCAACGAACATTAAGCCGTGAACTTGATTATTTGCAAAAATACCATTTCTTGTCACGTGTAGAAGGTCGCCGATATGGACACTGGGTGTTAACAATGCCGCATTTGCCAAAAGATAACTCTCAAGAAGAATGATATGAAATAAATTGACATATTCAATTGATAAATAGTCGTTTAATAGCAATGAATAGAAGAAATGACGCTATAAATGACATGATAGATATCCCAAAGGATGCCCCAAATATATAAAGGACAAAAAAATAATGTCAGAACTGATTAAAGATAACAAAGTTACTTATAAGTCTATTCCTTTTTTTTGATTTGAACTGCAATGCAAATTTTTGAATGATTGTTGGTAATTTTAGACTAATAAAAATGTTTATTTATGTTTATTGCTTTTGAAGGCTTTTACTCTCAGAGTTGCGGAGAAGCAATATATACCGCTACCGGCGAGCGTGTAGAATAACAGCTAATATACGGATAAGTAATAATCGTTCCGTAGAGAATCTACGGATAAGTAATAATCGTTCCGGACGAATGTACGGATAAGAACAGGACCATCACGGGATCATGTTCCGAGAAAGGTCCCCCAAAAGTACAATCAGAACAAACAGAGAGTGCGCAATCATGCGCACTCTCTGTTCTTATACTGATAGCTGATAGCTGACTTCTGACTTCTGACTTCTGACTTCTGACGGCTGATAGCCTTTTATTAATAATCGGCTACACCTTATTATTATTCGCGCGCGTAAAGGAGGAAAAATTTGCATATTCCAAAGGAATATATTAATTTTGCACCCAAATTCGCGCTGTTTTGCAGTACAAATATGTAGATTTGCTTAAAAATTGTACATTTGCAAAACTGACATAGCAAAACCCGCAAAAAAGGACAAAAAAGGATAAAAAGAAAAATGTCAGAACTGATTAAATATAACAAGACTGATGATTTGGTACAGGACGCTGTACGGATTGTTGACGCGTCTCGTCAAAATGCCTATCGTGCTGTCAACGCAGCTCTGATACAACGTAATTGGCTATTAGGAAAACGAATAGCAGAAGAAACTTTAGGTTCCCAATCGCGAGACGAGCGCTACGGAAATCAAGTAGTACAAAACTTGGCAAAAGAATTAACTGAACGGTACGGCAAAGGCTTTGACTTCAGTAGTTTGTATAAGTATGTGCGTTTCTATCAAGGTTATCCAAACATTTTGGAGACAGTGTCGCCAAAATCTTTTTTGCTTTCGTGGTCTCACTATTTAACCCTTCTGCAAGTGGATGATCAGGTAGCTCGCGACTGGTATGAGAAGGAAGCGGCTGAACAGACTTGGTCGGTGAGAACCTTGCAACGTAATATTTCTTCGCAGTACTATTATCGCTTACTCGCTTCGCAGCATAAGGATGTAGTAGAAAAGGAGATGCAACAACTGAATGCACCCTCTCGAAATGACAAATATGAGTTTATCAAGAATCCGGTAGTGGCTGAATTTTTAGGGTTGGAACAGAATACGGACTTTACGGAGAGTACATTGGAGAAAGCTATTATATCCAACCTACAGAGATTTCTTATGGAATTAGGGAAAGGCTATGCTTTTGTAGCGCGCCAGCAACATATACATACAGAGAAAGAGGACTATTATATTGACCTCGTTTTCTATAACTATATTTTGAAGTGTTTTGTGCTGATAGATCTCAAGACTGCAAAAATTACGCATCAAGATGTAGGGCAAATGGATATGTATGTGCGTATGTATGACGAGTTAAAACGCAATGAGGGAGACAATCCGACAATCGGCATTGTGCTCTGTGCGGATACAGACGAAGACATAGCGCGCTATTCCATACTGAAAGGAAATGAGCAATTATTTGCATCCAAATATAAACTATATTTACCGACAAAGGAGCAGCTTCGTCGTGAGATAGATGCTCAAAAAGAATTTTTCCGATTACAACAAAAAATAGAATGGTATGAAAAAGATGAGTTTTAGAAGTATATTCAATTGGCTTTACGCTAAAACGCTCAACCGAGCGATGAGCGACCGACAACCGAGAGAAGACCGAGAGATGAATCACTCTGTCTATCGTCCCGTATGTGTCTCGTATGTGTCTCGTATTTCGCTAATAGCCTTTCTGCTGCTTGTTTTGGGCGGCTGGAATACACAGGCGTGGGCGCAACTGCCGTATAATACGACCATGACGCAGACGCATTATAACAATTCGAAGATTGTGGTTGGGAATGATGGCGCATCTTATTCTCAGAATAAATGGGATAGTGGAATACGGCTTGAAGCTAGAAAAAGTTATATTAGGGGCTCAGAATGGAACTGGAATGATAAATATGTAATCATCGCCCTTGATCAGACAGGTATTCCGCATCAATTAACATTTAAATGTAAAGGTTCAAGTGCAATAGCAACAAAACCGTACTGGTACGTTCATGAAAGTTCGGACAATAAAAATTGGACCTCAACAGGTTGGACATATACAACACCAAGTACTTCAGCAGTGTCTGTCTCAACTGACTGGAGTGCAACGCAAACAGTTACACTTTCCAAATCCACAAAGTATATCAAACTTTGCTATAAGGGTAACTATGCAGGAACATTTGGTTCTATTGTCGTTTCTGATCAAGCGTATGTTCACAATCCGAAAGTAGGCGAGGAGGAAATTACCTCTCTTGATTTCGGAAGCGGCAAAATTAGTTCGGGAAAGGCAGAGCTATCTTTTGATATAGAATGGTGTAACGTAAGTGCATTGAGTGTAACAAGTAATTCCACTTATTTTACAGTTTCTCCAACTTCGTTTGGCGGTACGGCAAAATATGGGACACAAACTGTAAAGGTTTATTATGACAGAGACAAAACCGTCGGAAATCACAGCGGCACAATTACCATCTCAAATGGAAATGCTACATACACCAAAACAGTATCTGTTTCGGGTACTACTACTCTTCGTCCGCAGGCTATCCATTGGGAGGCGGATTTAGTCGCAGTAAATTATACCCTCAATGCAGAAGATAATTTGACTGGGAGTGCAATAGCAACGGCTGATAATGAGGAGGCGACTATCACTTATACGTCCAGCAATAGTGACGTGATAGCTGTTTCTCCTGATGGTAAAACGCTTGTTGCAGTAGCAAACGGAACGGCTAAGATAACAGCCACTGCAACGGGAAATGATATTTATGATGTTGGAACGGATTCTAAAACTTTTACCGTAACAGCCAAGAAGAAGCAAACGATTACATGGGAGCAGACATTGGTCGGATTAAAAACCAATGCATCGCCCAATACGATTAACCTGAATGCAACTGCAACCAGCGGCGGAACGGTTACTTATGCAATAGAAGCAGGATCAGACGCTTGTATTACTTTAAGCGGAGCGAATAACTCTGTCATGACTATAACCGGTACGCCGGGCGAGGCATATATTATTGCTACGCAAGCCGGTGGCATTATAGGAGGTGAAGAGTGGATTAGTGCTACAGCACGCAAGCAAGTGAAAGTACGCGACCCGAACTCCGCCTGTGACGAATATGCATTGGCAGACCAGAGTTTTACTTTCAACAAGGGCGATAAAACCAGTATGTCCGAAAAGGCGTTCAACCTGACGGGCAAACCGACTACTCTGACGTTCTATGCAAAACGCGGTGGATTGAAATATCTTTGGTCGGAGCAACAAGACATGTATGTGGAGCAGTATGCCAATTTCGGTTCCGGATTAGAGTGGAAGCAAGTCGTTTCAATCAAACCGGGAGAGGATAGAGGGAAATTTGGTCCTTATACATTGGATGAGACTGCAACGAAAATCCGTTTCCGTTCCGGTGAGTACGCAGAGCAGAATGTGACGAATATTTCTGTTCCTCGCAAGAAAGAGTTGGAGGTAAGCGAGACGGATATTACAGAAAATGCAGAACGTAATGTACGCTGGTCGAAGACGATTTCTGTTTCCCGCTCCAATATAGACGTAGTGGATTTGTCTGTTACAAGCAGCGATGCCTTATGTCCTTTTGTATTGAATAAAACATCCATAGGAACAGACTGTGCTGATAGAAGCACGGAAACCTTTGAGGTATCATTCACTCCAAAAGAGAAAAACAAAACTTATACAGGTACGATTACTATTACGGATGGCAAGGCTAATCCGACTACTCATACAATTAATCTGAGTGTCACGACCGTAGCTTTCAATCAGGCTATTACATGGAATTTTGAGGATAACCAAGTATTTGAGACAACTCATGAGCCGCTTGTATTTGATGCTACCACTGATGCAACTGGATTAGCGGTAAGTTATAAACTGAAGGACGGCGATGAGGACAAAGCTACTATTGAAGGCAATACCCTTACTTTTACAGCTTCGGGAACAATCCATGTGATTGCTTATCAAGAAGGAAGCGACAGATACAACGCTGCTCCGGAGATAGAGAAAACGATAATAGTAAACAAAGCCACCCCGAATATTGCAACTAATCCGAGCGGAACGGCAGTAACGTATTTGCAGAATCTGAGCGCGAGCACGTTGAGCGGCGGTTCGGCAGATGTTACGCTGCGCGGCGTGGCAAATACAGAGGTTGCCGGTTCGTGGGCTTGGAGCAATCCGACACAAGTGATAAAGGATAACGCAGGCACGCATAACTACGAAGTGACCTTCACTCCGACGGATGGCGGTATGTATAATACTAATACTTGCATGGTTTCGGTAACTATTCTTCGCGCGGAGCAAGCGATAGCCATGAATAACGGAACGGTTAAAGTTGCGGTAGATGGTATTGATGAAGGCAAGGCAGATTCGTATCTCAATCTGAATAGTTTAATTGCTTCGCAGAAGACGGATGTAGTTAATGCGGTTAAGCGCGATGGTAATGTAACGTACGCAGTCATCAGCGCAAATGCCGACAAGGCTACGATTGATGGCAGCACGTTCTCTGCAACGGAGATAGGCGACTATACGATTCGTGCAACCAAAGCGGAAACGGAATATTACAATGCCGCTACGGCGGACTTTACCGTTACAGTTGACAAACGCGGGAATACGATTACTACTGCAGGTCCATACACCAAGTATGTAGATGAAGAAGTGGCAGAAGTGGCAACGGTTGTGAACAGCGATGGTGAGATACACACCAGCAGTTCGGATGCAACAATCGCATATTATGATATTACAAACAACAAGATTGTCATTCCGAACAGCGAGGCAAAATCGTTCGATACAAAGGAAGTGACGATCAAGATTTGGCAGGACGAAACAGTGCGCTTTGAGGGAATTGCTGAGGCGGACGCAAAGACCATCACCCTGACCGTGAAGAAATACGATAACGCTATTCTTGTCAAGGGCGTTGCTAATTATGTGAATACCATTACGACAGACTCTTATGACAACGGGTTTGTCTTCACAGCCAACAATACGGATTATGAAAACTCCCCGATTATTGTTACCCAGACGGAAGGAAATGAGATAGCCACTTATTATGATACAGCGGAGAATCCGAAAGTGGTA
Source organism: Paludibacteraceae bacterium (assembly GCA_017464475.1). Taxonomy (GTDB): domain Bacteria; phylum Bacteroidota; class Bacteroidia; order Bacteroidales; family Paludibacteraceae; genus Colicola. Next base: position 14,630 of record JAFTZQ010000001.1, read on the forward strand.
TATTCCAACTCCAAGTTGGGAACCGCCACATGGTCTATCACCCAAGCAGAGAGTTACAAATACAAGGCTGCAGCTAATACATTCACTGTGAAGGTGGAGAATGCTGCAATGGGTCAGTGCTTCATGTATAATGACCAGAATGAATATGAAGTATCGACCCATATCACCTCTTTCCAAGGCGAGGAAACGGACAAATGGTATATTCCAGATGCGCAAAATGCGCAAGAGTTGTACTATGAGGCGAAAAAGAGCCTTTTAGCATCTGAGCAGTTCTTTATTCAATATTCCAAAAACGGAACGGATTGGACGGATTTGGATCAGCCTGATTTGAGCAATTGGGGCTCCTATCAAACATACGGACCGATTGATGTGTCAAATATCGATTTTGTTTATCTGCGCGCTACGGCTAAGACTTGGGCAACCGGTACTAAAAATATCAAGAATATCCGCTTGACCCGCAAACCGAATTTATCGGCAGAAGGAATCAGTATTACCAAAACTGCTGACAACCAGACTTTGTATTTCGGCAATGTTGGAGCCGGAAAAGTGAATGTAAACTGGAGCGTAGTAGATGGTGGAGATATCCATATTGTATCGGATAACGGCAAGTTTACTATTCCTCAAGATGTGATTCCGAACACGGAATGTAACAGCGGGACAACGCCAGTAACGATCCTGTATCATCCGACTTCCACGAAGGAGGAAAGCGCAACTATCACTATCTATAACACGAACCAGCGTGTAGAAGTGACAGTTACCGGCAAGGCGGAGAAAACGCCGCAGACAATCGTATGGTACATCAATGGTGAGGCTGTGGATACACGTACTAATCCGAAACCGGCAGTCCGCACTACGGATATTATTACCGCCCGCACGAACCGAAACCATGAGGTAACATTTACTTCTGTATCCAATGCCGAGCTTATGGAGATAACTGCGAACGGTACGTTGATTCCGCTCCAAGAAGGCGAAGTTACTGTATATGCGCATGGAGCAGTAGATGAAGAAGACCGTGCTAATTATGCAGAAGTAAATGATCAATTGACGTTCGTAGTGACAGAAGCAGCTATCCAAACGATCGTATGGGATCAGACATTCCTTGGTCTGGATCAGAACAACGAAGATATACCATTGACTGCCTATGCAAAATGGACGGACGAGAACGGCAATGAGCAACGCCGTGAGGTGATCTATTCGGTAGCAGGTGAGTCCGTAGCGCAAGTAGTGGATGGTAAACTGGATATTCTTGCACAGGGTACGACTATTATTACTGCAACCGCTCCCGGTGGAGAGGAGAACGGCATTACATTCCTTGAGGCTACCGCCACGAAGAAGATAGTAGTGCGTGACCCCAATGCCGATTGCGACCAATTGATATATACTCAGTCCGAAGAGAAAGCGGCAGATTGCGGTTGGAACCTGACTCACAAGGTAGATAGAAGTATTATCTTTGATTTGAGTGAGTATGGCGAACCGCGTACCTGTAATTTCGATTACACCGGGGCTTCTCATAAAGATTTAGTAGGAGTATATTATTTCTATGCAGGAACAGTAAAAGTAGAGCAATATCTGTCAACAATTAATCAATGGGTTGAAGTAGAGACCTCGCTGTCCTCTTACTCCAAAGGAAGCAAGGACGGAGCGAAAGGCACGTATGTAAACAGTGGCGATATCCAATTGGATGCCCATGCCACCAAGATACAAGTGTCCGTGTATGGCGCTGTGGGATATTTCTATGTAAACAATATGCAGATAACGTTGGCGCGTTACATAGAGCCAGACCAGGAAACAATGGAATTCGGCGAGCACAGCGTAGGTGAAGTCTTTAAGAATGAGGTGCCTCTGGAGATCAGTTATAGCAATGTGGCAGGACCGATTACTATCACTTCCTCCAAGCCAGACTTGTTCTATGTTGCGGAGGAGAACCGAATGTTAGATGTTGAGTGTGGCACGGAAGGAATGAAAGCCGTAAATGTATATTACCATCCGGTTTCGGATTCTGAATCCGATGAGGCAGTACTGACTATCTCCGATGGCAAAATGACTAAAGAGGTGACATTGCATGCCTCAACGGCAGATCTGCGTTATATCTTCAATAGCGAAAATACGACATGGGAACAAAACAACAACTGGATAGGAAAAGATGCTCCTACCTCAGGAGACTATATAGTGGAGATCCAAACGGATGTAGTACTGACGACGGATGTGTCTGTATATAGTCTTACCATTGATGAAGGAGCAACACTAACCATCGGAGACGGCGGCGTACTGACCATAGGAGACGGAAATAGCAGCCAGAAAGAGACGTATGGTAACCTGCACGTAGCAAAGGGCGGAAAGGTGCGACTAACCACCGGTGAATTGATTGTCAATGACTTTACTTTGGATGCAGAACTTGCTGATCAGGGGTATAGTGGAAGATCCGGTCAAGTACACAATACAAACCAATTGGTAGTGAATGGGGATGCGTATTTCGATTTGGCGCTTGATCCTTCGGGGCAGTGTTCTCCGGGCTGGTATGACTTTACCGTTCCTTTCCCAGTAGATGCAGTCAACGGCGTGACCCGTTTCGACAATAGTACGCACCTTGAGAAAACAATCAAATGCGAGACCAATTATGCAATTATGGACTTCTCAGAGAGCCGCCGTGTAGAGACAGGTTATGGATGGAAGAAATATCACTCTGTAATGCAACCGGGACAATGCTATACGATAACGATTGACGATGTAGATAATGTATATCGTTTCAAAAAGACAGCTACGGGATCGTTTAATCTCAGCTCTACAACATCAATGGCATTCTCCGACGTGGAAAATGAAAATAAAGGGTGGAATTGTTTAGGCAACGGAACCTTAGAACATGCCAATCTTTCGGCAGAGGGAATAGAGAAAGTTCATATATATAGCCATACGACCAATTCATACACCGCAGTACCTATAGATGAGTATACCTACGTGGTTGGATCGGCATATATGATTCAGACTCCTTCTGCCGGAAAAGAAATTACATATACGCATGTGGGCAATACTCGTACGCTCCGTGCTCCGCGTCGTTCGTCGTCTGAAACAGAGTTTATGCTGTCTCTGTCTCAAGAAGGAGCCAATTATAGCGACGACCGCTTGTATGTGAGTGCAGATGAAGAAGCTACTTATTATTACGAAGCCGGACGCGAATTAACGAAGTTTGCTGCTCCGACAGACTCCAAAGTAGCACAAGTGTGGGCAAATGCCTACGGCATGAAACTATGTGATATAGAGATGCCGTTGGTAAACGAAGAAGCCGCAGTCGCATTGAGTTTCTATGCTCCCAAGGCAGGCTCTTATACCTTTGCAATTGATCGTATGCCGGAAGATGAGGCAGACTTGTATCTCACATATAATGGCTCGGATATTTGGAACTTAACGGAGAGTTCATATACCTTAGATCTCTCCAAAGGAACAACTGAAGGTTACGGCTTACGTATTCAGTCGAGGAACGCTCCGCAGATCACAACCGGTGTGGATGAGATCAATGGAGAGAAAGAAGGAAATCGCAAGGTTCTGATCGGAAATGATATATATATTATTACGAAAGAGGGCGCAATATTTAATGCAACCGGCAAAAAAGTGAAATAAAATTTGCAGGTTCGGAAAAAAAGCAGTACTTTTGTAGTCGTAAATGGAAAAGAAGCATTACATAGAACCGATGACGGAAATTGCTATCGTCAAGACTTCAGAAATAATGTGGCCTATAGAAGGGAGCTCTACTCATCCTCAAGCTGCACCCCAGCGGCGTGATCGCGTATTCTGAAACAAACCACCCCGTGGCAACCTGCCGCGGGGTGGTTTTCGAATGCCCGAATAGTTTCGGGACAATGGACGTTGCGAAAGAAAGGGACAATAAAGGAAACCAAGATAAATAGGAATATGGAAAAGGAGAAATGGCAATGGCAAGGCTGGGGGACGGCATGGAAAGGCGTAGGCATATACCATGTGACCATGACTATACCTTCTCGTGAACCATTGTTGGGAAAATTGGTTATTCCAGAAAATGATCCGAAACAGGCAAAGGTGGAATTAAGCGAAATAGGAGTACAGACAAAGTCATGCGTAGATGCCATCCCTGTTCGCTATCCTGAGATCCGTATTATCCAACTAAGAATGATGCCGGATCATTTGCATGTAATCTTGTACGTGACAAAATCAATGCCTATAAGCATCAAGATGGTCGTACGCGGGTTATGGCAGGGAGCAAAGAAAGTAGATAGGGAACATACAACGTCCGTTAGCCCGCATAATATGCGGGACAATAAACGTAGCACACCACTGTTCACAGAGATGCCATTTATTCGTCCTTTGTCAAGAAAAGGCCAGCTTCAGACCATGATTCGTTATGTACAGATGAATCCCCAACGTCTCGCTACTAAGCAACTGAAGCCCGGTTTCTTTCATGTACAGGAAGGCATAGAAATAGGAGCAAGAAAATATTCCGGGGTGGGAAATGTAGCCCTGCTGCAAGCAGCACACTATATGCCCGTCCATGTACGGAGGAAAATGGTGGAGGAAGCCGCGCATGGGCAATCGCAAGCGTTGCGTGATTATATGAATAGCTGTGTTGCGGAAGCCCGAAAAGGAACGGTGATGGTGTCACCATTTATCAGCCCTGATGAGAAGCGGGTAATGGAGGTGCTCTTGAAAGAAAAGAAAAGGTTTGTTCTTCTTGCAGATAATGGTTTTCGGGATTATTATAAACCTTCAGATGGAATATTCGATGCTGTAGCAGAGGGACGAGTGCTGATTCTTAGTCCGTGGGAAGATTACCAAGATAGGAAAAAGATAAGCAGAGAAGATTGCATAGCCTTGAATGGAATGGCAGAAGATATATGCGCGGCTTTAAACCACGAACAGTATTCGGGAAAATGAACATAGATGAGGGTAGCAACGGATATCAAATTGTACAAAGATGTCCGTAATGGTAACGAAGTGGTACCGGAAGCGACTGCATAGTAACTGCATAAAACTTACAAGATACGGCTTAAAATAATAAATAAACCGCAAAAAATGCGGCTTAAATTTGCATATATGCCGCAAAAGTTGTATCTTTGCACCGAATTTTGAAAGGGGCATATTGTATGTTTATTCACGAATTCGACAATTGGACGCAATTTGCGTGGGATCATGACAAAGTAGATGCTAAGTTGGCAGAAGTGTCGCAAGCTTTAGGGTATATGCGCGGGCGTCTGAGTATGGTTGGTTTCGATGAGCAACTGAAAGCAACTGCTGAAAGTGTGACGCAAGATATTGTTTCGTCCTCAGAGATAGAAGGTGTAACGCTTAATACCCGATCGGTTCGTTCATCTGTGGCGCGCCGTTTAGGTGTACCCTACGAAGAGGTCAATGATACGATGTCTCACTATGTGGAAGGCATGGTGAGTGTTTCGCTGGATGCAACGCGTAATTACAAACAACCGCTGACTAAAGAACGTCTTTTTGCATGGCATGGCGAACTGTTTCCGGTTGAGCGGACACGGCTATATCCTATTGATGTGGGACAGTATCGTCAGGCGGGCATGCAGGTCGTGTCCGGTAATATGGGGCGTGAACGAGTATGCTACGAGGCTCCGGCTCCGGAACGCGTGCAGGGAGAGATGGAGCGGTTTATAGTTTGGTTTAATGATCCCGACATCCCTGCTACACCGATAAAAGCTGCTATAGCGCATTTTTGGTTTGTATGCATCCATCCTTTTGATGATGGGAACGGACGTATTACTCGTGCTCTATCGGATATGGTTTTGGCGCGCGTTGAAGACAGCAACCTGCGATACTACAGTATGTCCAAGGCGATTTATGCTGATCGAAAGAACTATTATTTGGAGTTGGAGCGTGCTCAACGCGGAACGGATATCACCAATTGGTTGATGTGGTTTTTGAATACCTTGTTAGTCGCGGTAAAGGACTCCGATACGGTGATAGGGAATGTGCTGAATAAGACCTATTTCTGGCATATTCATGAAGATATTGTGTGCTCAGAGCGGCAAAAGAAGATTTTGAATATATATCTTAACGGATACGATGGCAAACTGACGGCAAAGAATTGGGCAAAGTTGGCAGAGGTGTCTTTGGACACAGCCAATCGCGATATAGCGGATTTAGTGGAGAAAAAAATGCTGCGTCCGGTTCCAGGAAACGTCCGAAACATCGCGTATAATATGGTATATGATCCGCATAGCTCGCTGCCGTTTGAAGATATACATATTGAGGAAAACGAAGCGCAGAAGTATATCTGTATGACCTATAAACAGCAATTGTATCGTGAGCGTTTGAGTGCTGGGGATATGCAAAGTTTGGCGCAAGCAGAGCGCTCATTAGAAGACTTGGCGTATAAATATTTTGCTTATCTAACCTTACTTTAATCCTTTTGCCCAGCGGCGGAGATAGGCGTACCACTCTTCTGCAGTCTTTGCCACAGGGTGGTTTTCTTTGGTGGCTCCGACTGTTGTGAGATAGAAATGAGCGGTGCTGGGCAAGGCTGACGGCTGATGGCTGAAAGCTGACAGCTTTAGCAGGCAGAGGCTATTCCGCTTGTCGTGGACAAGGGCACCGGCATACTCCTTTGGAATAAAAACACCCAAGCCGACAGTCTCTTTGGCATACTTGACGCTATCGTTCACAGGCCAGTCGGTGCCCCAAGAGGCTAAAAGAATACCATTTGGCAGGATAAGCGAGATAGTATCTTTCCCTCCTTTCGCCGGAATGGTCTGTACGCCGGTGCAGAGCCCTTCAACGGGTGCCGAGCAGAAGACGTCGCAACGCATATCCCTATGTCCGGCTTTCATCGTATATCGGACATCCAGATTGACGATATGTCGCGTCTCCGGCAATTCTTCTTTGCCGTCAGGAATTGTCCAATCAATGTCGCGGACCGCGATAGTCGCTTCGTTGCGCCCTTTCTTGACAATCAATTGCTGCCGCTCTCCAACCTCCTCTATATGAAACAATTTGCCGTTCCAGTATTTGACAGAACCGACGCCGACCGTTCCGCTGACGCGGAGAATATCATCGCCATAACCCGCCTCCAGCAGACTGTCGTTGGGATACCAATGGCTCTCAGACAACTCCAGCTGCGGCTTGCGTTTGCAATAAGGATCAATGGTCTGTTTCTTGTCAAAATAGATGCGGTAAGCCATCAACTCACTTTCAACCGCCACGCCATGGTGGTGGAGCTGGTGGTAGGTATCTACATCAGGACCGTCTATCCATACGTCGATGGGGTAGCAGTGGCGCGTCTTGCCCTCCGCATGGATGACGGTGTAGCCTTCCATTGTGGAGTCCGCCGGTGTGCCGATCTTCCAAAACGAAGTTGCCACCCGCGGGGCGCACCCCGCGAGCAGCAGACCGACTATCGCTAAGCCGATATTATTTATTGATCGTGACATTCTCAACCGTCGGAGCCAACGAGAAGGCTTCGCCTTTCTTAACATTGATATTCACATTCTCGATCACCAGTCCGTTCGTCTGGCGGAAGAGTGCCCCTTCGGTGGCATTCATCGTGATGTCGCGGAGCGTGACATTCTGGATCTTCATCTCCGGCAGACCGTTGAAATAGATAGCGCGTTTGATGTTGTTACCCTTGACATTCTCAATCACGATATTCTTGAACGCCGGTGTCTCTTCGCTGACCGCCGGAGCCTCTGCGTTCATGCGCGCAGCGAGTTCCTCTTCGGTCTCCTCGCCGGCACCTTTGCCTCCGTAGAAGAGGTCAAAGAGCAGACCCTCGTTCGGGATATTCGCCATATTGACGTCGCGGATGTAGATATTCTCCACTACGCCTCCGCGTCCGCGGGTACTCTTGAACCGCAGACCTACGTCGGTACCGATATAGAGGTTGTTGCTGACCTGCACATTCTTGATACCGCCGGACATCTCGGAGCCGCATACAAATCCGCCGTGGCCGTGATAAACGACGCAATCGTCCACCACTACATTCTCCGTCGGGATACCTCTGTCGCGACCGGGTTTGTCCTTGCCGGATTTCATACAGATGGCGTCGTCGCCTACGTCAAACGAGCAATGGCTGATCACTACATTTTTGCAGCTCTCTACATCCACGCCGTCGCCGTTCTGGCTGTACCAAGGGTTGCGGACATTGAGGTCGCGCAGGATGAGGTTCTCGCAGCACATCGGATGGAGGTTCCATGCCGGGCTGTTCTCAAAAGTTACGCCCTCCAAGAGGATGCCTTTGCAGTCCACGAAATGGAGCAGCACCGGACGGAGGAAAGATTTGACTACCTGCCAGAGGCTGTCGTCGGTGATCACAGGCACGTTCTGGTCCACGCAATAAGTCTGCGCGAGGATCGAAGCGCTGTCCGGATACCAGATGTCTTTCTCGGTCACTACGCCGCCTTTCTCCTGCAAGTGTTTCTTCCATTGGCTCGGAGCCATTTTGCCTTTCTTAAGCGGACGCCACCAGTCGCCGTTGCCGTTGAAGGTACCATGGCCGGTGATGGCGATATTCTCTGCGCCGCGCGCATTCAGCGGAGAAGTGCAACGCTTGGTCGGAATACCCTCGAACCACTCGTCGTAGATCTCATAGAGGTCCAGATCATGGCTGAAGACGATGAAACTGTTCGTCTCGGTGTAGAGACGGACGTTGGATTTGAGGGTGAGCGGACCGGTGGTGTAGATACCTGCCGGAATAACCACTGTTCCGCCTCCGGCGGCTGTACATTCGTCGATGGCTTTCTGGATGGGCTCGGTAGCCAGCGCTACGCCCGTAGGATCGGCTCCGAAATCCAGCACATTGAATGTACGGCTCGGGAACGAAGGTACTTTCACTTTCGGCATCTCGAAGGATGCCGCTTTGGTCAGTCGGTCGATGTCGCCCTGCTTGGTCGTTTGATACTGCGGCGCGGATGTGCAAGCGCCCAAAACGGCTGCTACAAGCAGCAATAGGGAAAATTTGTGTTTCATAGATATATATTTTGTGGATAAATGATTTCTATTAATGAGAGCCCTTCTGAAGGAGCGGAGTGTCCTGCGCGGCAACGGTTGTGCGCAGCGATCACTTGCTCGAACTCCTCCTCGCTCATCTTGCCTCGCCCTACTTCAAAGAGGGTGCCGACTACCGCGCGCACCATATTGCGCAAGAACCGGTTGGCTGTGATTTCAAAATAAGCCTCTGTCTCGTTCTCGCGCACCCATCGCGCTTCCGTCACATGGCATATCGTCGTTTTGACATCTGTGTGGGTGCGGCAGAAAGAGGCAAAATCTCGCTCGCCAAGCATCCGTTCCGCCGCTCTGTTCATCGCCTCCAAATCCAGCCAGGCTGCTACGCGCGTATGATTGATATAGAGGAACGGATCCTTGCGCGTGGTGATGCGATAGCGATAAGTCCGCGCCGTAGCGTCAAACCGCGCGTGCGCTTCGTCCGTTACGCGACGCAGACCGGTGACAGCGATAGAGGCGGGCAGCAGATTATTGAGTCGTCCCACGAAATTCGCCGGAACGGCTTTCTCTACATCGAAATGCGCCACCATCTTCTCTGCATGCACGCCAGCATCCGTCCGCCCGGCAAAAGTGAGCGACACAGGCGTCCGGAGGATGGTAGTAAAAGCCGCTTCCATCTCTGCCTGAACCGTGTTTCCGTTTGGCTGCGTCTGCGAACCGTGATAGCCGGTGCCGTCATATGCAAAGGAAATGAAATAACGCACAGTGATTTACAATTTATTCATTTACAATTTACTATTTATTGTGCCATTGGGCTACTTGGGCATTGAGCTCCGGCGAGAGTTGCGCCTTGTAGGCGATCCACGCACCGCTGCCGAGTAGCACAACGCTCCGGCAGAGGCTGTCCACCCATATATTCATCGCCGGCAGACAAGTCTGCCAGAGGACATTCAACCCGAAAATACCGATGAGCAGCAGCAAAATATACACCCATCGGCGGTCCACTACATGGAAACGCCCCAGCGGCACCAGCGTTGCAATGATCAGCAGGTAATACAACCCGTACGAGATCAAGTTGCTGAACGCAGCGCCCTCCATGCCATAGCGCGGCACCAGATAATTATTGAGCATAATGGCGCTGACCGTCAAAATCAGCGACCAAATCAGACTGAAGGCATAGTACCGCGAATAGTTCAACGCCGTCAGACAGATAGTGAACGTCCCCAAAATCAATTGGCTGACGCCCAAGATAAGCACTACATTCTTTGCCGTTGCATACGTAGTGCCATTCGGCAGGATATGGAAAATCAAATCGATATTGAGCCATATAGCCAGCAGAATAAACCCGCCGATGAGCAGCATGTTTCTCGTTACTTGGCGAATCAGGAAAGAGCATTCTTCGCGATCTTGCTCTTTGATCGCCCGTGCCAGCTGCGGCGAAGCGATCGCAGAAACGGAGCGGTTCGGGACACTCACCAGCGCTGCCGTGTATGTGGCTATCGCAAAAATACCGGTGTTGCTCAGTCCCATCTTGGCGGTCACAAAGAAAGACGACAGGGTAGGCGCCAGAACCGTTGTGACCGCAGAGAGCAGCAGAAATCCGGTGTAAACCAGATAGCGGCGGACGAGTCCTTTGTTCTCCCGAAGGAAAGCCCAATCCGGACGCAGACGGATAGTGTGCAGCGAGAAGAAATAGCACAGATTTATGACCGCTGCGACCGCATAGTTGATGCAAATACCGATGACCAGTCCGTCGATGGAGATCACCCGGAAGGCGTACAGCAGATAGATCGCCAACAGTCCTACCCGCACCACCAGTTCGCGCACCGCCCGTGGCACCACAATATGCATCAGCACATTGCATGTACTCTCGCAGATAGTTTGGTAGAGCATAAAAAACGCCAGCGGAAGCACGAAATAATAGTACTCCACAAACAGCGGCGATTTGTCTCCAAACCATGCGCCCAGCGGCACACGGCAAGCCCAATAGATCAGGGCGAAAAGGACAAATCCGATGAACGGAACCACCAGCGCCCAGAAGAAAAATCCGTGGTCCTCTTCGCTCTCTTTCTCCTTAAAATACGGATAGAATCGGATCACGCTGGCGTACGTGCCCAACTGCGCCAGACCAATGAAGAGTGTGGCGGCGTCAATCAGCACCCGTGCCAACCCGATTTCCTCGGTAGTGAGGAAACGGGTTAACACGAAGAACGTGGTGAAGACACCCACGGCGATGCCGAGGTAGGTCACTATCGTGCCACGTATGGATTGTTTAGCAATGACGCCCACAATTCTCAATTCTCAATTATAAATTCTCAATTCTCAATTCTCAATTCTCAATTATTTGATATCCAGCAGTTCAACGGTGAAGATCAGCGTTGCGAACGGCGGAATTGACTGGCCTGCGCCGCGCTCGCCGTAACCCAGCTCGTACGGGATATAGAGTTTGTATTTCGAACCCTTCGGCATCAACTGCAGACCTTCGGTCCAACCTTTGATCACGCCGTTCAGCGGGAACTCGATCGGCTCGCCGCGCTGGTAGCTGCTGTCGAAGACAGTACCGTCAATCAGCGTGCCCTCATAATGAACTTTGACCGTCTGCTCTGCCGTCGGTTTCGGACCTTTGCCCTGTACCAGTACTTCGTACTGCAAACCGCTATCGGTCACTTTGACCTCCTCGCGTAGCGCGTTCTCCTGCAGGAATTTCTCGCCCTCTGCTTTCGCATCGCCGAATTTCTTAGCCGACATGACGGAATCAACATAGTGGTTTGCCGACTGCATGTCAAATTGCTCGGTGTAGTTGTACAGACCATTGATGAAACCTTGTTTGATCAGGTCGTAATTGGTCTCCAGACCGGCTACGCCCAGCAGACCAACCGGCTCCTGCTCGCGAATAGCAGTACCGATATTTTTTGCTGCATCTACCGCTTTCGGGTTGCGGACATTCTCTTTCAGACCAATATTCACATTCTCGATAAACTCATCCATTGCATCGCCGGTGGAGTCTTCTCTCTGAATGTATGCGAGGATCTGAATACCGTTGACCAAACCAAGCGCGTAGTTGAGCGAATCCACATCATTGCTCAACGCAACCGCTTTGGCTTTTTTCGGACATTTGCCGGTGATCGGTTTGGCTACTTCTTCGCTCTGCGCGCGGTTCTGGTATTGCTGCATCAGATAGCCCTCGGCTACATCTGCTTTCATCACCGTTGTGTCCTCATACAGCGCGTTTACCACACCTTGGAAGAACATCTTCTCGTTCAGCGCCCAAGATTTGTTCTCTGCCAGACCGACTTTCTCAAAGCTTTTGACGGACGCACCGAACTGACGACCGGCTTTCTCAATGTTGTTCAGCTCCTCTTCTTTATTCAGATACGCTTTCTCCAATGCATCGATAAACTCGGCTATAGCCTCATCGCTGCTGTCGTTTGCCAGAAAATACATTTTGATCTGCATACCGTTCAGCACACCCAGCGCGTGGTTGACGGAGTCGCTCTCGTTGGTCAATACGGCATTCTCTGCCTTGTAACTGTTGCCGCAGGATAACATAGCCAGTGCGGCAAGCAAAACAATACTTAATTTTTTCATCTGTAGTTGTTTTTATTTTGTAATATATATATGTTTGTAATTACGGTATCTCGTCGGTATCCCGTCGGTCTATCGTCTCGTATGTTTCCCGTATTTCTCTCGTAAATTTCAGGTACAAAAACGATTACTCGATCCCTAATAACTCCACCGTGAAGATCAGCGCAGCGTACGGCGGAATGGATTGACCTGCACCGCGCTCGCCGTATGCCAGATTGTACGGGATGAAGAATTTGTATTTCGAACCGATAGACATCAACTGCAATCCTTCCGTCCAACCGGCAATCACACCGTTCAACGGGAAGGTGATCGACTCGCCGCGGCGATAGCTGCTGTCAAAGACAGTACCGTCAATCAGAGTTCCCTCATAATGAACGCGCACGGTGTCGGTTGCTTTCGGTTTCTGACCCAGCGACGGCTCCAATATCTCGTACTGCAAACCGCTGGCAGTCACTTTGACACCTTCGCGCTTGGCGTTCTCGGCAAGGAATTTCTCGCCCTCAGCCTTTGCCGCACCGGCTACTTTGGCTTCCAACTCCTGGAAGAATTGATTCAATACTTGTTGCGCCTCCTGATAGCTGATCTTCGGCTGTTGCTTCGTAAGCACATCTTCGATTCCGGCTGCGAGATCCTGATAATTCAGGCTTTCTACACCGCTGCTCATGAGGTTCTGACCCATCGAAAGGCCTAATGCATAACTAATTTTGTCCATAATATATAATTTTGTCTAAATTTAATCTTCAAATTTTTAAATCTTCAAATCTTCAAATCTTTAGTATCGCCGCATAGCGGCTCAGGTATTTGCCGAGGATGTCAAACTCGATATTGACCACTGTGCCCACCTCGATATATTTGAAATTGGTTTCTTCGTGGGTGTAAGGAATGATGCAGACAGAGACATAGCCTTTGCCGTCTTTGACATCCGGTTCGCATACCGTCAGACTGACGCCGTTGATCGACACCGATCCTTTGTCCACGCAGAAATAGCCGCGCTCTACCATCTCTTTGGTCGAGTCGTACTCAAAGCGATAATACCAACTGCCGTCGGTCTCTTTTGCCTCGATACAAACGGCTTTCTGATCGACATGCCCTTGTACGATGTGTCCGTCTAAACGACCGCCCATCATCATCGATCGCTCTACGTTCACCCAATCGCCCTCTTTGAGCAGATCAAGGTTCGTCAGCCGCAGACTCTCCTGCATTGCCGTCACGGTATAGAGGTCGCCCTCGATCTTCACTACCGTCAGGCACACGCCGTTATGCGCGATGGATTGGTCAATACTCAGCGCCTCGCCAAACGGGTTGCGAAGCGTGAAATGTTTATTCGTTTGCTCGGTCTCTATCTTAACGACCTGAGCCATGGTTTCTACGATTCCTGAGAACATTTTGAATAGGAAAATCTTTATGAGTTAATACAATTAAATAAATACCGATTAGTCCGGTGCCGACAGCCATCATCACCCACATATTGTGGATATAATACAGCCGTAGCGCATAATAGACCGCCAGCAGACCAATCGTCATTGCCGTATAGCCGCCGATACTTTTCAGATCATAGGGAATCGGAGCTTTCTTCTGACCGATGAAATAGGACAGCAGCATAATGACGAAATAGCACACAAGGCTGCTGCCGCAACTTGCCCAATACCCGATTCGCGGCACGCCCACAATCTGCAAAACCAACGTGATTGCCAGACCGATCAGCGAGAAATAAGCACCCCATTTGGTCTCGTCCGTCAGTTTGTACCAGAAACTGAGATTGAAATAAATCCCTTGGAAAACATACGTCCAGAGCACCACCGGAACGATCTTCAGCCCCTCCCAATACGCGCTGGAAACGATGTACCGGAATATATCCAGATAGAAGATCACACCCAGCAGAATGAGGTATGAGAAGATGATATAGTATTTCATCGCGTCGGCGTACGCCTCCACGGATTGGCGGTCCTTATGTTTGGCAAAAACGAACGGTTCGTACGCATAGCGGAAGGCTTGGGTGAACATCATCATCACCATTGCCACTTTGAAGCACGCACCGTAGATACCCAACTGCGCCTGCGCGTCCGCGCCCGTATAGAGATATGGAAAGAGGATCCGGTCCAGCGTCTGGTTCATGATTCCCGCTACGCCGAGCACCAGCAGAGGCAGCGAATAACGAAGCATCTCTTTTAGCACCGGCACGCTGAATTGACCGCCTTTCGGTAAGGTCATTGGCAGCAGGCACAGCGTCTGGATACAGGTCGCCAAGATATTACTGAGAAAGACATAGAATACATCATTCTTGCCCAATACCACAAGGAACAGCAGGTTGAACGCGATATTGAGAACGACGAACAGCAGCTTGAGCGCCGCAAAACGAATCGGGCGCTTCTGATATCGCAGGTACGCAAACGGAATGCACGCAAACGCATCAATCGCCACCGTGGCAAACATCATCTCCACGAACTCCGAATGGTCGGGATAGCCCAGCGCATTGGCGATCGGCTGATGGAAAACGACCACCAGCATCGTGAACACCGCGCTGGAGCATAGCAACGTCAGAAACGCCGTTTTATACACGGTCTTCGGATCGTAGTCTTCGCGGTTGGCGAAACGGAAGAAACCGGTCTCCATGCCATACGTCAGAATGACCAGCAGCAGAGCCGTCCAAGCATAGATATTCGTGACGATTCCGTAGTCCGATGTGCGCGCCAACGCATACGTGTACAGCGGCACCAATAGGTAGTTCAAAAACTTGCCTATGATCGAACTCGCACCGTAGATCACGGTGTCCTTCGCCAATGATTTCATCTCACTCATGCTTCTCTTTCAACTTTCAACTTTCAATTTTCAATTCCCGCAACGCAGACCACAATCTCGCCTTTGGGCGCTTTCGCTTTGAAATGTGCCACCAGTTCTGCCAGCGAACCTCTTACTGTCTCTTCGTGCACTTTGCTGATCTCGCGCGTCACACTCGCCTTGCGCTCTTCGCCGCATACCGCCGCCAGTTGTTCCAAGGTCTTCACCAGCCGGAAAGGTGACTCATAGACGATAAACGTCTGGTCCAGCGCAGCGAGATACTGCAATCGTGTCTGCCTTCCTTTCTTCTGCGGCAGGAAACCCTCGAAATAGAAATGGTTGTTCGGCAGTCCGCTGTCCACTAAAGCCGGCACAAAAGCCGTCGCTCCGGGCAGCGTCTGAATCTCTATCTCCGCTTCGGCAGCTGCGCGCACCAGAAAGAACCCGGGGTCGCTGATAGCAGGAGTGCCCGCATCGGAGATAAGCGCGATGTTTGCACCTGCTTTCAGCCGCTCCACAATGTCCGCAGAGGTCTCATGCTCGTTGAACTTATGATGGCTCTTCAGCGGCGTATGGATGTCATAATGTTGCAGCAGAATACCGCTCGTACGCGTGTCTTCCGCCAAAATCAGATCCACTGATTTCAGCACCTCAATCGCGCGGAACGTCATGTCCTGCAAATTACCAACCGGTGTCGGAACAATGTATAACATTAATTTTCAATTCTCAATTTTCAATTCTCAATTACCCGAACCTCCGATGCAGCGTTACAATAAACTGCTGGTATGAATTACTCTCGGTGTCCCATCCGAAGCGGCGGATGTACTCCATCGCCTCGTCAAACGAACCCAACTCATTCAGCTCCGTCAGCGTCTTTTGCATCAGTTCGGCGTTCTGACCGAACAACTCACGTTGATACAAGAACCGGTCGCCCAGCGAGATCGCCTGACGAATATCCGTCACAGCCTTGCCGTAGATAGCCGCTTTCGGAGATGCCACTTCCTCCTTCACCGGTTCCTCTTTGACGGGTTTCGGCTCCTCTTTGACGGGTTCCGGCTCTGGCTTTGCCACTACAACAGGCTCTGCCACAACAACCGGCTCCGGCTCGGAGTATTCTACTTTTTCTTCTCCCTCTCTTGAGGAGAGGGCAGGGGTGAGGTTTTCTTTCTCAACCACTTGTGGCTCCGGCAGAGGACGACTTTTCAGTTCCTCTATATCTGCTTCCAGCGAAGCAATAACTGCTTCGTTGGTCTGCTGAGCCTCCTCCAGAGCCGCGATGCGTTTTTCATTTTCCGCTATCCGCGCCTCCAGAGACTCAAAATATTTAATTACTTCCTCCATAAAAAATTATCAAATGTCAAATTACTATTGTTGCGATATTTTAAGTTTTATAATTTGAATAGTCAATGTTTTTTTATGTTTATTGCTTTTGAAGGCTTTTACTCGCAGAGTTGCGAAGTTTGGTGGTAAAAACTATCCGAAAGCTTGCTTGCGAGGAGTTTTTAGTAGCAAAATACGCATAGCGCTTTGCGCTAAAGCCTTCAAAAGGGTTTATCTTTGTTTATTTTCTTAAAATTATCGCAACACTACTATTCTCAATTCTCAATTCTCAATTATTTCGTCGCGTCTTCCAGCTTGCCCATCATCGCAAACATGAAGATAGCGGCAATCAGGCACACGCCGATGAACACGCTCCAAACGAGCCACAACGGCAGACTGCCCCAGAGGAAACCGCCCACGGAAACAAGGAAATTACCCAGCGCAGTAGCTACAAACCAGCCACCCATCATCATTCCTTTGTATTGCGGAGGTGCCACTTTGCTGACGAACGAAATACCCATCGGGCTAAGCAGTAACTCACCGAAAGTGAGTACCAAATATGTCAAAATCAGCACATTGGCATTGACGAATGTACCTTCGCCGGCAACGCGTGCCAACTCTTGCTCTGCCGGACTCAACAGCCCAACTGAACAGAATGCCATTACCGCATAAGCTGCTGCGGCTACCAACATACCATAGGCGATCTTACGCGGAGCACTCGGCTCTTTGCCTTTCTTCGCCAACGCACCGAAAATAGCCATGCTCACCGGAGTCAGAGCTACTACGTAGAACGGGTTGAATTGTTGGAAAATAGGAGCGGAAATGCCCAACTCTGCCGGGTGGCTGAGATATTTATAAGCCAGCGCACCAATCACAGCGATACCCACGCAGCTCCAGATCGTCTTCGCTTTGCGGCTGCCTTCGCCGAAAATACCGAACAGCGCATACACCAGAATAGCTACCAATACCAAGTTGATGATATCAAATGCCATCGTTTGAACCCCCGTCACAACCGGGTTCACAAACTCATTGGCGAAATAAGTCAGCGTCAGACCGTTCTGGTGGAATGCCATCCAGAAGAACAGCACAACGGCGAACACCAGACACAGCGCCACGATACGTTTCTTGGTCTGCTCCGGAGTCAGCGTCTCTACTTTCTGACCGCTCGCTGCCGCTTGTTTGGCGGTGTTCTCCACGTGTTTGAACCAAGGACGGCAAGCATAATAGATCGCGATACTCAATACCAGCGAAGCGCAGGCTACCGCGAACGCGAAATGGTAACTGTCATTGACGCTCACACCCAGTGAATCCTGAGCCCACGCCATGATCTTCACAGCTGCCGTCGGAGCGAACATAGCGCCGATATTGATTGCCATATAGAACAGAGAGAAGGCTGCATCGCGGCGGTCGGCATACTGCGGATCGTCATACAGATTACCCACCATCACTTGCAAGTTTCCTTTGAAAAGACCCGTTCCGAAACTGATCAGCACCAGCGCAGCGATCATGCCTGTCATCGCCACAGCCGTACTGCCGCTCTCTACGCCACCCATCGGAAGCGCCAGAAGCACGTAGCCCAGAAACATAATGATAATTCCGATCGTCACGCATTTGCCGTAACCGATCTTGTCAGCTACGATACCGCCGATCAGCGGCAGAAAATACACAAATGCCAAAAAAGTGGAATAAATAGCACCTGCGGCAGAAGCCGACAAACCAAAATTAGCGCGCAGGAACAGCGCAAAAACGGCTAACATCGTGTAGTAGCCGAAGCGTTCGCCCGTGTTGGCCAACGCCAGAGCAAAAAGCCCTTTAGGTTGATTCTTAAACATAATTCAATTTATTTAATTTTTCATTTTCTCATTTTTCCATTTGTTCTCCCTCCCTTGAGGGGAGGGACGGGGTGGGGTTATTCAATTACCTCACACCATCCATGTCTGTCCTCCGCCCGTCCGTACTGAATATCCTTCAGCGAGTGGTACAAATCTGTCAGTATTGGTTCCGGCTGGTCGCTCAGGTGGTAAATCTTATTCTTCTCCGGGTCAATTACTTTGTCGATCGGACTGATCACACAAGCCGTTCCGCAAGCGGCTGCCTCACTCATCTGCTCCAACTCCTCCAGCCGTATATGCCGCCGCGTCACTTTATAACCCTTATCACGCGCCAATGTCATCAGACTGTCATTCGTGATACTCGGCAGAATTGCACTACTCCGCGGTGTCAGGTACTCGATCTCTGACGGCTGATGGCTGACAGCTGAAAGCTTCTTAATCCCAATAAAATTCGCCGCGCTGCACTCATCGATATACCGATGATATTTGGCGTCGAGGAACAGACAATCCATTCCTTGCGCGTGCGCCGGTTCTGTCGCGCGGAACGATGAAGCATAATTGCCTCCGACCTTGAAAGTACCCGTTCCGTAAGGAGCCGCCCTGTCCACATGCCGGTTCACTACAAACGTCGTGCAATGGAACTTACCCGGATAGTACGGACCAATCGGCGAAGGAATGACGATAAACTCAAAATCCCTGCCCGGTCCCACACCCAGACGAGGCGTCGTGCCAATCAGCAGCGGACGAAAATAGAGCGTTGCACCGGTTCCGTAAGGCGGAACAAAATCCATATTCTTCTCCAGCGCCAAATGAATCGCTTTGCCGAAAATCTCCTCCGGCACAGGAGCCATATACAGCCCCTCTGCGCTTCGTGCCATTCGTTTCGCATTCTCGCGCCAGCGGAAAATACGGATCTTCCCGTCCACTCCGCGGAATGCTTTCAACCCCTCAAAAGCCTCTTGTCCGTATTGCAGACAAGTAGCCGATACATGCAAATGCAAAAACTTGTCCTTCGTGGCGTACGGTTCTTCCCACACGCCCTCATGGTATGCCGACCGGACTATATAATCCGGTTCGGTATAATGAAATCCTAATTTACTCCAATCAATCTCTTTCATCAATTCTCAAATCTTCAAATCTTCAAATTTTCAAATCTTCAAATCTTCAAACAGCGTGTCCAGCACGCTCAACTCCGTTTGCCACGGATGTTTGTCTGTCCAAATCTGTCCGCTCCAGTCCTCTGTGCGCTCTGACGGCTGAAAGCTGACAGCTGAAGGCTTCTGCTTTTTAAGCAGAGAGGCAATCGTCGCGTTCAGCTCGTCATTCAGGTCTATCAGCCATTTGTACTCGCGTTCGTAGAACGGCTTCAGGTAGTCCGCGAAATACATGAAATACGGCGTGTGTTGGTAGGCACTGACGAGCGTGATCCAGTGTTGGTGTTGCCATCGCGTCTGGTAACTGATCTCGATGTCTCGCGTGAGCTGTTTGTGCTCCACTTTCTTCACCGGTATCGTCAGCCGCACCAACGCGTCTTTGGCGTCTCTTATAATCGCCCGGTTGCGGAACGTCTGTTTCTCAAACGTCTCCATCTGTTCGATTGTCGCCGGTTCGCGCATCAGCGCTTCCATGTACGACAAGGGCGGCAAATATGCAGTCGGTAGAATCAATTCAACAATGTTTTTTGTGTTTATGTCTTTAAAATGCTTTTACTCTTTAGAGTTTGGAATTTGATGATAAAAGTTATCTGGGAGTTTACTCACAAGTAAGTTTTATTAGCAAATTTCAATTAAGCGAAGCTTTAAAGCATTTTAAAGGGTTTTTATTGTTTTTTTCTAAAACTACAGCACTATCTCTTCGCTCCTCTGCCAATCCTGTCCCAACGGATACTGTGCTTGTCTTTATCCAGACTCAGCCAGATAAACACAGGACGTCCGACAATATGATCCTCCGGCACAAATCCCCAATAACGGCTGTCCGCGCTGTTATGCCGATTGTCGCCTTGCATCCAGTAATAATCCATCTTAAACTCATACTCCTCGCCAATCGCCATCGGCTGGAACTCATACGCCTCTGCGATGCGCTTGTAAACCCAATAATTCTCTTCGGTAATCAGGATCTTGTCGCCCTTCCGAGGAATATAAATCGGCCCGTAATTGTCCCGCGTCCACTCGTTGTGACCCAACGGATACACGTCTCCGCCTTGTTTCTCCGGCTCAACAACGACTGCCACCACATGCGGATTTTTCTCTATCTCTGCCTTCATCGCCTCCGTCAAAGGAAAATGCCATGTCTGCGGATCTACCTGCATTCTGTCTGCCACGCTGATTCCAATCTTCTCCAAGTATTTCGCGCCGAACACATGTCCGTCGGTATGCACATAATAATTGAGTTGCAGTCCTTCTTTCCCCGGCTCACGTTGCCACTCTTTGGTACTTGGTACTTGGTCACTTAGTCCCTTCGTATAAACGATATTGTCGATTATACGCAAACTGTCTCCCGGCTCACCCACACAACGCTTCACATAGTTCTCCCTGCGGTCCACCGGACGCGTCACAATCTCGCCGAACACATCCTTGCGACTATTGATCAACTCCTCGCCGTAGTAATGTTTCAACGTGTAATAATCCGGATTTTGCATCTTCGTGCAAACCGTGTCTCCGGCAGGAAAATTGAATACCACAATATCGCCTTTCTGCGGACTCGTCCAACCTGCCAAACGCTTGTACTCCCAATGAGGCCAATCTAAATAACTCTTTCCGCCGCCCAGCCATTCCGGCATCGTGTGTTGCACCAGCGGCATACTCAGCGGAGTCTGCGGAACTCTCGCGCCGTAAGCCATCTTGCTCACGTACAGAAAATCGCCCACACGCAAACTCTTCTCCAGACTCGAACTCGGAATCTGGTAATTTTGGAAAATATACAGATTGATGAAATACACCGCCACCAGCGCAAACACAATCGCGTCTATCCAACTAAACAAAGTGTACAGAAACGCATTCCCCTTCTGCGCCTTTTCTCCCTTCGTCCCCGGTGACTTTTCTCCCTCCCTTGAGGGGAGGGACGGGGTGGGGTTATTAGGGTCTTCCGGCTTATATTTCTTCCACCAGCTGTAGTTGATATACTTGGTCGTGAATGCGTCCACGATCAGCGGCAGCAGCACTAACCACCCTAAACTCTTCCAGTCGCCCCATGCGACCCAAATAACGAACGCCACATACAGCGTTCCCCATATTCCTGCGCGAATCCATCCGCCGCGCGTCACTTCCGATATTCTGTCCTTGAAACTTTTCATCTCACACAATATTCATTAATCATTAATCACTAATCATTATTCAATATTCATTATTCATTAATCTTTGTTTTCTTTATTCCTTTCACCTTTCACCTTTCACTTTTCACCTTTCACCTTTCACCTTTTTCCTCTTAAAAGGGGGTGATAAGGGGGTGATAAGGGGGTGATTAGGGGGTGATTAGGGGGTTATTCAGCACTCATTACTATGAGACAAACCCATCTCCTCCTCCTGCTTAACCCACAATCTTTTCCGCCGCTAAAACAGCTCCCAAAGCAAATCCTCTGCGACCTTTAGCGATATGTGTAATGACGATCGTATCTTCCTCGCTGTCCCATGTCACCTCGTGCGTCCCAGGCACTTCTCCCTCGCGAACCGACTCAATGGGAACCTTAATTCCCTCTCTCATCTCCCTCTCTTGGCTCCCTCTCTTGAGGAGAGGGCGGGAGGTGAGGTTTGTAATTTGCTCTGCTAACGTCTTTGCCGTTCCGCTCGGCTTGTCCAACTTGTGTATATGGTGGATCTCTTTGATACTCGGCGTATAACCTTCACTCTTTTCTCCCTCTCTTGAGGAGAGGGTCGGGGTGAGGTTTTTCATTTGCTCTGCAAGGAACTTGTTCAACTCAAAGAATATATTCACTCCCACGGAATAGTTACTGCTCCACACCAGCATCACTTTGCCTGTTTCGTCTTTCACAATGACTTTGTTGGAACTCTCTTCTATCTTCCATTCTCCCTTTCTTGGCTCCCTCCCTTGAGGGGAGGGCGGGGGGAGAGGTTGCCATCCCGTCGTTCCGCACACTACCGGAACGCCTTGCGCCCACGCGCGCAAAATATTGTCCTTCGCCGTAGCCGGCGTAGTAAACTCAATCGCCACATCTGCGTCCTTCAAGTCAAACGCATCGCCGACATCAATCCGCGCCACGATTTCATGTCCTCTGCTTCGAGCCACATCTTCTATCATGTGCCCCATCTTCCCATATCCGATAATTGCTATTTTCATCTTCCTTTTCATCTTCCTTATTTCGTATATACGTGCGCATATTCACACGTGCGCACAAAATCGGCTACAAATGTACTGCTTTTTTCTGAAATACGCAAACTATTAACGCAAAAAGAGTGCCGAAGCACTCCTTTTATCCCATTTCCGTCAATTTTTCCACATCCAATGTGTCTTTTTTGCCGTAAACTATGTCCAAGACTATCTAGTATTCAAAGGATGGATACTTGTTCTTTTCATAATTACCGATTATTAAGATTTCTGCACGGAATCTCGTCGCTATCCTGTCGGTCTATCGTCAGGTATCTTTCCCGTACGTGTCTCGTACGCGGCAAGTACGCACAAAACAGAACTATTATTAAGATTGAATAAGTTGATCCCAGCCTTCGACATGTTCTTCCCATGTTATGCCGTTCTTTCTAACCATAGCAGGATTCCCAGCTATAACAACATTCTCTTCGTTAAAACTCTTGGTCACTACGCTAAATGCACCAACAATTGAATTCTTCGCTATTGTAACACCTTTGGAAATAAATACGTTCATTCCAACCCAAACATGTTCTCCTATATGCACATCTTTATTGCGGTTAACTACATTTCCATCCATGTCTAAAACAGGATGAAAGTCTGTCGTCCAAAAACGAATATTACTCGAAAACAAACAGTCATTACCAACAACAATGGATGAATTGGCACCGGCAAGAAAGCTGGTTCTTCCCTTTTCTCCTCCATTTATATGAATATCTTCCCCTAAATGAATAGTAGAATTGTCTCCGCAAAAACTAAACGAAGCATATTTTAAAAAGCAATAATCGCCAATTATCAAAGTTGTGTTTATATAGCTTGTTATTCTATTCTCAAGATTCTCCCGAATCGTACACCCAACAAGGCGTACGCCGGAGCCTATTTGAAGTTGAACTCCGTATTTCTTCGCTTGTCGCTTCAAATTGTAAATCTCACGCCAATTTTTAAATTCGCGAATATACCGCCTCGGATGTATTAAAAACATGTTTTAAAAGAATTTAGTGCATATAAAACGTGGGCAATTTCGTCCATGTCGTGAGGTCGTGAGAATACCTGAATACCGGACAAAATCGTCCACGCAAAGCGCAGACGTTTGTTCTTTCTTCGGTATTCTTCTGTCTTAGAAATTTCTCACGTTTCACGACATTCCGAAATAGCAAACGCTTCTTTTAATCAATATGTTTTAGCGCAACGCTTTGCGCTTGTCTTTCTCCTGTTTAGCGTCTTAGAGAGGGACGTGTATTACGATAAGATCTTTTTTACCATCTTGCGCAATTCGGCTTTGTTGGGCAAGAAGAGTTCGTATTGGGAGACAAAGAGGTTGCTGTCCATGCCGTATGTGGCATATTCGACCATCAGTTCGTCTTTATAGTGGCTTAACACTATACCTATTGGCGGATTGTCGCCTTCCATGTTTTCCTCTTTGGCGAAATAGCCCAAGTACATGTTCATTTGACCAATATCCCGATGGGTTGCTGCGCCACGCTTCAAATCAATCAAGACAAAACATCTTAAAATGCGATGATAGAACACAAGGTCAACATGGTAATGGGTGTTGTTGATGGTAAGCGGATATTGCCTTTTGACAAACGTAAAGCCTTTGCCTAATTCCAACAAGAACATTTGCATGTTGTCAATCAGTTTTTTCTCCAGTTGACTTTCCTTGTACTTGTCCGGCAGCCCCAAGAACTCCAGCGTATAAGTAGCTTTGACAATATCTTCCGGCGATTGAACCTGTTGCCCTTTTTCCGCTAAAGCAAGCACTCCCTCTTTATCTTTGCTCAATGCCAGACGCATGAACAGACCGCTCTCCTTTTGACGATGCAAATAATCGACAGACCAGTTTTCCGCGACACACTCTTTGGCATAGAACTCGCGCTCCAGATCATCGTCTATCGTAATCAGTTCGCAGATATGTGACCAAGTCAATTTGTCAGATGTCTGGAAATTTGCATCCAATTTGTCAGTTGTCTGACATTTTGGGAACAGGAGATAGTACTTGCGCATGTTGTTCAGGTTGGGACGGCTGTAACCGCGTCCTATTCTTGCGCGCAGTATTTTGGCGAGGTTGGACAACAAAGCTGTTCCGTATTTTGCGCGTGCGTTGCCTTCTTGCTCAAACTCTACAATATATCGTCCGATGTTCCAATAGGTCGTTTTGATGGTCTCGTTGATGCTGATAGCTAATGCCTGTTTGAGGTGTCCCCAAAAAGTTGGACAGGGTTAGTAAATGTTGTTCGATGTATGCATGTTCGTTGACATGTGGGGTATTTGTTCTTTTAGTTGTCGTTTGTATGTTGTTGGCGGTATTGGACAGGAGACATCGACAAGCG
>JAFTZQ010000024.1 GCA_017464475.1 Paludibacteraceae bacterium
CTTTAGTCCCTTGGGACATGGGATTAGGTGCAAAAATCTATCTGGGAGTTTACTCGCAAGGACATTTTGGCAACTAAGCACAGTAAGAGCGCAGCTCAAAAGCACACAAAAGGGTTTATTTAGGTTTATTTTCGTAATCATCAAAATCATAAATAATATGAAGAATTTAGTAAAAATCACCATCCGCTGCCAATCGGCAGAAGAGATGCAGAAAGCCAAAGAGGCTGTTCTCTATCACTTGGAGACTCTCAATCCTGAGTTCCATGCAACCAACAACACCTTAACCGTCTCAGTTCCACCGTTGGACCCGAAACTCTTCCTTCCGGACGAAGCCTGCTCTCTCATCCGTCAGACTCTCGCCCAGTCTCTAACCTTCATCCACGAATGGACGTGCACACTCCATACTATTAATTAACACTATTTATTAACTCTAAAAAACTAAAGCTATGTCAAAGTACAATTTGGAAGTTCCTTTCACCGCCTTCAGTGGCAAAGTCTGCAAACACTCGAAGATTATCTTCAAGAAAGTGCGCCAGACCAACTTCACTTCGCAGATCTGCAATCCCCGTACCAAACCCTTCACGGAAGCCGAACTGGCACGCCAGAGCAAGTTCCGTCAAGCAGCAGCCAACGCCAAGACAGCCTTGGCGGATCCCACCACCCGTGCCCCCTACGAAGCGGAGTTCAAATCCCAATCCAAGTACCAAACCCTCTACGGCTTCGTCCTTGCCAAAGAATATGCCAAACTCGTTTAAGAAAGGGGCTCAACGATGAAAAAATCAATGTCTATTATGTCGGATACTATCCGGCACGGCATCCTCGCCGTCCTTCTGATGACCCTCAGCGCCGTCGCTCTCTCTTCCTGCAACGTCACCCGCACGATCACAACCGAGAGCCGCTACATCCAGCGCAATGACACCTCCATCGTCATCCAGTCCAAAACCATCGAGACCTACGATGCCTCGAAGAAGCTCTGATCTTTTATTTATGTTTATCGCCTCGGGCGTTTGTACTCCGCAGGAGTGTAGATTTGGTTGATGGAGCGGCATGGGAGCTTGCTCACAAGGACGCTCAAGCGAGCAAAGATACAAAAGCCCATCGGGCTACAAACGACTGAGGGGTTTATCTTTGTTTATGTTCTAAAAAATCAGCAACAAGGAAACTCTAATTATTAACAACCTATACCTTAACTAAAATGGGAAAAGTAGTATTTGAAGACCCGATTCATCACATCTCGGGCAAGATCGCGAAGAAATTTCGCACGATTTACAATTACATGAAAGCCACCGGACTGAAATATACTTCCGTCCACGGTGAGCGTACCACCCAGCCCTCCACCAAGGAGTTGAAGGCACGCGAGCGTTTCGCCGGAGTGGCAGCGATGGTCACCGCACGCCGCGCCGATCTGACCAAGATCGTTGCTGACCAGCAGGCCTTCCTCGCGCAGAAAGACACTGCCGGTGGTGCCAAGACCATGCGGGCTTACCTGTGGCGCGTCTGCGGACAGGAGTATGACCAGCAGCAGGGGTAGCCCCGCTACAATGTACAATTTACAATGTACAATGAACAAAGCGTCCTAGCGGCTTTGGTACAAAATTAAAAGTCCGTACGGATCTTAAAACATTGTACCAAACTCCGCAAGCCCTTTGTAAATTGTTAATTGTGAATTGTAAATTGAAAAAATCGTCCTGCGGGGCGATTTTTTCTCTTTTTATTTGCATATATGCAAAAATTGTAGTACCTTTGTAGCCGATTTTAAATTAGGAGTAATATGAGAGTTAAAGAATACATTCTGGCATTGGGACTGTTGCTTTTGGGAATGACGGCATGTTCGCCAACGGAACCGGACGCGAAGAAATATGACGATCCGCGAGACGCTTTTGTGGGCGAATACGACTACACTTCCATCGGCGACATGGATATCTATATAGCGGGAAAGAAAGTCTATTCGACGCCGTTCGACAAAGACGGTTCGTTCGAGATCGTCAAAGAGACAGAGGCCAGCAAAGTGGCGATCGTCGGCATTATCTACGGCGACCAGGACTCCATTCACGCCATCGTGAACGGAAACCAATTGACATTGCAGAACAACTCCGCCAATTATTCGAACGATTTGGGTACCATCAAGATGATGATTTCCTATGAGCCTGCGACGCTCACGGGAAATAAATTAGTTTGGGAAGCCGACGTGATAGGCATGGGAACCTTCCAGAGTTATTCCATCACCGCAGAGGGACATATATCGATGGAGGCAACGAAGAAATAGCCCCACCCCTTCCCTCCCCCGTAGGGAGGGAGAAAGTTGAAAGTTGAAAGTTATGAAACGCAAAATAGCAATTATCGCCGGAGGAGACAGCAGCGAGCACGAGGTGTCGCTGCGTTCCGCAGCGGGTTTGTACTCCTTCATGGACAAGGAGCGGTATGATATTACCATCGTGCGGTTGCACGGCAAAGAATGGGTAGCCTACCCCCAGAAGTTCTATGACCGTCCACTGGACGCTCAATCGAGCAAAGCTCTTCACCCTGAAGGGAAGGGAGTAGAGGAATACTTCGCATCCAGTGAGACTTGTCCTATAGATAAGAATGATTTTTCTTTTACGCGCGGGAGCGTGAAGCACACGTTCGATTTCGCGTACATCACGATCCACGGCACACCGGGCGAGAACGGTCTGCTGCAGGGTTATCTGGAGATGATGGGTATTCCTTATTCGTGCTGCAACGTGCTTGCCGCAGCCCTTACGTTCAACAAATACACCTGCAACCACTATCTCGCGGGCTTCGGATTTCCGATTGCCAAATCGGTTCTCATCCGCAAGAACGAATGGCTCAATGGGCAAATAAATGACCAAATGGTAAATGACCAAATCGTAAATGGTCTCGGTCTGCCTTGCTTCATCAAATCGAACGTGGGCGGTTCGTCCTTCGGTTGCACGAAAGTGAAGAAAGAGGAGGACGTCATTCCGGCGATCGAGCGTGCGTTCCAAGAGGGCGACGAAGTGATCTGCGAGGCGTACATGAAGGGAACGGAAGTAACCTGCGGCGTGTATAAGACCAAGGACAAAGCGGTCGCTTTCCCGATTACCGAAGTGGTGACGAAGAATGAGTTCTTCGACTACGACGCCAAATACAAAGGTCAAGTCGATGAGATCACACCGGCGCGTATCCCGGACGCTATCCGCGACAAGATACAGGCGGAGACGCTGCGTATCTATGACATCATCGGCGCGAACGGCATCATCCGTGTCGATTGGATCATCACCGGTATGCGCAATACCGAGGACTATGTGGATCCGGTGGAGGACATGAGTAAGATTCAGATCAATCTGCTGGAAGTGAACACGACGCCGGGCATGACGGCAACGAGTTTCATTCCGCAACAGGTTCGCGCCGCCGGACTTGACATCAAAGAGGTACTGACGGACATTATTGAGAATAAGTTTTAACAATTCACAATGTACAATGTACAAAGCGTCCTAGTGGCTTTGGTACAAAATTAGAAGTCCGTACGGATCTGAAAACATTGTACCAAACTCCGTAAGCCCTTTGTGAATTGTGAATTGATAATTGATAATAAATATGCTTGATATTAACAAAGCGATAGAAGCCCTGAATTGGGACAAAGAGCCACGGGGACTGTACGAACCGATTGCTTACACGCTGGCATCGGGCGGCAAACGTCTGCGTCCGACTCTTGTGCTGGCCGCAGCCGAAGTGATCGTCAACGGCGGTCTGATCAACGGCGACGCGATCGAGCAAGCGCTGCCTGCCGCATTGGCGCTGGAGGTGTTTCATAACTTCACCCTGCTGCACGACGACGTGATGGACCGCGCCACCGTTCGTCGCGGACGGGAGACCGTACACGTCAAATGGAACGACAACACGGCGATCCTCTCCGGCGACCAGATGCTGATCGAGGCGTACAAACTGCTGTCGGACGTGCCGGCAGACAAACTGCCCAAAGTGCTCAAATGGTTCAACGAGATGGCAACCGGCATCTGCGAGGGACAACAGTTGGACGTTGATTTCGAGCACGCGAGCCAAGTCTCGATCGAGGACTATATGCACATGATCGAGCTGAAGACCTCCGTGCTGATTGCGAACGCTATGCGTATAGGCGGTTACATCGCCGGAGCCAATGAGAACCAGCAAGAGGCGCTCTATCAATACGGACTGCATATCGGTCTTGCGTTCCAGATCCAAGACGACATCCTTGACGTCTATGGCGATCCGAAGACCTTCGGCAAAGCGATCGGAGGAGACATCTGTTGCGGCAAGAAGACTATTCTGCTGCTCTCCGCCCTGGAGAACGCCGATGCGGAGACCAAAGCGGAGCTGCTGCAATGGCTGATGACGACCGACCAGAACGAAGCGAAGATAGCTGCTGTGACGGAGATATACAACCGTCTGGGTATCCGCGAGAAATGCGAAGCGGTGATGGAGGAACATACTTCTCTCGCTCTGGTGCAGCTGGACCGCCTGCCGCAGAACGACGCCACCGACCGTTTGCGCGTCCTCGCAGAACAATTAGCAACAAGAAAATCGTAAAACATTATGCCTTATCGTCGATTACCAAACACGGATTTAGCTCGTCTGCATGCCCTGCAAAACGCTATTCAGCGCGCCCAGACAGCAGACTATACGGAGCAAGTGATCCCATACAAAGTGCTGAGTGAGGCACAACGGTTCCTTGTGTCCTTTGAGAACGTAGTGATGCAATCCAAGGACAACTACAAGACCTCCGTCAATGCCAACAAACAATACCGCCATATCGTTCAGAATGCGCGGATGTACATATCGCATTTTATCCAAGTGCTCAACCTCGCTGTCATCCGCGGCGAGATCAAGAAGGAGCAGAAACTGCTCTACGGTCTGGACCCGCACCAACATGTAGTGCCCGATCTGTCCACCGAAGAGTACCTGCTGGAATGGGGAAAGAAGATCATCGACGGTGAGCAGAAACGAATGGCGAACGGCGGTTTCCCGATTTACAATCCCGCCATCAACAAAGTGAAAGTACATTATGATATCTTCTGCGAACACCAGCGCCAGCATACCTTCCATGTCCAGAACTCCGAACGCGTTCACGGAGACTTGGAGCCTTTGCGCGCACAGGCAGACGAGATTATATTGAATATATGGAACCTCGTAGAGGAGTTCTACAAGGACGAGTTGCCCTATGCCAAGATGATGAAATGCCAGCTATACGGCGTGATCTATTATTACCGCAAGGGCGAAAGAAAACTCTCAGCCGAGAGCGACCGAGAGTTAAAACGCCTCCAAGATAGCCAGCCGACTATCCAATGGACAACTGAGGAGTGATGATGCGGTCCATCTTCGGCTCGCGGAACATGTGCGGAATGTCATGTTTCTTGAGTTGGTAGGAATAGCAGACACCTATCTTCTTAGCCGACAGCTGCTTCGATAGGAACTTGTCGTAATATCCTCCTCCGCGACCGATACGATGGCAGTGGTAGTCAAAGACGACCCCCGGAACGACAATCAGGTCAATAGCCCCCTTGTACGTCTCCGTCTGCGGCTCCGGCACACCTAAGCGCCCCTTGCGCATCATATCCTCGCCGTCGTAAGGACGAACCTCCATCGAGCGGCGATGGGTCACAGGCAAGAGGAAAGTCTTTTCACCCGCGTACTTAGTGAGCAACGGACGCAAGTCCACCTCATTATGAATCGGGTAATAAAGCAAGACGGTGCGCGCATTGCGGAAGACAGACATCTGCTCCAACTGAGCAATGATCAAAGCGGACTGCTCCGCCACTTGGTCCGGCGTCATCATTCGACGCTGCTGCTCCACAATAGCACGGAGAGCCGCCTGCTCCCGACGGATACGAACCCAAGGCAGCCACATCAGAAAATCATGTATTTGTGATTCGAATAACATAGAACTATTTGTAATTTTACCTTTGCGAGTGCAAAGGTACAACAAAAAAACGATATGCGCAAGTTTTTGAACATAATATTTGGCATTTTGCTCATTTTTCTCACTTCGTGCGAGCAATCGAGCAGTACAACTGTTCCTTCTTCTGTAGCCAAGTTGACCGCTTTCTCGTTTGCGAAAGTGGACTCAATGCCCGGTTTGGCGGCTGCGGTCTTTACAGTAGATGAACGTCTCGACACCGGTTTGGTATGGAACAAAGACTCAATCCTCTATGGCACACGGATTGACCATGTAGTGCCCCGATTCAGTTTTGCCGCCACTCCCGGTTTTGCTGCGCTCCGTTTTCCGGACACGACTGTTGCGCTGACCGGATACGATACGCTCGATTTCACCAAGACGCCGATCTACCTGACCATCCGTTCGGCAGATCGCACCAACACCAAGGTGTATGAGATTCGTCCGACGGTACACCAAGTGGACCCGGACCTCTTTACTTGGACGCAGCTCACGGAAGCCGTTTATCCGGAGGATGACAGCGAACAGAAAGTGGTAGAGCTGGAGGATCAGTTCGTTATGATCGCTTCCAATGGTTTTGATCAGGAAGTTTATTCATCTCCGGATGGTGCCGCGTGGACCGATTCAGGCGACCCGACAGGTCTTCCAGCCGGCACTCGTGTACGCCAGATCATTAGCGACGGACACACCCTCTATTACGGTCAGGGCAACGTCATTTACACATCCCCCGACGGCATCACATGGAACGCCAATACCGTCACAGAGAATGTCGTCTCCATGGTCATGTATTGGAACGAGAAAATATGGGTGCTTACCGGACAGGAGGAGGATTACCAATTATCGATTTGGGAAGACGATGAACTAAGCCCCAGTGGCTTGAAACCGAGCAGCGAATTCCCCGTGAGCGATTTTGCGACGGTCTGCTTCAAGACCGCCAGCGGCCGCCAACGCGCTATGATCGTAGGCGGCTTTGCCGAAAACGGACGCGCACTCAATACCCGCTGGAACCTCGAATACTCGGAGCATCCGCTGCCGGATGGCAAGTATCGAATGGAGGAGTTCTCTATCAGCCGTCCGTCCTTCAAGTCCCTTACCGGTGTAACAATAGTCGAATACGACGAGGAGCTGATGATGTTCGGCGGCGTGGACGACAAAGTGCAGTATTTCGGACGCGATATCTATATCTCGGATGACGAAGGTCTCACTTGGGTGAAAGCAGACACAACGAAAAACAGTCTGCCTGCCGTCTATCAGGCACGCCAGAAACAGACCGCTATCGTCCGAGACGATTATATCTATCTTTTCGGAGGTCAAGACGCCACAAAGACACATAGCGATGTCTATCGAGGCAGACTAACCTCCATCAATTGGAACAAATAGCAACTAATTAACAAACTAAAATATTCACAATTATGACGATTAAAGATTACAAATTTGCCGGCAAGAAGGCAATCGTCCGTGTGGACTTCAATGTGCCTCTGGACGAAAACGGAAAGATCACAGATGACACCCGTATCCGCGGTGCACTCCCCACTCTCAAACACATCTTGGATGAAGGCGGTGCGCTCATCATCATGAGCCACATGGGCAAGCCGAAAGGCAAAGTGCAGGCTAAATTCAGCCTCAGCCAGATCGTGGACGCAGTAGCAGCTGCGCTCGGTCGCCCTGTTCAGTTCGCAGAGGATTGCGCCAAAGCGCAGGCACAGGCTGCAGCCCTCAAACCGGGAGAGGTACTGCTGCTGGAGAACCTCCGTTTCTATCCGGAGGAGGAAGGCAAACCGGTAGGTATCGAGAAAGAAGATCCGGCTTACGAGCCCGCCAAGAAAGAGATGAAAGCGCGCCAGAAAGAGTTCGCTAAGACCCTCGCTTCGTACGCAGACTGCTATGTAATGGACGCCTTCGGTACCGCTCACCGCAAACATGCTTCGACGGCAGTCATCGCAGACTATTTCGACGCAGACAACAAAATGCTCGGTTTCCTGATGGAGAAAGAGGTAGCGGCTGTGGACGCTGTTCTCGGCGACATCAAACGTCCGTTCGTGGCGATCATGGGTGGTTCGAAAGTAAGCTCCAAGATCGGTATCATCGAGAACCTGCTGGGCAAAGTGGACAAACTGATCCTCTGCGGCGGTATGACTTATACGTTCGCAAAAGCACACGGCGGCGAGATCGGCGGTTCGATCGTTGAGCTCGACAAACTGGACGTAGCGCTGGGCGTTGAAGAGTTGGCAAAGAAGAACGGCGTAGAGCTTGTACTCGCTCCGGACGCAATCTGCGCAGACGACTTCAAGAACGACGCAAACCAGAAGATCTTCCCGTCGGACGCTATTCCTGAGGGATGGCAAGGTATGGATGCAGGTCCTGAGGCACAGAAGAAATTTGCTGCTGCTATCAAGGGCGCAAAGACCATTCTCTGGAACGGTCCTGCAGGTGTGTTCGAGTTCGATAATTTCTGCGACGGAAGCCGCGCTATCGGTCTGGCTATCGCAGAGGCTACCAAAGAAGGTGCATTCTCGCTCATCGGCGGTGGTGACTCGGTTGCGTGCGTCAATAAATTCGGTCTGGCAGACCAAGTATCGTATATCTCTACCGGTGGTGGTGCGCTGCTCGAAGCAATCGAAGGCAAAGTGCTCCCGGGTGTAGCAGCAATCAAAGGAGAATAAGTCATGGAAGTAGTTGGCAAGATTATTCAAGTGCTCCCTCCGCAAGAGGGAGTGGGCCGCAACGGCAACCCGTGGAAGCTGCAAGGCTATGTTCTGGAGACCGTAGAGAACTACCCGCGCAAAGTGCATTTTGAGGTCTTTGGCGAGGATCGTATCAAGGCTAATCCGTGCGAGTTGGACCAGTTGGTGACTGTTTCCTTCGACATCGAGAGCCGCGAGTTCAACGGTCGTTGGTACACCTCTATCCGTGCATGGAAGATCCAGCAGGGTGACACCACGCAAGCAGCCGCTCCGGCAGCACCGGCAGCCGCTCCTGTAGCAGCTGCTCCGGCAACTCCTGCAGCTCCTGCTGCTCCTGCTGCTCCTGCAGCCCCGGCTAATGTAGATCCGTTTGACGCTTCTGCCGACGGCACCAGCGATCTGCCCTTTTGATGAAGTGGACTAAGATCATATTACCCATTGTTCTGTTAGCGGGCGGTGCTATACTCTGCATCGCCCGTTGGCAGGCATGGTTCGGCATGCCCGCTGAACCGCAATGGAGAGGAGAGAGTGTCGATTTTGTCTTTCCCTCTTTTAGCCATGACTCGACTCCAGAGTCGCTGGACATTCTGGTTCTCGGAGACATCCATAATCATCTTACCACAGCCGACTATGACACTCTTGCAGCCCGCGTGCCGCAAGCGGATATCGTGGCGCAAGTGGGAGACTGGATGGACCGCGGACAGCGCTATTACCAGCAACTGCTCATCCGCGAATGGGCCCACAGCGCGATGGCGAATACTCCCGTACTCGCTACGCCGGGCAACCATGAGTATTCCAAAGGGGTGAAAAAGACCCTCTCTCCTATCTGGGACGAGACTTTTCCACATCCTATAAACGGTCCCCAAGCGGTACCCGGCGCCAGTTATTATGTCGATCTGCCACAAGTGCGGTTTATTGCCATAGACACGAACCCGTTAGACCGTCTGGTTTATCTCACGCGGACGCTGACATGGCTGCACGAATTGCTGCAAGAGGCAGGAGATCGATATGTCATTGTGATGATGCACCACCCGGTGCTCTCTGCCGGTAAAGGAAGGGCGAACCCGATTATCTTCTCCGCGTTCCGCCATGCATTAGGCGAAGCGGATCTTGTGCTGGCGGGTCATGACCATAGTTATATGCGCCGTGCTCCCTTCGTCGTTCTCAATACGGCAGGCAAACTCAAACAGCAACGTACGCATCTGCGCGCCGAAGTAGCAGATACGGTTCCGGTTTATGGACTAATTACCATCCCCGAGCCCCAATCAGCAGCCTATCCCCAATCACAAATGGTGTTTCGCGTCTATTCTCTAAGAGACGGAGCACTCCTCGATTCCCTCTATGTTGACCACCACTGATGCGATTGTATTGTCGCTTCAGCCCCATTCGGACAAAGCGCACATTCTGCATGCATACACGCGCACGGGCGGGCGCGTTAATTATATGGTGTATGGTCTTGGGCGCAAGAACACCGCCGGCAAATACAGTCCTCTCTCGGTCATCCAAATCACCGCTAATACCCCTTCAGCCCAAGAGCTCAACGGTAAACCTGCATCGCTTCGCACGGCGCAACTCACATTTGTTCCGCGTACCATAACCGAAGATCCGTATAAGCGCACTATTGCGCTCTTCATCAGCGAAGTGCTATACCATGTGCTGCGCCACCCGATGCCGGATGAACAGATGTATGATTTTATCGAGTGTGCCGTAGAAAGGCTGGACGCTACTGCTGAACCGCAGAATTTTCATCTGTGCTTCATGTCAGATTTCGCTGCCGAGTTGGGTTTTGCTATCGACCCTTCTAATCCGCTCTCTGCACTTCAAAACGAGACCCATATTCCGTTCTCACGCACCGAACGGCAAGAGGTCCTCAGAAAACTATGCGAATATTTCGCTGAACATGTCGAAACATGGCAAGATCCTAAATCTCTCGACGTTTTAATGGAGGTTTTTGACTAAAAATGCATGCAAAAGCAAAAAAATTGCGTTTTTTTTTGGTCAATTCAAAAAAAAGCAGTACCTTTGCAGTCCATTTTGTGTAAACCCGTCCTCGTGAGAGGGCATAAATCGAATAAAAACAATGAAACGTACATTCCAACCTTCCCAACGCAAGCGTCGTAACAAACACGGCTTCTTGGAGAGAATGGCAACCGCAAACGGTCGCCGAGTATTGGCAGCACGCCGCGCTAAAGGTCGTAAGAAACTGACTGTAGCCGACGAGGGACGCCACAAATTTTAATGGAGTCAACTAGACAACACAAGATCGCTCGTCTGATTCAAAAAGACATGAGCGACATCCTTTTGCGATACGCGCGCACGCTCCACGGAACATTGATATCCGTTAGTGAAGTGCGCGTGTCGCCTGATTTGTCTATAGCGCACATCTACCTTTCAATCTTCCCGCAAGACAAAGTGAAGGAGACCATGGCGCTCATAGAAGACAACACTCACCGCTTCCGCGGTGAATTAGGCACATTGGAACGTCACCAATTGCGCATTATTCCGGAAATCGTCTTCCATCTGGACGACACTATAGATCGTATGGAGCGCATTGATGAACTACTCTCGCATTGAATCTCATATCGCCTGGAGATACCTATTCTCCAAGAAAGGCCATAATGCCATTAATATCGTATCCGGTATTAGTGCGGCGGCAGTTGCTGTCGTGACGGCGGCGATGATCTGTGTGCTCAGTGTGATGAATGGTTTTGGGGCGCTGGTGGAACAGATGTTCTCCGAGTTTGATCCCGTTCTAATGGTCGTACCGACCCAAGGACAGACTTTGCGTACAGACGCCGAGCCTGTCGTTTCTTTATACGCGCGCGAGGATATAGAGGCTATCTCCATACAACTGGAGCAGACTGCGCTTATCCGGTACAAGGACCACCAACTGCCTGCACGTGTCATGGGCGTGGACTCGCTCTTCACCCGCACCGCTCATATCGATTCGATCATCACAGACGGTTTCTACTCTGTCTGGGACGGAGCTTTCGATCGCGCGGTTCTCGGGCGAGGATTGGCAGCACAAATAGGTATCAATGCCCATTTCACGGGCGCACTGCATCTCTACGCACCGGAACGCAACGGGCGGATCAATATGATGCGTCCCGATAAATCGCTACGGCATGAACACACCTTTATCGCCGGCACGTTTGCAGTGAACCAACTGGAGTACGACGACCAGCTGATGCTTGTCTCGCTGGATTTGGCGCAACGGCTCTTCGACCAGGACGAGCACACCGCCTCGGCTCTACGTATCCAGCCCAAAGAGGGAGTTAAAGTTGCATCGCTTAAATCACAGATAGCCCATCTTCTGGGGAATGAGTACAGAGTGCTTGACCGCTATGAACAGCAACGTGATTTCTTCCGTATCTTAGGTATTGAGAAACTGCTGACCGTCTTACTTCTGGTTTTCATTCTAATTATTGCCAGTTTCAACATCATCGGTTCGCTCTCTATGCTCATCATCGACAAGTCCGACGATATCCGTATCCTTTCGGACTTGGGCGCAGACGCGGGTACGATCCGCCGCATCTTCCTCTTGGAAGGATGGTTCATCTCCTCCCTCGGCACGCTCTCGGGACTCATCATCGGTGTGCTCCTTTGCCTCGGTCAACAGCATTTCGGATGGCTTAAACTCGGCGATGGAGCAGACTATGTTATCTCGGCTTACCCGGTACAAGTGCAAGCGCCGGATATATTATTGGTTGCCCTGATCGTGCTGACGCTCGGTTTCCTCGCTGCCTATTACCCCACCCGTAAAATGAAAATCAAATGAAAAAGATACTTTTATCTCTTTTAGTCCTCTTGGCTATAGCCCTATCCTCTTGCAGACCCTCCTCTCCTTCGGTCTATCGGGGTCTGCCTAAGACTTACACCACTGCATATGCCACCATGTATGGTCATTGCTATGACTCTATCTCGTCAGCGGTTTTGACGCTGGACCTCTATTCCGACGGATTGGAACTGACGAAGGACAACAGCATCCAAGGCACGGGATATAACCTCTGTTTGTCGGATGTGCTGGTACCCGATTCGCTATTGGAGGAAGGCACGTACTCTTCGTCCGACTCGGCTGAGCCGTTTACGTTTCTGCCCGGACGCAGTTATGAGGGGTATCCGCACGGAGCGTATCTGCTGAACATTGAGGAGAACAAAGTGAAAACGATACAGGTTCTCGATTCAGGGCAGTTTGTCTATCGCAACGACTCGCTGCTTTTCACGCTCTATTATCGCAATGCATACGGCTCAAAAGCCACCTATACCTGCTCGTACGCCGGTGCACTCATCCCGCTTTCCAAATGACCAAAGACCCTGCGCAAATATTCAAAGAGTACCATACCTACCTACGGTTGGAGCGAGGCTATTCGCCGAATACCATCGAGGGATACGAGATGGACTTGGACAAGCTGCGCACGTACGGCGAGGAGCACAAGATTGACATTGTGCACATGGATTTCTACCAGCTGCAAGAGTTTATATTCGAGTATTTCAAGACCGTCCAGTCGGAGGCGACCCAAGCCCGCGTGTTAGCCGGTATTCATGCCTGGTTTCGGTTTCTGCTATACAAAGACTACATTGTGCAAGATCCTTCGGAACTGTTGGAAGGTCCGCGCAAATCCAAACACCTGCCCACCGTCCTTTCGCTGGAGGAAGTGAATCGGATGATGGAGGCTATTGACCTATCGTCGAACGAAGGGCATCGTAATAGAGCGATGATGGAGATGCTTTACGGCAGTGGTCTGCGCGTGAGCGAGTTGGTGAACCTGCAACTCAGTAAGATATACCTCTCCGAGCACTATATGCTGATAGAGGGCAAGGGGTCCAAGCAGCGTCTTGTGCCGATCTCGCCGGTAGCGGAAGAGTGGTTCGGTTACTGGATGCAAGAGCGCGCCACATGGCCTCTGAAACCCGAATCGCGGGATATAGCTTTTGTCAATCGCTACGGCCGTCCGCTCACACGGGCGATGGTCTTTACGATCGTACGGCGGCTATGCGCAGAAGCAGGTATCTCCAAGACCGTCTCGCCGCATACCCTCCGCCATTCGTTCGCTACCCATCTGCTGCAGAACGGTGCAGACCTGCGCGTCATCCAGCAACTGCTGGGTCACGAAGATTTGGCGACCACCGAGATATACACCCATCTCGATATTCAGGACCTGCGGCAAGCTGTGCTCCAATGCCATCCTGAGAATAAGAAATGAAGCGATGGTATCACATAGTATTCCT
This sequence comes from Paludibacteraceae bacterium, assembly GCA_017464475.1. Taxonomy (GTDB): domain Bacteria; phylum Bacteroidota; class Bacteroidia; order Bacteroidales; family Paludibacteraceae; genus Colicola. Next base: position 13,822 of record JAFTZQ010000024.1, read on the forward strand.
TTGGGCTGCTTTGCTCTGGGGGGAAAAGGTCTTTGCCGTAGAGACCATCATCGTGGGCGAAGTGGTGAATGAGACTACCGGCGAAGCGATTCCGAATGTCAACGTCCATTTCCGCGGCACGAAGATCGGCACTACTTCCGACGAAAACGGTTCGTACGCGCTGCGCGTGGATATGACGGCTAAAGCGCAACTCGTTTTCTCCGCAGTCGGCTATTACTCTCAGCGTTTCGACATCGAGCCAGGCACGATGGCTGGGTTGCAAGTAGCGATGCGCGAGAAAGTAGCAACGCTTACCGAAGTGGTTGTAGCTCCCAATGAGAACCCTGCATTAGAGATCCTTCGGCAAGTGCGTGCCCATCGTCCGGAGAACGACCGGACGCTTCATTCCGAGCGTTCTTCCACGGCCCTGCGCGAACAGACACTCTATATCTCTCATATCCAAAAGAAACATCTTCGTAGAGCGCTATGGCGTAGTTTGCAAGCCGGAATGATTGCGCAGGAGGACTCCACCTATATCATGCCGCTGTATCGCGAGACCCAGTCTTTTCGGCTGGAAGGCAAAGAGATGACCCCGGCGAATGACCAACGTACACAATCTTTGGTACTCACTTCCACGGATTACTCGTCGCTCCTCGGAGGAGAGGGAAATCTCAATTTCTATGCCCCCTCTGTCAGTCTCATGGGGCATGCCTTTCTCTCGCCACTCGCGTCAGGAGGCAACCTCTATTACCGCTATTATCTGGAGGAAGATTCAGCCTGCTGTCGAATCTCATTCCGTACGCGCAATCCTTTCTATGCCACCTTCAACGGCGAGATGATTATTGACACTGCCACTTTTGCTTTGCGCGAATTCAAAGCATACGTGCCTGCCGAAGTAGCTGTCAATTACGTCAATACGCTTCATGTCTCGCAGTCGCTCCTGCCGGACGGTACGATCGCGAACGAACATATCTCCGTTCTCCTTGATTTTGCTATCAAGACAGAGCAAGCCGGAACGGTCTTTCCTACCCTGCTATTGACTACCTCTCTTACTAATCCTGCGGCGAGCGCAAGTGAGCAGTCTTGGTCAGAGAGAGTTGACACGCTTGCCACGGAACGGTCTTATAGTACGCAGGACGGTCTCTCCACCGACTCTGCTTTTGCCGCATTGGATTCGCTGCCCATCGTTCGCGCCGCCAAATTCTTCGCCACCGTAGCCACCACCGGTTATATTCCGACAGGGACGCCTGTGGACATCGGTCATATCGAAGAGATATTGCAGGTGAACCAGCACGAAGGTGTCCATTTCGGTCTGCCTTTCCGCACGAACGAACGGTTCTCCAAAGTGGTTTCACTCGAAGCCTCTGTGGGTTATGGACTTCGGGATCGGTCTGCCAAAGGCATGGGGCGTGTCTCTGTCAATCTACCCACGCAGCGCAAGAACACGCTGCAACTCGAATACAACGACCATTATATCTGGTCGGAAGTGGATGATTTCTCTCGCCTCCTGCGCGAGAACTCGATGGGTTGGGGCAATTTCGATTTCACCGCCTATGCCTTTGAGGCGCTTCACCGCGACAGTCTCTATGTCAATACGGCATTGCGTCAACGGCAGTTGCAGCTCTATTGGTTCGCCGACTGGACGCCTAATCTGGAGACGCGCGCGTACTTCCGCGCCGGTTGGATGCCCACTTATGCGTATCAGTCCCTCAGTCTCATTGCACGTCTCTCTTGGGGAGAGCGCAAATACGACGGCTTTTTTATGCGCAGGTATGCGTACTCCGGCAAGTATCCGATTCTCTTTCTGGGCTTCGAGACCGGACATTGGAACGAAGGTCTGTATGCCCATTTGCGCCTTATGTTGAGCCAGCACGCGAATCTCGGAATGGGTGGCACGCTTGACTATGCGCTCCAAGGAGGTGCTATCTTCGGTCGCGTGCCTACGCCGCTGCTCTGGCAAGCGAACGCCAACCAAGGTTTTGCCTATGATCCCTACCGGTTCACCTTCCTTCGCGGCGGGCAACTATTGGCAGACAAATACGTAGCGCTCCAAGCCGAATGGAACGGTCAGGGTATTCTATTTAATCTCATTCCGGGTATTCGATGGCTGCATCTGCGTGAACTATTTGAGGCGAAGATAGCCTATGGCTATTTGAGCCATCAGCCGGAAGCCGTCAGCAATCAGACGTTGTACGCCGAACTCGGCGTCGGAATAGGTAATATCCTGCGTGTCTGCGACCTCTATTCCGTCTGGTCGCTCTCGCCGGAATTCCATTGGGGGATGCGTTTTCGCATCCATTTAGGACTCTAATGGTACGATTTTTGTAGTAGCATAACAGCTTGACATTTTAACAGTTTAACATTTTAACAACGATACAACTATGGCAGTAGAAAGAAAATTGATGCGCTCATCCAATAAGATTTTGGCAGGCGTTTGCGGCGGTATCGCCGAGTATTTTGAAGTGGATCCGACCTTGATTCGTGCTATATACGCAATCCTGGCGATCTTCACCACCGGTTTCCCCGGACTTCTCTTGTATCTCATTCTCATGTTGATCATGCCGGCGGCTCCAACTGCCCACAACGTAGAGGATGTGAAGTTCGAAGATGCAACCAAAAAAGAGGACAAGTAATCGTCCTCTTTTTTATGCCATTCGCGACACACTATTTGCTTTTCCGTATCCGTCCGCGGTAGTCATCTTGGTACGCACGCGAGCTGACACCCCGGTTCGCTATATAGCGGTCGTAATAGGAGATGATGAGGGTGGTGATCGGCAGCGCGATGATCATTCCTATCACGCCGCAAATGGCTCCCCATATGCTGAGACTCAGCAGGATTGCAGCCGGGCTCATTCCGGTGACATTTCCCATGATCTTAGGCGTAAGCACCATATCCTGAATACTTTGCACGACGATAAACACGATTGCCATCAGCAGGAGTGTGAGCCAAACCGGTTGCCCGGTCTGCGCCGACTGGATCAGGCATAGCACGATACACGGCGGAATACCCAATGCCTGCATGTATGGCACCATGTTCAGCAGACCGATGATCAATCCCATCGCTATTCCCATCGGCATGCCGGTGATGGTAAAACCGATAGCGAACAGCACTCCGACGCAGGTTGCGACCATCGCTTGCCCGCGGAAATAGGCGTTCATGTTACGGTCTATATCGCCCATCAGCGTCACTACTCGCGGGCGAATCTTACGCGGGACGAACTTGCTGTAGTTCGCGCGGATGTTCGGAAAATCGATCATCAGAAAGATCAGGTACATGAACCCGATGAAGACCACCAGCAGTTCGCTCATCCAACTCAAGCCGCCGGTGATCCAATTGCCTATTTTCGGCAGCAGTTCCTTAATCGAAGTGGTCAGTTCCGGATTAGCCAGCAGGCTTTTCCAGTCCCATTCTTCCTGCCATTGCAGCAGTTTCTCCTGGGTCTCGGCAGACATGTACTGGTTGATGTCAAATGTTGCGATATAGTTCTGGAATCCCACCCAAGCGGTATTGACTTGCTCCATCACCGGTTTGCGCAATGCCGCGATAGCACCGACTACTATTCCGACTGCCAACACCAGCGTTATTACCACCGCCAGCGCGCGATTGCGCACGCGGCATTTGGTCTGGATAAACACCACAATCGGATCCAGCACATAAGCCAGCAGGAAACTGACGAAGAACGGCAGTAATACTCCGTATAAACGACTGAACATAGTTATTTACGGATCTTACCGGTGATCAGGTTCCACACGCGGCTGAACAGATTCATGTAGAAATTCAGTTCGCGCGTCGCATTCTCTACTTGGCATTCGATGCGCACATTCTGCAACTCCACCTGGTGCTCAGCCTCCATGGTCTTGAGAGCCAGCTCTTCCTCCGTTTGAATCTCCTTGCTCAGCATCTTGATAAACGGATGGATGAATAGCGGCTTGCGACAAACTAATGCGATGACAATCAGCACGATATAAGCACTTCCGATGATTAAAGCCGCAGCCCAAACAGGCATGTAAGCCGACATCGCGTCGATTGCCGCTACGGCGCCGAACGTGAATAGCGCCAGCGCACATAATACCAGCGTAAAGATCAGCAGGAACAAACCCAGCACACGGCTGATAATACCGATTAGTCGCAGTCTGCCCACTTCGCCGACCGACTTGCCGTACTCGGTCAACTCGCTCTTGATCTGTTCAAAGATTTCGTTTTCCATACTTATGCTTCCTCTTTTTTAGGTTCATCTTTCGGTTGCTCTGCTGTGGCATTCGCCTCAGCCAGATCTTGTTTCAACTGGTCGCAGTAATCCTGCATGTGTTTTTTCGCTTCCTCGGCGTAGTCAGCGATCTGCTGACGCACTTCTTCACCGGTTTTCGGGGTTAATAACATGGCAGCTGCTGCGCCTACTAATGCGCCGCCGATAAAGAGCGCGGCTCCCCTGAATAAATTTTTCATAATGGTATGATTTTATTTGTTGGTATGTTGTAATCCGTCTATCAGTTTGTCTAACACCGGAATAATTGCCTTCAGGTCCTTCTCTGACACGTATCTGGTTATTTCCTCTGCCAAACCGAGAGGTATCTCTTTGGCTTTCTCGCGCATAGCGAGAGCTTGCGGCGTCAGCGAAACAATGCGTTGCCGTGTGTCTTTCTCGCCGCGCTTGCGCACAATGAGTCCGGCTTTCTCCATCCGCTGGAGTAGCGGCGTGACAGTATTGGTTTCCAGATGCAGCCGTTTGGCGATGTCGTTCACCGGCAGATGATCGTGTTCCCATAGAATGAGCAAGACCAAGTATTGCGGATACGTAATACCCAATTGCTCAAAATAGGGATTGTACGCACCTGCCACTAACCGCGAAGCGGTATAGAGCCGGAAGCAGAGTTGATTATCTAATTTCAGTTGTTCGTACATTTCGTACATGTTTTATAGTGGGTTTAATATTTTTTTTCGAACACGGTGTTCGAAAATTAGCGTTAGTTGTTCTTGGTGATTCTTAGTGATTTTTAGTCATCATCGAGGGTATTACCTGCCTATCGCCTACCTATTGCCTACCTATCGCCTACCTAATGCCTACCTGTTTCTTTTTATTCTATCGGGAAGTCAAAATAGGTATCGGGGTACGGTTCGTTCTTCAGCGTGAAGTGCCACCACTCGCTGTCTATGCCCTCAAAGCCGTGACGGAGCATCGCTTCGCGGAGAATAAGGCGGTTCTCGGATTGCCGGTAGAGCTTGCATCGGTAATCCGGATGGCTCTCAACTCCGAACCAGTCGAAAGGCGAACCCATATCCAGTTCCTTTCCGGTAGCCGCTTCCAAGAGCGTAAGGTCCACCGTCGAACCGCGGCTGTGGCTCGAACGCGCGTAAATATAGCCTTGCTCGAAAAGCAGGCTCTTGTCCACCATCGGGTAGAAAATCTTCTTCATCGCAGTGTCCTGTACGTCTTCCGCCCAGCGGATGAAATGGTTGACGGCGCGCTGCGGACGGTAGGTGTCCCAGATCTTGAGACGGTAACCGCGTGCTTTGAGTTCGTCGTTGACCGCTTTGAGAGAGTCTGCCGCTTGCCGGGTCATCAACGCCAGCGGTCGCTCGTAGCCGTCGATACGTGCACCAACGAAGTTATAAGTGCTGTAATAGCGGATCTCCAGAATAGCATCGGGAATAACCTCGGTCACTTCCACAAAGTCCGAACGGTCATAGACGGGATCAAGGGTCTGTTCCGCTTTTGGCGTGCAGGCAGTCAGCGCCGCTATCGCAATAGTTAACAAAAAGATTTTTCTCATATTATTTACGAAATGTTCGTTAATTTTCCTTGTAATGCGCCAATTTTGGCGCAAAGGTACTAAAAATAAATGATATATGCAAACTTTTTTCCACTTATTCCTATTTTCTCCTTTCCTGGTTTAAAAGGATAAATTTTATGCGAAGCAGAGACAGAGATTATCCACTTCGGATTGAAGTTTGGCGGGATTAGATCTCTTGAGTTTGGTAAGTTTGAGTAGCAGCTCCACTTTACGGGCAAAAACAGGACTATACATAATTATAGACTTCAGTTGGGATGGTTATGTTATACTTGCTGACGTACTTACCTGTCGGGCTGATCATCCGTCGTCCGCGCCCCAGATCCACATGACTTGTATCTATCGCTTTGTACCAAGGATAGTTGGCTTTCTCAGCCAAATAAAGGAACAAACGCTTTACTTTGACCGACGAACATTGTTCCAGTAATTGCTGAACGAGTTTCGGGCGCAAAGTGGTTAGCATTTCCATAATATAATACGTGTCCATGAGTGTCTGCGCTATGAAAGGACGATTGAGACATTCCATGATAGCTCGTTCGGGAGAAGAGATAAGCAGTATTCTACCATCTTCTTCACGCTGCTCTAATCCGAGACTATTATCCGCCCAAAGTGATATGGTGTGATATCGAATTGTTCGATCCCATTCGGTTGTTAGAAACCATTGCGGCAGTTTTGCATGTGACTCCGTGAAGAGAAAAGCCAACGGTTTGCCCATCGGCACATAATGTGAGTACCCCCGTATATCCAAAGCTGTCTCGGCGCCTATGATACATTGCTTGCCGAGTTGGGAGTTATACGCAGATACAGCACTAAAGAGCGGCACATTTGCACCTGCCACTTTATACACGCCATGAGCCACTTTCTCAAGCCATCCGCTTTGCACATACGCGGCTTGTTCTGCTCGATTGATTCCCTGCGCGGTCAACCATGAACTGAACAGCAGAGTGTCTGTTCCATGAGCATCTATTATTTGCTTAATTTTTGTAGCCATTGTACTGAATAATTATACATTCAAGCAAAAATCTGCGCAAAGGTACTATTTTTTGTCGATATGCGCAAGTGTTTTGTCATTTTTTTGATTTTTTCCTTTCACCTTCCCATTGATTATACCCCTCTATATATGGACTTTTTTTACTTTTTCTGCATTTTGTAACTAAATTGCCGATTATTAAGATTCAGGTGGACACGGCAGGCTGACTACCCGCATACGAGACACCTACGGCACACATACGGGACGATAGAGCCCCGAAAATCGCCTCTTTTCGACCCTTAAAAGTTTCCGATTATTAAGATTTAGGTGCGTTGTTCACTTCACCAAATTGTAGCAGTCAATCAGCCATTCTCAAGCCACTATTAGACATAGCATAAGAAAGTTCTGCTGTTAAGAATTCTATACAACGAAAACAAGTGACCTTTCAGCCACTTGCTCTCGTATAAGGTTGCTATACCCTTACTATACCTTTACATAACCTCTTGACCCGTAACGGTATAAGTCTTATCACCGCGGAGAATGAGGATCTGACCGTCCTTGATAAGTTTAGTGCTCTTTATATCACCCTGAATATCCTCAATTCCTGTTGCTTCTTCTAAAGCAGCCAGAGCTTCTTCGGCAGCGGTCAGTTTAGCCAAGTCCTTGACACTAACCAGTGCTTTCTGGTCATCGGTCAGAGCGTTGTATGCTGCGCGGGCTGCCTCGATAGCGGCTTTGTCGTCTAATGTGATATTCTCTACAGCAGGCAGGGCATCGAACAGAGCCACTACATCATCGGCAGCCTCTTGGTCAGGGTCAGTAACCGTAATAGTGCAGGTAGCGGTTTTGTCATCGGTGGTGTCATCTGGTGTGCCGTTGGTGGCGGTGGCGGTGATGGTAGCGGTGCCTGCGGCTACGGCGGTCACTACGCCGTTAGCTACAGTTGCTACGGTTGGGTCGCTCGACGTCCATGTCACGGTCTTGTCCGTTGCGTCGTCGGGGGCGACGGTAGCGGTCAGCGTCAGCGTCTCGCCGCCTATGGTCACTGCGGCTTCGGTCTGCGAGAGGGTGATGCCCGTGACGTTGACGGTGGTGGGATTCTCATAGCCATACACCTCAATTTTTTTTAAACCCTTACTTTGATAATTGCCACCATCAATGGGTGTGCCATTTATTCTCGGTGTCTTATCCTCTTCTGTGGTTTCTACAACAAATGGAGCTTCGCTATCAGTAGCAGTACGATTGGCATCGTCATAGAATATACATTTTGTGATGGTATATCCTTCGGCAGCATTGACGGTAGCCGACCAACCGTATCCCCACCAGCCCCAGTTAGCTAAGTATGCTGAGGATCCATATGCAGTATAACTGAACGAAACGGTTGCAACGCCCTCTGTGCTGTAGTTTGCCTGTTCTTTGCCAGTTGCCGTAATTGTGGTCAGCAGCGTTTCTGTCTGTGCCACTGCGCCCGTCGCTGCCATCAGCAGCAGGGCGAGAATTGAAAATAGTTTTAATTTTTTCATAATGATTTTGTTGTTTTAAATTGTTAATAATGTTAATTATTTGTTGTTTGCTTTTGGTGCCGATCTTAATAATCGGATATTTTTGAGGCTCTTTCTTGTGTCGTTTGTGTCTCGGTCATCTCCCGCTCATCGCTCGGTCAAGGACTAGGGCTGTCCGCCAGCTTGCAATCTTAACGAGAGTACATTTTAGTACCCAGAGACCAAGTATCAAAGACTTTTCATCGAGCGTATCAACAAACACATACAGACATAAGAAAAGCGTGCGCTTTCGCTGCTTTCATTTGATTGTTTGAGGAATTCTGGACTACCTTACTTATTCAAATTTATGCACGGAAAACTCACGCTAATACGTGAGCGCACATAAAACCATGCTTGAATAAGTAATTGTTGAAAGTGTCCAGTTTTCAAACAATCAAGTCTTGGCTTTTTACGCTATAATGTATGTATGTTGTTTGTCTGTTGTTTTATGCCATAGGCGGATTTTTTGTTTCTATGTTTGTATTTAATCGTTGCCTTCGGTAAGGCGTTTGATTTCATTATTTTCAATAAGTGAACGCATCTGGGTAATTGCAATCTGGTTGAGCTGGCGCAGACGTTCAGCAGAGGATAAACCCTGACGGATAAATACAGCGTTCAAACTCTCCATATTACTTAACACTACCAGTTGTTCTAAAGTAGCATAATCACGCATGTTGCCTTCTTTATCCGGATTCGCCATCCGCCACTGGATAGCCGTCATTCCAAACAAGGCTACGTTCAACAGATCGGCTTCTGATGCGTATATGCCTGTGAGTTGTTGCGGTGTTACCTCTGGCGGAACAAGTGTGTCTTTGATAGCGTCCGTATGAATACGGTAATTGATTTTAGAAAGAGTGCGCTGCACGCTCCAACCTAATTTCAGACGGTCAGTTTCGTCATCTTTGAGGCGTTGGTACTCGCGAATGAGATAGAACTTGAATTCCGGACTAAGCCATGACGCAAATTCAAAAGCAATATCTTTATGCGCATAAGTACCTCCGTATCTGCCGGGAGTGGCTACTATACCGATGGCGTTGGTCCGTTCTATCCATTGTTTGCTCGTCAGGACAAATCCATTCGTGCCTGCTTCCATTCTAATATTACTGAATTCCGTAACATTAAAATCGGGATTATTAATGCGCTCCCAAATACCCAAGAAGTCCACCGCATAGCGCGTAGAAAGCCAGTGAGAAATGACCAAGCCAGTTGCCTCTGCATTCTTGTATCTCGCCATGTCTGTGAGCGAGATGTAATCCTCTGTTTGCTGCTTGATAATTACTACTTCGTCATTCCCTACCTGTATAGTACGTTTCTTTGCCATAGGCGGATTTTTTGTTTGTTTCTATGTTTGTTTTTGTTATATTGTTTTCTTCTGCTCCTTTATTTCTGCAGAAACAAGAGATTATTATACTACGTGCATATACTATTTTGTTATTATCTCCCAATGACCGCCTTTATCCGGTCCGACACGGCGGATGATGCCTTGTTCCTGCAAATTCTTGAGGTGTACTTGCACATTACGTGGTGCTATTCCGACTTCATTAGCTATCGAATCAGCCGTTGCGTTCGGATTCTTCCATATATATCGTACAATTTTTGCACGCATCGTAGATAAGTTTTCTACGATGTTTTCTACGATGTTTTCTACGATGGTATTCTCCCTACTTGCATGTCTTATTTGATGTCCCGTTTGATCAGTAACTGGAGCATCACTTTCTTTTACTGCACTTTCGGGCGTAATGATTTCTTCAAAGAGAGTCGTTTGGAGAATGAAATAATTAGGATTAAAATTCAGTAAGGGTGTTCCGGTTTGCTCCAACTCCGTACAGATACGATCAATACCTTCTCCAAACTCCTTAACAAACTTATATGCCTTCAGAAACAAGGCAATCTTCGGATTTCGGGAGAAATGGGTGTGGCGGATATTCTCCGGTCGTACCAAACCCGGCAGACGTCCCGGCGTCTCAAAGACAATACGGTTGTCGAACATCTTGATCTGAATCTCTGTGCCGGCTATACTATAATCCCGATGACAAACAGAATTGACGACCAACTCTTGTATCGCAAATTTAGAATAGTTGCGCTTGGTCACAAATTGTCCGTGTTCTCCCAAGAACGAATACTCACGCACTTGCGTCTCCAGATAATCTATCGTACGCCGCACTTGATCCAAGATGGTACCTTCAAATGTCACGTCTTTTATGACATTCATCTCACGACCGAACTTTTCCTCTGTACCATTATAGCGAATAAACCGGGTACGGGCACGTTGGAAAAAACGTTGCGGATATTTTCCGAAGAGTAAGATGCACGCCTTGCTGATTCGTTCTTTGCCGTCCTTTGTAGTAATAAAATTGTTATTCTCACGCAAATACTCCAAGGGAGACTTGCCATACCCGATAGTTCGCACGAAATCAGCAACGGCTTCCATATTGACATCCTCAATAGTGGCATCAGCTAAAGGCTCATCCTCAAAATTGCGTTCGCCTTTGTCAGACATCAGTTGCAACCGCTCTTCAAAATTCAGTTTCTTGCTCTTATCTCCGACACGCATATAACACTCATCGTTCTGCGTAGCATGCAGACGACTGCTAGCAGGCACTTGAATAAGCAGAATCCGGTTGGCTCGCCCGTGTTCGTCCGTACAAGGCAAATAGGAAAAAGAGACAGGGACAGAAGGCACACAGAGATCCATCGGCACACACAACAAGTCATTGAGGTGCTTTGCCTCTTGGTCAATACCCTCAATGCGCCGATTCGTATCAGAGACACCAACTGCCAGTATTCCGCCATCCGCATTAGCCATCGCCACAATGGGAACAGCCAGAGCTTTTGCGCTGACCTGAATACTCTTGCAATCGAAAGTTTGTCCTTCGGGCAGTTGTTGTATGTCTTCAAGAGTTAACGACATTTCTTCCTTTCAATTTTGCTTGCAAAATTACTGCTTTTTTTCGACATATGCAAGTATTTGGGTAAAAATCGTTTTTGAGTGTGCGTTTTTCTGGCGATTTTGTGTGTCGGTCATCGCTCGGTTGTGAGTCGGTCATCGGTCGGTGGAGGGGGCTAAAAGTAACTATTATTTAATCAGTTTGTTCAGTTGTTTGTCTGTCGCTTCCGGTAGGATCTCCCGCAGATGGGCGAGGATGCGTTCGTACGATTCTTGCGGCGTGCGGAGGGCGGTGTGTGTCTCGTCGGCATAAGGCAGACACGCTTCGCGACCTAACAGATTCTCCGGCGTATTGAGTAACTGCCAACCGAAACCGTACTCTTTGCCGTGCTTGTCACGCGGATAGACGAAGTCTTCGGTGACGATATAACAGCCCATCTGCAGTCTGTTGACATAGGCATCAAATCGGCTGCGCATCTTCGGTCCGGTCATGCCGCAGGCGGCACGCAGGTCCCGCGCAACGGCACTGCCCTGTTCGCGGAGCGTGGTGAGGATGGCTTCTTCTACGGAGCCGATCTCCGGCTGGGGATAGATAGAGCGGCGGTAGTTATAGAAATCGCGCCACCACTCGCGGCTGATGAAGCCTGCTTTGCCGCCGAAGAACTTGCCATAGACGCAGTTGCCTTCGGTGATGGCAGGTCCTTTCCACGTCCACAACGGCCATTCCCACGAGCCGTCGTCAAACTGCACATAGTGGTAGTCCGGCGCCATCATCTCCTCCGCGCAGTAACCGTCAATGCCGCTGTCCAGCAGCGGCAGGAAACCTAATTGTTGGATGCGCTCAATCAGCTGCGGACACGAACTTATTTCGTACTGCCCGGATGTGCCGCTGTTCCGCTGCTGCAAGCTCAATAAATAATCCCGTACGCTATTCATTTTTTTTGATTATTTTGGCAGGGTTGCCGGCGACTACTACATCATCGGGGATGTCGTGGGTGACGACCGAACCGGCACCGACGATGACGCGGTTGCCGATAGTCACACCCGGACAGACGATCACTCCCCCACCCAACCAGCAGTCATCGCCTATACGGATCGGTTTTCCGGTTTCTATGGTCTGCCGGCGCTCCATATAGTCATGCGGATGGTCGGGCGTCAGCAGTTGGCAGTTCGGTCCGATGAGCGTGTGGGCACCGATGGTGATACCTCCGCCGTCCAGGAAGACGCCGTTGAAATTGACCATCGAACCTTCGCCGATGGAGATACGATTACCGTGGTCGCAACGGAAAGGCGGGCAGATGATCACTGACGGGTGCGCATCAGGGATGAGCGCGTGGATGCAGCGATGCAGTTCGTCCATGTCCCATGCACCGCACTGGTTGAGGTCCCGCATGGCATAATACGCCCGCAGGATATTCGCCTGAACTTCCTCGTCCGTATAGTCGTACGGCAGGTTATGAAGCATTTTTTCGTATTCGGTCATTTTTGTATGCAGCTTATATTACGCCTTGTTGAATTTGGATTTGGGCTGTTTGCAACGGGGGCATTTCCAGTCATCGGGCAGGTCTTCGAAGGCTACACCGTCGTGTTCAGCAGGGTCATAGACATAGCCGCAGATGGAACATACGTATTTGCCGCTGCCCTCTTGGTTGGAGAAGTCCACTTCGGCAAAGACCGTCGGAACGGGGTTGTTGAGGTCGATGACACGTTTGGCTTCGAGGTTCTCATAACCCTGCGGTGTGTGCGTACCCATATAGACCGTAGGATGGTTTTGAACGAACTCCCGCACGCGGTCCATCGTCTCACGGGCTGCCGTCAGGTCGTCATAGACGACAGACAGTTTGTTCTCATAGAGCGCTTCGTCCACGTAAGTGATGTCGCCTTGGAACATATAGAACAGTCCTTCGTTCTCGGCGATGATGAGGCTGTTGCCGTTGGTGTGACCTTTCGCTTTGATGAAATAGATGCCGTCGCAGATATTCTGGCTCTCGGGGAAATTATAATATGCGCCGTCGGTGAAACGGACAGGCACCAGGTTTGTCAGTCCGTGCAGTTCTGGGGCACTCAGTTCGTCTGCGTTTACGAAGATTTGCGCATTGGGGAACGAACGCAGTTCTCCGGAGTGGTCTGCATGACGGTGGGTCAAGAGGATCTTGGTTACTTGTTCGGGTTGGTAGCCCAGTGCTTTGAGTGCGTCCATGTACGAACAGATGTCCTTGCCCGTATAGATGAGTGATTGCTCATTGGGCACCTCTTCCGGCGTGCCGGCAGGAAGACCTGTGTCCACCAGAATGACGTCCTTGCCGGTGTCAATCAGGTAGTTTTGGAGACTGCCGCGATAGCGGATATTGAGGTTGAACTGGTCTTTGCCTTCTTCGCCACCGAAGGCGAACGGCTGTGAGTAGAATCCGTCTTTGCGGAACTTAATGGCTTTGATTTGCATAGTTGTATGTGCTTTTAAGTGTTATTTGTCCTATAATATACGCATCAACATTCAATGCTTTGGTGGAGTGCTGCAATAAAATCTGTCATGAACGTATTGCGTGTGGGTCCGTCCAGCAGCAAGAGGGACAGATACGGATTCAGGTCTTCCAACTCCACCAGTAGCAGCTCACCTGTCTGCGTGCGACAGGCATCTACCCGCTGGATGCCATGGCGGATACCATTCCAGCGGATGAAACACTCTGCAAACGCGATGTCCTCTGCTGTATAGTTGTATGGTTTGAGTTCCCACCGTTTGGACTTATCCGGCGCATAGAGGGCGTATTCCAGTTTATCGTCCACGAAATAGAAGGACAGTTCGTAAAGGAAGTTTATCTTCGGCTGAATAAGCATTGTGCCATCCTCTATCGTCCGCTCTTGCAGTTCCCCGCGCGAGAGAAACTCCAGTCCGATGGAGTCGGCTCCGTCTTTGGGTTTGATGACATATGTATCTGTTTCCGGCAGGCGGTGCAGGTCGGCTTTTCTGTCCACGGTGGGAATAACCGGATAACCGGCTTCCGTCAGATTCAGCAAGTACTGCTTGCCCTGCATGTCTGCTTTTCCCGTCAGTTCGTTATAGACCTTCAGGTTATTTGCCTTTGCACGTGCCACAAAAGCCCGATACGTGTCCGGGAAACCGCTCACGCCGCCTGTGTTTCGGAAGACGACCAAATCAGCGTCTTTCTCAAAAGCCGCAGCGTTCATAGGGTGGCATAGCGCAACATCAAACGTCTCCCGCAGTTGGCCGGTGATAAAGATGTCCTCGTCGCAATAGGTGCGTCCCTTTGCCTCGTAGTTCAAATCTGTCAGATATAGAATCTTTTTCATTTTTTCTTGGTGTATTTGGCTTTAACAATCTCGTAGGAGTTCTTCGTCAGTTCGCGCAGCAAGGAGTCCGGAGCGGTATGGGGATCAATGCCCAACCAGTATTTGGCGGATTCGTTGTAGGGGGCGTCGATGCAATCGTATTGCGCCTTCAGCTCGTCTATCCGTTCGGGCTGGCATTTGAGCGTCACGACCGAGTAATCGGCGCAGTCGAAGAAGGCAAACATGTGTCCGCAGACATAGAAAACGAGCACGTTCTCGCCGCTCTTGAACATGGTGAACGGCAGTTTCTCCTCTACATCCGCGCCCAGCGAGAGGCAGTAATCTCTGTAATCTTCGATGTTCATATTTTTGTTTTGGGCATAGCTTGCAAGCCGGCCTCCGTCATCAATCCTCTTTCTATCAGACTATGGCAGCGTTGGACATTCAGTTCCGTCCAATGACTACCTTTGCGGCGAGGTGAGAGACGCTGCGCCAACCGCCCGTCGCCGATCCGTTTCAGCGTGCTGTCAATCCAGCCGAAACATAGCGCCTCTTCCACGACCTCCAGATAAGGCAGGCAGTCGCCATCGGGTTTTTGCTTTCCGCGATAGATTGCCACCCAGCATTGTTTGGCTTGCCTGTGGTGGGTAAGCAACCATTCGCGCAGCTGCTTGCGGTCACTATATTCCAGCAGATCAACTATCTCCATGTTATATCTTCTGAGTTTTAAGGGTTCGTTATTTTTTCTTTCAGTTCTTTGATATCCTGTTCCAGACGTGTCTGCTGTTTCTCCATTCGGTCTAACTGCGTTTTGAGGTCGTCGTTATTGTCAGCCACCATGGCATCCACGAACACCGAGTTGATGAACGACAAGCCGAGAATACCGAAGGCTGCGAGCAGCAAACAGAAATAGAGCCTTGTTATTCTTCCGACAAACGGCGATGTAGCAGCAGCTATAGCGTCGGGTATCTCATACCATCCTTCGACGGTAAATACTCTGAAAACCGAATAGATAGAGCGTATAGGTGTGGCGAAATAGTCAGGAGCCACTTCTCGGTACAAGCTGCAGTTGATCAGCCCGAACAGCACTAAGAGCACTCCGAAACCGAACAGCACTACGCCCGAGTCACGCAATGCGCGCTTGAGTCCGGCGCCTATCTGCGCTATGTTCGGGAAGAAATGGAACAGGCGCAGGAATCGTATCACGCGCAAGAGCCGCAGCGTAAGGATGGCTGAGAAATTGAAGGTAGTAATATCGAGGAACGGCACCACCAGCGATGGCAGCGACAGGATGACTAACATCCCGTCCAGCCTGTTCCATCCGTCGTGCCAATATTTCTTTGCGCCGAAACACACCTGTTTAGCAATCATCTCCAACAGAAAAATGACCGTGCAGGCTATGTCTATCCCTAATAACAGCGGATGGTTGAGCCCCGATTCCTGCATGTAAATGACCACTGAATTGATGAGTATGACCACCAGAATAACGTGGTCGTTCAGTAGTGTCTTGTCTAATAAGCGTCTCATATATTAGTTTGTTTTAATCACTTGTACGGACGGGACATTCAGGCGGATGGCAAGCCACTGCTCCATACGCGCGAGGTCTTCCGGGCGGAGCATCTCTTGCTTATGGTGCGCAGTCGGTTTCTCGGAGATGACCAGCAGTACGGTGGAGTCTGCTCTAGCAAGGGTGATTCGGTCTATGGACGACCATTGTGCGCGCAGTTCGTTACTGATCTGCTCCGTCGGCAGAACCAGCGCTTCATAGGCCTCCAGTTGTTGCCGGAGCGCCTTAATCGAATCATCGCGCTGACGCAGTTGCTGCTCGGTGGACGCCAGCCAGTCTCGCATGACCTCCGTCTCGTTCAAGCGGCGGACTTCGATAGTGGCATCTTCCTGAAAGAGTATCTGTGCGTGCGAGATCCCGTGTTTCTCTGCGTTCGTATAGAGTTGTGCGCGAGACTCAGGGCTTAGGGCTTCGCCTGCCAGACGCAGCGTGAGCGTATAAGGTTTGACGGACATGTCCGTGCTATAATCATAGATATATGTACCTCCGACGGCTTGGTTCTCCTTCACAAAATGCCGTGCTTCGGTAGTGAAGCGGTTCTCGCGGACGATACTGTATGCCGTGAAGAAACTGGGCACCAACACAACGAGAATCAACAAAACGTACGAGATGATTCTCCGGCGCGAGGTTCCGTCTTTCTCTTCCACCACAGGAAAACGCAAGTACTTGACCGCCAGGAAAGTAGCCAAGGCGATGAAGATACAGTTGATGAAGAACAGATAGAGCGCTCCTGCTGCGTATTGCCAGTTGAGGCTGGCGATCCCGTAACCGACCGTACAGAGCGGCGGCATGAGCGCGGTAGCGATCGCCACGCCGGAAAGGACTGTTCCTTTCTCTTTGCGCGAGAGTTCCAAGATGCCGGCAATACCTCCGAAGAAAGCGATGAGCACATCATATACGGAAGGGTTGGTGCGCGCTAACAGTTCTGTGGGATTGTCCGTCTCCAGAGGCGTTACCATGAAATAGAGCGTCGATGCCAGAAGGCTGATAGCGAACATGATTCCGAGGTTCTTGAGCGACTGGAGCAGCAGGTCTGTGTCGTTGGTTCCCAAGCCCATGCCGAAACCGATAATAGGACTCATCAGCGGCGAGATAAGCATGGCGCCGATGATCACCGGAATGGAGTTGACATTCAAACCGACCGAAGCAATGACGATCGCCACAAAGAGGATGTAGATGTTCGGTCCGCGGAAAGGAATATTGCTGCGAATGTTCGCGCTGGCGGCAAGTACATCGATGTAATCCGTCACACTCAGTTGCTCGCGGAAGAACTGCTTTGCCCGTTCTTTGAATTCTGAATAGGTCATATTGTATTGGGTTATTTCTTTTTGCTATATTTGGATTTGACAATCTCGTAAGAGTTGCGGGTGAGGTCGCGGAGCAAGGTGTCCGGCGCAGTACGCGGATCAATGCCCAGCCAATATTTGGCGGATTCGTTATAGGGCTTGCCGATGCAGTCGTATTGCGCTTTCAGTTCGTCTATCCGCTCGGGCTGGCATTTGAGTGTCACGACGGAGTAATCGGCGCAGTCGAAGAACGCGAACATGTGTCCGCAGACATAGAAAACCAACACGTTCTCGCCGCTCTTGAACATGGTGAACGGCAGTTTTTCCTCTACATCTGCGCCCAGCGAGAGGCAGTAGTCTCTGTAATCTTCGATGTTCATTTTGTTAACGTATTCAGGGTAGTTATGGAGAGTTCGCTCATGCCTTCGATGGCGTCGCTCACGTTGAGCAGCAGTTTGGGGTTGCTCACATCCCAATGGAAGGTGCCGGAGTCACTGTAACGCGCCGTCTCCGATTGCAGCACATAGACATAGCCGAAAGTCCTGCCGTTTTGGACGAGGCGGTCGATACAGAGGACACGCTTCGCTTTGCGGTTGATGACGATGTTGCGCCAGATGACGCTGGACGGCTGTGTGTGGTGGGTCGGGGCAAAAGTAGTCTGGTAGATCATGCTTGCTCCTTCGCTGTCCACCTCATAGTCCGGAAGCAGGCTGATATAGGCATCGCTGCGGAAGGAATAGGTGTTGTCGTGGTTGCTAACCGCCTTCAGATCGCTTACCTTGAAGGGAAGGTCCTTTTGCACGTCTTTTGCGAATTCCTCGCTTGTGGTTGGCCTTTGTACCGCGCAGGAGCAGAGGGCAAAGGCTAATATGTAAAATATGGTTCTTTTCATTTTGTTATTTTGTGCAGTCATAGTATATTATAACTTAATCATCCGCTAAACCATACATATCTTCTGGCCTACGTCCCCAAATCAATTCAGGTGCATCGCCTTTCTTTGGAAGGTGCGCGAAGATTTCATGTAAATCGGAAATTTTAATATTGTCACCTTCTTCTCTTTGTACAGACAAACCCAGTGCAGTAGAAAGAATAGGAGCCAATGATAACACCTCGTCTGCTTTCTCTAAATAGAAGCCATTCCATATACGTTTGTCCATGCGTCTTATATCAGTAAATTGATGTATCTCCTGGCAAAGGAAATCATAAGTGGAACCGCCACCGCTATAGACCACAATTCTATTTTCCAGAGCTTCATATATCGCAATCTTTGATAAATCAACCTTGTCAAATGCTTTGAGAATATCGTGAATTATCATCTTGCATGAATTTCTAACTTCCTTAATCAGAGAATCTACAGCCATAGCACGATCACACTCTGGAATATCATTTAACGAATTTTGTCTCCATATATCAAGGTGCTTAGCCGAAGTCTCTACGATATAATTAATACCCTTATCAATTGAAGTATAACCGTATATGTGAGGGGCATCGTCTTCGTCTATATTGAACAGCGAAATATCTGTAGTACCTCCTCCAATATCAACGACAAAACTAATACCTTTTTCAATTTGCTTTTTGGCAGTAACAGTCACTAGGTTTGCATAGGCTTCCGGTAAAGCCAAAATACCATACTCTTTCGCTTTCTCCTCTGATGGGTGAATTATTTCCGTTAATTCAGTTAATTCTTGATAGGTAGATAAGAGGAAAGCATCTTTATCTCCATGAAATACATCTTCCACCAAATAATATGCAGATAAAATCAAGCGGTATGCATGATTTCTTCGAGTGAATAATCTCTTGGCATCTGTAGGAAATCCCAACTGAACGCTAAAAGTCTGACCATATTCTGCTTCTAAATCAAATAAGATATTAGCGATGTACCAGATAGATAATAAGTCTTTATCTATGCTATCATTCCATCGAATGGCATTTGAGAATGTAGCTTGTTTGAAATAGCGGAAAATAGCCGGTACTTTATGTGTCGCTTTATACTCCCACTCTCTATGTTCTTCCTCATATTTCCGCATGGCTTGTTCATACAAAGCATACTCTTGCTCAAATTTCTTTTGAGCCTTCTCATATTTAATTTTCCATATTCGCAAATCTTGATCGTAGTCCAATTGCGCTTCCTTACAGGCTTTTTCCCATTCTTGTTCTTGTGAGTTCTTTCCACCAGCCCACGCCTTTAGTACATCCTTCCAATCTTGTTTTTGAGGCTTAGGTTTCTCTGGTAATTTCAATTTTGGCTTAGGCTCAGAAAATACCATGACAGGCTCTCGCAAATTTGGCATCTGAGGTTCTGCTCCTGCATCCACGCCGATTTCTCCGACACATGATTTATTAACATGTCCATACGTCAAAGTATCGTCATTGTTTATCTGAACAACCGAAGGCAAAGTATATGACTCCCCATCCGGTGTTTTGAATTTCCAAAATTTATATACTGGACGCTGAGGGTCTGAGCGATCCTCTATGCATACCTTTGTTTGATGAGTTCCAAAGTCAAATCCAACAACCATATTATTATTTGATATTGATTAGGTTAATCGAAACTAATTTATAACTAACTTTGAGCTCAAAATCACGAAGCAGAATGGCTCGTTTCTCTTGATACTCTTGTTCTACATTTTGCATACGTGTCTCTGTTGCCTTTATACGCTGCTCAGCGTTTTTTCTTTCTTCATCTGACCATGCGTAAGTATAAGCATCTTGAGCACGCCTCAACTGGTTCTCTAAGCGAGCCATTTCTTGGAATTGGTGAAACTTTTCCATTTGAGAAAGCTTGATATTCTGCTGGCTTCGCAGATTCACTTCCAAGTCTTGCTTGCGCTCTTGAGCGTATTTCGATACATTCTCAAGCAAGGCATATTTCAAATTTTCAATATGCTCGTCATTGTAATCAGGTAGGTTTGCTATATTGCGATAACTGCCGTATACTTGACTTTGACCAAGCATCTTGAAAACTATATTTTCATCGGCAATAACCATATCATTCTTCCAATCGTATAAAATCGGATATTGTGTCGATGTTTCCTTGAGTGCTCCCTGAACAACGTAGCTGGTCTCTATGGAATAGATAGCAAGGAAATATGATTGTTCCATTAATTGTACAGGAAGGTATTGTTTGTCAATATCAAACACGAAAGTAATATCGTTCGGATTTTTTTCTATGTTGAAATATTGCAGTGCTGCTTGAATAATTGGATGATGAATGTTAACAAAAATAATCTCGGGATTCTCATATGCCACTTCTTGCTTGAAAGTAATTAAGAACTCAGACTTCTCCATAGTTTTTGTTTTGAACACAGAGAATTGGTATTGTGATTCATCATCAGAAGGCACATATTGAGCCAAAAAATTCTTCAAACATCCGACATTGGCTTTTGGCAAGCAGAACTTGTACGTGCCATTCCCAATACTTTCAAGAGCACATGCTGGAAGTCTTTTGTGGATTAGTAAAACTACGTACGACAACAACTCGTTATCGGTCAAATACGAATGGGTGGTAAGGATACGATTCACCTCATTCTGAAAATATGTGTCAATAGTTAGTGTGTTGGTCTGGTTCTCTTCGATTTTCTTAATTTGCTGTTTCTCATTTTCAATGGCTTGTGCTATATCATCAATTTTGCGCTGTCTTTCTGTGGCAGACAGATTATTACAAAATAGATCTTTTTCCAATTTGGTATATGCAGACTGAATCGTATCAGTTGTTCCTGCATAACTGGCATCTAAGATGGCTTCCAAGTCTCCTATGGACTCCGTGAAGATACCGATACGCATCAATAAGCGTTGATATATATCTTCTTGAATGGAGTTATGCACTACCAAATTGTAAATCTTTACTATCGGACTTTGTTGCCCGAAACGATCAATACGACCGATACGCTGCTCGACTACCATCGGGTTCCAAGGGAGGTCGTAGTTCACCATTGAATGGCAAAATTGTAGGTCAAGACCTTCACTTCCAACTTCAGAGGAGAGTAATATTTGAATTTTGGGGTCGTGCTTAAATCTTGCCAATTCTTCATCGCGGTTTTCCATACCACCCAATATCATTGCACACTTATATCCTGCTCTTCCTAAACGGATACGCAGATACTTTAATGTTTTTTTGAAGATGGCAAATAAAATGATTTTCTGTTCTCCGTTAGAACCTAATACCTCATCTAAAATATTAAGTAATAACGAGACCTTGGCATCTTCACAGTCAGCATAGCGGTCTATGCCTTTATCCAAGTCATCGTCGTCATTAAGATATGCATAAACACTACTCGCGACCTGACGCTTCTTAGTAACAAGACCAAGTGAAGCACCTGCATTTAGTTTTTCTTCTCCCCATTCATCAATATATGAATTATCTTCAATATATTGTTCAATTACATCATCGAATACCTCGCGCTCCTTGGGATTTAGTTCTACTGATATAGGAAAAGGATGTCGCTCTGCTTGAGTCCAATCTGTTGTGATTTCTCTTCGCCTTGTCCTTGAAAATATATTATTCAATTCGCTCATTGATGTAATGTCGAATTGTAACTTAGCTCTGATGGTTAGGTTGTCATCGCCACTCTTCATTGTTTCAACACAACGTTGATACAATGGGTTGTCCGCATAGTAATCAGAAATCTTTACAATTTGTGGTCTGTAAAACTCTGATCCGTTATCTTCATTATAGAATCGATATTGAAGCGCAATTTCAGCATTGGATAAATCGGCGCAAATATCTCTTAATGGACGTGCAGTCCTCAGTTCTCGTAATGTTTGTAGAAAAGGCTGATTCAGTGATAGACTATTATGAAACTCAATATCATTGTCAAATTGTACTGGTGCTAATATGTGCAGCAAATTATATAGGTTTTCATCGCTGATCATAATTGGTGTAGCCGTTAGCATGACCATGGATCTCGCTTGCGCTGCAATAAGTTCCACACCTCTATGGGTTGCTGTAGAAGCATTACGAACTTTGTGTGCCTCATCGCAAAGTACAAGGCTAAAAGTAATTGCAGAATGAACGATGATATTTAGAAATGAATTAGGATCTTCTTGTTTCTTCTTGTCGTCTTTACGTGGTGCTTGAACCCTTTCGTAGTTGATAATGCCACGGAATGAACCATTACGCATGCGGATGTCACTAAGAAAGTCCTTCGCATTCTCATAAATCTTAAACTTGAGATTGAACTTCTCGTCCATTTCGTTTTTCCATTTCAATCTCAATGATTTAGGGCAAATAATCAATACATTGCGCAACTCTTTTCGTGCCAACATTTCAAGCATGATATGTCCGGCTTCAATAGTTTTACCAAGACCGACTTCGTCTGCAACTAATAAGCGACGATTTTCTGAGTTTAAGAATTTGAGTAGCGGCTTAAATTGATATGCTTTGAATAAAGTTTTTGATGCTTTTAAGGATGCAATTGTACTATTACTTGAATTCTCTATTTTATAAGACGTATTGATGCGAGCAAAGTCATCATAAGAACCAAATTTATGTTTCTTTATTCTGTCAAAAGGGTTGCTAATATCAAAGTCTTCCAAAAGGAATGACTCCAAAATCGTTTCTGCATTGGCTGAGCCATCAAACCTAATATCATAAGTCTGACGACCTCGGCTCGGTTGACCAACAGAAACAATTTGTCCTCGTTTATTAGAAACAACCTCTCTAACAATATCTCCTATAGAAAACTTTGGCATAATATACAACTGTTTATCTTAATAAATATAATTTATCCATTTAGGGCATAGTTAGCAGGAAAAGAATAATTCATCTATCAAGCAGCCACTCTGCCAAATCGATGATTTGAATACCTTGGTAATCGTATTTCGGTACGCGAGTGCGGGCAATACTTCCCAAAATCACATTTTTTACAATTTGGAAAGTCAAACCCGCTACAAAGGTACTCTTTTTTTGTTAATTATGCAAGAGTTTGCACGCTTTTTCCATAAAATCATCCTGATCTATGCTTCTTTCCGCAGTTGGGCGATGATGATTTTCAAATCCAAAGTACCTTTTGCCTCTTTTAATTGATCCTGTAATAATGTACGTTCAATCAGTTTCATTTCCAAAACTTTAATTATTTTCATTTTTTAGAAATCCGCTGCAAAGGTACTGTTTTTTTGCTAATTATACAAGAGTTTGCACGCTTTTCCTATAAAATCATTTATTCCATTTAGCGTTCATCTGTTTTGCATATTCTTCCAACGGAGGCATACCTGCTGCGCTACGCCAGATATTCACACTATCAGTATTGAGCAAAGTGTAGATCACTCGCTCTCCTGTTGAATCTTCTACAATCTGCGATCCGTACCGCTGCGGCTTGCCTTCAAACAGGGCGATACGATCTTCCAACAAAGCCATATCCTCCATGCTCAGTTCGCCTTGTTCTGCCGCTTCGCGCAAGAATGGATAGAACTCTTTTTGCGTATCGAGATCGCTATGCTGGACTACAAGCCATATAACAGAGTTCGCCGAGCCTACTATTGTTTTAGACGGAAAACCGTACGTGTCAAAGATGTCCCGGATTTCTTGCAGATTGGCCTCGTCTGCTTGTTGCATAGCGTGGATGAGTGAATCACGTAGGACTGGATTATCCGGCTTCGTCTGACAAGCAAACAAGAACGCGTGTCTCGGTTCTTGGTCGCGCAAGAAGATGGTTCGCAGGCGTGCAATCAATTCATGATTATAATCTTTCTCTATGCGCTCTTGTCGGGATTGAACCGTGTCTTTCAGCACTTGCCATTCGGGGAATTGATGTAATGGCAGAAAGTCCGGATTCTCCGCAAAGTTGGAAGTGTACCATTCTTTGTCGTTGCTAATCAATTGGTTGAGGCGCATGAATGCAGTTTGCTCATCACCTGCCATAGCTGCGATTGCGGCTGCATTGGAATAGTGATAGTCCTGTGGTGCTGCATCGGAGGCATTGAAAGCTTGTTTGTAATAACTGTTAGCCTGCTTGTAGTCTTGTGCCATATAGCACGAATCAGCCTTTTGTACCGCCTCGTGAAATGCCAACGGCTTTTGACATCCGTATAATGCAAGTACCAATATGTAAAAAACAGTTCTTTTCATTCTGCCTCTTTTAACTAGGTCTAGTAATAATGTACGTTCAATTAGTCTCATTTCCAAAACTTTAATTATTTTCATTTTTCAGAAATCTGCTGCAAATATACTCTTTTTTTGTTAATTATGCAAGAGTTTGTTCGCTTTTCCTGTATTATCATTCTAATATATACCTCTTTTTACATATAATTTACCACTCCGAATACTACGTGGCACAGCATAAAGCCGGAGGCAAAGAGTATGGATGGGAGATTCCTTCGGTCTGTGGCATACAGCACAAAGGCTATGCACGGAGGCAGGGTCAAAAGCCCGATAACAAGCTTCCCAACAATACCCGAATAGAACAGACACCAGCCTGTATAGTATGCCGCCAGACACGCTATCACGCCAATAATCAGAGGCGAGAGCTGCATTTTACCGGCATTCTTGTTTTTAACCATACACAGACTTGCAATCATCAGTACTTGCAGCACAGCCCCGATGGTGTCTGTTACCGGTGTGACGGATACCGTTCGCAAGATGTCGTTTGGAGCCGGCACACCGAACCAGAAGAGATTAGGTATCATCACTAACACGAACAACCCCAATGCCCATGCGTCAAAGCCAAATTTATATTTCCCGGTTATTTTCATTCTTTTTCAGTTTTTGTTTGTTGTTTTCCCGACTAGCAGTCGGAGCAAAGGAAGAATATGCACGGCTTATCTGTTTTATTCCTTGCCATAGATCATGGTCACTGGTCATGCTCTTTGCTTATTCTGCTTCCTTTCGCAACTGCGCGATGATGAAGCCACGGAGGGTGGAATAGAATTTTTCTTGGGTGGCGGCGGTGGAGTTGTCACCGAAGAAACGACGGTTCGCACGGCTGAGGCTCTTGGCGGCGAGGGCTTTATAGTCGGCGTACCGGGCTTGCCAATAAGCGAGACGGGTTGGGTCGGAGAGTTCCGCTTTGGCTCGTTTGGAGCACTCGCCAAAAGACGCAAAAGTGGCGCGCTGGTTGGCGGTGAGTTTCTTCTTGTTTTTGTGCAGGGGATAATTACTAATGACCGTCTTGCCGTGACGGTTGGTGACATAAAACTCGCTGTCGCCCGTGAGGCGGCCTTGCAGTTTGGATAATAGGATGTCTAATTCAGCTTTTGCCATTGTGGTTGGTGTTTTTTTAGATCGCCCAAGCTTGGTCGATACTATGGTTTTGTGCCGAGTGAGGTGTCCCCCAAAAGTTGGACAGGGTTAGTAAATGTTGTTCGATGTATGCATGTTCGTTGACATGTGGGGTATTTGTTCTTTTAGTTGTCGTTTGTATGTTGTTGGCGGTATTGGACAGGAGACATCGACAAGCGGAGTTTGATGCGGTCA